>CAZVFX010000094.1:0-27443 GCA_964626565.1 uncultured Myxococcales bacterium
AATGACCCGCACATATTATCACCACCAAGGGGGACGCGCCTCCATTAAGCCTATTAGCTTGTGTGCCCTTCGGGGCCTTTGTTCGGATTTGGGTGTCTGAGGCCGGAAGGGCTGAGGCGCCCTTGTTCTGCTGTTCAGTGTTTTGTACACTGAAATACGAAGGCCCTGCAGGAGACCGCATATGTACCGACACCTCGGTGTAGTCTGCCTTGCTTTCTGCCTCTCCTTCGCCTGTGGCGAAAGCCCGTCGTTCGAGCAAACGCATCAAGCGTTGGACCCTTTGTTCTGTACCGAGGACGCAGACTGCGACGACTCCAACGTCTGCACCGACGACTCATGCGTCGATGAACTGTGTGTCTTCGTGAAGAACGACACCCCCAACTGCTGCTGGACCCACGCGGCGTGTGGCCCCGGGGGGCCGTGGGACGACGGGCTGCCGACCACTATCGACTACTGCCAGAACAATCAGTGCATGCACGTCCTGCCTCTGCCCGGTCCGTGCGATGGTGACCCGTGGGACTGTCTTCCGGACGACGACCCCTGCACCGAAACCGAGTGTGTTGAGACCTACTGCATGCACCTGCTTATTCCGGGCTGCTGTGTCGAGGACGACGATTGTCACGACGGGATAACCTGCACGACGGATGTGTGCGTTCTCGGCGATGGCGACTCCGGAACCTGCCTGTACGAAGAGATCCCGGGCTGCTGCAACGACGAAACCGATTGCGACGACGACTATCCCTGCAGCCTGGACCTGTGCATCAACCATAAATGTCAGAACCCAGCCGACCTGGAATTCACCGATTGCTGCGTCGCGGACGACGAATGCGTCGATGGATTCGACTGCACCACGGAATTCTGCGACCTCCAGGTCAACGCGTGTGTGGTGTCCCTGGTCCCGGACCAGGAGCCGGCCTGCTGCTGGACGCATGCCCAGTGCGACGATGACAATTCGTACACCATCGACCTGTGCGTAGATCATCAATGCGACAACAACCAGAACCCGGATCTGTGCAATCCCGAGTTGGGGGTCATGTGCGACGACAACAACCCTTGCACCGTGGGCACATGCGACGATGGCGTGTGTGACTACTACCTGATCAACGGCTGCTGCAGCCAGGATGCGGATTGCTCCGTCGCGCCTCTCACAGACGATAATCCATGTACCACCGACCACTGCAACCTCGACACCCACCAGTGCGAATTCGAGATCATAGTGAACTGCTGCTCCTCCAGTGCGGACTGCGGGCTGGGCGGGATGTGGGACGACGGCGATTGGTGCACCATCGACACCTGTGTCAACTTCGTATGCATGCACGTCAAGGATTTTGCAGCGGAGCCGTACTGCGACTGTTGGTCGAACTGGCAATGCGACGACAACAACGAATGCACCATCGACACTTGCGACCTGTCCACGACGACGTGCGAACACACAGCAGATCTGGCGCAAGACTATTGCTGCAACAGCGCAACCGATTGCTACGATGATGACGCCAACACGAGCGATAAGTGCGTGAACTACAAGTGCGAGTATGACTGTCTGGATGGCTGCGACAACCCTCCGTGGTGGTGGTGCGATGACGGCAATCCATGTACGTGCGACATGTGTATCGGCTGCTACTGCTACAATCTCGGCCCCGACGAAGCGCCGCCAAGTTGCGACCTTCCCGATACCTGCTGCCTCACCGACAGCGACTGCCCGCCATCCGGCGCAGAGTGCGACGTACCGGTCTGCAATCCGGACACGTTCCTCTGCGAGTACGCTTGGTCCGGCACGTGCCCATACTCCCTGCCCTACACCCAAAACTTCAACTTGTGCGCCACTCTCGAGAGCTTGAACTGGCAAATCATCGACTTCTGGGCCGACACTGCCGCCAACTGGAAGTGCACCTCCCTGGGACCGCTGGGTGCGGATAACCACTTGCGGTTCGATTGGACGCCTGAGATCAATGCTCCCTTCGAGTCTTATCTCGTAACGCCGCCCTTTGACACCGAGGGGCTCTCCAACATCACAGTGCAGTTCGACCGGTACTACAGCCACTTCGAAGGAGCGGTGGAACTGGGGTTGGTGGTGATCTACGACCTGGATGAAGATAACGAGCTTACCTTCACCGACCTGTTCCTGACCGTATGGTCGGAGCTGGCGGAGTCCAGCCTGCCCGCAGCGACGGTGCACCACGTCGTGTCTTCCGACCTGCTGGCCAACTGGACCTACATCGGCTTCAGGGTCACGGCTACTGACTCCTTCAACCTCAACCACTTCGACCTCGACAACGTGAAGGTGTGTCCCGGCGTCCCTCCGGCGTGGGATTTCTCACCCGTCAGTCTCGCAGGGTCCTGGGACACAGTGTGGGTAGAAGAACTTCTTGCTAGCGACGGAGACGGCGACGACCTGGAGTTCATCCTGGTGAATGCGCCGGTTTTCGCTTCTTTGCAGGCGCCGCTGAAGAACTGGGCCGACGGGAGCTGGAGTGTGGAGCTTGTGGTGGAACCCCAATCCTCCGACGACGCGGGTGAGTACGAAATCGTGGTGCGGGTTTCCGACGGCTGCCTGCATAAGGATGTGACTATTCCGCTTACCGTCGTCCCGGATGTGACCGGCGCTTACGTGGTCTGGGCCCCGCCGGAAGTCGCCCCCGAGGTTCTGGGGCCCGTCTACCAGGCGCTGTCAGCCAGTGGAGAAGAGATCAAGGTCCTCACCAACCTCGCACTGCTGGAGAGCCTGAGCGAGGTGGAGGGCTTGTTCGTAATCCTCGGCGTCTACGGCCAGAATCATGTCCTCACCCAAACCGAGGGACAGATGCTGGCCGACTATCTCGACGGGGGCGGAAGGTTGTACATAGAAGGGGGCGACACCTGGGCGTATGACCCGTGGACGGATGTGCATCATTACTTCCAGGTCAAAGGACTCTCGGACGGGGGACAGACCTACCCCGGCCCCGTGGACGGAAAGCATTTCTGTTACGGTAGCAACTTCAACGTCGCCCTCTGGCCTCCGGTCAACGCGTTCATCGATGAGTTGGCTCCGAAGCTCAACGGCGGTGCGTTCCCGTTGTTGAGCGACGACTGGTTCACGGGGACAGACCTCGCCATTTCCTACGAAGACGGCGACCTCGGCTACCGCACCATCGCGGCCTCGCTGCCCCTAGCCGCGCTGGTAGAGATGGGCCAAGGCACCGTGGATCTGTTGGTGTTAAGATATCTCGACTTTTTCGAGGATGGGTATCCGGGGTGTGCCGTGGACGAGGAGTGCGACGACGGTGTGATTTGCACTCTGGACCAGTGCCAGGACGGCGCCTGCGAACACGACATGTATCCCGACTGCATCGTGTGTGAGGACGACCTCGATTGTCCGGAAAAGGAGGCGTGCGTCTTGTCCAACGGCATCTGCGTCGACATCCCGGGGTACCGCTTCGACTCCACCGATACGCCCATCGTCATTCCGGCTGCCGGGCCGGGTGTTTACGCAAGCACCATCAACATACCGGGGACAAACCTCATCCAGGACGTCTATGTCCAGGTGCGAGTTGCGCACACCTACCCCGGAGACCTCCGAGTCATTTTGAGTCATGCCGGGATGACGGTGACCCTGGAGCAGGTCCAGCCGGGCTTGAAGGGAGACGGCATCTTCCTGACCTACGACAAGGGCGTGGACACATGGTCCGGCAGCGTCTTTGAGCTTGATGCGTACGACGGCATGTCAATCAACGGCGACTGGACGCTGACCGTGACCGACGTGATGGGGTTGCACGGCGGGAAACTCCTCCAGTGGAGTTTGTATTTCCCCTTTGGAGGTGGTTGCTCGTCAGACGCGACGTGCCAGGCCAGTGCTTCTGGATGCGCGGACGGTTGGTGTACTGACGAAGGTTACTGCGAATACAAGCTGAAGGACTGTGACGACTACAATGCCTGCACTACCGATTGGTGCGAGGAACCGATGGACTGC
This sequence comes from uncultured Myxococcales bacterium, assembly GCA_964626565.1. Classification (GTDB taxonomy): domain Bacteria; phylum Myxococcota_A; class UBA9042; order CAIXZC01; family CAIXZC01; genus CAZVFX01. The sequence continues at coordinate 3,947 of CAZVFX010000094.1, forward strand.
ATCAACCAGGCCAAGGACTGCGACGACGGCAAGGTCTGTACAGTCGACACTTGCGACCTGTGGACCGGTGAGTGCATAAACGACATGCCGGACAACTGCCTGGGCCCGTGCGAGGGGCACGACGACTGTGGGCTGAATGATTATTGCGACGTCGACCTCGGTCTGTGCGCTCCTATCCCGGGCAACGTGTTTGTCTCCCAGGACTCGTTCCCCCTGGCGATTCCCGATGCAGACCCTTCCGGCTTGTCCAGCGGCATCGTGGTGTGGGACTACGCCTTCGTCTGGAACCTCTACGTAAAGGTGATGATCACGCACGGGTACAGCTCGGACCTGGTCGTTACGGTGACTAACGGGGCCAAGCTCCTGACCCTTCATGACCAGTCGGGCGGGATGTCGGACGACGTCTACAGGGTCTACGGCATTGCCGAACTGCCCGATGGAGGGGGCGACATGGACCTGTTCGACTACATGTGGGCCAGCGGACAATGGACGCTGACTGTAACCGACCTCGTCCCGGGTGACGTCGGCAGTCTCGACGACTGGCGGTTGTTCTTGCCGTAGCCTCTCCATCCGTAGATACCCAGAATCCAAACAGCGCCGCCAGGCCCGAGATTAAATAGCCCACGCCGTAAGCCGTGGGTGGAGATGTGCCGTCGTCGGAGGGAGGCCGGGCGGGTGCCCGGGTTTTCTGGAGGCTTCGAGCCGGCACATCCGCAACGATCCCACGGCTAACGGCGTGGGCTATTAGCTTGTGTGCCCTTCGGGGCCTTTGTTCGGATTTGGAGATCGAGAAGATCAAGGTTGCGGCGCCCGGCGACGCACCCTTGCCCTTCCTCATAGGTTCAGTTAGGCTTAGCCCCGGAACGTGTGCGGGGAAGGATCCATGGTGGGCGGTAGCGGCGACAATACGGGCGGGAATTCCACCATTGTGGACCGGGTTCTCGCCGGTCGTTACCGGCTGGCCAGTATCATCGGCGTGGGTGGCATGGGGCATGTCTACCGTGCGACGCAACTCTCCATGGAAAGGGAAGTGGCGGTCAAGATTCTCAGGCCCGACATCTGCACCGACCTGGAGTCCCGGGATGTCTGGATCGCCCGGTTCCGGCGGGAGGTGGACGCGCTGAGCCGGTTGCAGCACCCCAACACTGTGACGGTGCACGATTACGGTGAGTCCAAGGATGGGGAGTGTTTCATCGTCATGGAGTTGCTCACCGGCGCGACCCTGGGCAGTCTGCAGGAAGAGGGGGTCTCACTGGAGGCCAAGCGGGTGATTCGTATCGCCCGGCAGGTGGCCCGGTCGTTGGCTGAGGCCCACTCTCACGGCATCGTTCACCGGGACTTGAAGCCGGACAATATCTTCCTCACCAGCATGCATGGCGAAGAGGATTTCATCAAAGTGGTGGATTTCGGCATCGCCAAAATCCTCGAAGGCGCAGACATCGCGTCTATTACCTCACCCGGCCTGGTTCCCGGCACTCCGGCGTTCATGTCCCCCGAACAGGCTGCGGGGGAGACGGTGGACCACCGCACCGACATCTACACCTTAGGTGCGATCATGTTCGCGCTGCTGGCGGGAAGGCCCCCTTTCGACGGGGACTCCCCGGTGAAGGTGTTGGTTTCACACATGAAGGAGCCGCCACCGCTGATGGATGAAGTGGCGCCCAAGGTCCAGGCCCCGGCCGCGCTTCTCGACCTGGTCTACTCGTGTCTGGAGAAGCGCCCCGACGACCGGCCCCAGACGGCAGAGAGGGTAATCGAACTGCTGGACGCCATCCCCTTGGACGGCACCGAGCAGATGTGGTCCATTGGTGAAGACAAGCAGACCACCGGTCCGGGCAGGCGGGTAAAAACCGCTGACTTCGCCGCGCTCATGACCACTCAGGTGGCAGTCGCGGGGCCAGAGGAGCCTACCCAGCCCATGGCGGATGGCACAGTGCGCGCTTCCCGCTGGCGCAGGCGCGCAGCGCTTGGGGGCGGGGCCGCGGTTGGGGTGCTGGTGGCCTGGCTGCTGCTGAGGTTTTTGGGCGGCGGTCTGGTGGTGGACTACTTCGGGGGAAGGGTGGCTGCCGCGGGTAGTGTGGCGGATTCGCTGGAGGAGTGGGAGCGCAGCCGTAGCATCGTGGGCGGTCTATTCACCCCCCATGACACTTGCGGCCTGGACCTTGCGATGCTCAAACGTCTGGAGGAGCGGGTGAAGACCCACTCCGAAGAGTGCGGCGCGGTGGCGCCGGAAACTCTGTTTGTCGAGGGAGGAGCGGACTGCACGGATAGTGAACGGCAGGTCAAGCCTCTGCTCCACCTGGCCCGTTTTGCATCATACTGCCGCCGGGGCGATTTTGTCGTCATGGATCAGCGGGCCGTGGAGCTTCTGGAAAACTATCCGGAGCGGCCCAGCCGTGAATTAGCCGAGCTGTTCTTTCGCTTGGGCAAGTCATACTACTACCGGGTGTTCCGCAAGGAGTTTAACTCACCGCAAGAGCGGAGGCAGTATCTGCAACGAGCGCTTTCCTGGTCCCAGAACGCGATCGTGGAGTTGAAAGACCTGGAGGAAGACAGCGACGTGATCTTGTGGAACATCCGCTCCCGGGTGAACATCGCCAGCGCGCTGAAATTGATGCACCGCTACTCCGAGGCGGAGACAAGATTGAGGGAAGCGCTGGCGTTGGCTTTGGACAAGAAGGACGACTACTACGACGGGGTGTACGACCGGGTCACCGCCCCCATCTATTTTAACCTCTCCCTCCTTCTTTGTGATTGGGGAAACGAGGAAGACCTGGCAGAGGCGGAGACCTATCTGAAGCGTGCCGAGAAGCTGTACTCGATGCGGGACGGCGGATTGCGGGAGATCTACCTCGACCGGGTGCGCAGCCAGTTGTCCGACCTGTACAGCCGTACCGGGCGATTCGGCCGCGCGGTGGAGCTTGCCATGCCTGCGCTCAGATCCCGCAAGGAGCGGCTGGCCCGGGCCGACGACAGTAAGCGGGCGGTGCGGCAGGTGGAGTACGCCCGGGCTTTGACCAACGCGGTGCGCGCGTTGTCGGAGTGCGTCGCCCGCGGTATTTCCTGCGGCCCCGGTCCGGAAGGTCAACTCGAAGAGGTGCAGCAGTGGCTGGTTGAGTTCGATGCCAAGGTGCTGCCCGAACAGTACCAGCAGGGCATGTTGCTGCTGGTGCGTGCCGCGGCGTGCGCAGCCACGGGCGACCCGGGCGGGTGCCGGGAGCACTACATGCAGGCGCTGCCGTTGTTGGAAGGGGACGACTCGGACCAGGAGCAGGTGGCCGAGCACCTCGTAGCCTACCGGTCCGGTTTGGGAAGGGCGGGTGAGAAGTTCGCAGGAGATGCAATCGTAGTGCAGCAGAAGATTGTGTCCTGCCTTGTGGAACGCATCAGAGAAGTCACCACCTTCAGCCCCGGTGTCAGAGGTCTAACCCGCACCCGCAACAAGCTAGCCGCCGAGTGGGCCCACCTGCAGAGCATGTGCCGCACCTACGGCGTCGAACGTCCGGTAAAGGAACTTAGCGCCGCTGTGAAAGAGGCGCTTAACTAAGTCCGTTGCCGTTGCCGTTTCGCCTTCAACATTGTCATCCTGACACCTCCGACGCACCTATCCTCGCACTTGGAACGGCCCTGCCAGAGGAGGTGGAAGGACCCCATGATGACTCGGAAACTCTCGTCGCAATTGTCGGCCATGGCCGACCGTTTCTGTCGACAGCATCCTGACATGGGGGAGGTCCTTCGACTCCGAACTTTGTTCGTCGCTCAGGATGACAATTCGGAGGGTGCGGGAGTTAGTTTTCCCGCACGAAGATCCGGTAATCAGTATAATTGTGCGTGCCGCACACAGAGAACGAGGCCATGGTGTGGCCCTTGGGGATTCCGCAGTTGCAGGGGAAGCCGCAGTTATCGCACATGCCCGGGTAGAACTTGTGGTTGTACCCGCCGCCGTTGGAGCAGCCGAAGCCCCAGCCGTAGCCGGCTGCGTTGAACTCGCCTGCGGCGCCGCACGACTTGTTGGAGCCGTTGACGATCCAGGTGCCCGACACCGCCTTCTTGCTGCTCCAACTCCACGTTGAATTGAACGACGGGGAGATGAGATGGGCGCTGCCCCCGTCGCTGCATTTGACCATCTCCCGGGCGCTGCTGCCCATGATGCTGTTGATGTCGCCCGCGCTCATGCCGTTGACCTTGGTCCAGCCGCCCCCTTGCGTGGTCATGTCGCAATAAACATCGAAAGGCGATCCGCCCGGATTGATCTTGTAGGTCCCGCTGGCGTTGTAGCCCGCGTCCTTCCACCCCTTGCACGACTTCTTGGCGGAATCAACGCACGACCCGTTTTCGCACCACTTGTTGCTGCCGCACGAGGTTTCGTTGGCGTATTTGGTGCAACTTGAGCAGGCGCCTTGAGCATAATTACAGGTGCCGCACGTGGCCACCGTGGAGTCTGCATACGCGGTGCAGTCCGCGGAGTTGGCCGTCTTGCACGAGCCCAAGGTCTTGCAGCGATTCGCGTCGAGGTCCGCGTAGTCCCTGTACTTGCAGTAGTTGGTGCCCGTGGCGGATGCAGCACCGTCTGTGAAGTAGAGATTCTTGCCGTCGCAGTCGATGGTGCCGCACGCATTATCATCAGCAGGCATCTGCTCCCCTCCGGAGCCGTCGCACTCCTTGCAGGTGCCGGTATCGGTGCCGTCGCCGTAAGGGGTGCACTGCCCGAGGTCTGTCCCCGTGCAGCCTCCGTCGGAGATGTGTTCACAGGTCGCACATTCGTACTGGGATGCGCCGTTGGCCTGGGCATCGCAATCGTCGCTGTTGGCGTCCACACAATCGCCCAGGCCTTCGCACCGGTTGGACGCAATATTCTGCTTGCTGTAGCAGGTCTCGGTGGTCGTTGCCCCGGCTTCGCCCGTGGAAACGAACCATCCGGAGCAGTCGAGGACCTCGCACTGGGCGTCATCGGAAGGCACCATCTGGCCCCCGGCCCCATCGCACACGCTGCATACGCCCGCGACCGCGCCCGAAGCCACGTCGTAGTGGACGCAGCCGGAGTTCCACAGGCACAGGTCGGTGGTGCACGGGTTGACGTCGTCACAATCGAGGTCGGGACCGCCGACACATGCACCCCCTGCACAGCCATCGCCATCGGTGCAGGCATTGCCGTCATCGCAGGGAAGGTCGTTGGCGGTGTTGATGCAGCCGGCGTCGGGGTCGCAGGAGTCATCGGTGCAGAGCTTGCCGTCGTTGCACGGCAGTTCGCCCGGTCCTGCGCATACGCCATCCGCGCACACGTCGCCGGTGGTGCAGGCGTCGCCGTCGTTGCAAGGAAGGGTGTTGTGCTGGTTCACACACCCCTGGCCGGGGTCGCACCAGTCGGAGGTACAGGGGTTGTCGTCGTTGCATTCGGGCGGAGTGGACCCGATGCAGGCGTTGTTTTGGCACAGGTCGACGGTTGTGCAGGCGTTGTTGTCGTCGCACTCGTCGTCGTTGGCGACGAAGGTGCAGCCGGTGTCTGAGTTGCAACCGTCGTCGGTGCAGGGGTTGCCGTCGTTACACGGTAGTTCACCGGCGCCCGCGCACGCCCCGCCGCCGCAAATGTCGCCGGTGGTGCACGCATCCCCGTCATTGCACGGGGCGTTGTTGTCCGCATAGGTGCAGCCGGTCAGCGGCTCACACCAGTCGGTGGTGCAGCCGTTGTTGTCGTCGCAATCGGGAGGGCCTTCGTTGACGCAGTTTCCTTCCGAACAACCGTCGCCTACCGTGCAGGCATTGCCGTCGTCGCATTCCGCCTCGTTGGCCTCGTTGACGCACAGACCGTCCACGCAGGAATCATCGGTGCACGGGTTCTGGTCGTTGCAGTCGGGGGCCGCTCCGGGGATGCACTGGCCGTCGTCGCAGTAGTCGTTGAGCGTGCATGGGTCTTCATCGTCGCAGGCCGCCGCGATGTTCTCGTGTCCGCACCCGCCTTCGGGGAGGCAGATGTCCTTGGTACACGGGTTATGGTCGTCGCATTCGAGCGAGCCTGCGCCTGAGCACAGCCCGCCGGAACACTGATCACCCGTTGTGCAGGAGTTAAAATCGTCACACGGGTCCGCGTTGTTTTCGTGCTGGCAGCCGGAGTCCGCTTCGCACCAGTCGTCGGTGCACACCTTGCCGTCGTCGCAATTGAGCACCCCGGGGCCGGCGCATGCCGAGTCGGCGCAGACGTCTCCGGTGGTACAGGCATTGCCGTCGTTGCAGGGGATGGTGTTGGGGGCATGGCTGCAGCCTGTCAGCGGGCTGCAGGAGTCGTTGGTGCAGGGATTGCCGTCATTACAGTCGAGGTCTCCTTCTCCCAGGCACGAGCTGTTGGCGCAGGTGTCGCCGGTGGTGCAGGGATTGCCGTCATTGCAGGGTATTGTGTTGGCCGCGTGGGTGCAGCCGGTCCCCGGGTCGCACGCGTCATCGGTACAGGGGTTGCCGTCGTCGCAGTTGAGTACGCCGGGGCCTGCGCAGGCCCCAGCCGAGCAAACATCTCCGGTGGTGCATGCATCCCAGTCGTTGCAGGGATTGGTGTTGTTGGTGTGCACGCAGCCGGTGAGGGGGTCGCACGCGTCGTCGGTGCACAGGTTGCCGTCGTTGCAGTTGGGGGCAACGCCGCCGGTACATGAGCCTGCCTGGCAGGTTTCGCCGCCGGTGCAGGCGCTGCCGTCGTTGCACGCCGCCCCTTCAAGGTCGGGTACGAAGGAGCAGTCGCCGGTAAGCGGGTGGCAGGAAGGCTGGAGGCACTCGGCGCCGATCCCTTCCGGACCGGGGCAGTTGATTATCGTGTCCGGCGCCACGGTGCACTTCTGGGGGAAGGCAGTGAAGTCGCAGAACAAGGTTCCGTTGCAGATATCGCCGTCTTCCAGCGGCTCGCAGTCTTCGTCTGCCTGGCAGTCGCAGGGGACGGAGAATCCGACGCATTCAGTCTCTTTGCACGTGTCGTTTACGGTGCAGGGATCTTCGTCGTCGCAGGGGTCGTTGTTGGGCGCGTTGATGCAGCCGGTTTCCGGGTCGCAGGAGTCGTCGGTGCAGGGGTTGTCGTCGTCGCAAACAACCGGGACAGACTCACAGACGCCGCCCACGCACTCGTCCTCCGCGGTGCACGCGTTGTCGTCGTCGCACTCGATGTCGGTGAGGGGGGCGTTGACGCAGCCGGCGTCGGGGTCGCAATAGTCTTCGGTGCACTGGTTTTCATCCGCGCAGGAGACGTTGTCGACTTCACCGTCGCAATCGTCGTCTTCGCCGTTACATACTTCCTCGGAAGGGGTGCCGGCGTCGCATGGTGACAGACCATCTTCACCGCACGCTCTTATCCCGTCGCACTTACCCCATTCATTCTCTACATGGCAGTAGGTCGTAAGCCCCAGCTTCTTCGATTTCTCTGCGCACGGGCAGTCCCCTTCATCGAGCACGCACTGCTGCACCTCTCCGCCCTCGGCGGTGACCGCGTCAATGCACGAGAAACCGGTGGGACAGACCCCGTCTTCGGAGCAGTCCGCACCACAGTATTTTTCACCCCCGCCGTATTCCACGCACACATCTTCCACGCCGGCTTCCAGTTTGCAGTCTGCGCTGGTGTGGCATGGGCGGCACAGGTGGGTAAAGGGTGAGATACACGCCCAGGCCACGTCGGGGCCGCTCCCCACCTGCTGGCACAGCCAGCCGTCGGGACACTCTTCGATGCAGGTGATGGTGCACACCGGGTCGCCCATGTGCTCCACGCAAACGCCGGACTGGCAGTCGCCGGCGTCTTCGCACGGGTCCATGAAGCACCCTTCCCCTGCCTCACACACGGGCGCGGCGTCGAACAGCACTTCCAGGTCGGGGATCTCCCACTGCCAGTCGGCCAGCAGATCGCCGGGCGCCACCTCCGGCGCGTCGGAGAACGCGACATCGGTATTCCCGCTCTGGTCGAGGGAGGGTGTGATGTTGGTGGGCTCGCTGGTGCCGCAGCCAGTCAGAATGACCAGCATCGAGGCCACGGCTAGTACTGTTCGGAAGGGGTAAAAATACATTGTTGTACCTCTGGTGTCTCAGCGTGTCTCTTCTTCCTGATTCTAGGCCACGGTCACCTTCGGGAGCAAGGAAAAGGACGGACCTCCCAAGATAATGACCCATTTCAAACGGTCGGATTGTTATACTTTATATGGATGGCACGAAACATGCTTCTAGGGTTGGTGGGAGGTGATGGGATGAAAGGTCGGGTGTTGGCCCTGATGGTTGTGTTGCCGGTGTTCATCTGCTCGTGCGTTGATGTCGATGTGCCCATCGAGAAGACGTCCAAAGTGATGACCGTCGAGGGTGATGAGTTGCTCCACCGGGCGGGGGTCAAGACCTATGGCGCGATCATTAAGCCTTACAAGGTGAAGCGGAAACTCAAGTCGGGGGAGTTGTATTCGGTCAAACTTACCAGCCTGTACCTGGCGGTTACCGACGACGCGATGCCCGACGGAGATGAGGACGACCTGGAGTTTCTGCTCTCGGCCACGGTGTACATGCGGTCCCTTGACGAGCACTCTGAGTTGCCCGACGTTCCCATCGCCTGGTACGAGCGGGACGAAGCGTCGGAGGATCAGCGCATGGTGCTTGACTTCGAGGTGGATTTCACGTCGGAGTTGCAGCCCTATTTCGTGACCGGTTTTGAGTTGTATTCCGACGCGGCCATGATCGTTCCCGAAGACGACGTCTCATTGCGGGCCCACATTCGGTTCATGGGCCGGCATGAAGGGCTCTAGTTTGTGCTGAATTTCTTCACATAGTGTAACTTCACTTCACGTTGTCGGATGTCCGCAGGCCCCTTCTTCGCAGTCGGGGTACCGTGGAACGAGCATGGAATCTGATTCCGCAAGTCGGCCCCCTCTGGTATACTCACAGGGTAAAACCTTCTGCCGGAGGTGGAGGCTGTGAAAGTAAGGACCTATCTGTTGCTGATTATCTGCGCCGGGGCGGTCGTCGCGTGTGGGACGGGAGACCAGGACATCAATCTGATTCAGGAGCTGGTCGAGGACACCGGGCTGGCCGCGGAGGTGGGACAGCCGGACGTGGCGGTCGTTCCCGACACCCACGTCACCCCGGACCCCGACATCTGGGTCCTGGAGTTGCCGCCCGAATTGCCGGTGGAAGAATGCGCTCCGGGCGACGGCTGTTTCCTCGACCCCTGTACTGAAAACGCGGCCTGTCTTTCCGGCTGGTGTGTGGAGCATATGGGGGACGGGGTGTGCACCCAAATGTGTACTGAAGAGTGCCCTTCCGGCTGGTCGTGCCAGCAGGTGGCGGGCACCGATCCGGACCTCGTCTACGTCTGCGTTTCGCAGCACGCCAACCTGTGCCGCCCGTGCACCTCCGGCAGCGACTGCAAGAGCACTGTCGGCGCTGAGGATGTGTGCGTCTCGTACGGGGCGGGCGGGAATTTCTGTGGCGGCGCCTGCGAGGTGAGCCAGGATTGTCCGTGGGGGTTTTCATGTCAGGACATCGAGACTGCGGATGGCATCCCCACCCGGCAGTGCACGTCCGATGCCGGTGTTTGTCCCTGTACTCCGAAGTCGGTGGAGTTGGCGTTGTGGACCACTTGCAGCGTAACCAGCGAGTGGGGCACCTGTGAGGGGATGCGAGTCTGTACCGAGGAAGGGCTGACCGATTGCGATGCCGGAGCGCCGGTCGCGGAGAGTTGCGACGGTCTGGACAACGACTGCGACGGCGAGGTTGACGAGCCGGTTCTGGTGGAAGGGGTCTACGCCGAGTTGTGTGATGACGACAACGACTGCACCCTCGACCTGTGCAAAGGGTCGGAAGGGTGCAGTCACGAGGGCAAAAGCGAAGGGGAATGCGTGGATGGGGACGCGTGTAGCGTGGGTGACCACTGCGAAGAGGGCCAATGCGTAGGCCTGCCCATCGCGTGCGACGATGACAACCCGTGCACCGATGACCTGTGCGACGGCGCCGGCGGCTGCGCGGTGGAGTTCAACACCGCGGACTGTGATGACGGCGACCCGTGCACGGTGAACGATACGTGCGACGAGGGAACGTGTGCGGGCTTCCCGGTGGACTGCGCCTGCCAGGCAGATGAGGACTGCGCCCAGTTCGACGATGACGACCTGTGCAACGGCACACTGGCCTGCGAGCTTTCCACCTTCCCGTACCAGTGCAAAGTGGACTTGGAGACGGTGGTGATTTGCGGCCCGGAGACGCCTGGAGAAATCTGCTCGAAGACTGTGTGTGTGCCGGAGACCGGTGAGTGCGTGGTGGAGCCGAACCACGAGGGCTATGCCTGCGACGATGGCGACGCCTGCACCGTAGGTGACAAATGCGAACAGGGCATGTGCCTCGCCGGTGTGCCCATGGCGTGTGCGGACAACAACCCGTGCACCGACGATTCGTGCGATCCGCTGAGCGGCTGCACCTACACCAACAACGACAGTCCGTGCAACGACCTTGACACCTGCACAACGGGCGACATTTGTGACGGTGGGCAGTGCGTCGGCGGTCCGCCTCCGGATTGCGATGACTCCAACGGCTGCACCGACGACGGATGCGACCCCGGGCTGGGGTGTACCCACACGCCCAACCAGGCTCCATGTGATGACGGCAACGCCTGCACCGTCGGGGATGAGTGCAAGGCGGGCTACTGTGCCAACCAGGGGCCGGCTGTTTGCGATGACGCGAATCCCTGCACCGATGATTCGTGTGCGCCGGGTTCCGGCTGCCTGTACCAGCACAACGAGGCGTCCTGCAACGACGGCGACCCGTGCACCCTGGACGATCAGTGCGAGCTGGGCGTGTGTGCTCCGGGTGTGCCGGTGAACTGCAATGACGGCAACCCGTGCACGGACGACACGTGCGGACCGTTCGGGGGTTGCCTCTATCAGGCCAATGACGATTTCTGCGACGACGGCAACCCGTGTACGCTGGACGACCAGTGCGCCGGCGGCCAGTGTGTGTCGTCCGGGGCCCAGGATTGCGACGACGGCAATCCGTGTACCACCGATCTTTGCGACCCGGTGGACGGTTGTATCTACCTGCACTCCCAGGCCCCCTGTACCGATGGCGACCCATGCACGGTAAACGACCAGTGCGAAAACGGCGAATGTGCGCCGGGGCCGGTAGTGAAATGCGACGACGGCAATCCGTGTACTGCGGATGCGTGTGAGGCGCCCGGGGTGTGCGTGCACACTCCCGAAGCGGGTGAGTGCGACGATGGCAATGAATGCACGCTGGGAGACAAGTGCGAGGAAGGTGCGTGTGTCTATTCATCGCTGGAAGATTGCGACGACGGCAACGTGTGTACGACGGACAGTTGCGACCCGGCTGAGGGCTGTACGCACACCCTGAACGAGGCGCCGTGCACAGACGCCGACGTGTGCACCCTGGGCGACCATTGTCACCTTGGCGAGTGCATCTCCAGCGGAACCATGAGTTGTTCGGATGGCAACCCGTGCACCGATGATATTTGCGACCCGGCGGGCGGCTGTTTTTTCCAGGCCAACAACGCGCCCTGCGACGACGGCAACGCCTGCACTGAGGAGGACACTTGCGCTGAGGGGTGGTGCGCCACCGGCGTGCCCTCCGACTGTGACGACGACAACCTGTGCACCGATGACTCCTGCGACGACGTGGAAGGGTGTATCCACACCCCCAACGACGTGCCGTGCGACGACGGTAACCAGTGCACCATAAACGACCAGTGCGGAGGTGGTGATTGCCTGGGCGGGGGCGAACTCCCCTGCCAGGACGGCAACGTGTGCACCGAGGACGGTTGCGACCCTGATTTGGGTTGCACCTTCATCGGCATTCCCGGGGAGTGCAGCGACGACAACGACTGTACCAGTGAAGACTCCTGTGTGGGCGGCATGTGCCAGGGCGGTCCCGAGTTGAACTGCGATGACCAGAACGAGTGTACCGACGACTCCTGCATTCCGGACGGCGGCTGCTCCAATCTGGCCGTGGCCGACGGCACACCGTGCCAGGGCGGTCCCGACTTCGTGTGTTCCGGCGGGGTGTGCGACACCTGTCCGGCGGGGAGCCAGACCTTTGAGTACACCGGCGGTGCCCAGACCTTCACGCCGCCGGGATGTGTTTCCTCGGTGCGGGTAGCGGTAGTCGGCGGTGGTGGCGGTGGTGCAGGCAGCCACTATGGCGGTGGCGGCTCGGGGTACGTGCTGGCGGGCACCTACAACGTCGCCGGCCCGGTAACGGTCACCGTGGGTGCAGGCGGTGGTGGAGGAGTTTCAGGCACCAACAACGCGCCCGGCTCCAAGGGGTCGAATTCCTCTTTCGGCGGGTTCCTCTCCGCGTCCGGGGGTAACGGCGGCAACACCAACGGCCCGGGGGGCGGCAACGGCGGCAGCGGCGGGGGCGGTGCGGGCAACTCCGGCTGCGCGGGTAAGGGCGGCAGTGGCGGCTCGAGCGGCGAGAGCGGTTGCTCCTACGGTGGCGGCAGCGGTGGTCATTTTGACGACTTGAGCATGTTCGTGGTCAAGAGTCTCACCGCGGGAGCCGGCGGGGCTGCCGGGCAGTCCTCCCACAGCGGCGGAGGCGGTGCGGGCGGAATGCTCATCAACGGCAGCGGCCCTAACGCGGGCAACGGCGGCGCGTCCTGGAGCGGCAAGGGCGGCCAGGGATATGGCGCGGGCGGCGGTGGCGGAGGTTACAACGGCTCACGCCCCACCGGCGGTGCGGGCGCCCACGGCGTCGTGCACGTGGAGTGGTGATAGCCGTGAGCACTGTCTCGGGCGACTTCGCCCGCTAGTCAACGCGGGCGTTCGGATCCCACTAACCGTCTCGAATTACAACTGTTCAGTCATGGAGCCTTCCTTCATCTACGCTAACATGGTAAGGATCGCACGGTTGATTTGTAGGGGCGGGGGCCGGCAATTGCCTTTAACCCCTGTGACAGCCGGGAGGTGTGACTATGGCAACCCGTGTTTTCGGGATGCGGAGTTTGGTTCTGATGGTGGCGCTGGGAATTGTGTCGGCGCCGGCCTTTGCCGATGACTTTGGAGTGACGGCGGAGCAGAGTTCCTCGCCTGTGCGCGGTTCGACGCTCACCTATCGAAACGTGGGCTCCACCATCAGCATCTACAAGGATTCGGAGCTGACCTACAATCCCTATTACGCCATGGAGTTGAGCTTTTCCCCTCGATGGTGGTTCACGAAGCACCTTTACGTGCGAGCGGACGTCGAACTCTCCCGGGAGCTTACCAACTCGGACGACACCACTCAGGAAGGAGAGTTCTGGTGGGGAGACATCCTCGGCCGCGTAGGTGCGTCGCGGATCCTTACCATCCCTGTGGCGGGCATCGCTTTTTCCCCCGCGCTGACCATGATCGCGCCCACGAGCAAGATCTCCCAAGCCCGAACCATGATCCTCGGGTTGCGGCCTGAATTGACGGTGTCCCGCACTTTCGATGTCATGAGCGGTATCACCCTGGCGTACGCAGTGCAGGGGACCCGCTACTTCAATGAGTACACTACCAGCGAGCGGGAGCTGCCGTTGCTTCCCGGCTGCACCTCTTCGGTGGGCGGTTGCGACGAGTATCTCAATACCGGCGCCCGCAACGCCAAATGGCGGCTCACCAACATGGCCGCACTTTCGGTTGACTTTTTCGACTGGTTGGGAGCGTCCGCGTCCGCGGGCGTGGTAGTGGACTATCTGTACCCGCGGGAAGAAGACGACGAGCGGGTTACTTTCGAACCTCTGAAGCCGACGGAGGAGCGGTATGTGATGCTGTACGATGTACAGCTTTACGGCCGCCCCATGCCTTCGCTGGGGCTGGCGGTAGGCGCCAGCACTTTGAACCCGCAACTCGCTCCCGACTCGTCTCAGGAAGAGGTGTTCTTCAACCGGTATACAACGGTCTATTTCGACCTCACTTTCCATATTGACGGTTTTGTGTCGCAACTCACATCAGAAGGGGGGAAGTAATGTTTCTTTCACGAAAAAGCCTGACCACGCTGATTCTCATATTGCTGGGCGCCGCCATCGCAGGATGTGCGGAGGAAAGACCTGCAGTTGACCGGGTGCAGACCTTTGCATTGAAGAAGGCGTTCTTCGTCGGCGAAGACATTCAGGATCCGGCGGACAATCCGGAGTTCTGGACCCAGGCTACCCTCGTCGACGTGGGTTACGGTGCCGCGGTCATGGGGCTGTTCACCTCGACCTACGCCCAGCCCATGGCTCGCCTCAGGTGGCAGATCACCGAGGACATGCTCATCGGCCGTCTGGCCTACGAGCGAGTGGAAGGCTCCGACGGCAAGGGACTGGGCGAAAAGACCTTGGACGGCGTCATCGTGGCCGCGTTCAATATCGAAAAGCACTTCGACATTGCCAACGCGTACAACCCCACCACCGGCGAGCAGCTCAACATCGTGGAAGAGAACGACAGTGATCGACCCTGGTACGAGAGGGAGTACATTCGGGTGGACTTCTCGGAAAACCTCAATGTGGACAGCTACGACTTCGACACCCTCTCCCTGGTCGGGATCTACGGCGGCGTTGAGTACGAATCGTTGAAATACTACGTGGACGACCCCACCCACGAAGACGCCCCTTACTTTGACTCCGATTCCGGGTATTTCGACATTACCACCAAGGCGTTTGCCAAGCCTGCTGTGGTGGACTTGAGCCACCTGGGCTGGGGCATCGATTCCTTTCCCGCCTGCTATCTGGGCAACGACTTCTTCGGCGGCAGCTATCCGTCGGGTAGTTGCAGCCCGGTGGAGCTGACCTTGCGTCACTCTTTCCGCCGCGTCGTGGACACCGACTACGAACCCATCGACTGGGACGGCTACCGTTTCCAGGCCTACGGCGGCTTCTACCTCGAGCGGCTCGGATTTGCTCGCAACTACGGCATGAGCGACGCCAAATGGCGGCGATTCCTCACCCGTTATCAGATCTGGGAACGCAGCCACTACTATGATGATCCGGAGAACATGACCGGCCCGGTGGAGTGCTATACCCCGGAGACCACTCTCTACGGCGCTGATCCCCACCGGGACGAAAACGGCGACGGCACCGAGGACGAGTGCGCGGCAGTGGGCAACGGCTCGCGTTGCGACATACACCGGCAGATGTGCACCCTGCCTTACCAGGACCGGACGCCCATCACCATCGCCTGGTACTACACCAACGGCAACAACCCCGACTTCTACGAGGCTACTGATCTGGCCACGCACGAGTGGGATGTGGCGCTGAGAACCGCGGTCCGGGCCGCTCAGTACGCAGAGTGCAAGGAGGTCGGCGGCGACGATTGCCTCACCCGGTTCCCCATGTACTTCGGGCAGCAGGGAGACAACGAGGACGCAGTGAGCCTGGCCCTGGAAGTGGACGACTGCCGGTCGGGCAAGGCATACGCGGACAAGAACAAGGACGAGGAGAAGTGCCAGGCGCTGGCCGACACGCTGGGCAAGGAGCGAGGCTATGCCTCGGGCGTCATCTCCATCGCCAAGATGAAGGAGATGATAGTTCTCTGCCACAGTCCGGTGGAATACGATGACCATCCCGAGTGCGGGGCAAACAGGATTCCCAAGGGGATGACCTGGGACGATTGTGAGGAGACCCTTGACCAGTTGGAAGCGGACGTGCCTGAAGACCAACTCGACACATACATGGCCTGCAAGAACGTAATCCAGGTAAGGCGCGGGGACCTGAGGTATCATCAGGTCAACGTAGTGGATGAGCCGCAGACGCCCTCTCCGTGGGGAATCTATACCGACTCGGAAGATCCCCTCACCGGTGAGACGGTGGCCGCCAGCATCAACATCTGGTCCCACATTACCGACTTGTGGAGCCAGAAAGTGATCGACATTCTCCGGTACATCAAAGGTGAACTGTCGGTCCAGGAAGTCACCGATGGCGAGTACGTGGACGAATGGGCCAAGGCGGCCGAGTCCTTGGCTTCGGGCGGCGTACTTCCCAAGCTCACCCGGAAGCAAGTCAACCGTATGGTCAACGATTTCACCCAGGGCGTAGCTTTGGATACTCTCCCCGACCACAAGGCCATCGAAGCGGCACTTCCTGAGGTTGTGCAAGCTACCCGGAACCTCAAGCAGGAGCTTACCGGTGTAGCCGCGTCTGTGGATGTCGGGGCCACCACTGCGCCGCTGTATGCAGCCCGCATGAACTCGGCGGCGGGCTCTGAGGTCGAGGCGTTGCTTATGAACCGTCAGATGCAGCAACTCAACGGCGTTGACGGCCTTCCTCTTACCGAGTCCCTGATGAACATGGTTTCACCCTTGCGGGGCGGCAACCCGACGGTCCAACGCCAGCTTCTGCAGATGAGGGAAAACGCGCTTGCCAAGCGGGGAGCGTGTGTGTTGCGGGAAGCCGACGCGCCTCTGGACCTGGTGGGCCTGGCAGGCATCCTCGAAGTGAAATTCGGCAAGTTCAACCCCGCCGACGCTCCCGAAGTGCAGCAGGAACGTTCCGAGCGGATGCGTAAATACCTGGCCAACCGGGCGCACATGTCCGTTATCATCCACGAAATGGGGCACTCGGTGGGCTTACGGCACAACTTTGTAAGCTCCTCCGACGCGTGGAACTTCCGGCCTCAGTATTGGCAGCTTCGAACCAAGAACGGCATGGTCAAGAGCAAGTGTGAGGACCTGAGCGCCGACGGCGAGAACTGCGTCGGTCCCCGCTACTTCGACCCGGTCACCGATGAGGAGCGGTCAAGCCTCATCCGCATGTTCATGGCTTCTTCGGTGATGGAGTATCCGGGAGAAACCACCCAGGATTTCCTGGGGCTTGGCGCCTATGACTTTGCCGCGGCACGCATGCTGTATGGCGACGTGGTAGCCGTCTACGCCGACCCTTCGTTCAAGGTCGGCACCGACCGCGGGAACACGGCCATGGCCAAGATGGACAACTTCGGCGGCATTCTTGGCATCCAGCATCGCTACCAGGGGAATGATATCCACTACTCGGAGCTGCACAACCACCTGGACATGATCCAGGACTGCAAGGCGGTGGATCCCAAGGCGTTCCGGCCGGCGCGGCACAATGACGAGGAGAGGGGCTTCTGGGACCCGGTCCTCGACGGCATGATTGTGTTCGCCAACGGCGGGTATTCCCGCTGCAAGCAGCAGAAGGTGGATTATGTAAGCTGGGACGACATGCGCAACCCTGCGGACAGCGAGTTCGAGGGTTACATGCGAGGCTCCCACGCGGTGGACGACGAGGGGCGCATCAGGGTCCCGTACGGCTTCGCCACCGACCGGTGGGCCGACCTGGGCAACCTGTCCGTCTATCGTCACGACAACGGCGCAGACCCGTACGAGATCTTCGACTTCCTCATTACTCAGCAGGAAGTGATGCACATATTCGACAACTACCGCCGCGGTCGTCAGGATTTCTCCGTCCGTTCCGCGTCCAGCCGCACTCTGCGCCGCTACAACGAGAAGATCCGCGACGGCGCCAAGGGCCTCGGGTTGTTGAAGAATATCTACCGGGATTTCGCCCTGGAGATGGGCTATGACTTTGACGGGCTGTGGCCCGACATCGCCCCACTGTTCTTCAAAGAGAATATCCTGGCTTCGGGCCTGGTTTTCGACCACTTCGTGCGCAACGCAGTCCGGCCCCAGCCCGGCCCCCACTTCCGCGTGGACGGCGATCCCGTGCTGCGGTCGAGCGAAGACACGGTGGCCCAGGCCGGGGCCACCGCGGTGTTGATACCCAACGGCGCCACGGGCAAGTTCGGAAACATCGCTTCGGGCGGCCGCCTGGTGGAGAACCGCCTGGCATCCGACCAGGGTGAATTCGACGCGGAGCAGACCATAAATGCCGGGTCCTACTACGACAAGATCAACACGGCCATGTTGTTCACCGAATCGGTGGACAACTTCATCAGCGACTCACGCCAGGACTTCGTGGACGCCCGATACCGGGCCGTCTCCCTGGCCGACCTGTTCCCTGATGGCTATCGCAGGTTCCTGTCCAACTCTCTCACCGGGGATGACTTCCTCAAGGGCCCCCACCTGGCTGCGTCCGGAAACGGCACGCCCAAAGTGGACCCCAAGGGCTTCCCGGATCTTCCCATCGGTTGGGTGAGCTGGTGGGGAGAGGCGCCGAAAGTCTGCTTCCCGTCAGAAGGAACTACCATTTGCGGCAGTTTCGGTGTGGACAGCGCTCCCTTCGACGCCAACTACCCCAACAACACCACGGTACTGGACCCGCAGATCGGCTGGGAAGTTCAGAAATTCCTCATTGCGTGGACTCTGCTCTACCTGCCTGAGAATCAGAAGCAGGAATGGATCGACATGCTGCGCATCTGGGAACTGGGCAAAGACGCTGATCCGGGGTTCGAGAACCGCATCGAGTTCCACTATCCCCACGGCAAGACCTACATCGCCAAGTCCTACGGAACAGAAACCCTGTTTGGCAGGAAAGTCGAGAAGGGGATCGCAGGGCGGGTTCTTCAGTATGCCAACCAGTTGATGAACGAAGCCTACGTGACTGTGCCCGGCCCGGACAGAGACGGCGACGGCGAGCCCGAGTGGTACCTGCCGGTGTTCAATCCGGAGACCGGCCAACCGCTGGTGCGTTGGGATAAGAGCATCGCCGGCATCAAGGACGGCTTCGTCTACAACGGCGGAGTGGAAGGGTGTAATCCGGAGGACAACTCAGAGTGCACCTGCAGTTCCAACCGCTCCTGCATAGCTTTGAAAGATTATGTGGAAGTGCCCTTCTTCCTGCGGCAGACCCTCGACGCCTACGGCCTTGTCAGCCCCCATCCGAAAGGGGTGTATGACTAGGCAATTCTCAATTTTCAATTATCAACTTTCGATTCGAGGCTGACGGCTAACACCCTTCATCCGTATCGCCGTTGCAATTATCGTCGATGTTGTTGCACTGCTCGTTGGCGCCGGGGTGGACATATCCTTTGGTGTCATCGCAGTCGAACTTCATGGTCGCGGTGTAGAAATTGCCGGGATAGCAGAGGCATTTGAAGTCGTTGCTCTTGCCAAAAGTGTCGCCGTCCGCGTCCAGGTAGTAGATGGTGCACCCCACCGCATCCTCCTCGTCGAGCAGAATGTCACAGTCGTTGTTCTTACCGTCGCATATTTCGTCTTCCCCGGGGCTGATCTCATCATCTTCGTCGTCGCAGTCGCCGGCCAGACTCGCTGAGAAAATGCCTGAGGGTGCGCACAGGCACTTGAAGTTGGCTTCGATCCCCCAGCCGTCTTCATCAAAATCGAGGTAGAAGTTGTCGCAGCCGAGGGTCCCTTCCTCATCGGTTGAGAAATTGCAGTTGTCGTCCTTGCCGTTGCAGAATTCGTCGGCGCCGGGGTACACGTCCTCGTCGGTATCGTCGCAGTCCCCCGCTTCTGAAGCCGAATAGGCGCCTTTGGCGCCGCACACGCACTGTTTGTCTGAAAAGAGGCCAAAGTCGTCCCCGTCAGCATCTTTGTACTTGAGGGTACATCCGGTGGCGCCGAAGTTGTCGACGTCATCGTCGCAGTTGTCGTCTTTCTCGTTGCAGATCTCTTCAGCCAGCGGGTTGATCGCCGGATCGGAGTCGTTGCAGTCGCCTCCCGCAGGTGCGGTGAAAGGTTCTGTTCCCTCGTCGCCGCACACGCATTCCTTGAGCCCCGAGCCACCGTAGAAGTCGCCGTCCACATCGATGTAGAAGGGGTTGCACCCTACGGAATTTTTCGGGTCGGTCTGCCCGTCGCAGTCGTCGTCCAACTCGTTGCACACTTCAGTCGCGCCGGGATGCACCGCCGCGTTGAGGGGCTCGCAGTCATCAACGTCCAGTGCACCGTCGTTGTCGTCGTCCTCGTCGCAGGCGTCGCCGGCGCCGTCGAAGTCGAAGTCGAGTTGCTCCGGGTTCGCCGCGGCAACACAGTTGTCCTCCAAGTCGGGCACGCCGTCGTTATCGCTGTCGTCGTCGATGCAGTCGGCCAGGCCGTCGCCGTCGGTGTCGGGGAAGCCGTTGTCCACCTCGCCGTCGCAGTCGTTGTCCGCCCCGTCGCACACCTCCGCCACCACTTCGTCCCCCTCGCAATTGAGCAGGAAGCCGCCCTCGTCGCATACCCACACACCCGACTTGCAGTCGTCATCATCAGGACCGTCGCACGGTTCGCCCTTGTCTTCCCACGGGTCGTCCACGATTCCGTCGCAGTCGTCGTCAAGGTCGTTACACGTCTCGGTGTGGGGGATGTCGCCTTCACAAGACAGGCCGCCCGCGTCGGGGTTGCACTCCCACACCCCCTCTTCGCACAGGTCTTCATCGTCGGGCGAGTCGCAGGCCAGCCCCACTTCCGGGAACGCCTCGTCGGTCTCCCCGTTGCAGTCGTTGTCCACGCCGTCGCAGAGCTCCTCGGAAGGCTCAGTCGCGGAACAGACCCAGCCGCCTTCCCCCTGGCATTCCTCCTCACCCGTACAAGTGCCGATGTCGTTGGTGATTTCACACGGTTCCCCGGTCAGGCCCTCGTCCTTGTCCCCGTCGCAATCGTTGTCCACGCCGTCACAGATCTCCTCGACCGGTTCCGGCGCCGAACACTCGCTCCAGCCGTCGGGCCCCTCGCACAACTGTTCCCCGAAGCACTTTCCTGCCTCGTTCTCCCATGAGCAATCCTCAACCTTGCCGTCCAACTCGCCCAGGCAGACGCACGACCCGCTCAGCGGCTGGCATTGGCCGACTCCAGAGTCGTCCAGTTCGTCAGGCATGCAGCCATAGTCCGCGGGACAATCGTCGTCACTACCGCAAGCCATGGTGCAGTACTTCTGTCCGTCCAGGCCGATCTCGAGGCACAGGTCTTCAGGAGATCCGCAATCGTCGTCTTCTTCGCACTCCTTGCACAGGTCTTCTTCCGGCGGTGTGCACAGATAGATGATGTCTGCGCCGATGTCCTTGCTCTTGCATTTCCAGTTGAAGGGGCACTCCGATTCGCACACCGTGGTGCACACGGAGCCGTACTTCGTGGACTGGATGCAATAGGAAGACAGGCAGTCTTCGGCATCGGTGCACGGCCACAGGAACCCACCCTCCTCCGGGACGAACTCCCAGTTCCGGCCGGAAAGATCCAGAATCCAGTTGTCGTCACCGGCGTCCAACACCTCATCGGTGACGAAGAAGGTGCCGGCGTCAACATCGGGCGCCACCTGGATATCGGCCTTTTCGTCGGCGGGACCGCAGGCTTGCAGCAGGATTGCGAGGATGGAAACAAGAGCGAAAATGCGCGTCATATAGAAACCTCACTAACAGACAACCCGTTTAGATTAGAACAATGTGGGGAGGGGAAGTCAATAGAGGCAGGCTGTAGCACAGGAGAGGCGGTAGGCTGTAGGAAAGACCAACCGACGATACTTGACTTTCGAGTGCCCGGCGGGCCGGGGTGCTCCTACGGCCTGTCTTCTGCTACCGCCTCCCGCCTGCCTTCATTGGCACTCGGGGCAGTTTTCCTCGTAAAGGGCGTCCCAGATTTCCGACTTGCGGGTCTGGCCTTCTTCGGTGGTTACCGAGTTTTCGGGGTGATTCCAGATCGCTTCGAATTCGGCCAGGAAGTCCTGCACAACTCCCTGTTCCCTGCTACCCGAGAAGATCTGAAAGTTCTCGTAGTTTTTCTTGGCCGCAGTCACTGACCAGTTGTAGGAACCGGAGGCGAGTATCTGCCGGTTCACCACCACCGCTTTGTGGTGCATCAGTTTGCCTTTGGAGTGGTGATAGTTGGGCATGTTCTTGGAGCTGCTCCACACCCAGGCGTTGTAGAACCAGTAGCGCACTTTGAAATTCTCCAGCTTGGCTCCGTTCAGCATGGCCTGCAGCTCATCCATACATGTCGAGATGCACTCATCGTCTTTGCAGCCCACGTCGCACGCTTTCCAGTATTCCCCGATGGATGCGTAGTACATGTACGGACCCTTGTGGGACTGGCCCTGGGACATCTGGGTGATATCCAGCATGACCCGCACCTGCACCAGCGAAGGGTAGGCGGCTGCGATTCGCAGCAGTTCGTCGGCCAGAGACTTGGTGGTGAACGAAAAAACGAGCACGTCGATGCTCGCTTCACGTCCGGCCTTTGCCCGGACTTCGGCTTTGCCCATCACGTCCATGAGGATATCGTCCATTCCCGCCTTCTCTACGGAAGTGAAGTAGGAGCGAATTCGGCCCGAGGACGGGAGGGCTACCAGCAGCGCCAGCAGGAAGACAGCCAAGATTGTAGTCAGCCTGGTTTTCATGTTATTCCTCCTCCCCGGAAGTTGTGGCCGGGACGGTCAAGGTGTCCCACAGCCGGTCCCACTCCCCCTGGAACTGTTCAACAACCACCGGGCTGTACTGGAAGAAGATGCGGTTTTCCGCATACACGGTGGAGGATTTTCCGGAGAAATTGGAACTGCCGTTGAATAGGTGAATTCCGTCAACGATAGCGAACTTCTCGTGCAAGGTTTTGGTCTTGTATTTCGGCACCCGGGTCTCGATTCCCACTTCTACCAGGTGGTCGATCATCTTCTGGTTGTACGGTGTGGGGGAGCCGGAGGAGATGTCCAGAATGGCTCTTACCCGAACTCCTCGGGCCAGTGCATTTTCAAGTGCTGCGAGCTCGTCGCCCCAGCTCGAAAAACTGTACATCACCAGGTCAATGCTGGTAGTGGCTCGCTCGAACATGTCCACTGCCGGGACCACGATGCTGCCCGCCTGCCACTCAGCAGGACCGGCGGGGTCGAACATCGGGGCGGTTTTTGCATTGTTCACTTCGGCAAACCCGAACCCGCCGTTGACCTCCGGCGACATGTGTAGCCGGTGCCATTCGAGGGAGAACAGGCTCTCCACTACGGTTAATTCCATTTGGAGGATATCGGCAATCTCGGCCAGGCCGACGAACTGTCCGGCTTCGGTGCGCCGCACCACGAGGGCGTCCACCTGGGCCTCGGTAAGCTCGTCGAACGTGAGCAGTTCGGCACGTTCCATCTCGTTGGCTCGGATTCTCGTCAGCGCCGGGTCGATACCGCACTCGCCACTGCACCCCAACTCCACCTCGAACTTATCGTTGCGTCTGAGCCCAACCACACACCCCAGGTACTCGCCGTCCTCCAACAGGTCGGCGGTCACCGTCGCCCGGCCTTCCGGAGCGTAGGCCTCTTGCAGGGGCGGTCCGTAGAAACCTTGGGCGTCCAGAGGTCCGTACAGGAACACTTTGCCTTTGTTTATGCCATCGAGAGCGAAGGAAACTGTGGCCCCTTCCCTGGATTCGAACGGGTAGCACATGAGCACGCCCTTGGCCACCACCTTATCCAGCCGCACCTCGCCGTATATCACCGGCACACGCATGGAAAGGTCTACCGTGTCGGCCTTTCCCGACACCGGCGGCGGTTCGTAGTCAGCCAGGTCTCCGCCCGCTTCTTCGGCGCCGCACCCGGCCAGCAGTGAGGCAGCGCAAAACATCGACAGCCATGTTTTCCACGTCACGATATCACCTCTTTGATAGAAACCGCCCAGACATTAGATAGTTTGCTTTTGGGTGTCAACTCGTTTTCATTTGCAAA
>CAZVFX010000095.1:0-27266 GCA_964626565.1 uncultured Myxococcales bacterium
GAAGAAAAACCAGCAGCCGAAGAAAAACCGGCAGCCGAAGAAAAACCGGCAGCCGAAGAAAAACCAGCAGCAGAGGAAAAACCAGCAGCCGAAGAAAAACCGGCAGCCGAAGAAAAACCGGCCAAGAAACCGGCCCCCAAAACCATCATTCTTGACTATTACCCGGGAGGCAAGTCGGCAGTCTCCCTTTCTCACCGCGCGCACTACAAACGACACGGATGCGGCGCCTGCCACCACGAGGACAAGGAGACTCCCTGCTTTTCCTGCCACACTAAGAAGGATGGCGACGCTCCCTCATTCAAGAAAGCCATGCACGACAACTGCAAGGGGTGTCACAAGAAGACTGTGAAGAAGGACCCCGAATCGCCTGCCCCCACCAAGTGCAAAGGTTGCCACAAATAACCGTTAGATCCGGGTCGCCCGTCCAGTCATGATCACATTGGCGAAACGACATGAGTTTCACCGCGAGATCAAGAAGAGCCGCTTTCTCGCCACCGCGGTTCCTCTTGGCGCGGTTGAAGAGGCGCCGGGCCTGGTGGACGAGCTTGCCCTTCCCAAGGCCACCCATAACGCCTGGGCCTACAAGTCGGGGGATGCCTATCGGTTTTTCGATGACGGCGAGGTTGGCGGCACCGCGGGGCGTCCTATTCTCTCCGCCATCGAGGGCCAGGGCCTGGACCGGGTCTTCGTCATGGTGACCAGGTTTTACGGCGGCATCAGGCTGGGCGCCGGCGGCCTGGTGAGGGCCTATGGTGGTAGTGCAGCCAAGTGTCTGGAAGCCGCACCAAAGAGGGAGGTCCGTCCCATTGCCACGGTGGCGGTTGAGGTGCCGTTCGATTTCACCGGCCCCCTCTACCTGGCCGTGGATTCCTTCCCTGTTCTCGAGCGTTCCGAACATTACGGGGAAGAAGGAATCACCCTCACAGTCCGCGTCGACGCCGATTTTGCTGAACAGTTGGAGCAGGCCGTGATCGATGCGACCAAAGGCCGTGGCAAAGTGATCAAATGAAGCTCACATTACGGAGCCCGGCGTCAACGGTCTTCCACATTGGCCTTGACTCGTAATTCGGATTTCTCTACAAAATAGATAGGAGTTCGCCCGAAGTAGCAGTTCGCCAAATATTCAGGTCTGCCGATAGTGGAGTTGTGTCTTCCGGACCGAGGCGGGTACATGAACCGACTTGCCGTGGTTTCACTTGTCCTAGTTTGCACCATAGTCGTGATCTCCCCGGTCCGCGCTGACGAGATAGTTGTGAAGAACTTCGACGAGCTTATCGCCGCGGTGGCGGGTGTCCTTCCCGGCGACGTGATCACGCTGGCACAAGGGAACTATGACGCCTACTGGGCTGTAGCATGTGAGACCGCGGGCGCACCGGAGGCGCCTATTACCGTTCGAGCCGAAACCCTTGGCGACGCCAAGCTGCTCGTCACCTCCCAGTCCGGCTTCTGGGTGAGAGCCCCCCACTGGCGCTTCGAGAACCTCGACATTCAGGGGACATGCGCGGACGACAGCGCGTGCGAACACGCCTTCCACATCACCGGCGAGGCCGACGACACCATCGTCAGAGGCTGCCGTCTCCACGACTTCAACGCCCAGGTCAAGGGCAACGGCGAATACTCAGGCGACGGCCAGGAGAAGGTTTGGCCCGACGACGTGGTCATTGAATACAACGAACTGTTCAACTCGGCCGTGCGCAATACCGGCAACCCGGTGACGCCTATCGACGTCGTTGGCGGGCAGAGGTGGGTGGTACGGGGTAACTTCATCCACGATCACGCCAAGGGGCAAAGCGACCAGGTCAGCTATGCTGCATTCTTCAAAGGCAACTCGAAGGACGGACTGTTCGAGCGCAATCTCGTAATGTGCGAGCTCCTCCACTCGGGGCAGATTCGGCTGGGGCTTTCCTTTGGCGGCGGCGGCACCTGGCCCGACCAGGTGTGTGAGGAGTTCGACTGCTCTGTGGAGCACACCGGCGGAATCATGCGGAACAATATCATCGTCAACTGCCCGGCTGATGTCGGCATGTACCTCAACGAAGCCAAAGACTGCGGTGTGTACAACAACACCCTGTACAACACCACCGGCATTGACGTTCGATTTCCCGCAAGCAACGCCACTGTTCGCAATAACCTCCTGGACGGCGATATCCGGGCCAGAGACGGCGCGACCGTCACCATGGGCAGCAATCTCTACTGGGTTCCCCAGGATGATTTCGCAGCCTGGTTTGCCGCCCCGTGGGCTGCCGATTTCAGCCTGCTGGATGGCTCGGAGATCATTGATCTGGGGGCCTTCGTTGACGATGTCACCGACGACTACTGCGCCAATCTGCGGGAAGATGGCGGCATCGATATCGGGGCGCTGGAATACGATGGAGAGCCGACCTGCAACACGTCGGAGCCTTTCCAGCCTACTCCGGACGACCCGCTCGTCGATGCTGACGCGGTCGAAGCGGTAGAGGAAACCGCGGCAGAGATCGTTGAGCAGCCGACATGGGAGGTGGTCGAGCAAGCCCAGGCGGAGGTGGTGGAGCATTCGGTCGCGGAGTTGGTGGAACTTGCTCCCGACGTCGTCCAGACTCCGGTGGAGGCGCCTCTGGAAGCTGCCCCCGATCTGCTGGAGCAGGAGACGGGCTGGGAAGTACTTGGATCACCCTATGAGATCGCTACCTATGATGTCGGCTCGTCCAAGCCGGAGGTCGACGCAGCTCCAGGCGGCAATACCCACCTCTCATTGCCGCTTTGCGAGCAGTGTCATGTGGAGACCGTAGCCAAAGGATGTGCGGTCTCTCCGTCCGGAGCTTCTGCGGTTCCTCTCACCCTCTTTGCGTTCCTGATAGCCGCTTTCGCCGTCGCTCGAATCTTTAGTTGGACCAACTCACGTTCATGAAGTTGGAGTTCCAGCCGCCCGGGTCTCCGATACCCACGCCTTTGACACGGCACACTCCGATGATGGTGAACTCGTTGGGGTCGCCGCAATCATCCGATTTCTGCCGGTAGCGGATTCCCGGAATGCCGCCGGAGGTGTATGTCTCCGATGTGAACACCTGGTCCGACTTGTGGTTGCCGTGGTTGCAGTGGCTGCGGATGTCGTAGGTGACCACCTCCCAATGCTGGTCCGGGCAGGGGTAGTTGTACCACTGCTGTGCCGCGCCGCACGCATCGCAACTGTAGTTGAATTTGTCGACACCATTGGGCGCACCGTGTTTGGTGGAGTTGTCCGCATGATAGAACTGGTCCGGGGTCACCAGTTTGTAGTCGGGGGCGTTCTTGGAAGAGGACATGTTGCAGTAGGTCAGGAAAGCATCCTCCGGTGCGCCGCCGTTGGGGTCCAGGTAGTAGTTGCCGTTGGTGACAGTCCCATCAAAGGTCTTAATGTCGTGGCAACTGAGGCCCGGGTCGTCCGCCTGTTTGCCGTATAGCAGATCCTCGCACCCGTTTTCCGGGATGCCGTCGTCGTCCGCGTAGTGCTCGTCGCACCCGCCCACCGCACACTGTCCGTTCAAGCATGTTGGCGCCGCATGGGTGAGTACGCACACGGTGTCGCATCCGCCGCAATTCTCCTCGTCCTGGTCGGTGTTGATTTCGCAGCCGTCGGCGGGAATCTCGTTGCAGTCCATGAACCCGGAAATGCAGTCTCCGACTTTGCAGTCTCCGCCCTGGCACTTGCCGAACGCGTTGTTGGGCTGGCACAACTGGCCGCACGCCCCGCAGTTCGCCGGGTCGGTGAGCAGGTCGATTCCCTCGTCGATCTCGTCGTCGCAATCGTTGTCCTTCTCGTCACACAATTCCACCGTTCCGGGATGGATCTCCGAGCTCTCCTCATCGCAGTCGCCGCCCAGCACCGACCAGGGACCGCCCGGTGCATCGCAAGTACATGAGGGCTCCCCACTGCCATAGCCGTCACCGTCGGGGTCCGGGAAGTACCAGTTGCACCCCGTGGCGCCGTCTTCATCAGTCTCCTCGTCACAGTTGTTGTCCACCCCGTCGCACAATTCGGATGCGCCGGGGAAGATCCACGGATTGGAGTCGTTGCAGTCGTCGGCCGCAGCGGCCTTGTAGAGCGGTGTCGGAACACACAGGCATTTTGACCCCGGTCCACCGTGGCCGTCCCAGTCCACGTCCTCGTAATAGACCTCGCAGCCGCCCGCGTTCTCCTCGTCCACTCCGCCGGCGCAGTTGTTGTCTACTCCGTCGCAAATCTCGTCCGCTGCATGGTGCAGATCCGGATTCATGGGCGCACAGTCGGAGAAATCGGGGTCGCCGTCCCCGTCGTCGTCCGGGTCGAGGCAATCCACTAGGCCGTCATCATCAAAATCGGGGTAGCCTTCGTCCACCTTGCCGTCGCAATCGTTGTCCAAACCGTCGCAGACTTCGGGCTGGCTGCCTTCCATCTCGTCGCAAATAACCGGCACGCCGTTGGCGCACGCCACCACCGTGTGCTCGCAAATGCCGAGGCCACAACTGAGCGTCCCCAACTCCTCGTCGATTCCGCCGTCGCAGTCGTTGTCCTGTCCGTCACATTGTTCGAGCTCGGCACCTTCCATCGGGTCGCACACCTGAGGCTGGCCGTCTTCGCACAAATCAACAGAGTGGAAGCAGACCCCCTTGCCGCACGTGGTCCAACCAAGGTCTTCGTCAACGAGCCCGTCACAATCGTTGTCCACCGAATCGCACTCCTCGAAGGCAGCCCCTTCCATCGGATCGCAGGTCTGTCCCTCCCCGCCGGCGCAGGCTGCCACCGTATGGAAACACGCGCCCTTGCCACAGGCAAGCAAGCCCAGATCCTCATCAGCCTCTCCGCTGCAGTTGTCATCCAGACCGTTGCAGATTTCGCTCGCACCGGCATGGGTGGCCGGGTCCGATGGAGCGCAGTCGCTGAGGTCCGGGTCACCGTCGCCGTCATCGTCCGGGTCAACGCAGTTCTTCACCCCATCTCCGTCGTCGTCCGGGAAGGCTTCATCGACCTGAAAATCGCAGTCGTTGTCCAGCCCGTCACATTCTTCATCCGCTCCCGCAAAGACGTAGGGGTTGTAGGGGGCACAGTCCGAGGCATCCGGGTCTCCGTCCCCGTCCGCGTCATCATCACACGCATCCCCCGCACCATCTTCGTCCTGATCCAACTGCTCCGGGTTGGGCACCAGGGCACAGTTGTCGTCTTCGTCCAAAATGTCGTCGCCATCCTGATCCGCGTCGCAAAGGTCTCCCACCCCATCGTCGTCCAGGTCTTTCTGGCTGGGATTGAACAGGCCCGGGCAAGTGTCGGTGCCGTTGGGCACGCCGTCGCCGTCATAATCGGGGTCGCAGGCGTCGCCGGTCCCGTCTTCGTCCAGGTCTTCCTGGCCGAGGTTGGAGGTTCCCGGGCAGTTGTCCAGGTCGTTGGGAACGCCGTCCGCGTCCATGTCCGGATCGATGCAATCGGCATCTCCGTCAAGGTCTGTGTCCGGGAACGATTCGTCAACGTCCCAGTCGCAATCGTTGTCCACGCCGTCACACAGCTCCTGAGCCCCCGGAAAGATGTCCGGGTTTTCCGGGGCGCAGTCGGCCGCGTCCACAAAGCCGTCGCCGTCGTCGTCATCGTCTATGCAGTTGGCGAAGCCGTCGGTGTCGATGTCAACAAAGCCCTCATCGATGAGGCCGTCGCAGTCGTCGTCCTTGCCGTTGCAAACCTCCTCGGAATTCGGATTGACTTCCGGGTCGAGAGGCTCGCAATCGTCCACGTCGGCCGACATGTCGTTGTCATCGTCCGCGTCGCACGCATCCCCCATGCCGTCGAAGTCGAAATCCTCTTGGGCCGGGTTGGCCGCATAAGGGCAGTTGTCCTCAATGTCGACCACGCCGTCGCCGTCCTTGTCCGCCTCCAGGCAGTCGGCCACACCGTCTTTGTCCGAGTCAGCGAACCCTTCGTCAGTCTGACCGTCACAGTCGTTGTCCAGTCCGTCGCACAGTTCCGGCTCCGCAATGTCCGCATCGCACAGGAGTTGTCCGCCGCTGCAGTCGTAAGTTCCCTTGCACGCGCCGTATTCGTTTTCCACAAAGCAGGTTTCCCCTGCGGCGTCTTCATCCACCTCACCGTCGCAATCGTCGTCCTCACCGTTGCACTTCTCTTTCGTGGGCTCGGCTGCATCGCAACTACCCAACCCCTGTGCCGTGCACACGCGCACGCCCTCGCAGGTCCCCCATTCGTTGGTGACCGAGCAAGTGGTGAAAGCCTCCTCATCCATGAACCACTCTTTGCACTCACATTCACCCGAGGCCAGCACGCACTGCTGTACCTCGCCGCCCCAAACATCCAGCACCTGCTTGCAGTCGTACCCTTGCGGGCAGTCGGCAGCGCCCATGCAAACCGCGCCGCAGAAATTTCCACCCTCTCCATACGACACACATGCGTCTCCAGTCTCAGCGCCATTTGTTTCGCAATCGGAATTCTTGTCGCACGGTTTGCACAGGTTTAACTGCACGGGCAGGCAGATGTAGACATCATCGGGAAGGCTCGGCTTGTGCAGGAGGCAGACCCAGTCAAACGGGCACTCCTCGAAGCAGGTAACGGTGCACTGCTTGCCTGCCGGGGTTTGCACGCAGAAGCCTGAATCGCACTCGTCTCCCGTGGCGCACGGCCAGCCGGCGCTACCGGGAGTGCCGCCCAGGTCCACCGAGATGTCGGGCTCCATGGCATCGTCCGACACGTCGGGCCAGACCATCCGGTCGGGCACGGTCGGATCCGCATCAACCTCGGGGAAGAGCACGTGAACATCCTCCACTAACTCTTCCTTTGCGTCCAGCGGTCCCACTGTCTCCGGCTCCACGTTGTCCGCCGGAGTGACCCCGGAGCAGCCCAGCAACAGAATGACGGCCGCCGACACAACCCAACGCCTGCGTAGCTCCAACATGACTTCCTCCCGAGTACTGATTCCGCCACCAATGATGAAACTATCGGCAGGTCATGTCAACCGCGGGACCGGCCCCACAGGCAGCGACCGGGCCAAAACCCTTTCCGCCCGGCGCTTGTTAGGCTATGATGGCTTTCGAAATCTGGAGGGGCAATCATGATGCGCAACACAATTCTTCTGGCAACTCTGGCGATGTTCTCGTTCTCCGGCGCCGCATTGGCGCAGAAGAAGAACTACGAGATCACTGTCGATGGAAAGAAGTACGATATCGGGCTCAACGAGACCCTCAAGGCAAAAACCAGGGGCGGTAAGGAAGTGAGTATCGTTCTTGCCAAGAAGCAATTTGCTGAGTTTGCTGACAACTTCGTGTCCTTCGAGCACAAGAGCGACTTGAACGTGAATTCGCAGGACCTTGGAGACGGTATCCGCCAGCTCATGATGGCCACGGCCATGGGTACCGTGGTGATGGTTCAGGAATACTCCAATCTCGATCCATCCATGCTCGTTCCCATGCTGCTGAAAGAGGTCACGAAGGAATCGGTGAAGTACGGCCACACCATGACTCAGGAGGAGTCGGTGCGCACCCTTGCATCGGGCGCCAAACTCACCGGTTTGAAGGCCACACTGACCTATCAGGGTGCGGAGTCGTACTGGGAGGTTCTGGCCTTGGGCAAGCAGGATCAAGGCATTCTTATCGTCACCCACGTTTCAAAGGAATTCATGGTCAACGACGGTGATGTCCTCAGGCGTTTCTGGAAGACCTTCGCTCCGAAATTCTAGTCTAGCTTCAGGAAGAATTCAGTCAGGAAAGGGCTTTCTTTCAGGCACTGGCGTGCGTCCTCGTCCGAAGGCAACGCCACTGCGGTCGACTGTGAGTGCTCGTAGTAGTTGTAGTCGAGGAACGCGGGGCTTCGAAAATAGGCTGCCTGAATGCGAAAGTACGCGGGCGGGTCGCCAAGTTTGTTGAGGGGGCGTCCCTCTGTAAAACAGGCCGGGCACCAATTAGCCACCGTGTCGTTTCGGAACAGGGCGGGCGGCATGTGGGATTCGTGGAACCTCGACGTAACGGCATATTCCATAATCGGGAAATCGTCGGTGACCGCGGGGAATCCTGCACTGACCTCAGCCATAGTCTCGCCGGACGCGGCGAATGTGCCCAGAAT
Organism: uncultured Myxococcales bacterium; assembly: GCA_964626565.1. GTDB lineage: Bacteria > Myxococcota_A > UBA9042 > CAIXZC01 > CAIXZC01 > CAZVFX01. Next base: position 8,051 of record CAZVFX010000095.1, read on the forward strand.
GTCAATGAGGGAGCCCATATGAATAGCCGTGAGGTCCGCCGCCACCTCGGGGTCACCCCACAGCGCGGTGCGCAGATGGTCCGGATTCAGCGTCACCGGGCCCCCTTTGCGGCCGATCATGATCAACTCCGGCCCGGCCCCGGACAGCAGGATAGCGTCGGGGAAGACCTCGACGAACGCACGCACCAGGGCCAGGGCAATCGGCCCTGGAACCTGGTAGCCCGGCAGCCACTGGCTCATGAATCCGCCTTCCTTCAGGCGGCTGTGGACCAGGTCGTAAAAATCCCTGGTGTAGAGAGCCGAAACGCCGGAAAAGCTGATGGGCGGGGGCTCCAGGGTCACCAGGTCGTAGGTTTCTTCAGGTTGCATCCACAAGTGCAACCTTCCGTCATTGACGAAAACGTCGACGTTGGGAGCATTGATAACGTCCCGGTTGGTGGCCTTGAAGTACCCCGCATGCTCCAGGATGTCCCGGGAGATGTCCACCACCTCTAACCTCTCAAGAGAGGAGTGAAGGGACGCGGCGTGGAGGGTGGACCCGACTCCGAAGCAGATGACCAGCGCAGCCTTTGGCTGATTCATGTGAAGCAGGGGCAGGTGAGAGAAGGCCCGCATGTAGCGTTGGCCCCAGCGGCTGTTGCCCGACATGCTGTGGCCGTTGGTCAGCAGATGTCGCGCCCCGTCCGCACTCTCGGTCACCGCGATGACCTGGTAGGCGTCTTCGGCCAGGGTGAGCAGTTTTCCCGACGTGTTGCCTTTCGGTACCGCCTGCATCGCCATAGTGTCCGCGGGCAATCGCAGCCACATTACTACAGCCAGCCCGACGACGGCCACCGAGGCGGGGGCCGCGAAACGGCGCATGGCCGCCCCGAATCCACCTGCCCGCGACCGGCTTGTCTGCACCAGGGACAGGAACAAGATCGCGCCGAGGTTGAAGGCGAGCAGCACCCATACCGTAGTCTGCATTCCCACCTTGGGGACGAGCAGAAAGCCAACCGCGAGAGAACCGAGAACCGCGCCCAGGGTGTTGGCCAGGTAGAGCAGCCCTGCCCGGTTTCCTACCCCCTGCTCGGTCTGTTGAACGATCCCGTTGGCCAGCGGGTAGGCAAAACCCATGAGCAGGGAAGGGACGCCGGTGGCAAGCAGTATGGGGTAAAGATTGGCCCAGGTGGCCAGCAGCTTCCGAGAGAAGCCGGAGCCGCCCCGGTAGGAAGGTACCAGGTCGATGTAGTGGCGTCTTACCAGGTCTGCATCCACGATGGTCAAGAAGGCGACCAGGGCAAGTGCGAACAGCGCCTGGGCCGCGATGAAGAAGCGCGCCGGGTTTCCGAACCTCCGATGGCAATAGCCGCCGGCGAGGGACCCCAACCAGATACCCACCAGGATCACGGTGAGCAGCAGTGAAAAGACGGCGACATAGCCGCCCAGGAGCACGCTCAGATAGCGAAACCACAGTATCTCGGCGCCAAGGCCGGCAAAACCGGTTAGGAAGATGGCCGCGGCCACCCACCAGGTGGTGTGTTGTCCGCCGGCGCCGGTCCTGGCCTCGGCTGCGGACGGTGCGGGGACTGAGGCTCCGCGAGCTCGTCCGGCTACGGCGTTGCCGGCCAGCCGAAACGCCAGCACGGCCGCGAGGAGATTGCACACCACCCCGACACCCTGAGTGGCAAAAAGGCCCAGGTTGGGAATCAGGGAAAAATCGGTGAAGAACGCCCCGGCGGCAGCACCCAGCGTATTGAAGCCATAAAGCAGACCCACGCGCCAGCCCGCGTCTGCAACGCGATTGGCTACCACGTGGCGAATCAACAGGGTGAGGGTACCGCCCATGACGAACGTCACCGGGGCCAGGAGTCCGATGGCGACCAGATAACGAAGCGCATAGGAGCCCGCACTCAGTTCGTACCACCCGTCGGCGCCCTGTGTATAGGTCGAGATCCAGGCCGCTGCAGGCTCCATCGCCGGCAGCAGAAAGGCCCAGGCCAGGGCAAAAAGCCCGATGATCAGTTCCGAATATCCGTAGAGTCTCAGTGGTGCCGATGCATCCCGGCGGTACGCCCTGTCCGCCAACCCGCCCACAACGTAGCTGCCTACCCCGAGGCCGCACATGAACACCGCGATCACCAGCGACGAAGAGTACACCGTGTTGCCGAACATGCGCCCGAACAACTTCATCCAGGCTACCTGGTAGATGAGGGCGCTGACGCCGGAAAGCAGGAAGATGAAATAGACCAAACTACAGCTCGAAGTGATAGTCCTTGCCGTTATCCGAGTCCCACTCGGAGCAGGGAGGATAGCCGCCGGAATGATAGAACCACGTGGACAGCGTTTCCGCAGTTGACGGGATGTAGGCCGGTTCGGTGTACATCACCGGCGGTTCCAGCACATCTTCGTTGGTGTCGTAGTTGTAGCTCACTCGCTGGTACATGGATTCTTCCCAGAACGGGTAGTCGTCGTACAACCTGTACTGCATGAAAATGGAGCGGCTGCACATGCCGTATTTGCAGGTCGTGCACTTGGCCGGGCGATCGTAGTAGACTTGGAAATATCCGCCCTTCTTCAAGTCGCCTTCCACGTCTATGCCGCCGTCCTTGAACGTGATAATTGCAGCTTCGGATTCAACCAGGCCGAAGTGGTAGTTGTGCCCGAAATTGTTTGCCGCGATTCTCGCGTCGGCGAAGCTCAACTCCGCGTTGAGGGCCAGTTCAGTGGCGCCTTCGGGGATGGATACTACGAGACGGGAGTGGTCGGTGTTGCCTGACTGCTCCAACCACTCGGCGGTTGCGGTTTTCGAACTGTCCCAACCGTCCAGGGAGTAGGTTACGGTGAGCGTCTCGTACCCGAAATCCAGGGTGTAGAAGTCCAGGGTCGCAGCACTGTCACCCAGCTCGATGTTTGCGCTGAGCATGGGGCTCTTGCTGTGGTTGCTGAACAGGAAGTAGTCGGCACCGCCGTTGTTGTCCCAATGAGTCCGTTCCTCGTCCCCGTCAACGCCGAAGACGGCATATCTCATGTAGCCCGATGTGCCCAGGGAATGGGTCAATTCCACCTCTACTGAGAACAGGCTGGCGCCGCTGTCGTCCTTGCCCGCATAGTAGCCGTAGGCTGTGTGCCACTCCCCGTCGGACATGTCGGACCAGTAGTTCCCTGCGTACTGGATCTGATACACGATCCCAACGCTCACAGGGTTGATTCCGGACGTCGATATTTTCACGATAGCTTTGCCCGGCCACGGGTTTCCGGAGGTGGCGTCGTGAACCCTGAAGACCGCGGCCGAAGCGTCCGCCTTTGCTCCCGCCTTGAAACGGTCGTCGAGGCCCGGGGCGTTGTTCGTCAGTCCCGAGTCTGCCGAGTCTCTTGACTCGCAGGTGGTGAACAGGGCTGCCGTGGCAACGAGCAGGATGATTGCGACGAGGTTTCTTCTCATGCGGTGCCTCCCGTAACGATGTCAGATTAGATTACTAGGACTGTTTACTCCGCGCACCTGCGAAATGCAACACCTACTTGGAGATAACTCTAAAGCGCACCAGCTCGAAGTGGTTGATGCCGTGGCCCTGGCCGTTGCCGCAGTCCGCATCGACATCACCTTCCGGCTGGCTGCCCAGCGTGAAGTCCGAGTCGTTCAGGCTCTCCTTGCGAGGCCAGTCGCCCACCTGGACGAAACCAACATTGCAAAGCCCGTTCTTCCACTTGTTCACCCAACCGTTGTTGAAATAGGTGTTGACGTAATTGTTGGCGTCGTCCAGTTCCCCTGCAAATTTGAAGTTCACGAAGACGTCGCTGAACATGTAGGCTGCAGGAGAGTAGCCGTAGTCGGAAAGCTCGAACTGGTGTTCCTTGTAGGCGTGCCGCTCCACCACGTTCATCACGTAGAAATCGTCCACCACGTTCCAGCCGCCGCCATCGGTGGACATGTCGCACTCAACCTCAAACGCGTCAGCATTGTCTCCGCCCGTGGGGTCTACCCAGTAAGTACCGCTGGCCGCGCCCGGTTGGGCCTGGTGCAGTTCCCAACAGCTCGCCAATATGCACTGGTCAGCAGTGTCGGGGTTGCAGTCATCGTCGACGCCGTTGTCGCACACTTCCTCTGTCCCGGGGCCTATCTCCGCGTTGAACGGCTCGCAATCCAACAGGTCAGGGTCGCCGTCGTTGTCGTCGTCCAAGTCCACACAGTCCTTCGAGCCGTCGTTGTCGTTATCGCTAAAACCCTCATCGACCTCACCGCTGCAGTTGTTGTCGACGCCGTCACATTCTTCGACGTCAGAACCCTCCATGGGATCGCAGACCTGAGGGATGCCATCGACGCAATTGTCCACAGTGTGATCGCACGGGCCCAACCCGCATGTTGTGGTTCCCAACTGCTCATCCACCAGGCCGTCGCAGTCGTTGTCCGAGCCATCGCATGTTTCGAGTTCAAACCCTTCCATCGGGTCGCAGAGCTGGGGGGCACCGCCGACGCAAAGCTGCACCTGATGCTGGCAGTTGCCTAACCCGCACGTTACCGCGCCCAGGTCTTCGTCCACAAGTCCGTCGCAGTCATTATCCAGGTTATCGCACGCCTCTGCGGCGGAACCTTCGAACGGGTTGCAGAACTGGGCCACACCTTCCACGCATAGGTCCACCGTATGCTCGCACTCCCCGAGACCGCAGGTTAACGTGCCCAACTCTTCGTCTACCGATCCGTCGCAATCGTTGTCAAGGCCGTCACAGGTCTCCGGCACCGCGCCTGCCAGCGGGTCGCAGTCGTACGACACCCCGCCAATGCAGGAAGGCGTAGTATGGAAGCACTGTCCTTCTCCGCACGCCAACGTCGGCATCTCTTCGTCCACCTTGGCATCACAGTCGTTGTCGATTCCGTCGCAGACCTCGTCTTCAGCCCCTTCCATGGCGTCGCAAAGCTGCACTTCGCCGCCCAGGCAGTTGGCTACCGTGTGTGCGCACTGGCCGAAACCACACGTGGAGGAGCCCTGGTCCTCGTCAACAATTCCGTCGCAGTCGTTATCGGCGTTGTCGCAAACCTCCGGTGAGGCCCCCTCGAACGGGTTGCACACGCCAGCCAGGCCCGCGGCGCAGTTGTCCACCTGATGGAAGCACTCGCCCAGCCCGCACGTCGTCGCACCCAACTCTTCATCGACGCTGCCGTCGCAGTCGTTGTCCACGAGATCGCACACTTCCACCGCGTCGCTGTTCACTGCCGCATTCAGCGGTGCGCAATCGGCCCCGTCGGCCTCACCGTCGTTATCATCATCATTGTCCACACAGTCCTTCAGACCATCGAAGTCGTTATCGTTAAAACCCTCGTCGACGATTCCATCGCAGTCGTTGTCCAGGTCGTCGCAGCTTTCCGGCGCGCCCGGGTAAGCGGCGGGCTCCAACGGTGCGCAGTCCAGCGCGTCCTCGACCCCATCGCCATCTTTGTCCAGCTCGCACGCGTCGCCGACGCCGTCGTTGTTGCCGTCCTCCTGGCCCAGGTTGGGGATAAGCGGGCAGTTGTCAGCCTCGTTGTCCGCGCCGTCGCCGTCCAGGTCTCCGTCGCAGTCGTCCCCCAGGCCGTCGTTGTCCTGGTCACCCTGCAACGTGTTCTTTACACCGGGGCAATTGTCCACCGCGTCCGGAATTGCGTCGCCGTCCGCATCGGTTTCACAGGCATCCCCGATGCCGTCTCCGTCCAGGTCCTCCTGACCCTCGTTGGGCTCGCCGGGGCAGTTGTCATCATCGTCGTCAACGCCGTCGCCGTCGTCATCTTCGTCCACACAATCCGCCAGGCCATCGAGGTCTTGATCGTCAAAACCCTCGTCCGCTTCATTGTCGCAGTCGTTGTCCACACCGTCGCACAATTCGTTCGCACCCGGGTGAGTGTCCGCATCCAAGGGAGCGCAGTCCAGGCCGTCGACGGTGCCGTCCCCGTCATCATCTTCGTCCACACAGTCCTTCAGCCCATCAAAGTCGGCGTCGGAGAACCCCTCGTCCACCAGGTAGTCGCAGTCGTCGTCGGTGCCGTTGCATATCTCCTCCTCGTCGGGCGAGATGTCGGGGTCGAAGGGTGCGCAGTCAGCCGTGTCCGCCACCAGGTCGTTGTCGTCGTCCAGGTCGCACGCATCCCCGTCTCCGTCCAGGTCGAAATCGGCCTGGTTTGTGTTGGCCGCAGCCGGGCAATTGTCCACCACGTCCAACACCCCGTCCCCGTCCTTGTCCGACACCAGGCAATCCTTGATGCCGTCGCCGTTGGTGTCCGGGAAACCTTCGTCGGTCTGGCCGTCACAATTGTTGTCCAGCCCGTCGCAGATCTCCGGGGCCGGGGCGGGCCCATTACAGGTGAGCACGCCTTCTTGGCACACCTCGGTTCCGGCGCATTTGCCAGTGGCATTCTCGACCCAGCAAGGACCGCCGCCCGCCTCTTCGTCAACCGCACCGTCGCAGTCGTCGTCCAAACTGTTGCACTCTTCAGCCGCGGGGACCGCCGCGTCACAAGGGGAAAGTCCATCGGCCATGCACACTCGCGCCCCCGGGCACTGGCCCCATTCGTTTTCCACGTAGCAAGCAGTCTCGGCCTGCTCATCCACAAAAGACTCGCTGCAGTCGCACTCACCTTCCGACATCACGCACTGGCTCACCAGCGCGCCGCCCTTAACTTCCGCGACCAGGCAGTCAAATCCCAGCGGGCAGTCTCCCGGCCCCATACAGGCCGCCCCACAGAAGTATCCGCCCGGTCCGTACGAAACGCACGCTTCCCCCGCGTCTACGCCGTTGGCCCAACATTCGGAGTTGGCACTACACGGACGGCAAAGTTGGAGCATCGTGGGAACGCATATGTAGACCTGGTCGGGCAGACTTGGCGTGTGCAGCGCACACTGCCAGCCAAAGGGGCATTCTTCCTGGCACACCTGGGTGCACAACATCCCGTCGGCAGTCTGGATGCAGTACCCGTCGTTGCACTCGTCGCCGGAGGCACAAGGATATCCTGCCTCACCAGGACCCGGCTCGAATGATATGTCGTTCTCTTCTACCTCGGCCAGCCAAAGATCGGGCCCGGCTTCGGGCGCGACCTCGGGAAACACGGTCGTTTCCTCGGCAACCTCGGGCAGGACGACGTCCATTCCCTTGTCCGTAGAGCTGTCGTTCACCACCAGTCCAGCGTCGGTTCCGCACCCGGCGAGGAGCCAAGCGGCCATAATCGCGGCGCAGCATCGTATTCTCATTTCTCCCTCCACTGGCGGAGAGTATACACCGGGACCCAAATGCTGGCCAGCGGCAAACAATGCGGGGCTTGCCATGATTCTCTCGGCGAACTACTATTGTGACATGGCGAAACGGCTGGTAAAAACCGTGATCCGGTCGGCGTATAATACCCGGTCCTTTGTTCCGATCGCGCTGGTATTAGCGGGACTCAGCGCCGTTCTGTCCGGTTGCGGGACCAGGCAGCACCTCCTGGGCGACGGCTACGAGATCGATGAGGTCCACCTCGTAGGAGTCAAGCGCTTCACCGGACCCGAATTGCTCCGCCATTTGTACGCCGGCGAAACCGGCTGGCTGCCTTACACTCCTGACTACCCCTTCGACGAAGCGCTGGTCGATGTCGACAGGCAGCGCATAGTTGAGCTCTATCGCAGCTACGGCTTTTACCAGGCTCGGGTGCTCGCGATGGAAATCGTTGTTGATGAAGGTGACCGAGAGGTTGACCTGATAATTCGTGTGGAGGAAGGAAAGCAGGCGCAGGTACGGGCGCTGCAAGTCAACTGGCCGCCCGATACGCGGGTGAGCGCGATGGAGCAGGTTCGGGTGGAAGGGGCCGGCACCCTCAATGTTGGAGGGGCGTTCGAAACAGTTCGCCTTAACGACACACTGGGCAATCTGAGGCAGGCGCTGCTGAAGCTGGGGTATCCGATGGCCCGAGTCTCCGGACGAGCCGACGTCTACGAGGAGGCGCGTTTGACAGACGTGACGATTGACGTCGCCCCGGGGCCGCCAGCAATTATCGGAGAGGTGCAGATTGAGGGCCTGCTGGAAGTGCCCAGCTACATGTGCGACCGGGAGGTGAAATTCGGCCGTGGGGAGCGGTACTCGCCGGCCGTGGTGGCCCAGATGGAGGACGCACTAAAAGGAATGCGCGTCTTTCGATGGGTGTCGGCCCGGCCGCCGGAGAAGGTGGAAGAGGGCCGCGTGGACCTGACCATGAGGGTGAACGAAGCGGACCCGCAGACCATCAGGGTCGGTGCTGAACTGACAGTGGAAACCGTGCGCTGGCAGGAGCAGGTTACGATCGACTACACCCACACCAATCTCTTCGGACACTTGACACGCCTGGATCTGCACACCGTCGGAGGTTGGGCCGAGCTACCCAATCCGTGGGCTCCCATCGCGCACGGCCCCGTGCTCACAGTGGAGCCTGCGTTCAGCAAGAAGGGGATCCTGGAGGATCACCTCTTGTGGACCCTGGCGCCCCGTTTCGACGTCGCTCTGCAGGAAGGCTATCAGTACTACTCCCCTAGCAATCGCTTCGGCGTAGGCCGGTGGTTCTCCGGCCTGTTTCACCTCGGTCTCACCCACAATCTGCGTTATGTGGATTTCTTCAACGTCGACCCCGATTTCAACTCCAAGAGGTCTCTGTTGGGCCGGGACTACCGCGATCCCTTTGTGCTCAGCTACCTGGAGGCCCGGGCCCAGCTCTTCCTTACCGATTCCATCAGTAAGCCTTCCAACGGAGTTATCCTCGAGACGCTCTACGACCTGGCCGGAGGAGTACTGGGCGGGCATTTCGACTACCAGAAAGTGGTCGGGGGGGTAAGGGCGTACTGGAAGCCGGTTTCCCGCCTGCAGTTCGCGGCCCGGGCCAGAACCGGACTGATCTTCCCCTACGGGGACAGCCCGGGGGCGCCCATCAACATGAAGTTCTACCTGGGCGGCGCCAACACGGTTAGAGGATGGGCCTCACGTCGCCTGTCACCGCGGCTGGAGGAGTGTGGCGAAGAGAGTTGCAACTACATCCCCATTGGCGGATACACCATGCTTGAAGGGAACCTCGAGTTGCGGCTGCGGACCTTTGGCGAACTTTACCTGGTGGGGTTCGCGGACGCCGGTGATGTCCAGGCCGGCGAGAGCAAATACGTGGTGGAGGAATGGAACTACTCCGCGGGCCCGGGCGTTCGGTACGACAGCCCGCTGGGCATGCTCAGGTTCGACGTCGGCATCCGGCTCAACGACCCCGGGGTCCACCCCGACGAGGATGCCTGGGGCGTTCATTTCGGGTTCGGGGAGGCGTTCTGATGAGGAGAGCGTTCATCACCCGGTGGCTCGTAGTCATGATCGCTGCCTTTGTCCTGGTTGGGTTGGCAGCCCCCGGCGTGCCTTCGGTGCACGCCAATCAGACCCGGGATGCCTTGCTTACGGCTCCCCATGCGCAGTTTTCTTTCGACGCTGGGCTCCAGCGGCTCTTGACCGGCTGGCCCCTCCTCGGGCGACTAAAGGGGCTGGCCCGGGTGGAGCTTTCCACCCTGGCCGACGAGGGAGTGCACAAGCTACTGCGGATAACCTGCCCCGACACGCGACTCGGGGGATTGGAACTCGGTGAGCTGACCATAGAGCTCTTTACAGCCGCCGGAGCGGACCGTTCGGAGCTCGCACTACGGCTCGAAGGACCCGCAGGGCGGGCCGACGTCATCATGCGAGTGCCGGCGCACCTCGACCCGAAGAAGCTGTCACTCAAATGGGGTGCGGGACCGGTGCAGGCGCAGATCAAGTTGCGCAAAGTGTCCCTCGCTCATCTGACTAAGGTGTGGCCGGTGCTGGCCCTGGAAGGGTCTGTTGACCTCTCAATGAAGATCGGTGGGGCTGTTGAGAAGCCTCGCCTGTTCATAACTGCGGTGGCGAAGGAGCTGGCCTGGCGGGGAGAGAAGCTCGGAGACGCACGACTTCGGCTGGAGCATGAGCGACACAAGGCCGTGGTTGAACTCGAAGTGGGAGTAGCCGAAGAACCGCGGTTCACAGCCCGGCTCCTCTTACCCATGAGAGTGGATGTAAGGCGGGGAAAGGTCCGGTGGCTCGATGCGGGAGAGCACACGGTCACCTTCGCAGCCGAAAGCCTCAGCGCAGAAGAACTCCGGCCGTTCTGGAAAGCGCCACACGGCACCGTGCTCAACCTGAACCTGGCGGGTTCTGGCCAGGGTAGCCTCGACAAGTTTCTTCTCACCGCGACGCTGGAAGGCGAATACCAGGCTCCCGGGCTTCCTGCGGTGCCGGTTGCCGCAAGCCTGGAGGCGCGGCCGTCCCGGCAGGACGTGGAACTCCATCTCGGCGACGGCATGCTCGACGTGAGCGCGGCGATAGGCGTGCGGCTGGCCCGCGTCTGGCGGCAGGGCCGATCAGTTGGGTCGGCCCGCTTCACCGGCGAACTCGAGACGCAACTGCCCCTGGCCCAACTTGGGGCCATCGCTCCTGGCCTGGTGGTGTCCCTGAACGGCACCCTGGGCGGCCGCATCGTCTGGGACGGTTCACTCGAGGCTCCGAAACTCTGGGGGCGGCTGGAGACCCACGGCGCTGAAGCAACGCTCTTGCCTCTCAACCGGAGAGTGCACGATGCGGCGCTCTCCCTCAGGTTCAAGGGCGACACCATCACTGTTGAGAAGTTGGAGGCGTCGAGCCGCCCCGGCAAGCTCAGCGGGACAGGCTGGGCCAGGCTGGCGCCGGCTCCCCGGGAGAACGACGCGGATGCAGGTGTATGGCGCGCCTGGCGGCTTAACGGTGAGTTCGGCGTCGACTTCAAGAAGTTCCCACTGGTGCAACCAGGATTCCCGGTAGGGGCCATGGACGGAAGGGTCGCAGCGCGCTTCGACGCCGGCCCACTCGAAGCGGACACGCAAGTCGAATTAGCCGGCTTCAAGGTGGACTTCACCGAGGAAGAACTTCCTGAAACCCGGGCGGTGCCGTCCAACCGCGCGGTGCGCCTCCTGGACTGGCTGGAGAGGTTGGATACCGCCCACAGCATCCTGGCCGGTCAGGGCAGGATGCGACTGGAGTTGAAACTGGTGGAGCCGGCAGTCGTGAAGGGAAAGGACTCGGATTTCAGCATCGCCGGCACCATGGTTGTGGACCGGCAGGGAGACGTGATCCGGGTGGACCGCGGTTTCGGGGTTTTACCCGGCGGCCGGTTCCAGCTCTTCGGCAACGAGTTCGTCGTTACCGGCGGCACGGCTACGTTGGCCGAAGGCCATCTTGGCCGCGGTGCTGAGGTTGGTCCCGGAGATGGTGCGGGAGGACCGTTGGGCGACCCGGACAAGGCTCCGGAAGCCGCTCCCCTACAACCGGTAGTTGATCTGGTGGCGCGGGGAAAAGTCGTCGATACCCACGTTCTCGTAAAAGTGAAGGGCGCGGCTCATCGACCCCAGCTTGTGATGATGTCCGTGCCCTCCCTTCCGGAGTACCAGATTCTGTCGCTGCTGATTCTAGGAAGGGTGGAGGCCGGAGACCAGCGCGGCGGAGAGGTGCGGCGCCAGGCGGCAAAGTTGGTGGAGCGTTTCCACAACCCCTCTCTCGGCCGCCAGTTCTTCGACCGGCTCGGCGTCGATAATCTCGGCATGGGCTTCGTCTCCTCAGTCAGCCAACCGGTTGTCACTGTTGGCAAGCAGGTCACCCGCCGATTGTACGTGGAGACGGTCTATCATCATAATGCTCCGCCCACTGCCAACGGAAGGGAAGGGCACATAGAGTATCGCCTGGGCCGCCAGTGGACGGTGGACACCGTCTTCGGCGATGCGGCTGAAGGAGGGTTCGGACTGTTCTGGGCTACAGACTTCGGCGGCCCGGAGCCTCCCCCGCCGCCCGAGCGCGGGTGGGGGACCGCCAACGTGAAAAAACGACCGGACACCGATGGTGACGGAGTGGCGGACCCCTTTGACCTCTGCCGGGAACAACCCGAGGACGAAGATCGATTTGCAGACGATGATGGTTGCCCCGATTTCGACAACGATGGGGACGGAATCCCCGACCTTGCCGACGCCGAACCGGGCAAGCCGGAAACCGCCAACGGTTACCAGGACGATGATGGCGCACCCGACGTCGCTCCGCCCGGCCTACACAATCCGGCGGGCAACTTCCGCGCTGTGCGCTTCCCAACGAACTCATACCGCCTGACAGGTGAGGCGAGAGAACAACTGCGCGCCGCGATCGCGCTGCTGGCCGAACTGGGCGAAGTGAACGTCCAACTGACCGGTCATTCCGATCGCACCGGGGGGCGACGGGTCAACAGGCGCATGTCCCAACTGCGGGCGGACGCGGTCAAGAGGTACCTGACCGCCGCCGGATTATCGTGGGCCGCCGTGGAAGCTGAAGGTCGGGGATTCGACGAACCGCTGGATGAGTCGGATACCGAGGAAGGCCGGGCAGCAAACCGCAGAGTGGAGTTCAAATTCCCCGGCAAATCTCAGCCGTAGGGACCGAACTCAAGTACAGGGCCAGAGCAATTCCACGTCGTCGAAATAGACGCCTTCATAGTCGTTGTTCTTCTGGTCGTAAGAATCGAATACAAAGGTGAGGCTCACCGACGCGCCGGCATAGTCGCCGAAAGCGGACAGGTCCACCTCGGTCTGCACGAACTGCCACGCCGTGGTGCCGCCGATATCGGCCTTGGACCACACCTGCGTCTGGCTCACCCCGTCGTCAACGATGATGAACACCTTGTCCACCGAGAACGCCGGCTCCACGTTGACGTATGTCCACGCCCGCAAGAGGAACGGTCCCTCCGCACCCAGGGTAACAGAGGGTGTTGTGATCGAGCCCATCACCTTCTTGCCGTTGTTGATCGTCTCGGTGGCGATGTCGCCAAAATACAGGCTGTAGGGGGCGGAGATGAAGCTCTTGTCAGACACCTGCCACTTTACCGAGGAACCGTCATCATCAACGACGAAACCCGGCAGTGCAGCGTCATCGAAGGTGAAGGAGGCATGGGCCACCGGCCCGCTCGCCGGTGGATTCGAGCAGTGCAGGTCGGTGCACAAGTCCAAAGTGCACGGGTCCTGGTCGTCGCAGTCCGAAGCGGTGTCGCAGCACAAGGGCGACGCGACGATGTTGCCCGAGCAGAAGCCCGAAACGCAAGCCACATCGGTGCAATCGTTGCCGTCGTCGCAATCTTCGTCCCCCGCGCACGGTGCGGGCGCAGGCGTAAGCGAGTGTAAGCACACGCCCGCCTGGCAGACGTCAAAAGTGCTCTCGAAACTGTCGTCGCAATCCCAGTCGTAGTGACAGCAGCCGTCCACTTCAACCTGTTCGCACTCGCCGCCCCCGCATACTCCCACCGTGCAGGCGTCGTCGTTGTCGCAGTCGGAGTCGGTTACGCAGCACTCGTTGGAGGCCTTGATGTTGAAGCAGTTCCCCACTTTGCATGAGTCGGTAGTGCAGTCGATGCCGTCGTCGCAGTCTAGGTCAGCGATGCACTCCGGAGGCTCCACATCAACCGCGATATCCTGCGTCTCATCTACAATGTCTAACGTGTCGGGGGGCGCCGGAATGTCCGTGATTTCGACGATGTCAGGTTGGGGCTCAGCCAGGTCCGGGGAGGCCTCCGGCAAGCTTGTCTCGTCAGGCGCGACAAACTCCTTTGCAACCTCCGGTTCACTTACGTCCTGGAATGCAGCCTCTTCGTTAGAGTCGAAACCGACTATGTTGCGCCCCTCTCCCCCGCAGGCGAAGGCCACGAACAAAGTCAAAACTGCGAGCAATCTGGGCATACTACCTCCATGCAGACGCCGCAATCGGTACTGCCTGCGCCGCGGACTCACTGTTATCATCTTTGGCCGTGACGCGCCACCACCGACTGCCCCTGACTTCTGCCCGTTGTTCCTTCGGCAACACCATGATATGATCGCACCATCGAACTCGGAGGCGCAAATGGCAGTGAGGTACGGAAGGGTAGCACTGGTGGCATGTTGCTTCGTGCTTTTGGTCAATTGCGGCGGCAAGGACGAATCGTCCCCTCACAAGGATGCGGTGACGGACACGGCCCCGGACGCGGATGCCGCCGGTTCCGACCTGACTCTTCCCGATGTCGCATCGGAACTGCCCGACCTGTCTAGCGATACCGGCCTCGACCTGCCGGTCGATGAAGATCTGGCAAAGGACCTGCCCGCGGATCAGCCACTCCAGGAAGTTACCGATATCCCCGTGGAAGATGTACCAACGGCCGACCCGGGACCTGAGTTGGTGGACCTCGCAGAGCTTGGGGAAACCGCGGCTCAGGACCTTGGTTCTGAGGCTGAAATCTGGGTGCTGGACGTGCCGGCCGACCTCCCTGACGACATCCTCGAAGACCTTATCGAAGACGTTCCCCTTGATGAACTTCAGCCGGAGACCGTCGCCGACGTGGGAGTAGAACTGCCCGACATCTACACCGGCGGCGCCGAAGGTTGCGGCGAGGACGAATGGGGTTGCGGCGACGAAGTGTGCATCGATCTGGCCCAGCGCTGCGACGGACAGATTCAATGTCCCGGCGGTGTGGATGAAGAGCCGTTGTTGTGCCTCGTTGCCGGTTGCTCAGGAGATGCCTGGCAATGTGACGGAGGAAAGTGTGTTCTGCCAGACGCGGTTTGCGACGGGATCCCCCAGTGCCCGGGCGAAGACGACGAGGACGCGGAGTTGTGCGGCTTCGGGCCGTGCGGCGAGGACTTCTGGCAGTGCGCTGACGGTGAAACGTGCATTTTGGAAGAGTGGCTGTGCGACGATTGGGATGACTGCCCGGATGCGTCCGATGAGAGCGAAGAGGAGTGCGCGGGCCTGGAGTGCGACGCCGACGAGTGGGAGTGTGCGGACGGCGGCTGTATCCCCAACGAATGGGTTTGCGATACGACGCCGGACTGTACCGATGGTGATGACGAGGCCGTGGAGTACTGCACCGCCCTCGACTGCGAGCCTGGTGAATTCCAGTGCGATGCCGGGGCCTGCCTGCCCGGGGCGTGGCTGTGCGACGGTTGGCCCGACTGCGGCGAGAACGCCGAGGATGAATCGTCAGCTACCTGTACCGAGGTGGGTTGCCAGCCGGAAGCCTGGGCCTGTGGGGACGGTAGCTGCGTCCCGTTCTTCTATCTTTGCGACGGCGAGGACGACTGTCCGGCCGGTGCGGACGAAGAGCCTGACATGTGCGCACAGCTTCTCTGCGAACCGGATGGTTACAGTTGTGCCGACGGAGTGATGACTATCTGCGTCGGCGGTTTGCAGTCGGAGGAATACTGCAACCTGCTGTGCGTCCTTGAGTTGGCCGCCGGGTTTGGCGAATGCGCCTTCGATGACGACGCGGGTCACGACGTCTGCATGTGCCTGGACGAACTGGCCGTCGACCTGTGCGACGAGCAAGGGTTGTACGTCGACGGGGCGTGCGATACGCACTGTCCCTTGCCCGACCCGGACTGCGGCGATTTCTGCGAGGACCTGGGAATGTACGGGGACGGCATCTGCGACACCTGGTGTGCGCTGCCCGACCCGGATTGTGAGGAACAGTAGCCGCTACATCGGCGGGACAGCTTTCAGAGCCATTTCGGGAGTGTGAAATCGTCCGTCCTTGAACGGGACGCGAAAAATCCCTTCCCCTTCTTCCGGGTCGTCCACAAGTAGTCCGGTCTTGTCATCGTTGTATGACACCCTGAAACTGCCGTCCGCAGTGGCGGTTACGTCGTGGATCCACTGCCCGGCCCCGCCCTTGCCCAACACCACTTCCTCTCCCCAACTGCCACTCGTTTTGGCCCGGCAGGCCAACTGCACCCCCTCGGTGGGATCGGGCATCTTGCCCTCGGTAAGGTCGCTGGACTCGCCTTCCAGCCGGTTGACACATACCAGCATGTCGCCGGCCGCGTTCGTGGCCCCCACCGCGGGCAACAGCCAATCCGCGGCAAAAACCGTCTCCTCGCCACCGCGCGAATTTCGAAGCAGGATCAAACGCCGCCCGTCTTCATCGGCAAGGCGGCCGATCAACCGAAACCTCCTCGTGCCGTGGAGGGTCAGTTCAAACTCCTCCGTCGTTGTGTCCAAGGCGAAGAGGTTCTCCTCCCTCAGTTGCAGGTTCTCGGGCAGTTTCTCCACTCCCTTGAGCGCCTCGTCCGGCACCGCGGCCACAGCCTTCACCGGCGTCATCTCGGCCTTCTCGGTCACTGCCGCCGGCGCCTTGGCGGCTTCCTCTAAGGGCTCAGGTTCCTGCTGTTGCTGAACCTGCTGGCACGAAGTCAGCAGCACAAGCATACAGATCATCTTCCTCATCTTACCCCGCCTCCCTGTACTAATAGTCGGTGGCGCCGGAGCAACCGGTACCTACCGCCCATGTCTTTGCGGTTCCCTTAATCTTGAACCAGCCGATGATGATCGGTTCGAACGCCAACGCAAACGACGCCCCGGCTACCGGCTTGGCGAAGAACTTGCAGCCGTAACCCACCGACGCTCCCACGTTTGCGCACGCGTTTGCGCTGGCGCCCACGCCGGCGTAAGTCTTGCCGAAAGCCTTCACCTGGCATGACGCACTCCCAAAACCCTCTCCCTTCAGCCGAGGCGTGACAAAGACCGACAGTTCCTTGCATTCACAAAGCGGGCCGTATGTGCCGTTGCCGGAAACCGTCATGCCGATGGCGGCGCCAATTTCAAAGCCGCACTTTGCCTCCAATTTGAATACTTTGAATTTCTTCTCCGGATTGAAGGACTTGGAGAATTTGCCGCCGCCGACAATACTGCCGCCGCAGCAATAGTTGCTGTCGTCGCAAACGTACTTGGGCGGCTCGTTGCAGGTCATGGCCTTGTCGCACTGTCCCCCCACGTCCAAAGTGAACAGGCCGCAGGTTTTCTGATAGGCGACCTTCATGCAAGCGCCAACCTCACCTCCGCCCGAGAACTCGCTGTGGCAGATCTTCTCTTCCATGTCGGCTTTGCCGCTGCTGCTCACGTGGATCCCCACCTTGATGCTGCCCCCGGTTCCCATGATCGCCTGGTCTTCGTCAACATCTATGCTGAGAGTTGGGAAGCCGGGAAAGATCTGGGGCGCGACCGTGCAGACGCAGTCGCCGCAGTCGGCAGGGCAGGTTTGGCAGTCTTCCTGCAGGTTCTCCTGGCACTGCCCGTCGCCGCAGCATTCGCCGCAGTCAGCAACGCAACTCTGGCAATCTTCGTTGTGCTCCGCTTTGCATTCGCCATCTCCGCAGCACTCGCCGCAGTCCGCGGTGCAGGATGCGCAATCCTCGTTGTGCTCTGCCTTACATTCTCCGTCCCCGCAGCACGCACCGCAGTCGGCCGCGCAGGACGAGCAGTCCTCCCCATGGTCGGCAACACAATCTCCGTCGCCGCAGCACAATCCGCAGTCTTCGGGGCAATCTGAGCAATCCTCCAGCCCCGCGTCGCAGTTGCCGTCGCCGCACTCCGGGCAGGCGCCGCAGTCCGCCGGGCAGGTCACGCAGTCTTCGCCCAACGCATCCTGGCAATCGCCGTCACCGCAACAAGACCCGCAGTCGTCCGGGCACAGCCAGCAATCCTCGTCCGGGGCGTCGCACGCCCCGTCGCCGCAGCACTCACCGCAGTCCGCCGCACAGGTGGAGCAGTCTTCTCCCTGTGCGGGGTCGCACGACCCGTCGCCACAGCACTCTCCACAGTCCGCCGCACAGGTGGAGCAGTCTTCTCCTAGTGCGTCATCGCACACCCCGTCGCCACAGCACTCTCCACAGTCCGGAACGCAACTGGCACAGTCCTCCCCCACAGCAGCGTCGCAGTCGCCGTCGCCGCAGCACCCGTCGCAGTCTTCAGGGCAGGTTGAACAGTCCTCACCGTGAGCCGGATTGCAGTCGCCGTCGCCGCAGCATTCGCCGCAATCCTCGGGGCAGAACGTGCAGTTCTCGGCCAGGTCAATCTCGCACGCTCCGTTGCCGCAGCACAGCCCGCAGTCTTCCTCGCAGGAAGAGCAGTCTTCTTCGTCGCCGCACAGGTCGTTCCCGCACCAATCGCACTCGTCGCAATCCTCGGGGCAGGTGACGCAGTCTTCGCCTGCCGCCTCGTCACACGCACCGTCACCGCAGCAGATCCCGCAGTCCTCAACGCACGACTCGCAGTCCTCGCCCAGGCCCGCCTCGCAAGCGCCGTTGCCGCAGGGATCATCGCAAATGTCGGCGTTGAGTGGGAAGGGGTCACAAACGTCGCCGCATCCGTCTCCGTCCTGGTCGCTCTGGTCGGGGTTGGGAGTGTTGAGGCAGTTGTCCTCAAAGTCCATCGCACCGTCGCCGTCGGAGTCGCAGAAATTCACGCAGTCGGGAAGACAGGTGTCGCAGTCCTCGTCGGGCGGCTCGCACACTCCGTCCCCGCAACTGTCGCACCAGTCGCCTACTCCGTTGTCGTTGGAGTCAACCTGGTCCGGATTGGCGATTTCCGGGCAGTTGTCGCACACGTCGCCGATCTGGTCGCCGTCAATGTCCATCTGGTCCCAGTTGGAGTCCAGAGGGCAGTTATCATCCTGGTCGAATATCGTGTCCAGGTCGGTGTCGCAATCGGTGCAGTCCTCCGGGCACTCGAGGCAGACTTCCCCCTCCTCGCACTCTCCGTCACCGCACTCGGCGCAGTCCGAGACGTTGTCGACTATAGTGTAGCCGCCGGTAGAATCCGGGCAGTTCCAGGATGAGATTGCGGTCTTCACGGTGCACTCCACCGTTTCGTCCAGAGTAGTGCCGGCAGGGCCGCACTTGTTGTACCATTTTCCCTTGCAGGCATCGAGGAAGTTCCCCTCGGGCGAACCCACGTCGCCGATGGTGTAGGTGATGCCGTTGGGCCCACCGTCTCCGCCCACCATGGTGCAGGTGCTGTTCTCACATTCAACGGTCTTTAGCGGGTCCTGGCCGGCAGAGTACTTCTCATACCCGAAGCCGGACCACCCTGTTTCCGAGTCTTTGACGTAGTTCCAGTGGACGTCACAAGTCATGATTCCCCACACCGGGCCCGCGTCCCAGGTGCCGTTGCAATCACCTTTCGTCTGGTCGACAATTTCAGCGCTCACCGGCCTCGGAAGGCCGCCCAGAGCAAACAGCGCGGTCAAGCCGACCAGGCCGGCACGAACGCTCACCAGGTTTCGTCCCACCATCATCCACCTCTTCCCGAAGACAACTCTGCTCTCTACACGATCAACTAAAGGCGATGGCGCGCGCGATGTCAAGAACTGCGGCTGATCCGCAGCAAACCAAAACGCCCTCCGCAGGGAAGCGTAAGGAAGCGGGGTCAGACC
>CAZVFX010000096.1:0-26997 GCA_964626565.1 uncultured Myxococcales bacterium
CACTCGCTGCCTGAAACACGGCCGACATTCTCACCCCAGGTGAACGGTTACGACCGGCCCAATCTTCGATGGGGTACAAAGCCCCGGGTGCGATTTCGGCGCCGCCGGCAATTTTCAGGGCTGCCCGGTGTCGGACTTTTTTGCCGCAGGAGTCGCACTTCAAGTTGCTGCAGCCCACCGTGCGAAGGACTCTGGGGTCCTGGTAGTCGCCGGGGTCGGTTGGTACCACTCGATTATTGTCCACCAGAAGGCCGCCGTGGGCACAGAAATTCATTCACATCCACCGTGTTTGACGGACCGATGCTCTCCGCAGCCCGCGACGGCCAGTATCCGGGGAGTCTTCCGGGCTGTCAAATGTCTTCCCGGGTCGTTTGCGGTTGACCCGGTCACGCCTGTCTGCAAGAATCCATGTCGAGGAATGGCGGTGAATCCACCTCTGGGAGACACGATGAAACGCGTAACGACAGTGGTCTTGATCACGTTGGTGCTGTGGGCCTGCTCCGGTCCGGGAACGGATGTAGTGGCGGTTGACGCCGACGCCGGCGCCGAGGTTGTTGATTCCAAGGTGATGGAAGTCATCATCAAGGCCGATACCATCGAAACCGTCGACACCGGTCTCGACCTGGGCTTGGACTGGGGTATAGAAATTCCCGTCCTCGCCTGCGACCCGGGCGAAGGGTGCTTCGGCGACCAGTGCACCGAAAACGGAGACTGCGACTCCGGTTGGTGCGTGGAGCACATGGGTGAAAGCGTGTGCAGCCAGACCTGCCAGGAAGAGTGCCCTGAAGGGTGGACGTGCACCCAGGTGGCGGGAACTGTTCCGGACGTGGTGTTTGTGTGTGTTTCCGATTTTCCCAATTTGTGCCGTCCCTGCTCTACTGCTCTGGATTGTGCCGGTGCGACGGGTACGGAAGATGCCTGCCTCGCCTATGGCGAAGGGGGGAGTTTCTGTGGTGGTGCATGCGATGACGAGATTGAATGCCCATGGGGGTTTTCCTGCCAGGAGGCCACCACCGTTGACGGAGTGCAACTCCAGCAGTGCGTCAACGATACCGGCGAGTGCCCCTGTACCGACACATCAATGGCCCTGGGGCTGTGGACTCCGTGCCGACACGAGAACGAATTCGGAATGTGTGAAGGCCAACGGTTCTGCGGGGAAGAAGGGCTCACCGATTGCGATGCGCCAATGCCCGCGGCGGAACAGTGCAACGGTCTTGACGATGACTGCGATGGAGACGTGGACGAACCGGACCTCATTGACGGCAACTTTGTGAATCTCTGCGACGATGGCTCCATCTGCACCGGTGAAGAATCCTGCGCCGGCGAAGACGGTTGCCAGGAAGGAACGACGCTCGTCTGCGATGACAACGATGTGTGTAATGGAGAGGAGAGCTGCGACCCGGCCCTCGGGTGCCAGGGGGGACAGGATCTCGACTGCGACGATTGGAACGACTGCACCTCAGATACATGTGACAGCGAAACCGGCTGCCTGCACGAAGATCTTACCGGCGGAGAGTGCTTGGACGGCAACCCGTGCACCGTTGCCGACCATTGCGAACAGGGCGAATGCGTGGGTGACCCGGTGCAGTGTGACGACGAGAACCCCTGCACCGACAACGTCTGCACCGAAACCGGCGGCTGCGAATACCCCCCTGCCCCCGGAGAGTGCGACGACGGGGACCCGTGTACGGTCGGCGACCATTGTGCCCAGGGCGCATGCCTCAGCACGCCGGTTCAGTGCGACTGCCAGAGCGACGAGGATTGCGCCGGGCTGGAGGACGGAGATTTTTGCAACGGTACTCTCGTCTGCGACATGGAACAGTTCCCCTTCAAGTGCGCAGGCGATCCGTTGACCGTTCCAGTCTGCCCCGAGCCTGACGGCGAAAACGCGTTCTGCCTGCAGGCTCATTGCGATGCACCCACCGGGGAGTGTTCGCTGGTCCCCAATCACGAGGGTTTCCTGTGCGACAACGGCGACGCTTGCACCGTCGTTGACAAGTGCCTCGAGGGTGTGTGCACAAAGGGTGTCGACATAAGCTGCAACGATGGGAATCCCTGCACCGACGATTCCTGCGACGTCGGCATAGGCTGCGTTTTTCAAGATAATACCCTCCCCTGTACCGACAACAACGTGTGCACCACGGGGGACCAGTGCGACGGCGGCGCTTGCGTCGGAGGTCCGGCGTTGGAGTGCAGCGACGCCGACCTCTGCAACGGTCTTGAGACTTGCGACCCGGCGGTCGGGTGCCTCAATGGCGAACCGCTCCTGTGCGACGATGGAGACTTCTGCAACGGGGCGGAGAACTGCGACCCGGCGGAAGGATGTCTGGAAGGGCAGGTCCCTGTCTGTGACGATGGCAACATTTGCACCGACGACTCGTGCGACTCGGGGGAGGGCTGCGTCCACGTCGCCAACCAAGCGGCCTGCGACGATGGCAACGCCTGCACCGTGGACGACCATTGTGACAGCGGCCAATGCATCTTCGGTGGTCCTGTGGAGTGCGGCGATGACAACCTCTGCACCGACGATGTGTGCGACCCGGGCCTGGGGTGCCTGTTCGTCATGAATGAGGCTCCGTGCGACGACGAGGACATCTGTACACTTGCTGATCACTGTCATCTCGGCGGGTGCATCGGCGGCGTGGACCTTGTTTGCGACGACGGCGATTCCTGCACCGATGACTCCTGCAACTCCGGACTGGGTTGCCAGTTTGTCTTCAACGATGCGGGTTGCGAGGACGGGGACCCCTGCACTCTTGACGATGTTTGCGCGCTTGGCGTGTGCTCGGGACAAGCGAAAGACTGTGGTGATGGCAACGTGTGCACCGACGATGCCTGCGGCGGGGACGGGGTGTGCTTGAATCCTACCGTGGAAGATGGTCTTGAGTGTGGAAACGGACCCGAGTGGCAGTGCGTGTCCGGGGATTGTCAGTGCGTGCCCCAGTGCGAGGGACTGGAATGCGGCGACGATCTTTGCGGCGGTAGTTGCGGGTTGTGCCCGGGACCTCAGGATGATTGCCAGGCCGGTCTGTGTGTCTGCCTTCCTGATTGCCAGGGCAAAGAATGTGGTGACGATGGATGTGGAGGAACATGCGGGCAGTGCCCTTTGCCGCAGTACGAA
Source organism: uncultured Myxococcales bacterium (assembly GCA_964626565.1). Lineage (GTDB taxonomy): Bacteria > Myxococcota_A > UBA9042 > CAIXZC01 > CAIXZC01 > CAZVFX01. Next base: position 3,122 of record CAZVFX010000096.1, read on the forward strand.
TGCCTGGATGGACTTTGCACGTGCAGTCCAGAGTGCGAGGGTAAGCAATGCGGCGACGATGGTTGTGCAGGCTCATGCGGCGAGTGCGGCGACTGTGAGCAGTGCGATGCCGGCCTTTGCGAACCGCTGACATTTGCCGACCTTCAGTACGTGCACTACGGGAATATCGGGGGTTTTGCCGTGCCCTCGTCCACGGATGCCGGGCCGTTCAACGCGGCCACCCCGCACTGGTCGGTCACGCTGGGGCCAGAGAATCCGGGGCAGGGCGGAAGCACCGCGGGCGCGACCGAAAGCTGGATTCAGGTTACCGCCACCAACATGCCTACCTTTTGGACTCTCATTTCCGCTGATGAACAGGCCGCTGACTTGAGACCGTACGGAGGCGGTGTCTTCCGTTTCAGCGGCCAGTTTACTGCGCGCAAGGACGCTGACGTGCGTGTGGGGCTGTCGGATGGTGACAAGACTCTAATCATGCATGTGAAGCAAGACACGGGCACTGAGTGGATTCCTTTCGTCGACAGTCTCATCGAAGTGAACGGCGCCACCGAACAGGCGCGTTTCTCATCTAACGGTGGGGCCTCCTTCTCTGATTGGGGCTACGTCGGCGACCTTTCGGCCTGGCATTTCTATGCGGAGGGCGAGGCCTTTTCGTACCAGGACGACGGCTATCTGCGCCTGTCGTCGTTTGAAATGGCGGTGTGCGGAGAGTGTTCCCCGTACTGCGGGGGTAAGGAATGCGGCGCCGACGGTTGCGGTGGGAGTTGCGGCGACTGCCCGCAGGGGCAGGTGTGCACCAACGGTCAGTGCGGGAGTTGTGCGCAGGGCAGCACCACGTTTGATTACTCGGGGGCCATTGTCGACTGGAGTGTGCCTGCATGCGCCAATCTGATCACCATCGAGGTGTGGGGAGCGGAAGGAGGCAGGAACACCAAGGACAACTACCTCGGGGGCAAAGGCGCGCGCATGCGCGGCGACTTCACCGATCTGGGCGGCGCCTCCCTGAAAATCCTGGTTGGCGGGGAGGGGGAGGATGTCCTGGCCAACGCGGGTGCGGGCGGGGGGAGCTTTGTGTGGGCCGATGGGGCGGGTGTGCCCCTGATTGTAGCGGGCGGCGGCGGTGGTGGCGGTTACGACAACGCGGGCATCGACGCGGTGACTTCGCAAAACGGTACCCACGGCAACGGGCAGAGCAGCGGCGGTGGAGTCGACGGGCAGGGCGGCACTTTGCCTGACGGGTACCAGTATTCCGGCGGCGGCGGTGCGGGGTGGTACTCCAACGGCAACCCCGGCCTGACTTCCGCGTCCTGTTCTTTGGCCACCCCGGCCGTCCGGCCTTTGGAAGGTGGTGATGGCGGCATCTGGGGCGGGGACCATGATAGCGACGGGAACGGCGGGTTTGGCGGCGGCGGTGCGGGCCAGGGCGGTTGCACGGTGTCCGGCGGCGCCGGCGGCGGCGGCGGGTATAGCGGCGGCGGTCCCGGCGGTTATCTCGCCCCTCTCATCCGCGGCGGCGGTGGCGGCGGTTCATACAACGAAGGCGGCAACCAGTCCAACTCCCCGGGAGTCAAGACCGGCCATGGCCAGGTGGTTATATCCTGGTAGGCAGGCGAGGGCCGGCCAAACTCCTTGGCTCTACCCGCGGTCATGATACAATCAGTTTCGAACACGAAGCAGGTACTGAACATGCAGAAGTCTCTACTCTTGCTGATCGCAATGCTGGCGGTCTCCGGTTGTCTGTCCAAGCCGACCCCCTGGCAGCCCGGGGATGTGACGCTGGACGGTGGGGTTGATGGGGCTGTAGCCGATAGGAAGGGCGATGTCCCCATCGTGCCGCCCGATGTTGGGCAGGAAGTTCCCGACGCTACTTCGCAGGACGTCGCGGAAATCCCGGACGGCAAAGACGCAGCCGGCCAGGATGCCGTGGATGTTCCCACCGATATTGACCAGGCGGACGTGACCGATGTCGCAGACGCGGAGGAAGTGGCGGATACCTTGGAAGTGGAGGATCCCGACACCGACTCCTGGGACGGGGACACCATCGAAGTTGTTGCACTTGAATGCGATCCTGCCTGCCAGGACGGCGGCTACTGTATCGCGGGGCAGTGCCGCCCCGACTATTGCGAGTTCGGCCTTGGCGAAGATGGGTGTTGTCTGGAAGGGGTCTGGGTGAAATGCGATCCGGAGGCCGGCCTCGAGTTCACCGACTGCACCAAGAACCAGCCGCCCTACGACAGTTGCGGATGGAAGGACGATCAGTACGAATGCGGTGGTGAAGGGCAGGCGCCGGACGACAACCCACCCATGGATTGTTGTGAGCCCGATTGCGAGGGAAAGGAGTGCGGGACGGACGGATGCTGGGGAATCTGCGGCGAATGCACCGGTCCACAAGAGGTGTGCACAAATGGCGTGTGCCAGTGCCAGCCTGCCTGCGATGGCAAAGACTGCGGGGATGATGGTTGCGGGGGCCAGTGCGGGACGTGCACGGCCTGCGGCAAGATGTGCCAGAATGACCTGTGTGTGTTTGTGAACTGCGAAGGGGTGGAGTGTGGCGATGATAGCTGCGGTGGCAGTTGCGGGCTGTGCCAGGAGCAGGACAACGAGTACTGCTCTGCGGGCATATGTGAGTGCATGTACGTAGAGTGCCTGGACGCCTGTTGCGATGAGGGCGAGGCGTGCTTCGACGACGAGTGCTGCGAGCCGTTGTGCGAGGGCAAAGCCTGCGGGGACGACGGTTGCGGCGGTGTCTGCGGGGAGTGCACCGGGTGCGAAGAAGAGTGCGACGAGGGCCTTTGCAAGTTTATGGGCTGTGAGGGCAAACTGTGCGGTGACGACGGGTGCGAGGGAGAGTGTGGCGTCTGCACCGGCCCTCAGGATGACTGTATCGAAGGCGCGTGCATCTGCCAGCCGGATTGTGATGAAGAGCAGTGCGGAGACGACGGGTGTAGCGGTGTTTGCGGAACTTGCGGCGATGGCAACGAGTGCATCGACGGAATCTGCTGGGGCAGTTGTGGCGACGGGGTGTGCGGCGACGGGGAAAGCTGCACTTCTTGCGTCGGCGACTGCGGGGCGTGTGACGATCAGGACTGCGATCCGTTGTTGGAGAAGAACATCTCCACCGGGTCGGGCTCGGCGTGTGTGGCAGCCACTGCGGAGATACCTGCCGGCACGTTCTGGATGGGCTGCAACCACTGGGATGAATCGGAGGTCAACGATGTAAGCTGTGGGAACTCAGAGAGCCCTATCCACGAGGTGTACCTGGATGGTTACGAGATCGACTTGACCGAGGTCACCGTCGACCAGTACAAGGCGTGTGTCGCGGACGACGACGCCTGCCCCAGCGTCATTGCGGAAGGGTGCTCGAATGCCACGCCCACCTATCTGGCCCCCGGCATGGGCCAACATGCCCTCAACTGCGTCACCTGGGCGCAGGCCGAGGCCTACTGCGGTTGGGCGGGAAAACAGCTCTGCACCGAGGCGCAGTGGGAGAAGGCGGCGAGGGGCGGATGCGAACTCTACCCCGAGGGCAAATGCAAGGCCCAGGCGAGGATCTTCCCGTGGGGGAACGACCTTCCCGAGTGCACGCTGCAAGGGGACGGGGACGCAGTGTTCGATAACTGCTACGACGGCCCCCAGGCGGTTGCGGAACACCTTGACGCAGACTCTCCCTACGGTATGCACGATATGGCCGGGAACGTGGGGGAGTGGGTGAAGGACTGGTACGGCTACCAGTACTATTTCAGCAGCCCATACTACAATCCGGAAGCCGGCTGGAACCAGTGGGTGACGGGTATCTTTCGGGGCGGCGGCTACAATGACTCCTACCAGGCGCTTCGGGTTTCGTGGCGTGGGCCCCATGGCCGGGACAGTCAGTTGCCTAACGTCGGAATCCGGTGTTGCGCAATTGCCCCTGATTGTGTTTCCGACTGTGCGGGCAAGAACTGCGGGTCCGACGGCTGCGGCGGCACGTGCGGCGACCAGTCGGGGGATTGTCTGCAACCCCAGGACGAGTGTATGGGCGGCGTCTGCGTCTGCGTAGCAGACTGCGAAGGAAAGGACTGCGGCGATGACGGATGCGGGGGGAGTTGCGGGGTGTGCCCGGGTCCCCAGGATGACTGCGTTGATGGGGAGTGCATCTGTGACCCGCACTGCGTGGGCAAGGACTGCGGGAGCGACGGCTGTGAGGGGACTTGCGGTGAATGCGTGGAAGGGCAGGTCTGCACGGACGACGAGTGTCTCTATGACTGTGGAGATGGACTGTGCCTGGGCGATGAAACCTGCTTCGAATGTCCCGCAGATTGCGGCAAATGCTGCGGCAACGGTGCAGTGGACCCGGAAGAACAGTGTGACGACGGCAATGGGGTCGACTGGGATGGTTGCACCGAATGCGAAATTACCGAACTCCAGGTGAATACGTTTACCGCGGGACCGCAACAGCGTCCCGCGGTCGCGACCCTTAAGGACGGTGGTTTCGTCGTGGTGTGGCAGAGCAAAGGCCAGGACGTTGGCGAACCGCAACCGGGCTACGGCGTCATTGCTCGAATCTACAATACTGACGGCTCGCCGAGGGTCGATGAGTTCTCCGCCAACGTGACGGAGTCCCTCGGCCAGGAAAATCCGGCGATTGCCGCGCTGGCGACCGGCGGCTTTGTGGTCGTCTGGACGGATATGAGCGGAGCGTTCGATACAAGCAGTCACGGAATCGTGGCCAGGAGATTCTCCAGCGCAGGAGCCCCCGCCTCTGGTGAGTTCCAGGTCAACACCACCTGGCCCGGCAGTCAGTTGCACCCGAACGTGGCGGCCTTTTCCGACGGAGGCTTCATGGGCATCTGGCTTACTCAAGGCGGCCAGGAACAATACCTGCACGGCCAGCGCTTCGACTCTTCGGGGGTCCTGGTCGGGCCGGAGTTCGACCTAGCTGGGGGGGTAGTCACTCCCGGTGGCTGGCCCAGCATCGCGGTGGGGCCTTCCGACGACTTCGTAGCGACGTGGTTTCAGAACTCGGAGCAGGTAGTCCGGGCCCGGCGTTTCGAGCAGTCGGGCGCATACCTCGGTGAGGTCTTCGACGTAAGCGACGCGAACGCGACCGGCAACCAGCAGCCTGATGTCGCCTATGCCGACACCGGCCAGTTCCTGGTCGCCTGGAGCAGACACGACGCGGGGACGGGATGGGATATCAAGGCCAGCCTCTTCAGCCCGACCGCGGTCCCGGCGTGGGGCCAGATCGACCTCACCGAAACATCCGCCAACAACCAGAGCAACCCGGCCGTGGCCTTCCTCTCGCCCACCCAGTTTGTGACCGCCTGGGACAGCGCCAACCAGGATGGGTCGCCCGACGCTTCCGTGTTCTTCCGAATTGTCGGAACCGACCAGGAACCGGTGACCGGCGAACTCCCGGTCAATACGTTGGTGGCTGGTAATCAGCATCGCCCCGCGGTTTCGGCTCTTGACGGTGGACGGTTTGTAGTAGCGTATGAGGGGTGCGGCGCGCAGGATGGCGAGGAATGCGGTATCTTCGCCCGCATATTCGACAGCGCAGGGGCGCCGCTGTACCCCTGCGACTGCCCCAAGGAGAACCAGTGGTGCAACCTGGGAGAGTGCAGTTGCGTGGGAGACGTGTGCGGAGACGGGTGCTGTGCAGACAACGGTGTCTGCATCATCGGGCAGTGTTGCACACCCGACTGTGTTGGAAATGAGTGCGGAGATGATGGGTGCGGCGGAGACTGCGGCCTGTGCGGTCCACAAGAGGTCTGCTCCGTAGGGCAGTGCGCGTGTGCTCATGAAATCTGCGCCGACACTTGCTGTGCCGAGGAAGAAGTCTGTTTCGGGGATGCATGCTGTCTGCCCGACTGCGCGGGCAAAGAGTGTGGAGACGACCTGTGTGGCGGCTCGTGCGGAGCGTGTGGAGATCTTGAATCATGCAATAACAGCGTCGGGGCGTGCGTCGCAAAGATGGTCGATGTCCCTGAGGGGGAGTTCTGGATGGGGTGCAACTCCTGTGCGGGCTCCACGGTCGCCGATACCCAGTGTACTGCGAGCGAGCAATCCTATCACGAGGTGCACCTCACCGACTACAAGATCGACATTTCGGAGGTGACCGCGGACCAGTACGAGGTGTGTTTTTCGGCAGAGGGTTGTGCGCCGGTTAGCAACCCGGCTGTTAACTGTACCTGGCAGAAGCAGGGGAAGGGTGACCATCCGATCAACTGCGTGACCTTGGATATGGCCGCCCAGTATTGTCAGTGGGCGGGGAAGTCCCTCTGCACTGAGGCGCAATGGGAGAAGGGGGCGCGTGGCGGGTGTGAGAAGAACGGTGGCCCGGCGAATTGCAAGGCCGACAGCCGGAAGTTCCCTTGGGGAAATGACCAACCTTCATGCACTTTGGCCGCGATACAGAGTTGCGACGGTTACACGCAAACCGTCTGCTCGGTCTCCCCCGATGGAGACAGCCCGTACGGGTTGTGCGACATGGCGGGAAATGTGTTCGAGTGGGTCGCGGACAAGTATCAGAAGGACTACTACTGCGATGGGGACGCCGCGACAGGGGATGAGTACTGTCCCAATTGTGGCCCGTGGCCGGGCTCCCCCACGGCGTGGAGCGATCCTATGGGGCCGGCCGGCGGGACGGAGAACGTCACCCGCGGCGGCAGCGTCGAATATGCCTCTGCCCACCACCACCGCGTGTCCTACCGCAGTTCAAACTCGTCGTCGGCCGAAGTCCCCCATATCGGCTTTCGGTGCTGCTCCATCGACTAGCGCCGCTGGTACTGGAGTTACCCTATTCGTTTTACATGGAACAACTTTGTAGTACTATCCGGCAGTCTGGAGACCTTTTCAAGGAGGCAGAAGATGAGAAGATTTACCATGATACTGGCAGTGGCGATCGCGGCTGCGCTCGTGCTGGCCGCGTGTGGCGAAAAAGAAGGGAAGAAGGCTGAGGAACCAAAGGCTGAGGAGCCCACAGCCAAGGAAAATAGCGGTACCCCGACTGCGAAGGAGGGGCCTGTGACAGAGAAGCCGGCCGCCGGGGAAGACAAACCTGAAAAGACGGCGACGGCGACGGCTACGGAAACGGCGCCTGAGACGGCGACAGAAGCGGCTAAGGCTACGGAAACGGCTACTTACGATCTGGTCAAGCCTGTCGAAGAGGCGAGTCGATACTTGCCAGACGGGCTGCTGGCAATCGCGGTGCTGGACCTTTCAGCCATCGACCACCTCGCTTCAGCCATCCTGCCCACCGGTGCGCTGTTTACCCTTCCGGAGGAGAAACAGAAGGCGCTGGAAGAAGAGCTGGTTGCATACCACAAGAAGAAGCTGGGGTTCGCGGTCCGGAAGCTTGATTCCGTGGTGCTCTTTGCTTCAGCCACCGGAGACGTCGGCATTCTTGTCAAGGGTGTTATCGAAGAAGCTGAGGCAGGGGCGCCTAAGACCGAAGAGGTCGAAGGCCACCGCCTGATCCAACTCGGCCAGCCCCGGGACCTCAGCATTTTTTCGATCAAGGATTTTGGTGTGGGGCTTTACGTCCCCAAGGCTGTCTCGCTGGCCGACTATCTGAGAACCGCGGTGGAGCGTAAGGAAGGTCTCGACCGCTTTGCCGCGTTCAAGAAGGACCTCGGGTCCCGGACCGACTCCTGGTACATGACGGTGATAGACTTCACCAACCCCATCTTTACCATGATCTGGCCCGCCGACGCGCCGGTGGCCCGTCCCAATCGGGGCATCATCGCCTTCAAGAACACCGGTCTCGTGGTCGAAATAGAAGCGGGCAAGAAGTGCCTGGATGACATCGACAAGTGGGTAAAACTGGGAAGGGAGCAGGGTAAGATGCTCATCACCCAGGCCAAGGCGAAGCTGGACAGCCTCGAGGTGGCACAGGGCACAGCGGTGATCTTCGCCGACGCGCTGTTTGATGAGGCGTTCAACTCACTCGCCCCCAAGCGGTCTGAGGGTAGGATGACCCTGGACCTGGACCTTCAGGTGTGGGGAGCTCTCCCCGTTATCGGGATTCTCTCTTCCGTCGCCATTCCCGCGTTCATCAAGTACATGAGGAAGGCGAAGACCTCCGAGGCGATTGACCAGTTGGACAAGATTGTGAAGGGGGCGGTGCATTACTATTCGATGCCTCGAGTCGACACGATGGGCAACCGCGTTCCGGCCCAGTTCCCGCCTAGCGTGGCTGCAACTCCTGCACCGGGTACCTGCTGCGGAGCTTTGGGCGGCGCCGACACAGACGGCAACGACAAGTGCGATGTGAACATTGCCGCCTGGAGCAACGAGACTTGGAACGCGCTAAACTTCCATATGAGTGATCAGCACTATTTCACCTATGAATTCAAGAACAACGGCCTCACCGGCGCCGATGCCCAGTTCGAGGCAATCGCCTATGGCGACCTCGACTGCGACGGGGTGAAGTCCACCTTCGCCCGGACGGGCAAAGGTTCTGAGCCGTACCCCGGTGAGTTCAGCGTGGAACTGGGCTATCTTTTCACGGAGAACGAGACCGAGTGAGGGTCGTTGCTTCACCGCCCCGCCTGCTTCTCACTCCCGTCATTCTGTCCGGGCTGCTGCTGATACTGTCCGGTTGTCCGGGTAGTTCCGGCGTTTCTTTGAACGACCTGGGGCGGGACCTGCTGGAACTGGTGAGTGGTGAAGTGAATGATTGCTGCGACCTGTCGGATCGGACGGACGGAGCTCAAGATCTACTCTCGACTGACGAGGTACTCCCGGACCTGATCCAGCAGGAAGACCTGGTCCCGGAGCTTGTTGATTCCGCAGAGGTCGTCCCCGAGATAGTCGAGCCCGACAACGAAGCGTGGGAGGCCTTGAAGGAGGCCTTTCCCGAGGTGGCGGCGGACCTTCTGTTATCGGCCACCGTGGCCGACGGGCTAGACGAAGTGGAAACCACCGGAGTCGAGGCGCTACTGCAGGTTCTCCAGGCGCTCACCCCCGAGGAATTAGCACTCGCCATGCCTTACCTGCTCACTGCCTCCGCACCATGCCGGGATGACCTGGATCCTGTGGTTGACGGCGACATTGCGGAGTGGCCGGCCGAGGCATTTCTGGAGACCCCGACGCTGGAATCCGGCCCCTTGGGCGAGTTCACCGCGCTTGCGGTCGCCACAGACGGCAACGAACTCTGGCTGGCGCTTGAATTCGATGCGAATCCGGAGGGGGTAACCTACCTGTCCGTGGAAATGGACACCGCACACGGCGCCCTCGACGATTTTGGTGTGGCCATGCGCCTGGATGTCGACGACGACACCGTCTATTTCTGGTACATCACCCCCGATGGGGAGACCGAAGGCCGCAACCCGGGCACTATCGAAGGCGCCCGGACAGACCACGCCATGGAACTGGCCATTCCGCTCAACGTTCTCATTCCTTCCGGGCAGCCGGCTGTACGGTTGTGCCCCTACCTCTGGTCTGAAGAGCTGCCCTCGGAAATCACCTACGGAAGAGAGGTGCGCCTGCCGGTGCAGCCAACTCCGGGGGCGCTGGAAGACCTGCTCCTTCTGCTGGCGGCCGTCCCCCAGGGGGTGGACGACCCTGTCGCCGCGGTGGCCATCGCCATCCAGGACCGCGTCTGGACCGGCCGGCCTGGTAACGTATCGTTGGACCTTATCCGTGGCGAATCAGCGGAGTTCCTGCACTACGCACTGGAGCTGCCCCAGTGGTTGGAGGCAGCCGGCATGGGGGATCATTTCTCGTCCCTGAGCCTTGGCGAAAAGATGCACTGGGCCTACCGGAGCGGTACCGGCATCGCCTATACCGCAACCCCGGTGGCGCCCCGCTGGACAAGGGGGGCAATGACCGACGAACTGTACGAGTTCTGGACCATCGACCGCCAGGACCTGGAATGGTACCGGGAATTGCTGTTGGCCCAGGGGTTTCCGTCCGGGAATTTGGGCCCGGAGGAGTTGGCCAGAGAGGCGGACGCAATTGTGTGGGAGAATCTGGTCTACACTACCTCTCCGGAAGGTTTCGAAGACCAGTGCGATTTGGGCATGTGGGACGACGAGTTCTGCGCAACCTATGAAGAGCTGCTGTACGGCGACAGCACCGTACTGGGAGAGTTGAACGGTGAGGAGTTGCTGCTCTGGAGTTCCGGTTCCCCCGATTTTCAGCAGGGCGTGTTCGCCGACCGGGGGCATTTTGTCGGGGATTGCGGCACCCAGACGTCGATCATGCGCGCGGTTCTGCGTGCGTTCGGCTATGCGGCCGGGGCAGGGAGATACGACAAGCCGGCCGACGGCGTTGGCCCCGTGCACATCTACCCCACCGCGCTGGACCCGGAGACCGGGGACTGGTTCATCCCCCAGGGCGCTGACTACCTGGCGCCATGGGCGGACAACGAAGCCGCAGCCTGGACCTTCTTTCCCGTGAGGTACGGGTACGCGTATCCGTCTTACATGCCTGCCGAGCCGGGCGTCATGGGCGCGAACTACACTCAGTTGGATGCCGAAACCTTTGCCGACGTCATGGACCTGCACGAAGTTTTCGCCCCAGGCGACTTCATCGCCTCGTTTCTGGTGGACGAGCCCGACGTTCAAGGGACCGGCCAGTGCACGGAGGAGCCCCCGGAACCTTACGTCCCATTCTCCGTCGTGTGGGAAGAAGTGGAGGCGGAAGACGGAACCGCGCTCCAGACCGTGGTCTATCTGCCGGTTGGGTCGGAAGGACCGTTTCCCGTAGTGTTCCATCGCAGCATGTTTGGGTGGAACCTACAGACTGCGGAACGGTTCGTGGGTCTCGGATACGCTTTTGTCGGCCAGTGGGTGCGCGGCAGAGGGGGCTCCGGCGGCGAGCTTTGCCTGTTCGGTTGTGCGAAGGATGATGGCCACGCGACCGTGACCTGGCTGCTCCAGCAGGAGTGGTGTAGCGGCGCCATTGCAGTAGTGGGCGCGGAATACGCCGCGTTCTCCGCGCTGGCTGCGGCAACCCACCCGGCGGTGGATGCCGCCATCGTCGTCAACGAGCCCGGCCTCGACATCTATCGGGGCTGGCCCGGAGCCGACGGAAGGACCCTGCTGGTCCACTTCACCTCCTGGCTTTCCTACCTGGCCACGGGGGAGTGGCCGGAGACTTTGTGGTTGGACATGTTGAACAAGGTTCCGCTGTCTGACGCGGCCGCGGTGTCCGGCCTTGACCAACTGCCGTTCTGGCAGGAGTTCCTTACCCACTTCGCCGATCCTCCCGCCGGCTCCTGGCGTGAGCAGCACGGACTTCACGATGACCTGCCCGACTTGTGCGCACCGGTACTGCATTTCCGCACTCGTGACTGGCCGTATGCCGGAGCTGTGGAGAACGCCCGGCTGCTGCAGGAAGACGGCTGCAACGGCAACGCCGGGCCGCACTACTTGGGCCTGGGCATCCTTGACGCCAACGGCTGGTTCTGGGGGTGGCCCGACCAGCCGGACGTTTACGCTGACGGACTCATCGACGACTTCCTGGCCGTCTATCTCGCCGGGGCTCCGGATGTCGACAAACTGCCCGCGGCTACCTGGTACAACGCCAAGACCGACGAGTGGATGGAGATTGACGACCCCGCGGCAACGGGAGAGTGGATTCTGCAACTGGCGGTATCAGGTGACTGGGGCGGTACGTTGGAGGAAGAAAGCTCCGGGGCCGAAGCCTGGGCCGTGGTGACCAACGACCCGGTGGCTGTCACCGACCCGTGTGCGGACCAGTTCAATGCGCTATGGTTCGAGAGCGCTGCTGTGGAGGACCCCGCGGTCGTGTTCGGCTCCATCGCGTATCAGTTGCCCGTCAAGGCCGACACTCCCGATGCCGATTTGATTGTCACGCTGTACGAAAAGGATGGCGGTGGCGAATTCCATTTCATTGCCACCGGCGGCACCAGGCTTTCCTACCGTGACGGCGGCGAACCCACCGGTCCGGTTCCGGCCGATACTTTGTTGACGGTCACTGGCCGTCTGGCGGGCGCCGCACACGAAGTGAGCGCCGGAAGCTCCCTGGTGCTTGGTATCGCCCCACAGGGGTGCTGGACCCACGACAATCCCAACACCGCCGAACCCGTAGGCTTCGAAACCAGCATTTCTTCCGGAACTCTTAAGGTCGGCGCCGGCGGGTCAATGGACTCCTTTCTGACTATCCCTCTGGTGCCGTAGGAGTCTCCACCCTACTGGTTGTCGAACTTCTGACAACTGATGACGTTTTGACCCTGGTAACACACGCACTCGTCTCCCTTGGGGAAGTGCAACTCCAGGTCGTCCAGGGCGGTGCTCAGACCGATGTTGCCGGCCAGTTTCAGCGTTTCACCCTTGGCAAATTCCGTGTTGTCCTTGGCGCAAAGAAACAGGCTTGCGTCCATGTCCTCCGGGTCGATGACCGCTATCGGGCACCACTTCACGATGCCGCCATCTTCAACCTCCTTCTGCTCGATCACGGAGAGGTTGAACTGGGTCTTTAGCACCTCCCCGTCCCCGGCGAGAGGCAGGAGGTTTTTACCTTGCTCCATCGCGTCCACCAGGTCTTCGGTCCGCAGGATCAGGCGGGCGAAAAGGTAGCGCTGATGAGTTTCGGAAAACTCCTCCCTTTCTCCCAGCGCCTGGACGAATATCTGCTCCCCCAGCATGGTCCAGTAGAGGTACGAGTACGCCAGGGGCCCCAACTCCCGCGGTTCGCCGTCCACCGTCACGTCGAAATCCGCCAGCGCCGCGTCCAGGCCCTCGTCAATGTTTCCCAGCGTTCCAGTGAATGTGAACGAGACATGGGAGAGGGATGAATTGTCGAGGTAGCCTGCCGGCAAATCGCAGTCGAAGCCCAGACCTTCGTTTTCCCACGGATCGGGCACCCCCATTATCGCCTCCACGTACTCCGGATTGCCGGCGAAATCCAACGCCAGGACATCCTCGATGCAGGAGGCGTCCGGTGCAGCCGACGGGTCCTTGATGTACTTCATGACAATCTCGAATCCACACTGCGTCTCGTAATCCTCGTCCACCGGCGATTCGAACATCAGCCCGTGGCGGCCGGTGGGGAAGAGCAGAAAGTGCTGGTCATGGCCGGACAATTCGGTCATGGCCGCGGCCACCGGGTCCAGAGGGGTCATGTAGTCGAGCCCTCCCTGCAGCACGAGTATCGGAACCGATGTCGGAGCCCACTCCCCCCAATACTCGTCAGTCTCATACGCGGGCCAGAATTCAGCGTGCAATGCGTTGCTGTAAGATAGATAGCGGGTCGAAAGCAGGTTCGTTTCGTACTCGAGAATCTCTTCCGGAGTGAGAGAATCACCCGGGAAGGTGACCAGTTCAGAGAGCATGAGATGACGACCGGCCACCTGGGAGTAATAGTTGACGTCGGTTCCCAGGCCGTTGCCTGCTCCCAGCACCTTTGCAGCCAGGTTGTACAATACGACAACGTCAGCCGAATCGCAGCGGGCCAGCCGGTAGTAGATGGGCGGAATGAGGGCTCTGCCCAGCCAGTACCAGAGTCCCAACTGGTTGGAAAGGTATTGTAGCGAGCTGGGTTTGATCCCCATTTGCGCCAGTGCGGGGCACAGATCCCCGGTCCTGAACGCGTGGAAATAGTCGTTGGCGGAACTCCAGGGGGTGGCGCCCATCTTGTCACTGCATAGGCCGTCTTCGGCGCAAAGCGAAAAGAGGTCCTCGGTGACCTCGTCCTCCAACTGGTCCCGGGTGTCGTTGCGGTACCCTTCGGGAGGAATAAGGGAGTCGAGAATTACTGCGGTGGGCTGAGAAGGGAAGATTCGTGCGTAGCGATGCGCCCAATAGGTGCCGTACGAGATCCCGTAGACGACCACGGGCACCTCGGGAATCCTCAGAAGTTCCACGAGCAGGCCAACATCTCGCGCCGAGTTGGACACGCTGATGGCATCAAGAGGGTAGTTGTTCTCAACATACTCTGCGCAAGCCTCCCACTCATCTCCTGAGATGGCGCCGCCAAACTCCGAATCCGCCGACTGCTGCCCCGGGCATTCCAGTACCAGGGAGTGGCCAGTTCCCCGGTGATCGACAGCGTAGACGACCAGGTCGGGGTCGGTTTCCACCACTTTCGCCATGCTGGCGCCCAATGTGGCTGTGCCCGAGGCGCCGGGCCCCCCTTGCAGCATGTACAATTGTCGAGCCGGCGCATCCGAGCCGAACCTCTTGACCCGCACCGTCGCGGTTTCACCGTCCGGCTCGTGGTAACGCAGCGGCACCTCGACATCCGCGCATTCAGCGTCCGCAAGGTCGCTCTGGTAGAGGAGCGGACATGGGAACCACTCCACCTCCTGCTCCAGGTACTCCGCCGGCAGTTCCTCGTCCACCGGCGGAAGGGAAACCTCTCCGGGCAGGTCGCCCGTCGCGGCATCCGTGCCGGGGAGTTCTTCGCCTGCCGCCGCATCACCGATCCGACCCGCGTCGCTGCTCACTGCCAGGTCATCGCTCGCGGCGTCCCCCGGCATCTGGTTTGGGCTGGAGCTTTGCGGGCAGCCCGCCATCAGCCCACTGACTACGCACAACGCCAACCCGGCCAACCTGACATTCAGCATGGTCTCTCCTTCCCGCGAGTGGCGCCCGTCGGGCAGCAGTTCTGGACAGTCCATGATTGTATAGATGAGGCTGCGACTATCCAATGGATTTTTGCCCCGCCCCCAAAAGCATTGGTCCGGAACTCCAGGGGAAGTTGCCCGGCTGCCGGCGCGGTGCTAGAATGCGGCCAATGAGGTGAAAACATGGTTTTTATCGCTGGTGTTTGTGCCCTGCTCGTCGGACTGCTGTTGCTGATTGAGGATTTTGAGCGCAAGCGTCCCGACCTGGAAGACGTGTTCGCCAAAATGAGGGGGGCCAGGTATCTTGGTGGCTTCACGCTGGCTCTGCTGAGTCTAGCACCCTTCTTCTTTGCGGTACGGAATATCTCCATGCAGTGGCAACAGTCGATTCGGTGGAGCTCCATCGCTCTGGCTGCACTGCTGGCTGTTGCCGGCGGGCTGCTCAACTCGTCTCTCTGGGCCATCGCCAACGCTGACCCGTCAGAGCCTTCGACGAAAGACGCCCGCTGGAAGGGGAGATACCCGCCGCTGCGATTCTATGCCGATCACTTCGGTTCCAAACGGCAGCTACTGGGGAGACTCTCGGTGTGCCTGGGGCTGTGGGTGATCATCAACAGCACCCTGAGCATCGTCTAAGGGACGGAGGCAAGAGATGGCAGGACTAGACAACAAGTTCCTTGGCGTGGCGGTGTTACTGGTGGGCATCTCTGCTTGCGGCGGCGGCGGCGGCGGCAGCGGCGGTGGTGCGGGCGGAGTGGAGAACACGGCGGCCCTTTGCCAGGACCAGGTCGACAATGACGGCGATGGCTACGTCGATTGCGATGACCAGGACTGTGGGTTGTTCACCTTTTGCCAAACCAACGATACGGGCCTTGACGCGAGGATGCCCAACGAAGAGACCATCCCCTTCCCGGACCTGGAAGTCGACCAGGTCTCGCAAGAGCTCCCTGGTGCCGACAGCTCCGTAGAGCCCGACGTACCGACAGTGGTGGAGGGGGGCGATGCGCCCTTTGTGCCGCCGCCGCCCGCAGCGCCGGCGACCCGGTGGGTCTCGCCGGCCGGAGACGACGGCAATCCCGGCACCGAGGAGCTGCCGTGGCGGCAACTCTCCCACGCTGCCGAGATGGTGCAGCCCGGCGAGGTGGTGGAAATCCTCAACGGAGTCTACCAGTCGCCGATCATAATCGCGGGCAAGAACGGCAATCCGGACAGCCCCATTATCTTCCGTGCCGCCGGTGCCGACGTCCTGGTGGACGGCTCAGGCGCAGACGGCAGCGCCTGGGACAAGCGGGATGCAATCTACATCTACGAGTCCAGTCATGTCGTCCTCCACGGCATCCGGGAGGAGGGCGCCGACCGGGCAGGCCTGAGAGTGAGCCTGGCCCAGTTCGTCACGGTCCAAGGCTGCGTCTTTGGAGACAACGGAACCTGGGGCATCTTCACCGATTTTGCCGATGACCTGAAACTGTTGGGGAACGAGTGCTACGGCTCAAAGTCCGAGCATGGTATCTATCACTCCAATTCAGGGGACCGGGCAGTGATTACGGGCAACTATTGCCACGATAACCATGCCTGCGGCATCCAACTGAACGCCGACCCATCCAACGGCGGTGACGGAATCCATAGTGATTGCGTCGTCGAACGTAACCTGCTGGTGAACAACAACGAGAGCGGGGGGGCGGCAATCAACCTTGCCTCGGTGAGGGATTCGGTGATCCGCAACAACCTTGCCTACGGCAACCTCGCCACCGGCATCGGCATGTGGGATGATGGCCAGGGCCACCAGTGGGGATGCCAGGGCAACCTGGTTGAGCACAATACCATCGTGTTCGGACCGGGCGAAGGCCGGTTCGGTATGACCATCTGGAACGGCAGCTCCGGCAACACCGTACGCAACAACGTCTTCCTGTCCGGCGCCCGCGGCGGCATCAGCTTCACCGAGGAGTCGCTGCCGGGTCTGGATAGCGACTACAACCTCTATTTCAGCCAGGACGGCTGGCACCTGTTCGAGGACGAGAACAAACAGCAGAAATACAACTTCGATCAGTTCAAGGAACTCACCGGCGGCGATTCCAACTCGCTCAAGGGCGCTCCCCAATTCGTCGACCCGGAAGGCGGCAAGTACACGCTGGAGCCCGGCTCCCCCGGACACGATTCCGGTACCGATTCCGGCGTCACCGAGTGCTATGACGGCACCCCCCGCCCCAAGGGCGCCGGCTACGACATGGGCGCTTACGACAACTGACCCCTCGCTTTCTTTTTTTCGGTGCCGACCGTTGGCTAGTGGGCCATGGCGGCAACTATGTCCACGGTGATGGCGCAACCGGCGTGGACTGCGAATCCGGGCCAGATGCTTCGGGTGCGCAGCGCGAGGAAGCCGAGGAAGATGCCTGCGAGGGCGGAGCCGGCGAGCTCGGCCGCGGGCGCGCCGATGTGGTCGAGCACGTAAACTGGAAGAATGAGGAAGACCGCCTTGTCGCCAACGTGTGAGGCGAGGGCGTTGAGGGCCACGCCCCGGTAGAACAGTTCGGTACAGAGAATGAGCAGCGCAGTCAGGCCGACGGAAAGCGTCAGATGGGCCAGGCTGTTCCGCGCGGGCCGATAGACCGGGTAGTGGTCTGCAATTCCAGGCACCGCCAGCGTAGCAATCGTCCCCAGTAGTACGGCCCCAGCCAGGGAAATCCAAAAGACCCGCCGCCAGCGCGGGTCTTGGAAGTGGGGTCGCTTCAACCCCCACAAAGACCCCCTTTGGCGAAAGAAGAACAGCGCGGGCACGACACAAAGCAGAACCGCGGAGGCCAGGACGTTCAGTGTGGCCCTCGTAAACCATACTGCGTTGCCGCGCAGCCACGAATCCGGAATCCAGGGAGTGAAATGGGAGCGGTCCGACATGAACCACCAGCGGGCGAAAGCCAACGCTGCGAACAGCAGCAGGAGCGTCACCCCGGCGATCAGCCTCCGGATCCCTGACGGTGTTTCGTACCGCGCAGATTGCAGGGCGCTCATGGCTCCTGATTTGCCTCGGGGCCCAGCACCTGTTCCGGGTCGGGAATCGGCTCAGCCGGTGAGCTTCGCGGCACTGGAGACCCTGCGCACAGGTCGTGGCACTGACGCTCGCATCTGGTGCGCTGGTCGACGCTGAACAACAGCGTGCGCTCGGTCTGTCCTTCGTTGCCCTGCTCCGCGGGAGCGCAGCGGGCGAGGCAATCGTTCATTTTGGCCCGGCAGTTGCGGGAGATTCGTTGAGGGTAGCATGAGTTGAGCACGCAAATTCCAAGAACAAGCAGAAACGGGCGGCAGAATCTACGCATGGAATCTCCTGTCTTCGCCCCATCATACCGACTCGTTTTCCCGTGGTCCAGAGGAAGCTGGCGGCGGTGACCGCACCGGTTGACCCGCCGAGGCCCATCTGGGATAATCCGTGCGGAGGTCGGAGATCGGCCCCGGACCCGGAGGGGGTAATGAAACGTACAACTATCTGGCTTGTCGCAGCAATGATGTCAACGGCTTGCTCGGGAGAGGCGGTGGATGTCGTGGCCGGAGATGTGGACGCAGGAAAGGAGTTGGTCGGGGAGGAAGTCGTCGACGTGATTATCGCAACCGACGTGGCGGGCCCTGATGAGGTGTCCCTGGACCTCTTCGCCGACTTTGCCAATGAACTGCCTGTTCTAGCCTGTGACCCCGGTGAAGGGTGTTTTACGGACAACTGTACCGATAACCTGGACTGCCAGTCGGGCTGGTGCGTGGAGCACATGGGCGAAAAAGTGTGCACACAGACCTGTCAGGAGGAGTGCCCGGAAGGGTGGACCTGCACCCAGGTGGCGGGCACTGCGCCCGACCTCGTCTTTGTGTGCGTGTCGGATTTCCCAAACCTGTGCAGGCCTTGCGCAGAGGCTGATGATTGCGCGGGCACCACCGGCACCGAGGATGCGTGCGTCAACTACGGGGAAGTGGGGAGTTTTTGTGGTGGAGCCTGTGCCGCGGGCACGGCCGAGGGAGCAGGGTGCCCCTGGGGTTTCTCCTGCAAGTCGGTTGTAACCGTTGATGGTGTAGAGTTGGATCAGTGTGTGGCCGACGCGGGTGAGTGCCCCTGCACGGATACCTCGGTGGAGTTGGGGCTCTGGACTCCCTGCGAGTCGTCCAATGAACACGGTTTGTGCGCGGGCAAGCGGGTCTGTGAAGAGGAAGGCCTGTCCCTTTGCGATGCGCCCCTTCCGGCAGCCGAATTGTGCAACGGCCAGGACGATGACTGCGACGGGGAGGTGGACGAGCCGACCTTGGAAGGCGGTGACTATGTCAACCTGTGTCACGACGGAAACGACTGCACCGACGATGAATGTGCTGGGGAAGAGGGCTGCGTCAACGAGGTACTCACCGCTGGGGACTGCAGTGACGAGAATCCCTGCACAGTGGCCGACCACTGCGTGGAAGGCGAGTGTATCGGCGACCCGGTAGAGTGTGACGATGACAATCCGTGCACCGACAATGTGTGTACGGAAACCGGCGGGTGTGAATATCCGCCCGTTCCCGGTGATTGCGACGACGGGAATCCGTGCACCGCAGGCGACCATTGCGTGGCCGGCGTGTGCCAAGGCGAAGAGGTCGCTTGCGACTGCCAGGATGATGAAGAATGCGCCGGATTGGAGGACGGCAATCTTTGTAACGGTACGCTGACTTGCGATACCCTGCAGGTTCCTTTCAAGTGCGTGGTTGACCCCGCTACGGTCATAGAATGTGAAGAGCCCGGCGGGGAGAACGCCCTGTGCCTCCAGGCGCACTGTGAGCCGGCCACGGGCGAGTGCTCTGCGGTGCCGGACCACGGCGGATTTCTTTGTGATGACGGAGACGCCTGCACCGCCGGGTCGAAGTGTGCCAACGGAGCGTGCTCCGGAGGTGCCGTCGTCAATTGCAACGATGGGAACGTTTGCACCGATGATTCCTGCGACCCGGAAGCAGGGTGTTCCCATGAGAACAACGCCGAGCCCTGCAATGACGGAGATGTTTGCACCACCGCGGACGTTTGCCTGGAAGGAGGTTGTGTCGGTGGCCCTCCTCTGGAATGTGACGATGCAGATGTCTGCAACGGCGTCGAGAGTTGCGACCCGGCGCTGGGATGCGTCGCCGGCGATGGACTGTTTTGCGACGACTTCGACGTTTGTAATGGTGACGAAACATGCCATCCGGTTGAAGGATGTATCGCTGGGGAAGAACTCGTTTGCGACGACGGCAACGAGTGCACCGCCGACCTCTGCGATCCCGAGGGCGGTTGTGCAAACTCCAGTCTTACCGGGACCGAATGTGACGATGGCAACGCCTGCACCCAACTCGACCTGTGCGATGATGGGCTCTGCGTCGGGTCCGGGCCGCAAAACTGCGAGGACGACAATCCATGCACGGACGATCATTGCGACCCCCTTCTGGGTTGCGTAACGACGCTTAGCGTAGCGCCGTGTGATGACGGAGACTTGTGCAGCACCGGGGACCATTGTCACCTGGGCGAGTGCATCTCTTCCGGAAGTCTGCCCTGTAATGACGGCAACCTGTGCACCGATGATTCCTGCGACCCGGAAACCGGCTGCGTTTTTTACACCAACACCCTCCCTTGCGATGACGGCAATGTGTGCACGGTTGAGGACAAATGTGCGGGCGGATGGTGTATTTCGGGCCAACTTCTCGAGTGCGGCGACGGCAACGTCTGCACCGCTGACTCGTGTGACCCGGCCGCGGGTTGCAAGAATGAGAATCTGCCGGACGATTCCCCCTGCTCGTTCCTGAATTCGCAGCATGTTTGCGTTAGTGGTCAATGTGTTTGTCAGCCGGCATGCGACGGCAAGGAGTGCGGTCCCGACGGTTGTGGTGGTCAGTGTGGGGTTTGCGACGGCGATGCCTATTGCGATGCCGGGCTGTGTCTGCCCTGGTGCCCCAACGGTGAGTGCGACAACGGCGAAGACCAGTGCTCGTGTCCGCAGGATTGTGGCTCCCCGTGCGCGGGCAAACAGTGTGGTGACGACGGTTGTGGCCAGTCGTGCGGCGAATGTGGCGGGCCGCAGGATATTTGCGTGGACGGTCAGTGTGTCTGCCAGCCCCAGGATTGCGAGGCCCTGGGGAAGGCGTGCGGCGATTGGGACGATGGCTGCGGTGGGACCGTTCCGTGCGGTGTGTGCGGGTGCGGGGAAACGTGTGACAGCGGCGCGTGCGTGTACCACGCCTGCGACGGCAAAGAGTGCGGACCGGACGGTTGCGGCGACGAGTGCGGGAGTTGTGCGCCGGGCTTGGGCTGCGTCGAAGGCGCATGCCAGGCCGACGATGCGAAGCGGGTGTTCGTGACCAGCACCAAGTACAACGCGGGACTGGGCGGGACTTCCGGCGCAGACGCCAAATGCCAGTCGCGTGCCGACGCGGCGGGCCTTGGGGGGAGTTGGATGTGCTGGCTCAGTAAGCCCGGGGGACCGACCCCGGCGTCAAGGTTCAATCACTTCAACGGTCCCTACAGACTTCTGGACGGGACGTTGGTGGCGAACAACTGGGCCGACCTCACCGATGGCACGCTCAATCACGCCATCAGCCGGGATGAATTCAATCAGTCGGTGGATTCGGAATACGTCTGGACTGCCACCAAACCAAACGGGAGCGTTAACCCCGACAGTTGGGGCGGATGCGGAAACTCCATTTGCAACGGGTTCACCAACGGCTCAACCTGCCTGCCCTGTTCCGGTTGTGGCGGCTTCGGCGGTGACTGCGGCAGTTCCAGCGGCAACTGGACCGATACGGTGTGCGGCTGCTGCGATAATGTCTGGCGAATCTACTGCTTCGAACAGTAGCGTTTTCTCGACCACAAAAGCAGGCCCCCCGTCCCCTGCAGTTTCCCCCGAAAAGCAGGCCCCCCGTCCCTTGCATTTCTCCCCGAAAAGCAGGCCCCCCGTCCCTTGCATTTCTCCCCCGAAAAGCAGGCCCCCCGTCCCCTGCATTTTTCCTGTATTTTGGGGGTTGACAGCCGGGGGTAGGGGGAGTAGAAAGCGAGGGCGGAGGAAATCATGAATCAGTCCAGGTTACTTGTAGTTGTTGCGTTGCTCGGGGCGGCGTTCGTCTCTGTGACTGCCCTTGCCGCGGTTCCCGAGGCGAATGAGTGCATCTCCCCGGCGCCGCTGAAGATGCTGCTGGAGCCCGCCGAAACCCATGTGGACTACGGCTCATTTTTTCCCATCGGCTGGTCTGAGAGCGGGGATTTTGCCTATGCTCAGGCGGCTGCATTCGACGGCGAAAACGACGAGATGACCGTCGAGATTCTCTCTCCTGCGGTGGAGCCGCCGGCCTGGTCTCTACTCATCGGGGGAAGTTCGGAACCGGGTGAGCGAGAGGTGCAGGCCCTCGAGAACTTGGACTGCGCCGAAGCCCCTGCCCGGCACCAACTGGAAATGGCCTGGCGGCCCAATGCCCAACGGATCAACTCCAGGCTTGAAAGCTACGGGATTGTCCGTCCTGAACGCGGTTGGACCCTGCTGGCCGGGGACCGCCTCACCTGGTTCAAGGGGGACGACCTTTCTCTCGATGCAAAGGTGACCTCCGTGGAGAACGAGGGTTTTCCCGGCGTTGCTTGCGTTCTCGACTATCGGCTTCTGATGCACTCCGGGGACCGAGGTGCGAAGGTCGTCTACGAGGCTGAATACGATCAGGAGACCTGCCCCATCGCTATCAACGTGAAAGGCGCCTTGAAAAGCCCCTACGAGAATCGGATTGTATTGATTCTGGAGCAGAACTCCCTGGGATTCGAGGGCACGAAGAATGACTACGTCATCGTCGGCGCCCACCTGGAGATGGGCTTCAGATAGAGTTTTCCTGACGTCTTCCTACAGATCTATGGAGAGGAATTCCGGGTTGGTATTGCCGTCGACGCTGGTCGCCTGGATCGCGATGCGGCCGACACCGCCGGTACCGGCCGGGTAGCTGTTGGAACAGGTACACTGGCCGCCGCCGCCGCCGCTTGCAGTGACCCAACTGTCTCCCAGGACCGCGGTGCCGGCGGTAACATAGATGCCGCCGCCCGCGCCGCCGCCGCCGCCGCTCATGCCGCAGCCGCTGCCGCAGCCCTGGTAGCCGTTGGCTCCGGCGCCGCCCGTGCTGACGACATTGCCGCCGGTCATGAACACCGCGGGGGACCGGTAGATGATGATCCCTCCGCTGTCCCCGCCCTTGCCCGGATAGCCGCCATCTTCGTCACCGCCTCCTTCCCCGCCCGCGCCGCCGAACAGGATCAACTCCCTCAAGTCGGCTACACCGCCTTCCCCACCGCCCGCACCTCCTTCATGCGGGCTCGGAGCGCAGGAGCCTTTGGACCCATCGGTGCCCTTGCCGCCTGCCGCGCCGTATCCGCCGCCGCCGCCGGCCGCACAGTCCTGGCCCTTGCGGCCGCCGCCGCCGCCCATGCCGTTGGCCGCAGGCGAGCCCCCCGTTCCCATGGGGCCGGACGAGGATTCGCCGGAAAAGCCGTCGGCGCAGCGGTAAGTGCAGCCGTGCTGTTTGCCCCGGAAGCCCTTGGACGACATGGTGATGGACCCGCCGGACTGAACAACCTGGACGTTGGCCACGAAGGCTAGAATCCCGCCGGTGGAACCATCCCACGCCGGCGCGGTCAGCGTGCCGGATGACATGGCCAGTTGCTGGAACTGGGCCACGGCTACAACTTGCGCCCGGTCGTCTCCCGCGTTGCTGTAGTCGTTGGCCAGAGCATCGGTCAACTGCAGGGTACCCCCGTCCTTGGAAGCGACAATTTGCTCCTCCCACTGGCCGGCACCGGTGCCCATGGTCTGATGAATCAGCACCCTTTGTCCTGCCACGAAGGCCGCGCCTGCGTCAACGCTCAAGGACTTCGCTCCCGCAGTTCCTGTTGCCGGGGATCGAACGGTGTTGATGGTCACTGTGTTGCCGTTGATATCCAGGTGCCCATCCTGGCCGTCGCCGTACAGCGAGCAGACCTCGCCCTGGCACAGTGCGCCGGGGATGCAATCGGTGAGCACGTTGCACCCCTCGCCTTCCCCGCAGGGGCCGCAGTCGGGGCCTCCGCAATCGACGTCGGTTTCGTCGCCGTTTTTCGCCCCGTCTTCGCACGCGGGAGGCTGGCAGGTGCCGTCTTCCCAGAAACCCCTCTCGCAATCCGCGCCGTCAACGCAGCAGGATACGTAGGGGCAGGGCCGGCAAGGCCCGCTTCTGCTCTTCGGGGGTAGCGACCCTTTTCGCGACGACCTGGCGCTTGTCCTGGTCAAGCACGGTCACCCGCACCTTGGCCGTGCCCTTTTTCTTGAAACCCAGCAATTGCGCGGCGCGGCGGGAGACATCGATGATGCGGCCATTGACGAAGGGGCCTCGG
>CAZVFX010000097.1:0-26629 GCA_964626565.1 uncultured Myxococcales bacterium
GTCTAGTCGCTCCAGGCGGATCAGGTCGAACGCCGGGTTGTCGCCTTTGCGTTGCCGCAGTGCCGCCAGCGCTTCGTCGAACAGTTCGGGAGTGACTACGTCCGGCTGCATGATCATCATGGTCCACTGCCAGGTGGAAGGGTCGTCGTGGTCAACGTGGGTCCAAAGACCTTCCAGCGGCATCACCACCCAGTCCGCGGGCGAATCGCTCTGCTTCTTCATGAACTTCATGGTGTAGGCCATGCCGAACAACGCACCCATCGCGTTTTCGAACTCGACGTTTCCCTCCGGGTGTCCTTTTCCGTCAACCATCAGGTAGTTCATAGGCGGTGCGGAAACGAATGACGGTTCTTTGGCCGACACCTTGTAGAGCTGTTTTAACTCCTTTTTGAGATCGATCTTCTTCATGTTCCAGCCTCCTTAGAGCGGTCTCACCGGGATGCAGATGTCCGAGTCGTAGCTTCCTCTCGGGTCATCATCCGGGTTGGAGTAATAGATCTCATAGCACGGGGCGTCGGCAGGCTGATAGCCGCTGCCCGGCATCCAGTCGCCAAACATGAAGTGGTAGGCGGTGCCGATTTCGGCAATAGGCCCGGAGAAACGGCCTACCGCGTGAGTTCCGGCGGGGATAACCTGTATCCCTACCTCGCCTTCCCCGGTTACGTCGTCCGGCACCTGCAGAGAGGCGTCAAAACGGCACCGGTCTGCGGGGGTGACGTCCGGATTGTCGTGGGAGATCCCGATGATTCGGGCGCCGCTCAGCAATCCCCGGGGCGCAGCCCAGGTCATGAGTTTGTCGAACGCTTCCCCGATGCCGGGCCCGTAGCCGCCCAGGTGTCTCACATACGCAACCCGAATCGCATCCAGCTTTTTTACCTCAACCTCCATCTCATACCTCCCCGGGGGTTTTCCCCCCTCCTGTTTGAACACACGGTCAGTATGGCCAAGGGGAGGTGCAGGATCTTTTCCATAGTTGCGAATCGGTTTTCCAATCTTGCTTTTTTCACCCTCCCCGTCAGCGCGGCGGGGGGGGCGGTGCGCAGCGCGGTAGCGACTCGCACTTTCGCCAAAGTGTTTCTTGAAGTCTCGGGCGAAGTTGGCTGACGACGAGAAACCGCAGTCCAGCGCGATTTCGGTAATCGACTTCTTCGGGCGGAATAACAACTGGTTAGCCGCGCTTTCGAGCCTTATTCTCCGCACATATTCGTTCACCGTTTCGCCCACCACGGAGTAGAATACACGGTGAAAATGGAAAGGGGAGAATGCAGCCACGCCTGCCAGCACGTCCAGGCTCAGCCCCTCATCGAGGTGGTTGTCGATGTAGTCCAGCACCCGGTTGAGTCGGGCGACGTATTCTTCCCGAAGTTGCGCCTTGCGGTAGTCCATCCATCTCCTCGTCACAACGCCTTGACACTAGCGCAACCTGAAGGGAGCGTCAAACCGCGCCGGATAAGGCTGGAACAAGTTCGGTCACAGGTGCTATCATGGAAGCCCCGAAAGCCCAATGGAGGCACCTGCGATGCGTAGTTTGAAGAACAGTTGGTTGCTTGTGTTGTTCGGTCTGGCCGCGTGTGGCTCAGACGCAACCGGAGGCAGCTCAATCCTGAAGGATGCCGACTCGTTGGACGCCGGCGTCACCGAGGTGACGGTGGTGACCCCGGACCTCAAGTCCGACACCGCCGATTGGGGTGAGCCGGAAGAGGTGGAGGTGAGCGGGCCGGAAGTGGCCCCGGCTTGCGAGCCCGGATCCGATTGCTTCATGGCGCCCTGCGAAGACGGCAGCGACTGCCCGTCGGGCCTGTGTGTGCAGCACATGGGCGACTCGGTGTGCACCATCACCTGCGTCGAAGAGTGCCCCGAAGGCTGGAATTGCAAACAGGTGTCCAGCGAGCCCGACGTCATCTTTGCGTGCATTTCCCCGTACACGCACCTGTGCCGGCCATGTGTGGACACAGCCGACTGCGCTTCGGCCACCGGCGTCGAGGATGCCTGCATCCCCTTAGGCCCTCTGGGCAGCTTCTGTGGTGCAGACTGTGGGGAGGAAGGCGAGTGTCCGGCGGGCTACAGTTGCACCGATACGGTGTCGGTTGACGGCACCCCGGTGACCCAGTGTCAGCCCGACGAAGGGGTTTGCGAGTGCTCCGAAACCTCGAAGAAGCTGGCGCTGAAAACCGATTGTAAAGTGGAAAGTGAGTGGGGCTCCTGCGACGGGATGAGGTTCTGCGGTCCGGAAGGGCTGACTGAATGCGATGCTCAGGAGCCGGTGCCCGAAGAGTGCAACGGTCTGGATGACGATTGCGATGGGGACGTTGACGATGTCTCCTGCGACGACGGCAACCCCTGCACCGACGATACATGCGACCCGGACACCGGATGCATGCACGAGAACAACAGCGAACCGTGCGACGATGCCGACCCGTGTACCCTCGCCGACGTTTGCGTTGACGGAGTCTGCTCAGCAGGCGAGCCGTGGTCCTGCGACGACGGCAACGGGTGCACCAACGATTCCTGTTCTGCGGCCCAGGGATGCGTCCATGAGGCGAATGACGGGCTGTGTGACGACGGCAGTGCCTGCACCACCGGTGACCACTGTGAAGACGGGATGTGTGTCTCGGCTGGAATGCTCGACTGTGACGACGGCAATCCCTGCACCGTGGACTCGTGCGCTCCTGAAAATGGCTGTAGCTATTCCGACGGGGATTTTGCCTGCAACGATACCAATCCCTGTACTCTGAACGACTATTGCGTAGACGGCCAGTGCGTCTCCGGCCCCCTTCCCGATTGCGACGACGGCAACCCGTGCACCGAAGATGCGTGCGAAGCGGGGGGACAGTGCACCCACACACCCGTCGCCGGTGACTGCGATGACGGCAATCTGTGTACCGTGGGCGCAACTTGCGTCGACGGAGCCTGCGTGCCTTCGGGACCCGCCAATTGCGATGACGGAAACATCTGCACCACCGACACCTGCGATCCTTTTGCAGGCTGCCAGCACGAGCAGAATACAGTTCCATGCAGCGACGGCAACAACTGTACTTTCGACGAGGCGTGCTCGGGCGGGGTCTGCCTGGGCGGCAAGGCGGTGAACTGCAACGACGGCAACCTGTGCACCGACGATGCGTGTGAGCCGGCTCTTGGCTGTGTCTACGTGGACAACACGGTCCCCTGCAGCGACGGCAACGCATGCACCACATTCGATAAGTGCAGCGGTGGCGAGTGCAACGGCATCGGCGCGCTCAACTGTGACGATAGCAACCTGTGCACCGATGACTCGTGCGATCCGGCTGCGGGCTGTATCCACGTGAACAACAGCCTGCCGTGCGACGACAACAACACCTGTACCATCGAGGATGGGTGCACCAACGGCGCCTGCGTCGGTTCGGGCTCCCTGGAGTGCGACGACAAGAACCCGTGCACCAAGGACGTGTGCCTGCCCGGCGGAGGCTGCCAGAACCAGCCCATTGCCGGCGCGTGCAGCGATGGCGATGCGTGCACCACTTCGGACGAATGTGTTAACGGTGCGTGCGAACCGGGGCCGCAGGTAGACTGTGATGACGGCAACGTTTGCACCGACGACTCCTGCGGGCCGGGAGGAGTTTGCGCGCATGCGCCTAACGCGGGCGGCTGCGATGACGGCAACGAGTGTACAGTGGGCGATCACTGCGAGGGCGGTGTTTGCGCGCTTGGCGGAGCGTTGGAGTGTGATGACGGCAACGTGTGCACCACCGACGGCTGCAACCCGCTCACCGGCTGCACTCACTCACCCAACGACCTGTTGTGTGACGATGGCGACGCCTGTACCGGCCTTGACCAGTGCAGCGGCGGCGCGTGCGAGCCTGGGCCGGCGGTGGATTGTGATGACGGTAAGGAGTGCACCACCGATTCCTGCGCCCCGCTTGCCGGTTGCGCCAACGCTCCCCTCGACGAGGGCGCGGTCGTCGGCGTGTGCCGGGAGTGCGACGACGCCGGCAATGAAGTCAAGCCCGAAGACGACGAAGGTTGCGGAATCATCCTGTGCAGCGAACTGGACTATTACTACACCTCGGGGCCCGCTTCGCCTTCAGGGATCAACAGTTGCCGGCTGAGGGAGTACTCGGCCATCGAGACCGATCGGTGCGAGGCGTTGGGAGACTGCAAGGACGAAAACAGCGGCGACTGCGCCGAGTTCGACGACATCGTAGTGGCCACCTGCGGAGTCTGCTGCTTTGCCGAAGGCCCATGCCAGGAGTGCACCAACTACGGGGCCGATGTTCAAGGTCCCACCACAGACTATTACTACGATGACGGCCCGGATGCGCCAGACGGAATCAATAGCTGCGTTTTCCGGGATTACCAGTGCACCGGGGATTCCTGCGAAGAGGTCTTCGAGGAAACCGTGACCGCGACCTGCGGCGTTTGCACGTACTGCGACGGCGAGGAGTGCGCTCAGTACGAAGAAGGCACCCCCTGCGCCGAAGGGTCGGCTTGCTACGACGGGGAGTGCCTGTACGACAGCTACACGGTGCTCTTGCTCCACGGCGACGACGAAGCAATCATGGACAGTTCGAAAAGCGAACACCAGACCACGGCTCACGGCGGCGCCCACTCCAGTGCGAACCAGTCCAAGTTCGGCGGGGCCAGCATCCGCATCAACAGTTGGAGCGACTATGTGAGTATCCCAACGTCGCCGGACTTCTTCTTTGCCGACGAGGACTTCACCATCGACATGTGGATCTACAAGACCTCCCAGGGGCAGTACGACGGCTACCTGCTTTCCCAGATAGGGAACGGCTGGTTGCACCTGATGGGCGGGAACTACGCGGGGCTGGGTCTCCACATCTACATGGACGGGGAATACAAGGTGCGGGCAAACGCCAGCTTCACGTTCCAGTTGAATACCTGGTACCACCTCGCCTACGTCCGGGAAGGAGACAAACAGTGGGTGTTCATCAACGGCGTGAGCCAGCCGCTGTGGAACAACAAGGTGGTGGAAATCACTCACCAACTCACCGGAGACCTGGAGGTGGGCCGATATCCTGCCATCGGCGGCCACGGCTACAACGGCTATATTGATGAACTGAGAATCTCCAAGGGCATCGCCAGGTGGACCTCCAACTTTGTTCCCCCGAACGTCCCCTACGGTCCCAACGAATAGGGTGCGGCGCAAAGCGGAGCGTGAGAAAAGTAACATGATCGATTATCGTCTGTGGGACAAAATGGCTCCTCGCTACGACCGGATAGTTCGGTTCTTCGGGCGCAGCTACCCCGAAATCCGAGTGATGCTGGGAGAAGACCTGGAAGGGTCCTCAACGGCCCTCGAGATTGCCGCGGGAACCGGTCAGTTCACCGCGGCCATCGCCGGCGCTTGCGCTGATGTTGTCGCCACCGACGGGTCGGAAGCGATGGTGGAGATCCTCGCTGAACGCCTGTCTGAAGCCGGTGTCGAGAACGTCGCTACCCGGGTGGCGGACGCGTTGAATCTGGAATTCGACGCGGGTTCTTTCGACGCCGTCGTGTGCGCCAACGTGCTGCACTTGCTGGAGCACCCGGACGTCGCGCTGGCCGAGTTCCGCAGGGTGCTCAAGCCGGGCGGGCTGCTGGCCGTGCCCACCTACTGCCACGGAGCAAATCTGCGCGCCAGGCTGCTGTCCTCGACCATGAGCCTGTTCTCCTCCTTCGTCGTGCACCACCGGTTCGACCTGACGACCTTGGCCGGACTGTTGGGGAGCAACAGCTTCGAAGTGTTGCGCTCCAGCCTGCTTCCCGGCCCCTTTCCCATAGCCTACATCGCGGCACGCCGGGCTTGACAACGACCGCCTGCCCGGCCAATTTGAATAGGGCTTCTTGAGTGGGGACCTGACAATGATTGGAATCTTGCTGTTCATCCTGCCGCTGCTCGCGGGTGTTTTTGGAACTCACTACATTCTTTATGTCACCGTGGCCCGCTTCTTCCCCTTGCCTTCTCTCAGCGCCAAGCTACTTGTGTTCCTGGTTCCGCTGGGACTTACCCTGAGCCTCGTTTTCTCCGCGTTGCTGTTGCACCTGCATCGCAACTTCGTCACCATCACCTACAGCGTTTTCTCCGCAGTATGGGTCGGATTCTTCATTCATCTGGTCATGGCGACGGGCCTGGTCTGGATTGTCTATCTGGTCGGCCGACTGATAGGGCACCTGCCCGACATGAAGGTGGTTTGCGCAGCAGCCTCCGTTCTGGCCATTGTGGCCACCGCTTATGGGGTTTGGAACGCCGCGTCGCCAAGTCTCAAAAAGATCGACGTGGAGATTGCCGAATTGCCGGATAATTGGAAGGGCCGAAAAGTCGTCCATCTCGCAGACCTGCATCTTGGTACAATTCGCGGCACCGGCTACCTGGACGAGCTGGTGAAGCAGGTCAACGGGCAGGAACCGGGCCTGATCCTCATTACCGGCGACCTGTTCGACGGCATGGGGCAGATGCCGGAACGTTTCGTCGAGGGTCTCAATCGATTCGAAGCCGCACGGGGAGTCCTTTTCGCAACGGGCAATCATGAGGGGTATGCCGACCTGGACCGGTGTCTGGCCGTTCTTGCCCGGACGCACATCAAAGTCCTGGACAACGAGGTGGTGGACATAGATGGCCTGCAGATCGTGGGCGTCTCTTTCCCGGAGGAAGAGGGCTCCGGGAAGGCACGCGACTTCAACATCGACCCCGCCCGCCCCGCCATACTCCTTTACCACACGCCCACCGACGTCGAGCAGCCGTCGAAAGGCCGCAAATTGCAGCAGAATCGAACCTATTTCGCACCCGACACCGACTTCAAGTTTGCCCACAGGCACGGCATCGACCTGCAACTCTCGGGACATACCCATCAGGGACAGTTTTTCCCTTTCACTCTGGTAACCCGGCTGATCTACGGCCCGTATCACTATGGACTGCACCGGCAGAAAGAACTCCAGGTGTACACGACGAGCGGCACCGGCACCTGGGGACCGCCTATCAGGACGGCCAGCAAATCGGAAGTCGTCGTCATTGCTCTGCGTTGAGCCGGATTTTCATTGCCGCACGCGGGGGCGATGGACCCGAAACCCGAACTGCTTGAATCTTGAACATTACGTAGCGTAAGATCATTACGTGAATTTTCAAAGGAACAAAGAGGCGTTGATAATGGCCATCATCAGAGGGTGCACCTGTACACTGTTCCTGGCCGCGTCCGCCCTTCTTCTCTCGCTGCCGGCTTGCTCTGGTGACGGAGGAAAGGACGGCGCGCAATTCAGCATTGTCTGCGAAGAGAGCGGCTTATGTGAATGTGTGGACAACAGCCAGTGTTCGGCCAACGAGGTATGCATCAACGGATGGTGCGAACAACTGGGACCCCCCGTTGAAGATCTGGTCCTTCAGGACGGCATCGACTCCTGGTATCTGGACTCCGTGTTTGACGCAGCCATCGAGCCGGGCGCGTTCAAGTCTCCCTGTGAATCCAACGAAGATTGCGATTCTCTCATGTGTCTCGAACTCTCCCCCACCGAGGGCATCTGCACCCAAACCTGCATCGACCAGTGCCCGCCCGGTTGGGAATGCCGCGGCGTGAGCCAGGACGAATTCCTGACCTTCTTCTGCTTCCCCGAGGAAGACAGGTTGTGCCAGCCCTGCAAGACCGATGTCGGCTGCACCGGCGAGATGAACTTGTGCGTGGACGTTGGCGGCGTGCCGAGTTGCGGAAGGGATTGCTCGGCAGTCTCATGCCCCAACGGGTACGTGTGCGAGGAAACCACCAGCGTTGAGGGGACGGTCGGCCTGCAGTGTGTCCCCGAGAACGGCTACTGCCAGTGCACTCCGGAGACCATCGGGGAGTTGTTCCTGTGCACGACTGACAACGAGTACGGGAGTTGCCCCGGCCAGCGGGTGTGTCAGGATGACGGCTCCATGAGTGATTGCAATGCCAAAAGCGCGTCCCCGGAAGTTTGCGATGGAGAGGACAACGACTGCGACGGGTTCGTCGATGAAGACATTCCGGGCAAGCCGTGCACCAATGAAAACGACCATGGAGTGTGCAACGGGGAGGTGCTCTGCATTGCCGGGTTTGGAGAAGTGTGCAACGCGTCGGAAGCCGCGCCCGAACTGTGCGACAACCTGGACAACGATTGCGACGGCGAGACCGATGAAGAGTTCAAGGACGACGACGGTTTGTACAGTCTCATTGAGCATTGCGGCGCGTGCAGTGTGGGCTGCGTCGGATTGTTCGCCAACGCCGCGGAGGTGATCTGCGACACCTCGGGCGACAGCCCGGAGTGCCGCATCGAACTGTGCGAACCGGGCTACATCCCGGCCGCGGGAAACCTGTGCCTGCCCGCGATCCACCACCTGTGCGAGCCGTGCACCAGCCACGAAGCGTGCGTCGGCAACGAGGACAAGTGCATTGCGGTGAATCCCACCGATACCCAGACTTTCTGCGGCCGGGACTGCTCGGAAGGCAATCAGTACGGAGCCGACTGTCCGCAAGGCTACGCTTGCGAGAGCGTGCTCCTGGAAGATGGAGAATTCCAGCAGTGCGTGCCGGAGAACAACTCGTGCGATTGCACCGAACTGAACGCCGGCCAGGAAAAGCCGTGCACCACCCAGAACGATTTCGGCTCGTGCTACGGCATCGCAGCCTGTGATCCGGATCAGGGGTGGTTGGGCTGCACCGCGATAGCTCCCGAGGAAGAAGTGTGCGACGGCGTCGACAACAACTGTGACGGCATTATCGACGAAGGATTGAGCGGCGGATCGTGCATCAACGGCAACGCATTTGGCACCTGCATTGGCACCGTGACTTGTACCGGAGCGGACGGACAGTTCTGTTCCGCACCAACTCCGGAGGAAGAGATTTGTGACGGTGTGGACAACGACTGTGATGGCGAAACCGACGAGCCTTTCGCCACCAATGTTGTGGATGAAGAGGGCACGGTTGTGGCCCTGGTCTATGACCTGGGCAACGAGAATTGTGGCGGCTGCGGCCTGCCCTGCCAGCCGACGGCTCCGGTTACCGACGTGCAGTGCCACAGCCAGGGGACCGAGGTGGAGTGCAAGGTGGAAGCGTGCGAGCCCGGCTACTACCCCTCTGAAGGCAAAGTTTGCCTCCCAATTCCCAACAAGAACCTGTGCCTTCCGTGCGCCGAGGATTCCGATTGCCTGGGTCCGGCAGATCTTTGCCTGGATTATCCCCAGGGGGCCTTCTGCGGCAGGGATTGTTCCCCCGGGAGCATCTACTCGATAGGTGAAGAGGGCGACGACCAATTCTGTAACGGCGCGGAAGGCGAGCAGGGGTGTTGTCCCGACGCCTACCTGTGCATCGATGGCCAGTGCTCCCGCGAGAGCCAGGATTGCGATTGCGATGTAGAAGGAAAACTCCGGTCGTGCGAGGTCGCCAACGAAGTCGGCGTGTGTGCCGGCGTAGAAGTGTGCACGGTGAGCGGACCGGATGCCGGGTGGCAGCCGTGTGACGCACTTGTTCCACAGCCCGAGGTTTGCGACGGCGTGGACAACGACTGCGACGGTCTCCTCGACGGTTTCGATGACTCGGTGGATACGGAAGGACTGGACGGGTATCCCCAGTGCCAGAACGTAAGTGACTTCTGCACGGGGAGTTGGACCTGCGCCGAGGTGGAAGGGAAGTTCGAGTGGTATTGCACGGCTGAAGTACCAAGCAACGAATCGTGCAACGGCCTGGATGACGATTGCGATGGGGAAGTGGACGAAGGTTTCACTGACGCTAACGGTCAGCTTACTCTCCTGGCCCACTGTGGTCAGTGCGGCCTGGACTGCACCGAGGCGCTGACGAATCTGGCGACCACCGGCAACGGCAACGTTCTGGACGGTGCCGTGGCCTGCGAACTGCAAGGCGGATTGCCTACGTGCGTCCCGAAGCAATGTGCATCCGGTTTCTATCCGTTCCCTTCTGCCGGCCCTGCCACAGTGTGTCTCGGACTGGATGCTGCCAACTGTCAACCCTGCGCCGAAGCCGGAGACTGCTCCAGTATCGGGCATGGCTGTCTGTCTGTGGGTACTGACGACGGCCTCTACTGCGCTCAGCGATGCGACGACGAATCACCCCATCCGGCTTGCACCGGTAATCCGGGCCAGCAGGGCTGTTGCCCCTCCGGTTTCTCGTGCGAGCCGGTGAACGGACAGCCCCCGGGGCAGCTCTTCTGCCGGCCTCTTTCCGATTCCTGTCAATGCAACGAGGAAAACGTCGGACTGGAGCGCCCGTGTACTGCCGACGGCGATGGTGGGCAGATCACCTGCTTTGGGATTTCAGCCTGCGCTCAGCTTGGCGGCGGGCTCTACGGCTGGGGGCCGTGTGACACCTCGGCCAATGTAGAGATTTGCGACGGCTCCGACAACGATTGCGATGGCGTTGTAGACGAGGGCTTCATGGTCGGTGGCCAGTACGCCACCGATGAGCACTGCGGTGCGTGCGGAAATAACTGCGCATTGAAGTGGAGCCCTTCCGAACAACACGTGCTCGGTGAGTGCGACCCGGGCCTGCCGGGCGGACCCGATTGCGTGGTCGGAGAGTGTCTCACCGCCGTCGTGGATGGCACCACCTACCAGTACGTGGATCTGGACGATTGGACCGGCAACGGCTGTGAGTGCCCGGCGGCTGTGGACCTCGACCTTGATGAGCCTGAAGTGTTTCCCGCCTATCCCCTTCCCGGCGCCGAATACCTCGACGCTGATTGCGACGGCATCGACGGGGATCTTGAAACCGCCATTTTCGTTTCGGCCGGTGCTGAGGGAGGCGACGGTTCGTTGGGTTCACCACTGGGGACCATTCAGGACGCAGTGGACCTGTTTGCGCCTGCGATTCACAGCCATATCCTGGTAACCACCGGTTCATATCCAGAGCGCGTCACGGTCAAGAACGGTGTAAAAATGTTCGGCGGGTACAGCCCCGACTTTTTCATACGAGATGTGGCCCTTTTTCCTACCATCATCGACGGCCCCCTTCCCGATTTTGCCGACCCGATACAGGTCCCAGGGGCGGTTGTGGCGGTGGGCATCTCACAGCCTACCGTGATCGTTGGATTCACCATTAATGGCTATGACGTTCCGGCCGGAGGGGAATCAGCGGGCCAACCTTCGATTGCAGTCTATGTCTCCGGATCCTCCAGTGCGTTGAAGTTGCTGAACAACCGTGTGGTTGGCGGCCAGGGCGGCCCCGGACTGCCGGGCGCCAACGGCCTGGCGGGCAGCTCAGGTGAACCGGGCCACGATGGTGCGCACTCCGCAGAGTGTGCGGAAGGCGTCAATTGCACAGCCTGGCCGTGCAACGTCAAGACTTGCAGCGGCCACGAGCAGCCGGGTGGGACAGGGGGCGCAAACCTGTCATGTGCGGGCTCTGGCGGATGCCCCGGGATGGAGTCTCAAGGGGGCGAAAACGTGCAAGTGGCCAACGCTCCGCAGCCGGGGTGCATGTATGCGGCGGGGGGTCACCAGGGGACCTATAGCGGCGGTCCCTGGCATCTGTGTAAGTACGACTGTTTCATCAACGGGCAGATGAACGGCCCCAACGGAGGTGACGGCACCGATGGCTCCGGCGGCTGGGCGGGAGCCGGCTCGGCCGACTCGTTTGGCAACGTCGTCAACGGCCAGTGGGTAGGCAGTGGTGGGGTCTCCGGCACCGCCGGCAGTACCGGTGGTGGCGGGCAAGGGGGCAGCGCCGGGGCCTACGTCCAGAACTCCAAATCCAACAATTGCACCGTGGGCAACCCCGCCGGAGACCTGGGCGGCAGTGGCGGCGGGGGTGGGGCCGGCGGGTGTGGTGGAAATGCCGGCCTGGGCGGCCAGCCTGGAGGCGCGGGTATGGGAGTGTTCATCGCGTCGGGAGCGGGCGGCAGCTTTGTTGACATCAAGGGCAACGTGATCTTGCGCGGCCGGGGCGGCAACGGCGGCGCCGGCGGTAATGGCGGCACCGGTGGAAAAGGTGGTGAGGGCGGCTCCGGCGGCTCGGCCGGTTGGCCCGCATGGTGCGCCGGCGTAGGCGGCGCCGGAGGGCGCGGTGGCGATGGGGGACCGGGGGGCGGCGGTGGTGGCGGCAGCGGTGGCCCCGCGCTGGGCCTGGCCGTGGTGGGCGGTTCCATCGTCCCGTTTGCAAACAACAACGAGTTTCCGGTACCCGATGGAGATTCCGGCGGCGGTAATGGTGGCAAGGGCGGCTTGAGCGTAGACCCAAACAACAGTGGTGGCGACGGCGTAGACGGCGGCAGCATGGGCGTGAGGGGGTATTGATATGAGGAATCTACGAACCCCCAACAGACTTTCCTCCGGAATCATGAAGCTCCGCCTGACCATCCCGGCAATGGCGCTGCTGACCCTCATAGGATGCTCAGGCGGCTCCTCCAGCGGCGGCGAGCCCTCGGCGCCGTGCACCGAGGAAGGGTGCACCTGCATTTTTGCCGGCGATTGCCCTTCCGGGATGTTGTGCGTGAACGGCCAGTGTACTACCGACAACCCGCTGCCCGAGATCTTGGGCGGTGACGCATATGGCGACTCCATCGGAGGCGGCGATGTTGCCGGCGACGCCGGTGGGGGCGAGGCGGACGGAACCAGCGCGCAAGGAGTCGGCGAGGCCTGCTCCGACAACCTTCAGTGCGCGTCGGGATGGTGCATCGACTCGCCCGACGGAGGCTACTGCTCCGACGTTTGTGACGACGGCTGCCTCGAGGGGTGGGTGTGTAAAAACATCTCGCAGACCGCCCCCGACTTCATCTCTCTATGCGTTCAGGATAAGACCAGGCTCTGCCTGCCGTGCGAGAACGATCAACACTGCGGCGATGCCGGAGACCTCTGCCTCGAGATTGGAGGCGGTCTGTTCTGCGGAAGGGACTGCTCGCTGGAGCAGTGCCCCAGCGGATACGGTTGCGAGGACATAGAAACCGCCAACGGAGTCGCCAAACAGTGCGTCCCCCTCAACGATTCATGCGATTGCACGAGCGAGAGTGTCGGCCTGGTCAAAGGGTGCCAGGTGACCAACGACATCGGCACGTGCTTCGGGGAACAGGTGTGCGACGCAGTCCTCGGCTGGGTCGGCTGCAGTGCGGGAGTTCCCGAGGAAGAACTGTGCGACGGGAGCGACAACGACTGTAATGGGCAGATTGACGAGGGATTCCTGACCGGACCTTGCGACATAAGCAACGAGTTCGGCCTCTGCTCCGGAATGGAGAGTTGTCTGGGCGCGGCCGGCTGGGTTTGCTCGGCCAAGACTCCGTCCGAAGAGCTTTGCAACGGCCTGGATGAAGATTGTGACGACCTCATCGACGAGGGGTTCATCAATGAGGACGGTCTGTACGTGCACGAAGAGCATTGTGGTACCTGCGGGAATGCGTGCCTGCCCAAGTTTGTCGGCGCGGCTGATGTCGAGTGCGACCTGTCCGGAGATACGCCCACCTGTGTAGTTCTCACCTGCCTCCCCGGGTTCTTTCTTTTCAACGAGTTCACCTGCCTCGATGAGAACTCATTCCTGTGCCAGCCGTGCATTGAGGACGAGGATTGCTTTGGCGAGTTGTCCAAATGCCTGCAGATCAGCACCACCGACCCCCGCACTTTCTGCTTTCGCGACTGCAGCGGCCTCAGCGAGTTCAGCGTCACCTGCCCGCCGGGATACGAGTGCGGGGAAATCGACGGCGGCAAGCAGTGTCTTCCCGTAAACACCAGCTGCGATTGTACCGCAGCCAACGAGGGGCAGACCAAGGCGTGCTCACTGGAATCCGATTTCGGGATCTGCTTCGGCGAGGAAACGTGCGTTCCGGAGCTGGGATGGGACGGTTGCACCGCAGCCACCCCCGGGGAGGAGATCTGCGATGGCGTAGACAACGACTGCGACGGTATGCTGGATGAAGATACGTCCGATGACCACCCGTGCGTCGAAGCCAATGAGTTCGGCGCTTGCGAGGGCGACGAGTACTGCAATGGGGCAGAAGGGATCTTATGTTCAGCACCGACGCCTTCCCCGGAGGTGTGCGATGGCGTGGACAATGACTGCAACGGCGAGACCGACGAAGGGTTCGCACTCGCAGTGGGCGATCCCCCAAAACTCAAATACGGCTTGACTGCGGAGCACTGCGGAACCTGCGGATACGCCTGCCCGGAACTGCCCCACGGCACTGCCAAGTGCGATATCGAACCGGAGATCCCTGCCTGCGTGGTAGGTGGATGCGAGGACGGTTATTTCGACTACCAGGGCACGGCCTGTCTCCCTTTGCCCGACGGCAATCTGTGCAGTCCGTGCAAGGCATCCAGCGACTGCCAGGGACCGGACGATTCCTGTTATGGCGAAGGCCCCGGACTGGTCTTCTGCGGCCGGGACTGTGACATTGGAAGCATCTATGGCACGGCCGACAACGTGTGCACCGGCCTGGTCGGACAGCAGGGGTGCTGCCCCGATGGATATTCGTGTGAATCGGTGCTTGGGGGAAAACAGTGCAAGCCGGTTTCGGGCTCATGCACCTGTCTCGAGGACGGCGCGGTGGGGACCTGCACCAACGTCAGCGAATTCGGAACTTGCGTCGGTACGAGGGTCTGTACCGCGACGGGGCCCGACGCAGGATGGTCGGAGTGCACTGCGGCCACACCCGCGGCGGAAGTCTGCGACGGTCTGGACAACGACTGCGACGGAGTCATCGACGGACAGGACGACTCCCTGGATTTTTCCACTACACCCGATGGGATCCAGGATTGTTCCGCGGGGCCTGCGTGCCCCGGCCAATGGAAGTGCATAACCGCTCAGTGGGCCTGCACAGCACAGCCGGCAGTTCCGGAAGAGTGCGACAACCACGACAACGACTGTGACGGACAGGTGGACGAAGACTTCCTGGTGGGCGGGCTCTATCTCCACCAGCAGCATTGCGGGGCTTGCGGCTACGATTGCACGCAACTCGTGCCCAACAGTGTCGACCCGCTGTGCCAACTTGTAGACGGAACCCCCACGTGCATCGCGTCGCAGTGCGAACCGGGACATTTCCCCTTTGGCGGCGGCACCGTGTGCATGGCGCTGCCGGACAATCTGTGCCAGCCGTGTGGCTCCGACCTCGATTGTCTCGTCCCCTCCAGCAAGTGCCTGGACCTGGGAGTGGAAAACGTGTGCGGAAGGGATTGCTCAGCCGATAGTTTGTTCGGCCTCGGCTGTCCCGCCGGATACGGCTGTGAGCCGGTCGCCGGAACTTCCCAGTGCGTTCCCCAATCGGGGACCTGCCTGTGCGGCCCCGATACCGTGGGCCTCACCCGATCCTGCACCATCGACCAGTGTATCGGGCAGCAAACGTGTATCGAACAGGGCGGTGAATACCTGTTCACCGAATGCAGCGCCGAGGGCGTCATGCCGGAAGTTTGCGACGGCGTAGACAACGATTGTGATGGCGCGGTAGATGAGGGATTTGTGGGCGCCGACGGCGACTACACGAGCGACGAGAACTGCGGTGTGTGCGGCAACAACTGCGTCGTCCAGTTCAACGAGGCGGTCCACCATGCCCAGGGTGAGTGCGGCGTGGAAATGAACCCGCCCGCCTGCCGCATCAAGGAGTGCGCCACGGAGCAGGTCCAGGGCACCACCTTTGAGTGGATCGACCTCAACGGCCTGAAAGACGATGGCTGTGAGTGCAAGCGGGTCGAGGGGAACCTGACTCAAGACCTTCCTGACACCA
The DNA here is from genome assembly GCA_964626565.1 of uncultured Myxococcales bacterium. Lineage (GTDB taxonomy): Bacteria > Myxococcota_A > UBA9042 > CAIXZC01 > CAIXZC01 > CAZVFX01. The sequence goes on from CAZVFX010000097.1 coordinate 15,640, forward strand.
TGTTCGTGAAGCCGGGCGAGCAGGCTCCCTCCTTTCCGTTGGCCTCGGCCGAGTACGCGGACGAAAATTGCGACGGTATCGACGGCGTGGTCGCAGACGCACTATTCGTGAGCGCGGCCAACGCACTTGCCGGTGACGGCAGCCTGGAGTCGCCCTTCCAAACCATCGGCCAGGCCCTCGACGCCCTGCCGGCCTCCGGTGCAGACTATATCCTGGTGGCAGGGGGCGTATACGAGGAAAACATCGTCCTATTGCCGGGTACGAGGCTGCACGGCGGTTATGCTCCCGACTTCAAGAGCCGCAACATCGTGCTGTTCGGAACCGAGATACGCGGCCAACAACCCGTCTTTGCCGGCCCCGGCACCGTGCACGGAACCGTCAATGCGGTGAGCGTTGCAGGACCTCTGAAAGCTGTGCTTAGCGGTTTCGTCATTGTCGGCTATGACGTGACCGACGCGGCCGACACCGCAGGTAGTCACAACAGCTATGCGCTCTATGTCCTTGATTCCGATTCCGACCTTGAAGTGAGAAACTGCCTCATCGTCGGCGGCTTCGGCGGCAACGGCGCCCCGGGCGAGTTTGGGGAGACCGGTTTTGGTTCCCAGTCGCCGGGCGGCTGGGCGCTGGGCGGCGGCAACGGTTCGGCCGCGGGCTGGTGTCTGTCCGGCAACTGCAACAACTCCAACCAGCCCGGTGGTTCCGGCGGGTCCAACCAGCAGTGCGTCGCAGCCAACGGACCACAGGGCGGGAGCGTCACCTGCCCCATCTACAACACCCCCGGGTACACCCCTGCCAATCCCGGTCACGATGGCGAGCCGGGGTGGACCTGGACGCTGGACAGCGGGTCGGGAGGCGCCTGCCAGTGGCACGCCACTGAAGCGGGTTATCCCGACGACATAAAGAAACTCGACGGCGGTGACGGTCAGGCCGGTCAGGACGGTGATGATGGGCTCCAGGGAGCCGGCTGTTCCCTGGCGGCCGGCGCGTTTGCCGGCGGCCATTGGAAGGGGGCTTCCGGCCAGACCGGACCCGACGGAGCCCACGGCCAGGCCGGCGGCGCAGGTGGTGCGTCCGGCGGCATCGATACAGCCTCGCCCGCGGAGATGCCGGCGGGAGTTGGAGCCAAAGGGTCTCCACAGTACATGCTGGGCGCGACCGGTGGCGGAGGTGGCGCGGGCGGCTGCGGCGGCACCGGTGGTGAAAGCGGCGGCCCCGGTGGGGCCAGCGTGGCCGTGTTCATCGCGTACAGCGCTCCCGGCGTGACCAGCTCTGCCCCCACCCTGTCCGGCAACGTCATCGAGCGAGGTTACGGGGGCCTGGGAGGTGGCGGTGGGTACGGCGGAGAAGGAGGCACCGGCGACGACGGCGGCATCGGCGGCAACTCCGGGAGCTACTGGATCGACTTCAGAGCCGGGGACGGGGGGCGCGGCGGAAGAGGCGGAGAAGGCGGCGGCGGGGGCGGCGGATGCGGCGGCTCCTCATTCGGAATCGCTGTCTTCAATCACCCCGCCGGTTGGAATATCCAGTATCAATCGTCCTCGGAGTTCTTGCTTTCGGATGACTTCACAACCGGTGGTGCAGGAGGCTTTGCAGGTCCCTCCGGCCAGCTCAATCCAGCCGGCGATGGAGCCGAAGGGATGAGCGAGAATCTCTACCTCTCCCCCGCTCCCTAGCCCGAGTAAATTGACTCGATTCGGTCCGCGTACTTCTCGTTGATCACCCGCCTCTTCTTCTTCATGGTGGGAGTCAGTTCCCCACCCTCGATGGTGAAATCGTTGGGCAAGATTATGAACTTCTTGATGGTCTGCACCCGGGCCAGCGTCTTGTTTACCGCGTCTACCTGCTTCTGGATGTACGCCATGAAACGCTCACAGCAGGCTGCCGAGCCGGCGTCGTCGGCAGGGCTGTCCGCGGCTTGTGCTTCCGCAGTCAGTTTCTCCGGGTCCAGGGTGAAGAGAGCGGACAGGAACTTGCGCCCGTTGCCGATGATCGCGACCTGGGCCAGCGCCGGGATCGCGGAGAGCAAACCTTCCAGCATCTGCGGTGAAATGTTCTCGCCCCCGGACGTGATGATGATGTCCTTCTTCCGGTCGGTTATGGCCAGGTAGCCGGCGTCGTCGATGTCGCCGATGTCTCCCGAATGCAGCCAGCCTTCAGTGTCCAGAGTCTCGGCAGTTGCAGCCTCGTTATTGAAATAGCCGGCAAAGACGTGGCGCCCGCGGATCAGAATCTCTCCGTCTGTCGCGATGGTCAACTCCGTCCCGGGCAGCGCCCAGCCCGCCTTGCCCGTCCGGTAGCGCTGAGGAGTACTGAACGTGGTCGGGCCGGTGCATTCACTCATGCCGAAGGCTTCGCAAATCGGAATGCCCAAGCTCAAAAAGAACTCCAGCGTGTCACGGGAAATTGGGGCCGTCGACGTGACCGCCAGGCGGCAGCGATCCAACCCCAGCTTGTCCCTGACTTTCGCGAATACGAGCTTGTTGGCCAGCCCGTACAGCAGCGGCCGTGACCTTCCTTCCTGCTCTGCGTATCCGCCACGCAAACCCTGCCTTCGAGCCCAGGCCGCGATCTTCTTCAAATGCCACGGATTTTTCGCTCCGGCCGCCACCATCTTCGCCTGGATCTTCTCCCACACCCTCGGCACGGCCATGAAGATTGTGGGCCTCACCTCCTTCAGGTTGTCGCCCAACTTGTCCATGCTCTCCGCAAACCAGCAGCAGAAACCGGTGACCATCGGGCCGTAGATGCTGGCAACTTGCTCCGCAATGTGGCTCAAGGGAAGGTAGCTCAGCAGACAATCTTCGTGAGTTACGTCCAGCGCGACGCCGAGGGTCTCCGCAGTCCAAACCAGGTTGTCATGAGTCATCATGACTCCCTTGGGGTTTCCAGTGGTGCCCGAAGTGTAGATGAGAGTGCACACGTCGTCGGCATCCTGGGCCGCGATGCGGCTGTCCAGTTCACCTTCCGGCACCGACTCACCAAGCCCCGTCAGCTCCTCCCACGAATGCACGTCCGGGTCGTCGTCCTCACCGTCCATCAGCACCATGGCCGTCAGGTTGGGAAGCTCCCCCCGCACAGCCTTGAATTTTTCGAGCTGAGCGCGATCTTCGGCCACTGCAATAGTGGCCCCTGCATGATCCGCTATGTATCTGCACTGCTCCGGACTTGCGGTCTGGTACACCCCGGCCGGAACGCCGCCCGCAAAGATGGCTGCCTCGTTGGCGATGAGCCATTCGGGACGGTTGCCTCCGATTATCGCCACCCCGTTACCCGGCTCCAGCCCCAGACGCATGAATGCCCGTGCCGCCAGACGAATCCTGGTCTCATAGTCCCGCCAGGAGATGGTCTGCCACTCACCTTCTACCTTGTACTTCATGGCTGGAAGCTGCGGGTACTGCTCCGCGGCCGCGGCCATTGCCTGCATAACTGTTTTCTTCATCTACTCCTCCTGCGACCCCACCAGTCTAGCGGTCCCGGTCCGTAAAGGGAAGGAGTTGGTCGCAGTGATGGAATGCCGCCGCTGCTTGATACCGCCACTCCTCATGCCTATTGTTGGTACAGAAAACCTATGCCGAAGCGTGCGCAGGAGAGCAGGTAGATGGGAAGCAGTACCCACACACAGAAGTTTGGGCCGGTTGTGCTCGCAGTTTGCGCAATGTTGGCCCTGCCCTCCTGTTCAGGAAGTTCCTCGAAGAACTCAGGACCCGTTGACGCCCCCGACGCGGGCCAGCCAGTCTACGACGTTATCGCCGAGTTGTCGAAGCCGGTGACGGACTTGGCGACCGGGGAGGTGGAGGACCCACTTCCTGACTTGCTTGAGGCCTCTCCCGAAATACCTGACCCAGTTCAGGATTCCAAGGGTCCAGGCCCCGATCTGCTCGACGTAGCATTGGAATTGCCGGATGTCGCGCCGGACACTCCACCGGAATTGCCGGATGTCGCTCCCGACATGCTGGACACCGCACCGGATATTCCACCGGATTTGCCGGACATCGGTCCGGACGTGGCAGACGTCGGGCTGGACCTGTCGGACGTCGGGCTGGACCTGACGGAAACAACTCCGGATTTGGAGGAGATTCTCCCCGATTTCGAAAGCACCGATTCAGCCGAGGGATTCATGGAGGGCTGGGTGGTTGTGCCCGGAGGGAGTTTCCTCATGGGCTCCCCCCTCGAAGAGAAATGCCGTTCGGGTAACGAAGGACCGCAACACGAGGTCGAAATCACGCGCACCTTGCTGGTGTCGGATCACGAACTCACCTATGCGGAGTGGGGAGCCGTTACCGGTGCGCCTAACCCCAGCAAGTTCGGCCCCAACGGAAGCAACAAGTGCGACCAGGACGATTGCCCGGTGGAGCGCATAAACTGGTGGGAGGCGCTTACCTATTGCAACATGTTGTCCGTCGATGAGGGGCTGGAGCCCTGCTACCAACTGGAGGGTTGCTCCGGTTCCCTCGGCTCCGGTTGCCAGGGCGGGGCCTGCCCGGGCGACTACCAGTGCGAGGACGCGCAGTTCTCCGGCCTCGATTGCGAAGGCTACCGTCTACCCACTGAGGCGGAATGGGAATACCTTGCCAGGGCCGGCAGCTCCGGCGCCTATGCCTTCCCGCTGCCCAACGGCGGAACCAATGTCGGGGCGTGCGACAGTTGCGTCCCGGAACCAAACCTGGAGCCCCATGGCTGGTACTGCTTCACCGCGGGTGGAACGACCAATCCGGTGCGCCTCAAAGAGCCCAACGCCTGGGGTCTTTACGATATGTCCGGCAATGTTTGGGAGTGGTGCTGGGATCGGTTTCAATCGAACTATTACTCAATCAGTCCAGATGTGGATCCGCTGGGAGGAACCGGCGCTACCCGCGTAACCAGAAGCGGCAATTGGAGTGGCGGTCCCGGTTTTGCCAGAGTCTCCGGCCGATATGGAGACGCGCCGGAATTCAGGAGCCTGGGTCTCGGCGCCCGGATCGTCCGTACTTTGCCTTGAGCCTACCCGACGCCTCGCTCCTCGAATTTGGCGATCCAGCCGGCGACCCTCTCCTCCCCGTAGGCCTCTTTCCACGCCGACACCAGCGCGGTCACCGGGACGTCGGCAAAAACTCCGTGGTCCGCAACGTAGTCCATAAACGGCCGGTCGTCACTGTTGAAAGGATGGAAGATGGAATCCTCCCGCCCGCTAAATTCCAACGGCTCAACGCCGTGCAGATCGCAAAGCTCACGGTTGAAAGCCGGGGTCGCCTTTACCCATTTGCCATCGAGATAGAACTCCACGAAACCGTGGTAGACAAACAGATCCGAGCCCAGCATCTCCAGGAAGCGCTCCGACGCCAGATGGTTTCTTACATCAGCGAACCCCAGGCGCGACGGAATGTCGCAAGCACGCCCCAGCGCACAAAGCAGCGATGCCTTGGGCACACAGAAACCCCGACCCGATGCCAGCACCGAACTGGCCCGGTAGTGCTCCGGAAGGTAGAAAGGCAGGTACGGGTCGTAGACAACCGGATCCCTCACCGCATAGTACAACTTCACCGCCCGTTCAATCAGCGACCCGCACCCGGCTGTAACTTCCGCGGCTCGAGCCCGTATGGTCGGGTGGTCGCTGTCCATGATCGCGGTCGGCGCGAGGTAGGTTGAATCTACCATGTTCACGGCTCGAGCATCGGGTCTTTGGAAACCCAGTGAGACAGGTGGAAGCGCCGCTCGAGGAACTGTAATGCACCGAACACGTCGTCCAGCGTCCGCGGCGGGCGGGAGACAAGTGAGTCCCACCGGCGCACGTCGTCGAAATCAACGTCGCGGATCGGCTCGCCCGCGGCAGACAACAGTGGCCGCATGACGTTGATGAACTCCTGAGCCACGATGCCGTATCCGCAAGCCGTGGGGTGGACTCCGTCCAGTGAAATAAGCCCGCCGTTACGCAGACTGCCGTCCCGGTTGATTTCGAAGAATCGAATGCTCAGATCCGACAGAGCGTCGGGCAAAGTGTAAGCCGGCTCACCGTGGTTTCGGCGCACGGCCAGGCGGTCAAGGGTCCCACAGGTGTCAACCACATGCCAACCGCCGGCCCGTGCGAACTTGCGGATAGTCTCATTGTAGTTGTCTATACGGTCGTCAATCCGGCGAGCCTCGTCTCCGGTCAGATGGGGATGCCTTCCGGGGTCGAACTCCTTGTCCTTGACCCAGGGCCGTGTGTAGTAGTCGAAATAACGGCGGTCGGAAGGCAGCCGGCCCGCGCCCCTCATGACGCCCCGGGTGGCCGGCGGGATCGTGACATGGGGAACCGTGCCCACAAATACGTTGCGGGCGTTCAGGCGGGCCGTTTCCTCGGCCAGTCGGGTGTACTCAGCCTCGAAGGCCTCCGCAGACCACAATGTGCACCCGGATTCTACTCCCGGGGGATTGAGGCCGGTTTCACGAATGTCCAAGTCGATTATGGTGCCGAGGCAGTTGTTGGCGCCCAGGAACAGTATCAGGTTCTCGATGCCCCCGTCCCGCTCCGCAATTCGTTTGGCGATGCTCAACTGGGTATCCGTCTCTCTATGGTCCAGGTGAGCCGGATTCAAAACTCTACGAGCGGTTCGAAACCTCGGCGCTCCCGGCGGTCGGAACCAGTTGTCCTTGGCTTTGCCCATTTTCTCACGGCAAAGACCCGCGCTGATGCCATAGGCATCCGCGACCTCGAATCCCCAAACCGCCAGGTTGTGGTAGTCGCAATCAACCGTTGGCCGGGCCCCTTTGTCACGCTCCCAGTAATCCTCAACCTCATCGATGTACTCCGCAATCTGCCAGCCCGCAACCAGCCACTCAGCGCCCCCGATGTGAGCTCCGCATTCAGCCTCCACCCGGCGGAGCAACCACTCGAGGCTGCACGGCAGGCCCCCCTTGCCCTGGAAGTCGGGCAAGCGGAAACTGCTGGCCGACAAACCCATGCTCCGAGCGATAAGTGCAGGGTAGGATTGGTCCGTGTGAGTTATCGCAAGTGACTGAAAACCCTGGGTTAAACTGTCGCCTATTGCCACAAGTTTCGCCATCCCATTCTCCTTCCTCAGTTCCGTCAGGCACATGCCGATGATAGTCCCATCGCCAAGGCAATTGCAACGGAGGATGTGCGACAGAAGGCGCCGGCCCCGAAATCCCTCTCTGTCCGTTGGGTGTCCTCAGGATGAAGAACCTCCAGTGAAGTTGCCGGCATTTTCTGCTTGCATTATTGCAAACCGCGGCTATCATACTGCCATATCTACCGATCGGTCGATAGGTGGGCCGATTGAAAGGGGGAAACCCCGGGAGGAATGCGATGAGATACTTGGTGATATGTTCGCTGTTTTTGGGCGCGATCTTGATGTCGGCATGTACCACGGAATCAGACTCCGACGACTCGACTCCGGACACCGCAGGCGGTCCTCCGCCCCGGTCGGAGGATCTCCGCTCTGTAGCGGAAGACGTCGGGAGTTCCGGTGGCGACGATGTAGAGTTTGCGGAAGAGGTGGCTCCTCAGGAGACGGACACAGTCACCCCGGTCGAGGATTCCTCTACTCCGCTGGCCGACGCGGTCAAGCCCCTTGAGGAAATCTGGGAACAGCCGGAGGAGGTTCATGTACCCGAACAGGATCTGCAGCAGGAGGAAGACGTGGGACAGGTGGCTGAGGTGGCGACCAGTGCCGGTGCCTGCGACAATCCGGTGGACCTGGCGACACTGGAGTCAACAACGGACTTGAGCGACAAGGTCGCCGGCTGTGCGATGCAGTGCCTCGGCCAGGGCGTCGCGTGCATGTCCGGTTGCGTTCAGGACGCGTCCGGGCTGTCGGACGGCTGCTCCGCCTGCTTCGGTGAGGCGATTCAGTGCACCATGAGCTCTTGCATGCTCCAGTGCATTGATTCCGGTTCCCAGTCGTGCGCGGATTGCCAGCAGCAGAAGTGCGCACCAGCCTTTCTTGAGTGCGCCGGCGTGCCCATGATTTGACTCAAGGTTCCCTCCCCACAACAAGACAGGGGACGGGGGGCGGCTCCGGCGGCGCCACAAGACAGGGGACGGGGGGCGGCTCCGGCGGCGCCAAAAGACAGGGGACGGGGGGCGGCTCCGGCGGCGTAACTGCCGCTCTCAAGAGACACCCGGGAGGGCGAGAACTGATCAGGGAATCGGGGGAGAAAGGCGGGCGGTGACGCGGAAGCCGAGTGCGATGAGTAGACCGACGATGCCGATGGGCCAGAACGGACCGGCCCATTCCCAGCCGGTAGCCAGGTCCACCGCCGCTCCCAGAATCGGGGCGAGCAGCATGGTGCCGACACTCTTGGCCTGGTTCTCCACCGAAAGCAGCGTCGCCCCGTGCGACTCCGTCCCATGAGTGTCGAACCGGCTGATAAGTATCGGTCGCCATAGATCCTGAAGCACGTGCAACATCACGAATCCCGCGATGATGAGCGGGTAGACCGAGAAGATGAAAGTGGGCAGCATCAAAGCGAACAGCAGGAGGCAGACGCCCCACAGCCAACGGGCCGCACTCTCTTCGTCTCCTCGTCTTGCCACTACCTGGTGCGAGTTGCGGGCGGCGGCCGCGGAAAGAAAGTGCAACAGCATATACACCGGGCCTACCAGTAGGGCGGTCTTCTGAACTTCATTCAGCGCCGGCATATCAACCCAACTCGCCGCCACTACCGCCGCTGTTGCCGCGAGTACCGGCTGCAAGTAGTCCTTGGACGCCTTGAACATCCCCTCGAATCCCATGGATTCCAGGATAAGTCGTCGCAGCTTCTTGCGCCGGAGAACCTCAAGTACTGTTTCCCGCAGGTGGCGAAATACGCGCCCCAACGAAGCTGTGTCCGCGCTCTTCGAGTCCAGGGAGGACGGATAGCCCAGGAAGTTGATAATGCCCAGCAGGTAAGGAATGACAGTCACATAGAAGACGGTCGTGTAACTCGCACTTACCACCACCAACAGGGCAGCCAGAGCCACCGAGACCGCAGAGCCCAACTTGCTCCACGAGCGGGTGTATCCGTAGACCCGGGTCCGCTCTTCTTCCCGCCCCTGCTCCCGCAGCCACGCAAAGATCATCGCTTTGTGAGTGCCGGTCCTGAACGCCTCGCCCGCGGCGAAGAACACCATGGCTCCCGCAAGGGGCCAGAACCCGTTGGTCAAACCCAGGAAGACAAAGCTCACGATATACGCGGCGAAAGAAAAGACCATGGACTTGCGCCGTCCGTAGAGGTCGGCCAGGGCGCCGGAAGGCACCTCCAGCAAATTGACGCAAATCTCCCGGAACGCTACCAGCAGCCCGATCTCGGTGAAACTGAGACCCTTCTCCAGGAAGGCCAGCACAAGGAACGGCTCGAAATACCGCTGGTTCTTGAGAAATCCGTACAGGCTGAACCGTCGTAACATCGCTCCTCGCTCCTCGCCGATCCCAACGCATGATCCCTCCAGGGCCACTCTCTCGCATGTGCTGCCCAAAAAAGAAGAGGGGATCCTTGCCCGCAATCGCCCGCGGATGATAACGTAACAACTGGAACGGAGCCTTGTCATGGATTTAAAGCAGCTGCTGGTAGCCGTCGTCGCGCTGTTGTCCCTGTTATCTTCAGCTTGCACCAGTGACGGCATCGGACCGGCGGATGCCGCCCCGCAGGATTTTCTTGCAACGGCTGAAGTCACCCCGAATCAGCCTCCCGCGGACATGGTTGCCGATTCGTCCCCGACTAATGACACCGGGCCGGCCGGCGACACGTGGGTGCCTGCCGACCTGGACGCGGTTCAGGATACGGGCGCTGGTCGGCTTGCAGAGATCTCTAACGATCTTCCCCATGACGAGTCGAGCGGCGAATTGCCCCTCGACATCTCCGAGCCTCACGACGACCAGGGAGCACCCTTCCAAATAGGCCCGGGAGGCTTGTTCCAACGTTCGGTCCAGGTGGACGGCGTAAACAGAATCTACCAGCTTTACGTGCCCGATTCCGCGGTAGCCGCCATGGCCTCAGGCCCTGTACCGCTACTGGTAGCGCTCCACGGCGCCGGTGACAACGGCGAGAACTTCATCGTGGCCACCGGCCTTACCGGAACGGCCGACGCAAACGCCTTCGTGCTGGTGGGTCCGGAAGGCTACAACGCAGGCTGGTTCGTGCAGAAACAGGAAGGCTGGACCGGTTCGGACGGCAACGAGACCTCCCTGCAAAACGACGCCGAACTGGTGCTGACGATCATGGACGAACTGGCGCTTGAGTACCTCGTAGACCACGCCCGGATCTACGCAGTCGGGCACTCGCGCGGCGCCGGCTGCATCGCCCTGTTCGCCGTGCTCTCCGGAGGCATGAATATCGCCTCCGGCGCCTGGCAGACCCCCTTCGCCGCCTACGGAATAAACGCCGGCTACGACGCCGCCGGCGGACAACTCGACTTCGGCCTCGCATCACCAAAGCGCCCCCTCTGGATCATCCACGGAACCGCAGACAACGTAGTCCCGTTCTCCTACGGCAAGGCCCTGGCCGACTCCCTCTCCAACTCCGGGTGGGATACCACCTTCACCCCCATCAACAACGCGGGCCACACCTGGCTTTGGCGACCCCAATACGGCCAGTCCAACCAGCTACTCTGGGATTTCCTCGCATCACACTCAGCCCCCTAGCTCCTCCATTCCATACCACCCCAAGAACGGCACCAAGAACGGCAGGGACGGGGGGCGCAGAACGGCAGGCAGAACGGCAGGGACGGGGGGCGCAGAACGGCAGGGACGGGGGGCGCCATTTTTTGCCTCCGCAGCCGGGATGTTTCGCCGTTCTCTGCCCCCGTTTCTGCCGGTGTGGACCTCACCGCTGAGTGGGTTTACCAAATTGTGTCGAGTTGAGGGGCGAAGCGGGTCGAGAAAACACACTTTGGGTCAGATGGGCTAATTTGCTGGTTGTGCCGTTGCCTACGCCAGCATCTACGGAGGACCGGCTGTCCGATTCTCAGGCGCACACGGTCCGGTTGCGGCAGGGCTGGACTCCAGCACCAGCAATCGGGCGGCCATGCGGC
>CAZVFX010000098.1:0-19669 GCA_964626565.1 uncultured Myxococcales bacterium
GGCGGCCAGTTGCCGCAGGGCCCGCTCATTTACCTTCACGGCTCGTAACGGCAGGTGGCCAGTTGCCGCAGGGCCCGCTCATTTACCTTCACGGCTCGTAACGGCAGGCGGCCAGTTGCCGCAGGGCCCGCTCATTGACTTTCACGGTTCGTCAGTACCCGCAAGAAAGTTCGACGAACTGGTAACTTGCTTGCAAGTTAAGTTATAATAGGCCGGCTCAACGGTGAGGGAGGCGAATCGATGAGGCATGTAAAGAGAGTATTTCTGGTGGCGGTGTCCATGGCGCTCTTTGTTGTGGTGGCCGGAAATGACAACGTAACCTGTATTCCGGCTCCGCCGGAGGAACCGGTTTGTGTCGCCCCGGCTGACTGCGAGGGGTTGCCTCACGTGTTGTGTGTTGGTGAGTGGACCTGCCAGGAGGGTCTTTGCGCCTGGATTTGCGAGCCGGAGCCTCCGCCTCCGCCCCCGGAATCCGAGTGCTTTGCGGACGATGAGTGCCCTTCTGCACACGAATGTGTGCTGGAAGAGTGGTGCCCGCCCTGCGTGGATGAAGTCCCGGGTTGCGAGATGCCCTGCTACGCCATCGGCCAGTGTCTGCCCATTGAGTCTGAATGCCTCGCCGACGGCGATTGCCCGCCGGGCCACGTCTGTGTGCTGGAAAGCTATTGCCCCCCTTGCGTCGACGCGGTTCCGCCTTGCCTGGCTCCCTGTTGGGCCGCAGGCCAATGTGAACTCGACGACGACCCGCCACCTCCTCCCGGTTGTTGCGAGAGCGACGATGATTGCTACAACGGCACCGTTTGCGTTTACGACAAGTGTGAGCCGGCCCCCGCTCCCGGCCATTGCTGGGATGAAAGCGACTGCCTGCCCGGCCAGACCTGCTGGGGCGTGATCACCTGCGGCTGTGGACTCCAGTGCTTCGCTGCTCCCGAGCCCGGAATCTGCCAGGGGCCTGTGGGCGAAGGCTGCTACGAGGACGAGGACTGTGCGTTTAACGAGAAGTGCGAGATTACCAACGAGTGCTGCTCGCCGCCCGGCTGTGTCCCCGGTCAGCCGTGCCCCGACGTGTGCGTTCCCTGCGGCGAGTGCGTGCAGCTTGAGTCGGAGTGCGCCGCCGACAACGATTGTCCCCCCGGCGAAGTTTGCGAATGGGTCAGCTATTGTCCCGACTGCGTGTATGCGGATCCGCCTTGCAAGGCCCCCTGCTGGGCAGTGGGCCAGTGCGTCGAGCCTGCCGACGAATGCAAGATCATCGAACCGTGGGCCTACGGCATGTGCGAGATGCTCATGGGAGCAGGGTGGGACGGGGAGAAATGCACCTATATCAGCGGCTGCGGCTGCGACGACTGCTCGGGCATCTTCAACACCATGGATGAGTGCATCGCCGCCTGCGTCGGACTTTGAGGCTTGAAGGCCTGAAGGCTTGAAGGCTTGAAGGTACGGCAACTGCGTCGGGAAGTCCCTTCACGCCGCCACGCCTCCACGCCTCACGCCTATCCTTCCCCCCGCCTTTACTCTTGATAAAAAGAGTAAACTCTTATACGTTCTCCTAGATTGAGAATCCACCGATTCGAGAATCCACCGGTCGGAAGCGATAGTTTGGAGGTGGTTCACACCATGCTTAGTTGGAAGAGATTGCTCCTGCCCACAGCCCTGATTCTGGCTGTGGCGTTCCTGGCTGTGCGGGGAAACTCGGGCATTTGGGACCCCTGGGAAATGAACCGTGCCCACGTGGCTCGCACCCTGGCAGGCCAGCCAAAGGTGCTCGTTGTCGATGAGGGCGGAGGCCAGGCCGTTGAACTGACATCGGAATGGGGAGAACAGCTGTTCTTCGTACCGGCTGACGAGGGCTCAAACCGGCTGAAGACCCGTCCCAAGGGTACAACCGCACAACTCAGAGCGCTGAAGAAGGCCGAAACCAAGCTGAAAGCCGAAGTGTTCCACGCGGTTCTGGTGGACACCGCGCTGCTGCTGAAAAGCCCGCCCAAAGGGGTGGGCTACCTGGACTCGTTTGTTCATGAGGCCCCGGGGGCCACCATCTACCTCATTGCCTCCACCGAGCAGGCTTGCACCGATTCGGTGGCCGCGCTGGAGGCGGGCATGGTCGAGCAGGCCGGCCAACTGCTGCGCAACAACTACCGACTTCTTCCCGCCGACGCCGACCTGGCCCAAATGGCGGCCGAGCGAGCCGGCAGTTATCCCTTCACCCTGGGGCTCGACTGCCTTCCCTTGGACCAGGACGACAGCTTGAGCGCGGCCTTTGCCGGACTCCACACCACCAAGTGGTTGCGGGTCCAGTACAAGGGCCAGGCAACTGCAAAAACCAAGGCCACCCCCACACCGCCCAAGGCGACCTGTTCGGTTCCGCCCCTCGACTACTGGCTCACTGCAGCCAGCTACAAGGTGTTCGGTTTCTCCGAAACCAGTTCTCGATTGCCGTTCCTGCTGCTTGGACTCGTGCTGGTAGTGGCTTTCGCCCTGTTCGTCCGTCGCCTGTGGGACTCCAACGTGGCAGCGCTCGGGGCGCTCGTGCTCATCACCCTTCCACTGTTTCTCGGGCAAGCCAAGAACATGGCTGGAGAGGTGACGTATAGCCTGTTTCTGCTGCTCTCAGTACTCACCTTTGCAACCATGGTGCGCAGCGGGTTCAGCTTGCTGAAACTGCTGGGGTTGCTGGCAGCCGCGCTGGCTCTCTTCCTCGCCAAGGGGTTGTTCGGACTGTTGGTGCTGCTCCTTATACTCGCCGCCTACGTGGTGCTGACCCGGGACGCAAGAAAGGCCGCGGTCCTGGCGCCTCTGGGTGTTCTGACCGCACTGTTTGCAGTCCTGGTGGTGCTGGTTCAACTGCCGTCGGAGTGGACCTTCTTCGACCACTTCAAGTTCATGAACCGCCCCTTCATGGGCGGCCCATGGGCTGAGTTGCGTACGTTCGACTATTTCGTCCGGCAGCTTGCTTTCGCGGCGCTGCCCTGGACTTTGATTCTCCCCTTCACGATGGTGCGATTGCTGCCTGCCGGAGAGGAGCAGGCCGAGACGCCTGAGCCGCGACTCAACCTGCTTGTGTTCCTCTGGTTCGCAGTGCCGTTTGCCGCACACACCGCGGTGATCCCCGATTTCGTACACCTCGTTTTCCCCGCTTCCGCGGCCATCGCGCTTTCCGTGGCGCTGGCGTTCCGTAGCGCGGGTGCAGGTGAGAAGGTCAATCGGTTCCAGGCCGTGGTTGCTTTCGGTATCGCCGCGGTGCTGCTGGCCAATCTGTTCAAGTCGCCCCAGGGGGTGTTGACTTTCCTTACCACCGACCCGCATTTCGGCGGTGACGGCGGGCAGAAATTCCCCGCCGATTTCTCGCTGGGGGCAGCGGGCAAGGGGCTCATCGGCCTGGCCGCGATGCTGATCATGGTGTACTACGCCCGGGGCGGAACCATGCTTGCCACGGTTCTTCGCTTCTTCCAGAAGCCCAAGGCGTTCTGGATCGGGTTGTGGGCCGCAGCCACGCTTCTTGTGGTGCGCCTTATCGTCGGGCTGTCCCAACGCTTCGGCCTGGCGCTGAAAGCCAAGGGAGCGGCGAATCTGCCGCCACAATACGGTGAGTTCTACACCGAACTGTTTGTGCGCCGCCCGGAATCGTTGATGCTGTATATCGCCATCGCGGTCGCCGGGGCGACGCTGTTGCTGAAGTACACCCCGCTGGGCCCGGCGCTGGCCCGAAGGCTGGGTTTCCTTTCCTTTGCCGGCCGCTGGTTTATGGCGCTGCTGAGCCTCTTCGGCCGCGAAATGGTGGGGCTGACGCTGGGGGCTGCCCTGGCGATTTCGGCCCTCATCGACATTCTCGTGTCTTTCGAGTACCCCGAAGGTTATTTCGCAAGTCTGGCCCGTACCCCGGCGTTCTGGGTCATCTGCCTCTTTCCGGTGGTCGCGGTTGCCGGCGCGGCTTTGTGGAAGGTCGTCGCCCGTCATACGAAAATCGGATGGCGGGGAGTGGGAACTCTCGCCGCAGTAGCGCTGACTCTTTCCATGCTGTCTCTGACCTCGGTTCTGTTCCGGCTCACCGACATGATGGCCCCGGACATCTGGGTGCTGACTCTGCTGTCGTTCGTTTGCCTCGGTGCATACGTGCTCAACAACGTAGTGAACGACCCGGTGCGATTCCACCTGGTGGGTTGGGGGTTGCTCCTTTCCACGCTGGTGCTGCTGCTTGCGCCCCTGGTCTGGCGTTGGCCGGCGGTGGAACAGGCCGCCTCCACAGTGAGCGGGCCTCCCTTCCTCAGCTATCTGTTGTTCAAGAGTCGGCTCACCTGGGGACTTGTGGTGTTGGCGTTGCTGTTTGTGAGCACCTTCCTTTTCCCGGACGTAAAGGGGTTCGTGGTCGGATTCCGCCCCCTTGCCCGGTTCGGAGAGTTCCTGGGGCCCTGGAATCCGTTGCGGTGGCCGGCTCAACTCGAAAAGGGCCCGGTGTTCGTCACCGCCATCATGCTGGTGGCCCTTGGGTTTGGCGGCTTCTATGCGGTGAGTCTGCTACCCGGGTTCTCCAAGGAAGTTTCCCAGAAGCACATTCTGCAACTCTACCTGTCCGCCGAGGACCGCTCCGACCTTGGGGACGACATTTTCAAGTACAACAAGTCAAAGGCCGGCAAGCTTGAGGACCGGAATTTCTACACGTCCCAGATACCGGCCCTCACCAATCAGCAGGATTTCTCCAAGGTGCTTCTGGCCAGAGAGGACGCGCTCATGAAGGTCTCGCGCTCCAGTTCGCACCCCGGGCCTGCCCGGGTGCTGTTGCAGGGGTATGACGAGGCCAATGACAAGAACGGCGACGGCGAGCGGGACTGGAAGGCCGACGCAGGGATCGCCACCGGTGTCTCGGACAAGCGGTTGGAGGATAGCTCCAAGGAGTGGGCCCCGGATGAATGGAAGGGCAGCGTGCTCATCGACTGGCGCGGCAATTCCATCGATATCACCGGCAACGACGCCACCAGCCTGTCCCTGGCGTTGACGCCTGCGGCCAAGCTTGAGCGGGAAGAATCGCTCCGCTACATCATCGACCATCCCGACGCTTCGAACCACAAGGCGTCGGCCATGGTCCAGGCCCGCAAGTATATCGTGTTGGGCCAGGAGACGTTCTCCAGCGTCAACTTCTCCTTCCGCGCCAAAAGCGGAGGGTTGCACATTCCGGTGTTGGAAGGGAGCAATGTCAATTTCCTTCTGGCCGCCAGCTATCTGGTCGAAGGTGAGGAGAACCACAACCGGTTCGCCAAGGCGACGCTGGGCCGGGAGTCGATGGACGCTTTGCTGGCCTGGTCTGCGTCCCCGGGCAGCGGCAAGTTCGAAGAGTTCGGCGTTGATGAGGAGTTGGGGCGTTTCGGAAAGATGAGGGGCGGCTACGTCAACTTCGAAGACAAGGTCAAGCTGCTCGGCTATCAGATGGAGAGCCATAGCATGGCCCGCAACGACAAGTTGCGGCTTCGCCTGTTTTTTGAGGTCAACGGCAAATTGAGTACCAGTTGGAAGATCTTCATTCACATGGACAGCACCGGTGCGAGCAACCGGATCCATGGCGACCACTGGCCGCTGAACCTCTCCAACGATCCGGAGGAGAAGCAGTGTGTGGGGTGCTGGCGCACCAACCACTGGCTGGCAGGAGATATTATCGTCGACGATTACCAGACAGACGTACCGCTGGGTTCCCCTTCGGGAACATACAACCTGAACCTCGGGTTCTATACTCCGGGGTCGGACAAGCGGTTGAAAGTGAAAGACTACGAAAAGGGTAAGGTAGTGCATGACGGCAACAACCGCGTCCGTATCGGCACATTTGAGGTTCACTAGATGCCTCCACTGGAACTGCTACTCTCGATCCTGGCCTTCATGTGGGGCGCGATCTGGGGCAGCTTCCTCAACGTTGTAATCCACCGTCTCCCCCTCGGGCAGTCGGTGCTTACACCTCCTTCTCACTGCCCCCAGTGCAAGAGCAACATCCGCTGGTACCAGAACGTTCCCATTCTCAGCTATCTGTTTCTTGGGGGGAAATGCGCTAACTGCAAGATTAACATCTCCGTTCGTTATCCCCTGGTCGAACTGGTCGCCGCCACGTTGTCTCTGGCGGTGTGGCATTCGGTGGTGTTCAATCCGTTCATTCCGTCGCTTCAGGTGGCCGCAGTCTGCTTCGTGCTCCTTTTCTTCTTCGTCATGGCGTTGGTCGCAATCACATTCATCGACCTGGAGCACATGATCATCCCCGACGTCATCTCAATACCTGCGGTGGCCATCGGCCTGGTATTCAACCTCGTGATGGGACCTTACACCAGGGTGACCTGGATCGATTCCCTCATCGGGATAGGGGCCGGCGGCGGTGTGATTGCCATGTTCATCGTCGGTTACTACCTGATCACCAAGCGTGCGGGCATGGGGTGGGGAGACGCCAAATTAATGGCGATGCTGGGTGCTTTTCTGGGCTATAAATGCCTGCTTTTTGTGCTTCTTGCCGGTGCGCTTCAGGGTCTGGCATATGCGGGCTGTGCGTACGCTGCATTGAGGAAGCAGGAGGGTGGTTTTGGCAAGGCCAAGATCCCCTTCGGCCCTTTCCTGGCCCTGGCCGGCCTGGAGTGGTTTTTCTTCTCGGCAACCATCGAGACGTGGTTCTTCACCCTGTTCCGTGTGTAGAGGCGGGCAATGTTCCAATTGGGACTGAGAGGCAAGTTGGCGCTGGTGTTAGGCGGCATTGCGCTGCTGGCTTTCGCCCTGGTCTATTTCGCCTCCACTTCGCTCACCACTTCCATGCTCATGGAGGAAGAGGTGCGGGTGGTGCGCCAGACCGGGGATATGCTGGTGCCTCTGCTCCTTAATCTGGCCCGGGACCCCGAGGAAGTTGACATGGCGTTGAGCAAGGCGGCCCAGGGTGGGCGGCTGGAAACGGTGCAGGTGCTCAACGGCCAACTGGAGACCTCCGCTCCTCGGGATTGCCGCCCCGCCGAAGTGTTGGTGGGAAGGCAGCGGCTGGAGGAGTTGGCCGCCAACGGCGGACGGGTGGGGAGGGTCAGGTCTCCCACGGTCGGGCAACTGTTCGCCTCGGTGAGGCCCATTCCGGGCGGTGGCTTTCTATTTGCAGCCCGCTCCGCCAAGTTCTTTGAGGAAAAACGTCGTTCCCTGGTGACCCTGCTGGTGTTGTGGGGAGCGGTACTCATGCTGGCCATCTTCCTCTCCGCTTCGATTCTACTGCGCACCATCGTGACCAGGCCCATCGGCAAGTTGGTGGAAGAAGCCAGCGCAGTGGCCGCAGGCGGCAAGGGGTTTGACGCGGAGGAGATGAATACCGATGAGTTCGGTGTGCTGCGCACCTCACTGGCGTCCATGGCCGAGAAGCTGTTGGCCGATCGTGCCCGCATCGAGAACCAGGTGGACGAATTGCAGCAGGTAAATCGCGAACTCACCGATGCCCACGACCGGCTGGTGCGGACGGAGAAGCTGGCCTCGGTAGGGCAGCTCGCCGCGGGAGTAGCGCACGAGATCGGCAATCCCATCAGCATCGTCTTGGGCTACCTTGACCTGTTGCAGAAGCAGGAACTGGCGGGTGGCCAATCAGAGATTCTGGGCAAGATCCGCAAGGCCACGGAGCGTATCGATACCACTTTGAGAAACCTCATGGACTTCTCGAGGCCCGCGCAAGATGAGCAGTTGAGTTGCCATCTTGCCTCCGGCGCGAAAGAGGTGATGGAACTGGTCTCTCCCCAGAAGCAGTTCCGAGTGGTGGAGATGGAGTTGGACAACCGGCTGGATGGCCCGGTGGCGTGCGCCATTCCGCCGAGCCGGTTCAAGCAGGTGCTCCTGAACCTGCTGTTTAATGCGGCCGACGCCATGGATGGCCGCGGCGGTCTGAAGATCGTACTTGAGTCCGCGGGTCCCGGCCGGGCCAGTCTGGCGGTGAGCGATACCGGGCCCGGCATCGCCCACGACCTGTACCTCAAGATTTTTGATCCGTTTTTTACCACCAAGGAGGTGGGCAAGGGAACGGGCCTGGGCCTGTTCGTGTGCCACACCATAGTGAGCCGCTACGGCGGCCAGATATCCGTCGGCAGTTCACCCGGCGAGGGCGCCACGTTTACGGTGATCCTCCCGGTGGTCTCCGGGGACGGACCGGAGCAGAGTTCATCAGGGGGGTAGGATGGCGAGCGTAATCAAGAACGTGTTGATAGTGGAGGACGAGGCGGAATTTGTGGAAATCGTCACCCTTCAACTGGAGGCAGCGGGCCTCGAAGTTTCCTCTGCGGCTTCCGGTAAGGAAGCGCTGGAGGCGCTGGAAAATAGGGAATTCGACCTGGTGCTAACCGATATCCTGATGCCGAAGATGAGCGGCCTTGACCTCCTCGACGAACTGGATGCCAGGGGGATCCACTGCCCGGTGGTAGTGATGTCTGCCTACGGCTCCATGGACACCGCGGTGCAGGCGATGAAGAAGGGGGCGTACGACTACGTTTCCAAGCCTTTCAAATCTGATGAGATTCTGCTCACCATCCGGAAGCTGGAGGAGCGGGAGACGTTGCGGAGAAGAGTCTACACCCTCGAGCAGAAGCTGAAGCAGGAGGAGATGTTCGGCGAAATCGTCGGGCGCAGCGAGAAGATGAGGGGAGTCTACTCGCTGGTTGAAAAGGTGGCCCAGTTCAAAACCACCGTCCTGGTGGTAGGGGAGAGTGGTACCGGCAAGGAGTTGGTGGCTCGGGCGATCCATCAAAATTCGCCCCGGGCGGACAAGCCGTTTGTCGCGCTCAACTGCGCGGCGATTCCGGATCACCTGTTGGAGTCGGAGCTATTCGGGCATGTGAAGGGTGCTTTCACCGATGCCCATGCGGATCGGAAAGGGGTCTTCGAGGAGGCCAGCGGCGGTACGCTGCTGTTGGACGAAATGGGAGAGTTGCCCCTGCCGTTACAGGTGAAGCTGCTCAGAGCCTTGCAGGAAGGTGAGGTCAGGAGGGTAGGCAGTCCCGGTTCCGTCAAGGTGGATGTGAGGGTGCTGGCGGCCACCGCCCGGGATCTGGCCGAAGAAGTGAAGGAGGGGAAATTCAGAGAGGACCTGTTCTATCGGCTAAACGTGGTGCAAATCAAGCTGCCGCCTCTGCGGGAGCGGCTGTCGGACATTGAGCCGCTGGTCCAGTATTTCATCGAAAAGACCAACGGCCGGCTGGGGACCAGCGTCGAGGGACTCGACCGGGACGCGCACCAGGCGCTCATGGCCTACTCCTGGCCCGGGAACGTACGTGAGTTGGAAAACACCATCGAGCGGGCCAGCGTGCTGGCGGAAGGGAGCATTCTCACCAAAGACGACCTCACTGAGCAGATCGCCGGGTCCAAGCGCCGGCAGTGGGACGAGGAACTCGACGACCTGTCAATCAAGAAGGCCACCCGCCAGTTGGAAGAGCGCTACATTCGCGCAGCCCTTATCAAGACCGCAGGTAACCGCACCCGCGCAGCACAGCTCCTGGAAATCAGTCACCGGGCACTGCTGTACAAGATTCGCGACTACGAAATCGACATACCGCATACCTAGCGCCGCAAGCGGCCTGGGGCTGACCGCTGATAGCCCTGATGGAACCTGCTTCCACAATCATTGTCTTTAAAAAGCACGCCGTTTTTTGACATCGACGGGGTGATATCGGAGAATGGTTGCGGGCCCTAGGTGTCCCCTGTGGAGGCGAAGGTGGTATTCGGAAGAAAGAATGCAGTCGGAATCGACATCGGCTCCCACTCGATCAAGGTCTGCTTGCTCAGCGAAGGAAGTCGCGGCCTGTTCCTCAAGCGGTTCGACGTGACGCCCCTACCGCCCGACTCAGTTGTGGATGGTGCGGTGATGAACTTCTCGCACGTCCAGGACAAGCTCAAGGAGTTGGTGGCGGCCAACAAAATCAAGGGCAAGCCGACGACGCTCGCAGTCTCCGGCCACTCGGTGATCATCAAGAAGATCTCGCTGCCGGAAATGACCCAGGCGGAGTTGGATGCCTCGATCATGTGGGAAGCGGAGCAGTACATCCCGTTCGACATCAAGGAAGTGAATGTCGACGTCCAGATCCTGGACCCCAAGGCGGGCCAGGGCCAGATGGACGTGTTGCTGGTAGCGGCCAAGAAGGACGTGATCAACGACTACGTATCCATCGCAGTGGAAGCCGGAATCGACCCGGTGGTTATGGACGTTGATACATTTGCAGTCCAGAACATGTTCGAACTCAACTACGGTTTTCCGCCCAACGAGACCATCGCACTCATCAACGTCGGTTCATCGATGATCAACATCAACGTGGTGAGCAACGGCGTGACCCAGTTCACCCGCGACATATCCATGGGCGGGGCCTTGCTGACGGAAGAGGTCCAGCGGCAGCTCAACGTGAGTTACGAAGAGGCTGAGCACTACAAGACCGGCGGCAGCGAGAGTATCTCCAGTTCTGCGGTGTTCAAGGAGGTGCAGAAGCTGGCCGACCGGGTAGCCGCTACCCTGGTTACCGAGATTCAACGGTCGGTTGAGTTCTTCAAGGCGACTTCCGTTGGCGAAGAGATCACCAAGGTGTACCTGAGTGGCGGGGCGGCCCAGACCCCGGCCCTCATCCGGCAACTCGAACAGCGCCTGGAGGTGCCCGCCGAGTTGGTGAACCCGTTCAAGAACATCGTCATTGATACTAAGAAGTTCGATATTGCGCTGCTGCAGAAAATAGCGCCTTCTGCAGGTACGGTGGTAGGGCTGGCACTGAGGAGGTCCTCGGACAAATGATTCGCATAAACCTGCTCGAAACTGCTGAGAAAAAGCGCAAAAGACGAAAGATGCCCTCGGGCGCTCCCGTCGTTGCGCTCTACGTGATGCTCCTGGTGCTCGAGGGGCTGCTACTTTACTACTGGTCGACAGTGAAAGACGACGCACTCACGGTCCAGGTCAAACAGACTCAGGAGGCCCAGGCCAAACTTGAGGACCTCAAGAAACTGAAAGAGCAGAAGGATGAACTGGAAAAGAAGATGACCGAAGAGGAGAAGCAGGCCAACATCTTCGACAAGCTTCAGGACGCCACAGTCGGGCCGAGCAACCTGCTCCTTTACCTGTCGTACGTGCTCTCAACGCCGCCCCTGGCCAACCACGCCGAGCGCGTCGTCCAGGAGCAGATCGGATGGGATACCCGCTGGGACCCGGACCGAGCCTGGTTCGGCGAGCTCAAGCAGGGCAAGGAAGGGAAGGTGGTGATTACGGGACAGGCAGTGTCACACCACGATACCGACGAAGTGCTGAAGAGGCTGAAGACCTGTATCTACCTGCAAAACGTTCGGTTCGTGTCGGCCAAACTCAGGAAGGGCGACAAGAGTGGCCGTAAGCTCGTCGATTTCAAGATCGATGCCTACGTCAACTACGATCCCAACGTCGGCAAGGAGAAAGAGGAAGACAAGAAGGGAAAGAAGGGAAAGAAAGGAAAGAAAGACGGGAAGGGAAAAAAAGAAGAGAAGAAGAAGACCTAGTCCGACGGCGAATTGCGGACCGCGGGTTGAAAACCGGGAACTTTGTCATACCCAACGGAGTCGAAGGATCTCGGGTGAAGGATTGAGAGGCCAAAGAGGCAGGAGCGAAAGATGGATAAGTTGAAACAGCTCACTCCGCAGCACAAGCTGATTATCGGTGTTGCTTTCCTCGGAGTGGTGGCGGGCCTGTTCTACTACCTCGTCATAATGAGCCTCGACGACCAGATCGGAGCCCAGAAGGGCCAGTACATGCAGGCGCAGAACGAGCTTAAACAATTTAAGGACTTTCGCGGCGAGGTTGAGATTGCCGAGTTGCGGGAAAGTTATGCCAAAGTCATCAAGAAGATCGAAGAAAACAAGAAGATAATCCCTGACAGGGAATACCTCCCGCAGCTCATGTCCGGCCTGGAAACCGACGCGCTTGAGGCGGGACTTTCAGTAATCAGCAAAGAACAGCGTAATCCCGAACACGAAGACTTCTACTACGGCATTCCCATCAAGTTTGAGGTCCACGGCAGCTATCTGCAGCTCATGAAATTCCTCAAGCTCATTTCCGAACCGGGAAAGCGACTCGTGAACATCAAGCAGTTGGACATAAAGCTGGCAAAAAAGAAGCGGAAGCAGAAGAGGGATGATCAGTCGCCGTTCATGAGCAGCGGCAAGGTGGCCACGCCTGAATCCGTTCTGGTGGCCAGCTTCATCGTGGAAGGATTCACCTACACGGGTGAGAAGGCTGGTAGGAAGAAGAAGAAATAGAGGTGACCAGATGGTCCATTTGAAACAGGCCTTCGGCAAAAGCGTAGTTCCGATTCTGGCCTTCGTGTGCCTGCTCCTGGCCGCATCCGCGTGCGGGGGAGAAGATGAGAAAGCGCCCCAACCATATAAGGGCGATGACATCGAGAGCACGGTCAAGAAGAAGAGGAAGGTGAAGAAAGGGGCTGCCGAGTTCGCGGCCAAGCCGGAGTGGGATGCCGTCTCTCCCCACTTCCTGAAATACGTCAAGGTCATTGAGAAGGAGGTCCACTCCAAATCCGTTACCTGGAACTACAAGGACGCTTTCGCTGACCACATCGAAAAATTCTACCCCACTCCGGTCGAAGCCAGACCGATTATCGACTTGGGCAAGGCCGCCGAGAAGAAGGCCGAAAAGAAGAAGGAAGAGCCTACCATCAAGAGTATCCTGGCGGGCATTACCGCACCTGGCGGTGCAGACGGTTCCCTCGAAGAGGATGAGCTGGCCATGGCTACGGTGACTCCCCTCATCAAGCACGCGGTGATGAAGTACAACTTCCGCATCATCATGACCGGCGTGTCCAACCCCGAGGTGGTGGTGGAAGACCCGGAAGGCGGCATCCACGTGGTGCACGTAAACGACAAGATCGGCCTGGAAGGAGGCTACGTCTCCGACATCCTCAAGCACAAAGTCTACATCAAGATGCCCGACCAGCCCGAACCGATGAGCGTCTCCCTCGCTCCCGAATCCCTCCCCGACTCCTTCGCGAAAAACTAGCACTCAGGCTTGCAGGCTTGCAGGCTTGAAGGCTTGAAGGTACTGCCCGAAGCTGTCGTGGCTCCACGCCTCCACGCCTCCACGCCTCCACGCCCGCCTCTCTTCCCTGTTTACTTTCAAGATCCCAAGTTGTAGATTAACTCCAAGTTGAACTGAACCGTTGATATATCAGGCGAGCACGCAGGAGGAGCAGATGGCCAAGTCCAGCCTTATAGGCAAGATAGCGGAAATGCAGAACCTCCAGGAATTCGAGGAACTGAGCTGGGAAGGAACGTTCGAACAATACCTCGGCATAGTCAAGGAGAACCCCAAGGTGTGCCGGTCCTCCTTCCAGCGTCTTTACGACATGATCATCTCGTACGGTTGGGAAGAAACGACCGAGATGAAGAAGAAGATCATCCACTACAACTTCTTCGATGACCCCCGGCACGGCGGCACCGACGCGATCTTCGGCCTTGACGTCGCCCTCATGAAGTTCGTCCATGTCATGAAAGCCGCGGCCTATCGCTACGGCCCGGAGAAGCGCATCCTCCTGCTTCACGGCCCGGTGGGAAGCTCCAAGAGCACCATCGTCAGATTGTTGAAAAAGGGACTCGAGGACTACACTCGGACCCCCGAAGGGGCAGTGTACACCATGGAGTGGCACATGCCCGACGAAGAGGTGATCCCGTGCCCGATTCACGAGGAACCTCTCCACATAATCCCGGTGGACTGGCGCACCGACGCGCTCGCGGACCTGGCCCTCAACGAGGCGGAATATCCCATCGTCATAAACAAGGAGTTGTGCCCCGTATGCCGGTACAACTATCGCACCCTTCTCCAGCACTACAAAGGGGATTGGAGCAAGATGATCGAGCATGTCAAGGTGACGCGATTCGCGTTCTCCGAGCATGACAGGGTAGGGGTCGGCACCTTCCAGCCCAAGGATGAGAAGAACCAGGATTCCACCGAACTGACCGGCGATATCAACTATCGAAAGATCGCCATCTACGGCTCCGATTCCGACCCACGGGCGTTCAACTTCGACGGTGAGTTCTGCGTCGCCAACCGTGGAGTCATCGAGTTTGTCGAGGTGTTGAAGCTGGACGTGGCGTTCCTCTACGACCTCTTGGGCGCCAGCCAGGAGCATAAGATCAAGCCGAAGAAATTCGCGCAGACCGATATCGACGAAGTGATCATCGGGCACACCAACGAGCCGGAATTCCGCAAGTTGCAGAACAACGAGTACATGGAAGCGCTGAGAGACCGTACCGTGAAGATCGACGTGCCTTACATTTCCAGGTACTCCCAGGAAGTGCGGATCTACAAGAAGGACTTCCACGCCAAAGCGACCGGCAACATCCACATCGCACCCCATACTCTGGAGATGGCCGCGTTGTGGGCGGTGCTAACCCGCCTTACCGACCCGAAAAAGCACAACATCACGCCGCTGCAGAAAGCCAAGCTCTATGACGGCAAGAGCCTCGCCGGCTTCACCGAGGACACCGTCAAGGAGTTGAGGAAGGAGTCGGAACGGGAAGGGATGGAGGGAATTTCACCCCGCTACATCCAGGACAAGACCTCCGAGGCTCTCGCGTCCCAGGAAGGGGCAACCATGATCAACCCCTTCATCGTCATGAATCGGCTGGAGAGCGGACTCAAGCACCACTCGCTCATCGCCAACGAAGAGCAGCGGCGGCGTTTCAGGGAGATGCTCGCAGTGGTGAAGGAAGAGTACGAAGACATCATCAAGGATGAGGTGCGCCGGGCCATCTCTGCAGACGAAGAAGCCATTGCCAGGCTGTGCGCCAACTACATCGACAGCGTCAAGGCCTACACCCAGAAGGAGAAGGTGCGCAACAAGTATACCGGGCAGTACGAAGAGCCGGATGAGAGACTCATGCGCTCCATCGAGGAAAAGGTGGGTATCCCGGAAAACCGGAAAGACGATTTCCGGCGGGAGATAATGAACTTCATCGGCGCCCTGGCGTTGGAAGGAAAGCCATTCGACTACACCACCAATGAGCGGTTGCGCAAGGCCCTCGAACTGAAGCTGTTCGAGGACCAGAAGGACTCCATCAAGCTCGCTTCCCTGGTTTCGTCCGTGGTGGACAAGAAGACCCAGGAGAAGATCGATATCGTCAAGAACAGGCTCATCCGCAACTTCGGGTACAACGAAGAGTCGGCCACCGACGTGCTCAATTATGTGGCCTCCATCTTCGCCCGGGGAGACCAGAAGGAATGATCCAGAACGTCGACAAGGACCACGCCCGATTTCGCGAGATAGTGAAAGGTGCGGTCCGCAAGAACCTGAAACGCTACATCTCGAAAGGGGAGATCCTCGGCCGGGAAGGCGGCAAAACGGTAGCCATCCCGATACCGGAAGTGGAGATTCCCCGCTTCAAGTTCAAGGGGGAGGAGCAGTCCGGGGTAGGGCAGGGTGAGGGAGAGGAAGGGGACGAAGTCGGCGGGCAGGCCCAGGAAGGTTCCGGGCCTGGCAAGGCAGGGGATCAGCCGGGGGAACACGCGCTTGAAGTAGAGGTGAGTGTCGACGACCTCGCCCATATCTTGGGTGAGGAACTGGAGCTGCCCAAGATCCAACCCAAGGGCACCGCTACCCTGAAAGTGCTCAAAGAGAAGTACACCGGCATCGCCAAGGTGGGCCCGGAGTCGTTGCGCCACTTCAAGCGCAGCTACCGGGAAGCGCTGAAAAGGCAGATTTCCGCGGGGCTGTACAATCCCAAAGACCCGGTGATCATCATCACCAGGGAGGACCGCCGCTATCGAAGTTGGAAGCACCAGATGTCCCAGGAGTCCAATGCCGTGATCATTTATATGATGGACGTCTCGGGTTCCATGGGTGACGAACAGAAGCAGATGGTCCGCATCGAATCGTTTTGGATCGATACCTGGCTCAGGCACAACTACCAGGGGATCCAGTCCCGATACATCATTCACGACGCCAGGGCCCGGGAGGTCGACCGCGATACGTTCTTCAGGACAAAGGAGAGCGGCGGCACCATGATCTCCAGCGCTTATTCGCTTTGCTCAGACATAATCGAAAACGAGTATCCGGTGGAAGACTGGAATATCTACCCCTTCCATTTCTCCGACGGCGACAACTGGTCATCGGATGACACGCTGAAGTGCATGAAGCTGCTCGGGGAAAAACTCATCCCCCTGTCTAACATGTTCTGCTACGGCCAGGTGAAGAGCCCCTACGGCTCGGGCCAATTTATCAAGGATCTGAAAAAGCACTTCCCGGAAGAAGAGGACCTGGTGCTCTCGGAGATCCCGGACCGGGACGGAATAGTAGGCTCGATCCAGGAATTCTTCGCCAAGGGGAAATAGCCATGTCGCTGCCACTGCACCTGTGGAACATCAAGGAAGACATCTTAGGCTATGCCAAGGACTTCGGGCTGGATTTCTTTGACGTGGTCTTCGAGATGGTCAGCAACGAGAAACTC
This sequence comes from uncultured Myxococcales bacterium, assembly GCA_964626565.1. GTDB lineage: Bacteria > Myxococcota_A > UBA9042 > CAIXZC01 > CAIXZC01 > CAZVFX01. Next base: position 16,438 of record CAZVFX010000098.1, read on the forward strand.
AACGAAATCGCCGCCTTTGGCGGTTTTCCCGTGCGCTATCGTCACTGGCGCTTCGGCATGGACTTCGAGCGGCTGAGCAAGGGGCACATGTACGGGCTCCACAAGATCTACGAGATGGTGATCAACAACGACCCCTGTTACGCCTACCTGGTGGAAGGGTCCAGCCAGATTGACTACAAGTTGATCATGGCCCACGTCTACGCGCACAGCGATTTCTTCAAGAACAACATGTGGTTCGCCCACACCAATCGAAAGATGATGGACGAGATGGCCAACCACGCCACTCGCATCCGCCGCTATATCGACAGATACGGCATCGACCGGGTGGAGAAGTTCATCGACGCCGGTTTGTCCATCGACAATCTTATCGACTATCACTTCCCCGACCGCAGGCGACCTGACATCAGCACGGATGTAGGGGCGGGTGACCAACCGCCGGGTCATCGCTTCGGAATGAAGACACCGGAGTATCTGGAGACTTATCTATATCCGGAAGAGTATGTTGAGTCTCAAAAGAAGAAACGGGCGAAGGAAGCCCGGCAGGTGAAGAAGAATCCGCCCTATCCGGAAAAGGACGGGCTGTATTTCCTCATCGAGCACGCTCCCCTCGAGGAGTGGGAGCGGGACATCCTCTCCATGCTGAGGGAAGAGGCCCTCTACTTTGCCCCCCAGGGACAGACCAAGATCATGAACGAAGGGTGGGCCGCCTACTGGCACTCCCGGATCCTCACGGAAAAGGCGCTGGATTCCAGCGAAATCGTCGACTTTGCGGACCACCACTCCATGACCGTCGCGGTCCACGGTAAGAATATCAATCCCTACAAGCTGGGGCTGGAGTTGTTCCGGGACATCGAAGAGCGTTGGAACAAGGGCAAATTCGGCAAGTCTTATGAAGAATGCGATGACGTAAAGCTCAAGAAGATGTGGAACCGCGGCCTGGGGCTTGGAAGGGACAAGATCTTCGAGGTGCGGAAAGTCTACAACGATGTCTCCTTCCTCGATGAGTTCCTCACTCCCGACTTCTGCATCGAGAACAAGCTGTTTACCTGGGTGATGAAGGAGAGCGCCCGGGGCCGTTCGTACGTCATCGACTCCCGGAAGTTCGCGGAGGTGAAGGAACAACTTCTCACCCAGATTACCAACTTCGGGCACCCCATCATCAGAGTGGTGGATTCCAACTTCGGCAATCGGGCCGAACTTTTGCTGCAGCACACCCACGAGGGCGACGATCTTGACGTCAGGTACGCCCAGGACGTGCTCAGGAACCTCGCCACAGTCTGGCGTCGCCCGGTTCACGTGGCCACCTTGTTCGAAGGGGAACAGCAGTTGTGGACCAACGACGGCAAGGAATTTACCACTCGCAAGTACTCCTTGGCTGAGGAGGAAGAAAAGGCCTCACGTACGGAAGCGGAAACGGAGGAGAAATGAAGTCCTTACGCAACACTTTTCCAGCTCTCGGGTGGGCCCTTGCGGCCGCCCTGGTTGCTGCCTGCGGCTCTTCCGGGTTTCAGGCGCCAAAGGGGATGACCGCGCTGGGTTCACTCGATAACAGCAAGAAGCTCACCGAACGCTTTTTCCCCGGTTTTACCGGCAGTTTTTACGCCGAACCCGCGGGCAAGGAAGGAGGGCCCGTGTTCGGCATCGTCAGAAGTGTCAAGGAACCGGGTAAAGTGTTCCTGGCCGGCGCGGGTAAGGAAAGAAGCTGGTCCAAAGACATCCCGCTCGAGCGGGAAGGTGTCCGGATTGCGGAAGTCGAACCGGTGCACTTCTTCATCGGCGACGTCCAACAGGATGGGCTGGCCGACCTGTTCCTCGTGCTGGATATCAAGTCGACGGATGACAAGAGCGGCAAAGAGCAGGAGCGTCGCGCCGTGTATCTGTTCGAGTTGGCTAAACAGCTCAAACTCACCTGGTATCAGACATTGCGCTACGAAGGAACTTTCAAGGGCGGCAAGTCAGCGGGCTTCCTGCGCTACAACGCCGAACCCTCCTTCAAAGTGGACGATGCCGGCCGACTGACCGAAATCCTGATCAGTCATGCCAGGACCTCCCTTTCCTGCGAGGGAGCAAAGGACTCCGAAAAACAGGCCTGCGCCAGAGACCGCAACAACGACGAGTTTCGCCTGGTCTGGGACGACGATCTCAGAACCTACCGCCCCGCCGAAGAGAAAGACGCCACTTTGCAGATACCGGATGTGTCGTTGTAAAGACAATGTTCAATAATCAATTGTCAATTTTCAATTATTAACCGTCAAACTGAGACAGGACTCGGTGCAGCTTTCAAGTTGCCCGCAATTGAACATTGAAAATTGATAATTGATAATTGCCGTTCCCCTGTGCTATTGAACGGATGTACCAAACTCGGGTGACAACACTATGAAACGATACGTGCTGTTTTCGATTCTGTTCCTTTTTGCCTTTGGCTCTGTCATGCCGGCTGCGGCGCTGCCGCCCAAGAAGAAGAAGTCGAAGAAGAAGAAGAAGGACGAAAAAGATCCGGACTGGATTGAATTTGCGTTGCTCAGGGACGGCAAGCCGGGAGGCCGGTTTGGTTTCAAGACCGTGGTGAGCGGCTCGGGCAAAATATATACTTCGTCCAAGCTCAACGCCAAGACGAGAAAAGGGGAGCTGCTCATTCGTACCTCGGTGGAGCGGCATCCTTCGGGCAAGGTGGAAAAGTACAAGAAGTGGATCGGCAAAGCCGCGCACGCGCCCAAACTCATCGCCTGGTGGTTGGACGGCAAATTCAGGGTCGTCTCCAAGGTGAAGAAGAAGCGATTCAAGAGGGACGTGAGCCCTGACGAAGGATTCATGATTCTCGACCGCAGCGGCTTCCACCTTTATGCCGACATTGTGGGGCTGTGGAAGAAATCCGGCGCCGGAGAATATCCCTGCGTTGTCATGCACAAGGGGGAGAAGGGCACAGTCACCCTCGCCGACGGCGGCAGCGCGATTTTGAAAAACAAGAAGGCGGAAGAGATAAAGGCCCGTGTAGTCGCCCTTACCGCCCCCGGCTTCAAGCTCTCCGTGTTTGTGGGCGAGAAGCCGAAGTACCTCGGCTTCAACTCCAAGAAACTGCTGGTGCTCCGCGAGGGCTACTCCCTCGTCTCCGTAGACGAGAACGACAAGGCGGTAGCCGCCGAAGAGCCGCCCCCGGCCGAGGAGAAACCGGCCGAGGAGAAACCGGCCGAAGAGAAACCGGCCGAAGAGAAACCGGCCGAAGAGAAACCGG
>CAZVFX010000098.1:19769-26534 GCA_964626565.1 uncultured Myxococcales bacterium
GAAGAGAAACCGGCCGAAGAGAAACCGGCCGAAGAGAAACCGGCCGAAGAGAAACCGGCCGAAGAGAAACGTCCGCCCTTGCCGGACTAGGGAAGCCCCACAGGAACAGTGCGAACAGGCCTTCAGCCTGTGGTGATGACAGGCATTCAGCCTGTCCAATTCCGGCGAGCCGGTTGCCCCAGCAGCCCGCCGCTGCTATCATGTGTCCAGCATTGCACTAACGGAGGACCCGCATGCGCGTCCACGTATTCCTCATCATCGCGGCGTTGTGCGCCGTAATTCTCGCCGCTTGCTCCCAGGGCAAGCGGGTAGAAGAAGAATGCACCCCCGTGTGCGACAGGAACTGCGGCAGCGACGGTTGCGGCGGGTCGTGCGGCGAGTGCGACGACGGCCTGGAGTGCACCGACGACACATGCGGCCCGGAGGGTTGCTATGTGTCTATCCAGCCCTTCTTCTGCCTGATTTCTGAAGCATGTGTGCCTTCCGGGACCGTGCACCCTGCCGACCAGTGCGCCAGTTGCCAGCCCAATTACACCCAGGAAGGTTGGACCGCGGTGGAGGACGGTAGCGAATGTGGTGCGGGGAAGATCTGCTACCAGGGCCAGTGCTGTATGGCTGCCCAACACTGTGCGGGCAAAAACTGCGGCGACGACGGTTGCGGCGGGTCGTGTGGCGAGTGCGGAGAATTCCAGGTGTGTGAGGAAGGAAAGTGCAAGGGCGACTGCGACGAGTGCAAAGAAGGCCAGATCATGTGCGCCGACGACACCAAGTATCATGTGTGTCAGAAGAACACTGACGGGTGCTGGGTCTTCGGCACCCAGTACATGTGCAGCGAACAAAACGAGTTTTGTATCTGCCAGTTTGACAGTGAAGACGGAATCTGCATTCCCGAAGGCGAACCGTGCGGCTGCCTTCCACAGTGTGAGGGCAAGACGTGCGGCGGTGACGGCTGTGGCGGCTCCTGCGGCGTATGCGAAGGGGTGAACGTGGTGTGCGAGGAGGGCGACTGCACCTGCGCCGGAGATATGTGCGGCGACGGCTGTTGCGGCGCCAATCAGGTGTGCACCGACCAGCTCGAATGCTGTACTCCGGCTTGCGAAGAAAATGACTGTGGGGAAGACGGTTGCGGCAGCGTGTGCGGGATGTGCGAAGGTAACAACGTCATCTGTCACGAGGGGAAATGTGCCTGCACCGGCTTCTGGTGCGGTGACAACTGCTGCAAGTCGGAGCAGATCTGCACCGGCGACAGTGTGTGCTGCACCACCGAGTGCGGTGGCAAAGACTGTGGCGATAACGGCTGCGGCGGTGTGTGTGGCGTCTGTGGCCCGGGCCAGCTTTGCCTCAACGGCATCTGCCCGCCGCCGGGAAAAGACTGCGACGACGGCAACGATGTTGACTGGGACGGTTGCACCAGCGAGGAGATCACCGAGTTCATGGTGAATACCACCGTGGCCGAATGGCAGGGAAGCCCTCGCCTTGAAGGGTTCGGTGACGGCCGTTACGTGGTGCTCTGGGAGAGCGACAAGCAGGACGGCCATCTCGCCGGTACGTTTGCCCAGCGTTACAAAGGTGACGGCACGGCTGACGGCGGCGAATTCATGGTCAACACCACCACCGAAGACGATCAGCACAACCACAACGCGTCCACCTTCCCTTCCGGCGCCTGGGTGGCGGTGTGGGACTCATTCTTCCAGGACGGCAACGGCGACGGGGTCTTCAGCCAGCTATACAACTCCGACGGCTCCAAAAACGGCACCGAATTTCAGATCAACACCCACACCCTGAGTAACCAGGAAACCCCCGCAGTCGCGGTCCTCGCCGACTCCCGTTTTGTCGTCGTGTGGGGAGGAGTTGGGGAAGAAGATTGGGGAGGGGTATACGGAAGGGTGTTTGATGAGGATGGAGAGGAGGATGTTGAGGAGTTTCTAATCAACGGATACACCACCGGAGACCAGAAGGAACCGGTGGTCGCGGCCCTTGCTGGCGGCGGTTTCGCAGTGGCTTGGGTGAGCGCTTACCAGGACGGCAGTGAAATGGGGGTGTACGGCCGTGTTTTCGGGGCTGACGGCGCGCCGGCGACTGACGAATTCCAAGTGAACGAGTTCACCCTGGGGGACCAGAACTATCCCGACATTGCTGCTGCTGGGGATGGATTTGTGGTGGTATGGCAGAGCGAGGGCCAGGACAACGACGGCTTCGGCATCATCGCGCAGCGTTTTGGCCCGGACGGCACCAAGTTGGGCGGAGAGTCTCCGGCCAATGCCTGGACCGTCGACCACCAGCGCTATCCGTCCGTTTCCTCCTTCGCCGACGGCCGCTACGTCATCGCCTGGGAATCCAAGGAGCAGGACGGCTCCGGCGGGGGGATTTTCGTAAGGCTTTTTGAGGCCGACGGCAACGCCCCCAATGCCGAGTTCCAGGTGAACACGTTCACCGGCTCGAATCAGCAGACTCCCGGGGTCGCGGTACTAACCGACTCCACCTTCGCCGTTGCCTGGCGAAGCTGGGAGCAGGGGGGGGCTGGATACGACATTTTTGCCGCCCGCTTTGCCGTTGACGGCAGCATGCTGTACCATTAACGTCAGCACCCTAAGCGTCAGCGCCGGGCCTACGCCGCACCGGCAATGCTGATGGCCTGAGAGGTCTTGCTATGAAGCACACCTTCTGCATAATCCTACTTCTCTCCCTCGCCGCCTGCAGCGGCGACACCGAGAAGGAAGACCCGCCCACCCCTGAAGTCGTGGCCGAACTGCCGGCCCCCATCGACACGGTCGAGGTCCCGGCGCCAGTGGACCTGGCGCCCAAACCAGACCTGCCCCCCAGCCCGGCCTGTGACGAGTGGAAAGGGGAGTGGTGGAAATGTAGGCCCGATGCGCCGGAGGGCTGCTCGCTTATGGACCCGAACTGGTGTGCGGTGGTTTCGGACTGCATCTGCACCGCGGATTCGGGATGCTTCGCCGGTAACGTCGACTTCCATGATCTGTGCGTCAACCACGGGTACCAGTGCGCTGACTTGTGTACCGTGAAGGGCGGGCCGGAATGCTGGTTCGATTGCGTCGACAGCCAGTGCGTTCAAACCTGCCCAGAACCGGATATCTTCACACCTCCGGAGCCTGACCTGGAGGTGGTGGATGCCGATACTCTCGACATCATCGAGCCCGAGGACGTGCCCATTGACGTGCCGGAGCCCGAGGTCGATGTTGAACTGCTTCCCGACATCGTGGACACCGGGCCGGACGTGTGCACTCCCAACTGTGCGGGCAAGACCTGTGGGGATGATGGTTGTGGTGGCTTGTGCGGCTATTGCGACCCCGATTGCGAAGGGTGTGCGGGAGGGGTTTGCGTGGGATGCCCGGTGGAATACGTGGAGATCGAGCCGTCGTGCGTTCACATTCCGTACATGGTGCAGGCGGGAGATGCCTGGCCCATCGCGGTGTTCGTCGAAACCACCTCGTGTGCGGAATTTGACCATGTTGACATGGATCTCCAGGGCAGCAACTTGAAGATCAAGATTATGGGGCTGAAGAACGACTGGGCCTGTCCGCCGTGCATCTTCAACTATGTCGGTATGCTCTGGATGGAGGACCTCATTCCCGGCGGGTACACCGTGCAGGTAGGCAGCGCGCCCGCCCAGTATATGGTGGCCTCGGGCGGGGACATTCCCGCGCCCAACTGCACCGGAGTCTGTGCGCCGTCCTTGGGTGACGGATGGACGCTGACCAGGATCTCGGGGGATGGCAACCTGAGCCTCGGTTGCGGCGACTACCAGAACCTCTCTTCGTCCGCGACCTTTGTGGGAGATTGCAACGACCACACCCTCGTCTGCGACGAGTGGACCGGACCTACCAAAATGTCCCATTGCACCGCATCCAGCCTGTTTTTTGACGTCGACGCCCCTCCATTCTACGGCACCACCGCCACCCGCTGCACCGGGCCCTGGTCACTCTCGGAAGAGATGATCATCGGCACCTTGATCATGGATATGTCCACGGAAATGTTCATTATAGAGCGTTAGCCCTCGCCGATCCTATCCCCTAGCCTTTGCCGTTCCCTTCGCCGATCCTATCCTATCCCCTCTTCCTTGCCCGAGCCTTTGCCGTTGACGTCGCCGCCCCCGTCGCCGATACTATCCCCAACCCCCATTGCGGAGGTTCACCCATGTCTCACCAACCAACCAAGCTTCACCACGAAAACCTCGATTCCTATCAAGCCGCCATCGAATTTCTCGCCCTCTCCGCCGGCCTCATCGAGGAGGTTCCACGAGGTTATGGTTCACTCAGTGACCAGCTCAAGAGGGCCTCCCTCTCGATTCCACTGAATATCGCTGAGGGCTACGGGAAGCGAACAGACAAGGACCGGGCGAGATTCTACGACATTGCCCGCGGCTCTGCCCATGAGTGCGGGGCGATTCTGGACGCCCTCAATGTCCTGAATCTGGTGGAGGAAGACGAAATAGAGAGAGGGAAAGGGTTGGTTTATCGAGTGGTATCGATGCTGGTGAAGATGAGTGGGTAGGGTCGCCGGCTGCGACTGGGAAAGGCAGGAGTCAAGGGATCGGCTACGGCGAAGAAGCGGGTCAGAGTCGAAGGACGGCGACGGCGACGGCGACGTCAACGGCTACGGCTACGGGAAGGACGAGTCAGAGGCAAGGACGAGAGGAGAACATGACCAACATAAAATGGGGTATCTTAGGCGCTTCAAGCATTGCCCGCAGCTTCATTCAAGGCGTGCGCCGAACACCTGGTGCCGGCGAAATCGCTGCGGTCGCCAGCCGCAGCCTGAATAAGGCTCGGGCCTACGCGGACGAAACCCTCGTCCCCCTCTCCTTCGGTTCTTATGCCGAACTCCTTGATCCATCCCTGGTCGATGCTATCTACAACCCCCTCCCCAACAGCCTCCACGCCGAGTGGACGATCCGCAGTCTGGCTGCGGGCCTGCCGGTGTTGTGCGAAAAACCGTTCACTGTGAACGCGGGTGAGGCTGAAGAGGTGGCCGCAGCTTCCGAGCGCACCGGCTTGCCGGTGGCCGAGGCGTTTATGTACCGCTTCCACCCCCAGTACGAGGAGTTGTGGAAGCTGCTGGCCGACGGCGCTATCGGGGACCTGGTTTCCATGCACAGCATCTTCTCTCACACCCTCGATGACCCGGGGATAGTCCAGGCTGATCCGGATTTGGGCGGCGGAGTCTTGATGGACTTAGGCGCGTATTGCGTCAACGTCGCGCGCCTGGTTGCGTGCGAGGAGCCCGAGTGGGTTTCGGGCACCGCCAATCGCGATGCCATCGACCAGTCGTTCTGGGGAACGCTCGGCTTCCCCGGCGGCCTGATCGCCACCTTTGAAGCCAGCTTCGAAGCCCACGACCGTGAGTGGGTGGAGATCGCAGGCACCAAAGGCCGGATAGCCCTCCCTTCCCCCTGGGTCGGCGGACCGAAAGGGGGAGAAATCCTGCTCCATCGTAACGCAAGGCTGGAGACAGTTTCCTCCCCGGGCGGCGACCCCTACGGCCTCGAAGCCCTCGACTTCGCCAACGCTATCCGCACCGGACAGGCGCCCACCTACACCGTCGACGACGCCATCGCCAACATGCAAGTCATCGACGCCCTCTACGAATCCGAGGCCCACAACGGCCTCCGCATACCCGAATAGCCGTCCCCGTCCCGTCCCCGCAGCCCTAGCCGTCCCCGTCCCCGCAGCCCTAGCCGTCCCCGTTCCCGTCGCCGTAGCCGTCCCCGTCCCCGCAGCCCTAGCCGTCCCCGTTCCCGTCGCCGTAGCCGTCGCCGTCGCCGTCGCCGATCCTTTGCCCCTGACTCAAGCTGACCGCTGATAGCCCCAGGCCCGCCCGCCCTTGCATTCTTACTGAAACAGTATTACACTACAAGTAAGAACGGAGGCCCCATGGGACGCATAACATCCAAAGGCCAGGTCACAATCCCCAAAGAGATCCGTGAACGCTTCGGCCTGCTGCCGGGGCAGGCCGTGGAGTTCGCGGTCGAAGACGGCAAGGTCGTAGTTCACAAAGCCCGGGATCACGAGCATCTTCGGGGCTGGGTCGGGGCTCTTCAGCTCGGGCGCGAGGTCGACGAATTCATCGATGACCTTCGGGGTGACGAATGATCACCGCAGTAGATACCAACGTGTTGTTGGACATTCTGACCAACAGCCCGCGCTTCGCTGAGCGCTCTCTAAGTGCGCTCAACGCCGCGGACGCGGCCGGCGTCCTGGTCATCAGCGAAATCGTCTTTGCCGAGCTATCCGCTGCGTTCGACGGCGACGCCGACCGTCACAACGGCTTCCTCACCGACGCCGGCATCCGCCTGGTGCGCTCTTCCCCCGCTGCTTTGCAGCAGGCCGGCGCGCAATGGCGCACCTATCGCCGTCGCGGCGGACCCCGAAAGCGCATCCTCCCCGACTTCCTCATCGGCGCCCACGCCTCCCAGCACACGGACCAACTCCTCACCCGCGACCGCGGGTTCTTCAAGAAGTACTTCCAGGAACTGACACTCCTGGAACCGTAGCCGTCGCCGTCGCCGAGTTGTTGCCGTTGACTCAAGCTGACCGCTGATAGCCCCAAGCCCCAAGCTGTTCCCCCGCCCCAAGCCCGCCCTGCCTTTGCCTCTCGCCTCCCCTACCGCCTACAGCCTCTCCTTTGCCACAGCCTGCTTTTTTCCTTGACACCAACCCCCAACAGATCTACAAACTTGTCTGGTTGATAATCTGCGGGAGTAACTCAGTGGTAGAGTGCAACCTTGCCAAGGTTGACGTCGCG
>CAZVFX010000099.1:0-26451 GCA_964626565.1 uncultured Myxococcales bacterium
AGCCGCAGCCGCAGCCGCCGCCGAAGACGAAACCGAAACCGAAGCCCAAGCCGAAGCCGAAGCCCAAGCCCAAGCCGAAGCCGAAGCCCGAGCCGAAACCTGAACCGAAGAAGCGTCCTCGCCGTGCCGCCAAGGTTACTGTTACTGATTCATCGAAGACCGCTCTCCCTTTGGGAAAGCGGTAGGGCTATCAGCAAACGGCTGGGTCCGGGGTCAGGGTCCAGGGTCTTGCGCTTGACAGCTAACGATTACCAGCTAACGACTACTCGTGCCTCGCAGCACTCCGTCGCCGCCAGGCAGGCGGTACCGGCGGAGACAGCAGGATCTCCGCGATCTCTTCTTCGGTGGTGGCATCGGACAGCTTCTCGGCCACGTACTCCAGGCGGCTGTATTCGATGTCGAGGCCGTAGCGCCCGAACAGTTCCTGGAGCCGTACAATGTTTCGCTCCACATCCCGGCACACGGTGAGGAATCCGTGGCGTGCAGCCTCGGCCCGTCGCCAGAAGGAGAGGGGGTTGATGGAGAAAAACTCCGCGTCACTGTCCGCAGGTTCAAGCACCAGCAGGTCGCCCTTGAAACTGGAGTCGTTGCGTACCTCCTCCACCGCCAGTGACAGGCGAGAGTGCAGCAGGGTGCGAATGGACTGGTCGAGCACTTTGCCCGGCCCCATGTCGCCCAGTGAGGAGTGCTTGGCTGAGAGCCTTTTCTTGGGCGCGTGGTGGTACGGTTTGAACGGGTTGTAGCAGATGGTGAGGTCCGCCCCTTTCGCTGTCGCCACCCCGATGGGGGCAGTCTTCTTGGCGCTTCCATCGATGTAGTAGCGCCCGTTTATCTTGGCGGGCCGGTAGAAGCCGGGTAGTGCGGTGGAGGCCTGCACAGCCTGGGAGATGGTGACGTCGTTGCGTTCGTCAGGACCAAACACCACGTCCTGGGCAGTGTCCAGGTCAACCGAATGAATGTAGAGGCGCTTGCCGCGCTCTGCTTCCAGCAGCACGAAGTTGTTGGGGATGCGTTCTTTCTCGAAACCTTTGCGGATATAGGTCTCAAGTCTCGAATTGTCGAACACTCCGGTGGGCACGAAGCTGGCCGGGGCCGGCAGCAGTTGTCCCAGCAGCGACAGCTCTTTGCGGGAGCGCTCCAGCAGGTCCAGGTTGGCCACCGACTCCTTACGCAGCAGCTTCTTGAGGCCGGCCAGGGCGAGAGGGCCGCCTCTGGACGCCAGGCGGGCGAGGGACCAGGCAGCCCTGGGATAGATGGCCGCCAGCTCTTGTACCGCGCCGCCACCCCGCTCCACCAGTTCGGAGATGTTGGGCCAGTAGAAGGTCAGCGCATTAAACGGAGCCAGCCTGTCCGACTCCCCGGCGAAACTCTTGAGGGATTCCTGGGGAGGGATGCCCGCTGCCAGCGGCGCAGCCAGAAAGGAGCCTGCGCTTATCCCGAGGTAGATGTGAAAATCCATGACGGAGAAGTTCTTGAACAGAAGGTCGAGGGCCATGAGGCCGCCCACTTTGAACGCACCTCCCGAGATCGCACCTCCGGAAAGTACGAGTGCGATGGTGGGGTTCTTCTTTTTGCCCGACGGCGACTTCTGGACAATGGTGATCGCCATCTTGCCTCCTGCGACTGATGCTATATGATAACCGTGGGAGGCGCTAAGTGCCAGAAATGAACTCTGTCGATGGATTCTATGGGCCTGAGCCGGCCCGGCCGAGACCGCTCCAGCGCGGCGATCGCGTCGCTCTGGTGGCGCCTGCATCCCCCATCCCCGCGGCCGCGCTTGAGCCGGGAATCCAGTGGCTTGAAGCTTGTGGCCTGGACGTAAGGGTGTTCCCCCTCTGCCGGGCCGAAGGGGAGTATCTTTCAGGGGACGATGATACCCGTGCCGCGGAACTCAACGAGGCGCTGGCCGATTGTTCCTTTGCCGCAGTGTTGGCCGCCCGGGGTGGATACGGTACGGTGCGTATCGCATCGCGCCTGCACTTCCCTTCCCGGCGTCCGCCCCTGCTCGTTGGCTTTTCCGACATCTCCCTGCTGTTGGCCCTTGCCCTTGAGCGGGCCGGATGGGCCTCCTTGCACGCTCCCAACGTCACTACCCTCGCCGGCCTCAACGACCATGCCCGGGAGCGCTACCGGGAGGCACTGTTCGGGGACCTCGCGGACAGATACGAAGGGCTCGAAACCGTACACGGCGGCCGGGTAAGTGGGATCGTGCTGCCCATGAATCTCTCCATTCTGGCCAGCGTGCAGGGAACAGAGTTCTTCCCTTCCCTGGAAGGCAGGATTCTCGTTCTGGAAGACGTGGGCGAAGCCGCCTACCGGGTGGACAGGCTGCTGATGCAGTTGGCCCACGCCCCCGGATTCGCCGGGCTCGCGGGGCTGGTGATCGGGGATCTGGACGGGGCGGGCAACAGTTCCCTCCTGGGCCGGAATATCCTGCAACTGGTTCGCAATGCCGGCCTCCCCTGCGTGGCCTCCTTCCCCATCGGGCATGCGCCTTTCAACCTTCCGGTGCCGGTTGGTGTTCCCGTCACCCTGGATGCCGACGCCGGCATTCTTGTCGTCGACAAAGGGCTGTTTGAGACGCCGCAAAACAGGCTCGATTGAGGCCTCTATAAAGATCTTGACATCGTACGCGCACCTAGCGTATGTTGTCGCAACCACTCTGTTGTGGGCTGTTTTGTAACGTCGGAGGAAGTGATGGCAGTGAGAATCAGATTGGCCCGCCATGGGACGACGAACCGACCGTTTTATCGCATCGTAGCCGCAGACTCCGGGTCGCCGAGGGACGGGCGTTTCATAGAGTTGCTGGGTACGTACGATCCGCTCACCGAGCCGGAAAAAGTGACTTTGAAGCCGGAACGCGTGAAGTACTGGTTGGGCGTAGGTGCAAAGCCGTCCGACACGGTGAACAGTATCTTCAAGAAGTACATGTCCGAATAGCGTCCCGTACCACGACACCGGTTTCAAGGAGAGCTATGAAAGAGCTCATCGAGTACATTGCAAGATCTCTTGTGGACAACCCCGACTCGGTAGCCGTATCCGAGATTCAGGGTGAGAAGACTGCTATTTATGAATTGAGGGTGCACGCAGACGACCTGGGTAAGGTTATCGGCAAGCAGGGCAGAACCGCCCGCGCCATCCGCACCCTGGTCAGCGCAGCCGCCACCAAGCAGAACTTACGCGCCATGGTTGAGATCATGGAGTAAGACTCCGGCTTCTCCGGTTGATACCGGAAGGTCGGCGCCGATCTTTGATTGTCAGGCTGAAGCGACATGTATGGCTTCTCAGGCCGTTGGCCGGAAGCCCTTAGACGTGGGGCGGCAGTGCGTTTCGTGACCATTACAATCTTTCCCGAGTTCTTTGAGTCGCCGTTGAAGGTCGGCTTGCTGGGAAAAGCCGTGGAAAACGGCCTCGTTGAATTCGAAGCGGTTCAGCTTCGCGACTACACCACCGATCGCCATCGTAGCGTGGATGACGCACCCTTCGGGGGCGGGCCCGGCATGGTGATGATGCCGGGACCGGTGGTAGAAGCCATCGAGGATGTACGCAAGCGTCACCCCGCTGCCCGTTGCCTGCTGCTGAGCCCGAGAGGCCGGCGGCTGGACCAGAAGATGGCCGAAGAACTGGCCAGCCTCGATACGCTGCTGTTGGTTTGCGGCCGGTACGAAGGGGTCGACGAACGGGTGCTGGAAGGGGGCTTTGTGGACGAGGAAATCTCCGTAGGGGATTTCGTTCTGGGTGGCGGCGAGGTCGCCGCCCTGACCGTGCTGGAAGCGGTCTCCCGCCTGTTGGAAGGGGTGGTTGGAAACGAACAATCGGTAGAGAACGACTCATTCTCCGCCGGTCTGCTGGACCATCCCCACTATACCAGGCCCCGGGAATTCCGGGGATTGGCGGTGCCCGAGGTGCTGGTCGGGGGCAACCACGCCGAGATCGACCGCTGGCGCCGCAAGCAGGCCTTGCAGCTCACCAGCGAGCGACGGCCCGACCTGCTCGAGCAGGTGGAGTTGTCAAAAGAGGACAGGAGGCTGCTGGAGTAAGTGAGCATGGACCTCTACATCGCGCTGGTGCACTACCCGGTATACGATAAGAATCGCCGGGTCATTGCAACCGCGGTTACCAACATGGATGTCCACGACCTGGCCCGGCTGTCGGCAACTCTGGGGGTCAAGGGGTTCTTCCTGGTGACGCCCGTGGAACAGCAGCGGGAGCTGGTCGGTGAACTGTTGAAGCACTGGACCGCCGGCTACGGGGCAAACTACAACCCGCGCCGCAAGCAGGCGCTGGAGTTGGCCTCGCTGGTCCCGGACCTGGCGGATGCAGCCGCGGCTGTGCAGCGGCAGACGGGCGTCAGGCCCGTTACCATCGGCACCGGGGCAAGCGACCGCGAGTCCATGGTGACTTTCTCCCGCATGCGGGAGATCATTGATACACAGGATGGCGCGGCCATCGTCGTTTTCGGCACGGGATGGGGGCTTGAACGCTCGTTTTTCGAGGCGTTGGATTACAGCCTGGCCCCGGTCCTGGGACATAGTGAGTATAACCACCTGTCGGTGCGGTCGGCAGCATCCATCGTGATGGACCGACTCGCCGGGGTTAGAGAGGATTAGGAGGAAGAGATGGACGTATTGGATAAACTCGGCCAGGAGGCCATGGAAAAGAAAGAAGTGCCCGAATTCAGGGCTGGTGATACGTTGCGGGTCTACGTGCGCATCGTTGAGAAGGGTCTGGGCAAGAAGGACAAGGCCCGGGTACGTCCTCAGATGTTCGAAGGGGTGTGCATCCGGCGCAACAACTCCGGCGTCTCCTCTACCTTCACCGTTCGCAAGATCTCCTACGGTGTTGGCGTTGAGCGAATCTTCCCCGTCTACTCCCCCCGCCTTGAGAGCATCGAAGTTGTTCGAAGTGGCAAGGTGCGGCGTTCCAAGCTTTACTACCTGCGCGAACGCCGTGGCAAGGCCGCCCGTCTCAAGGAGCAGCGGTCCGACAAACGATAACCCTGGTTTCGTGCCCCCGCTTTTCCCCATCAAAGAGAATCCCCCCGGAGAGATAGAGCGAGTTTTCAACTCGCAAGGACGGGAACGTCTGCTCGGCGTTGACGAAGCCGGCCGGGGCGCGCTGTTCGGACCGGTCGTCGCCGCGGCGGTCATGCTGGATGCAGGAGCCGAACTGCCCGGACTCGACGACTCCAAAGAACTGTCACCCGAAACCAGAGCCGAATTGGCCCCCATTATTCGAAAGCTCGCACTTGCCTGGGGCGTCGGCGAAGCAAGCAACGAAGAGATCGACAAGGTCAACATCCTCCAGGCCACCTTCCTGGCCATGAACAGAGCCATCGACAACGCCATGGCGTCAGGCGCAACGCCGCCCGATCTGGTCCTCGTGGACGGTCCCCACCCCATCGCGGGCCTGGCCCTTCCCCAGAAGCCCATAGTCAAAGGCGACCGTCGCTCCCTCAATATCGCGGCTGCCTCCGTGCTGGCCAAAACCCACCGGGACCGACTGGTCGTGGACGCGGCTGCCGTCTATCCCGGCTACGGTCTGGAACAGCACAAAGGGTACGCCACGCAACAACACCGGGACGCCATCGCCCGCCTCGGCCTCACCCCTTTGCACCGCAGGAGCTTTCGAGCAGGCTGAACCCGGCTTCCGCGCTTTTTTGAAGAAATCCGGTACAACCCGTTGCCCAAAACCCGATAACAGTAGTGTATCCCACAACAATCGGAGGAAGGAGATGGACAGACAGGTTGACCGCAGCAGGATCATCAAGGGGCGGGCAGGGGAGGAGTCGGCCTGCCGGCTACTGGTTGAAAATGGCTATCGCATTCTCGAGCGGAACTACACCGAGCGTATCGGAGAGGTGGACATCGTGTGCAGCCGCGACGAGACCATAGTCTTTGTGGAGGTGCGAAGTGCGACCACGACCTATCTCACCTCGCCGGTTCTAACCGTCGATGCCAGGAAGCAGCAGCACATCGTTCGCACAGCCCAGCTTTACCTCATGCGTCATCGGTTGAACAACTGCGCTACCCGGTTCGACGTAATCGGGGTGCTTCTGGGGGGCGGTGAGCCGAAGACGGAGTGGATTCAGGACGCGTTCAGGCCCGAGTCGACCTCGCTGAAAGGGAAATTCCGGTAGGCCAGGTCAGGGGTACGCCTGCAGTCGCGTCCCCCGCGGTCGTTGACAATGTGTATGCTGATGTGTACTGTAAGGTGTAGGAGGTGCGGCGATGCGTACGAACATAGTCTTGGACAGCGAGTTGGTGCAGGAAGCGCTTCGGGTCACGGGTCTGCGGACCATGCGTGCGGTTGTGCACGAGGCGCTGGAAACCCTCGTGCGGGTTCGAACCAGGCGTAACCTCCTCGATTTGCGAGGCAAGATCAGGTTCGCTGATGGATACGACCACAAGAAGTTGCGCGAGGGCTAGTCATGATCGTTGTGGACACCTCTGTTCTCGTTGATTTCTTCAGGGGCGTGGACAACCCGCCTGCGGCGGCGCTGGTCCGGCTGGCGGAAGAGGAGGCCTCGCTGGCGATTCCGATGATTTGCTGCCAGGAGTTGCTTCAAGGAGCTCGAAATGAGACCGAATGGCGCACGCTCCACGACTATCTGTCGACTCAGGAACTTCTAACGGCAACGGATCCCCTGGGGGCACACGTAGCCGCGGCCCGCATCTTCTACGACTGCCGCCGGCAGGGGATAACGCTTGGCGGCTCCATTGACTGCCTGGTCGCACAACTGGCGCTGGAAAACGACGCCGTGCTCTTGCACAACGACGGAGATTTCGAGGGAATTGGCTCGGTACGTCCCTTGCGACTCTGGGACCCGGGGTAGCCTACTTTTCCAGCGCCCGGACCCCGGTCCAGTGGTAACGTCAGGGGTCAGACCCTTTCGGTTTTCGCTTTCCAGGGTCTGGACCAGCCGCTACCTCCGAAGAACTACCGCAGACCGCCCGCTATCATCCCCTCCGCCCCGGGCCCACGTCCTTGTGAGCAAGGACGCGAGGTTTCCCGTTCGACTGCGCTCAGGGCAAGCTCTATTGGAGGCTGTACAGCTTGGGAAGAAGCTACTTCAGTGCGGAGTTCTTGACGCACAGCTTGAGGCAGTCACCGTCTTCACCACCGCTGCAGTTAATCGCGAACTCAACGCACGAACCGCCGCTGGGGCAGTCTGCATCCTTGAGACATTCTGCAGAGCAGAATGGCTTGGACGCCCGGTAGCTGACGCAGTAGTCGTCGGGGCACTGGGGGTGCTCCAGGATTACGCAGTTGTTGGCAGAGCCGTCCGAAGTGCCTTCGTCGCACTTCTCTTCGAGGTCGGTGAAGAAGCCGCACGATTCATAGTCGTCGCTCGGCATGCACCCGGACAGGCATACTGCGAGGGCGAAAATAGCGATTGCTGCGAGCCTTATTCCAACCACGCGTCGTTTCATGGTGTCTCAACCTATCTTCAATAACATCATATGGTTACCACGCACGACCACCTGAGTCAATGATTTTGGATTTGACGGCAAGGCAGGATACGGCGGCGGAGGTGCTGCCTCCGCCGCCGCAGGGGTGTCAAGCGGGAGAAAAGCGAGAAGGTAGTCAAGAATTCGAAGAGCTACCAGCCGCCGATATCCAGCAGGCAGGTCTTCAGGCATTCCTCTTCGGTGGCGAAGAAGGCGCCGCAATCGGGCTCACAACTGCAGCCCGAAATATGAACACAAGTGTTGCCGGTGAAGCCCCAGCCCAAGACCATGTCGCACGGGCCGTAATCGTACGGTTTCAGCTCCTTGCACTCCTGTCCGCACTCACCGTCGTGGTCCATGGACACCTGGGAAACCGCCATGGTGCACTCATTGGCGTAGGTGACCCCGTCGCAGCCGCATACCGGGGCCCACAGCGCCGGGCACATCTCCGGTACCGGTACGCACATGCCCAGATTGTCGGCCCAGTTGCACTGGCCCTCCGGGTACTGGCAGTACATGTCGTCGGGGCAGGGGAGTCCGATGAAGCCACCGCAGGGGATCCCCTCGCAGTCGTTCTCGTCAACTATGCCGTCGCAATCGTTGTCCTTGCCGTCGTAACAAATCTCCGGTCCTATCGCACTGACGCAAACTCCGTTGACACAGGTGTCATCAGTGCAGGGGTTGCCGTCGTCGCAATCGCCGCTGGCGGTGCACGCCCACGGTTCGGGGCAGTCCTCGGGACAGCTACAGACGTTTTCGCCCAATCCGCACTCGCCGTTCCCGCACTGGGTGCAGACGTAGGTCATCTCGGCCACGCAGGCGCAGATGGTCTCGCACTTGGTGCCGTCGTCTTCGCACACGATGTCCACTACGAAACAGTCAACGATGGGTTCCAGCCCCTCGCAGCACTGGTTGTCGTCCACGCCGTTGGGGTCGGGCTCGGGCTGGTATTTTTCACCTTCAGGCACGCACGGTTCTTCACAGGCACCCGGGTAGTCCAGGGACTGGCTGTCGGCCGCCATGAAGCAGTCGTTGGCGTACGTCTTGCCGTTGCAGCCGCACACCGGCGCCCAGATTTCGATGCAAAGCTCCGGGATCTCAATGCAGGTGCCCATGATGCCGCCCGGTTCCCACGGGGAGTTCGTGGGGCAGGACCCTTCCGGGTACTGGCAGTACTGACCGTCCGGGCAGTCGCCGTTCAGGAAGCACTGCTGCGGCTTGAGGCATTCCTCCACTTCGGCCGGCATCATGCCGCACTCTTCCACGCATTTTCCCTCTACGCACTCCCAGTAGTTGCCGCAGTTGTAGCAATCCAGTGGGCAGGGAGTCTCGAACTCTTCCCCGTACAGGTCGTAGCAGTCGCACATTTCGGCACATTCCGGCTCGGGCTCCGGCAGGCAGCAGATTTCGTTGTTGGAACAGCCGGGAAGATCCGCCTCTCCCCAACCATCGGGGCAACCGATGTTTCCGTTGGGGTCGGTTGCGTCCGGCCCCAGGCACTTGCCGCCGGCCTCCTCGCACTCGTTGGGAGGCAGGATGCATTCCCATACTTCTTCGGGGATAGGCCCGCACTCGGGGATGCACTGCCCTTCCTCACACAGCCAGAAGTTGTCGCACGTCGGGCACATCATGGCGCACGGTTCCGGGAAGTCGTTGCCGTACAGGTCGTAGCAGTCGCAGTGCTCCAGGCACTCCACCGGTTCCACTTTCATGCAGCAGATCTCCCAGGGCTGGCAGCCGCCCAGGTCGACTTCCGCGAAGCCTGCGGGGCACATTTCAAGGTCTCCGTTGCCCGGCTCATCGGGCAGGCCCAGGCAGATGCCGCCCGCTTCTTCGCAGTCGTTGGGGGCGGGCACGCACTGGTTTTCGGTCCAGCACGGGGCCAGGCACGGCGGGTCCTCGTTGACGCAGTCGGGGCAGATAGTCACGCTCTCGCAGATGTGGCCCGGCGGACAGTCGTCGTCGGTTTCGCACTGCGGTTCGTCAGGCACGCACTTGCCCCAGCAAAGGCAGGGCGGGCAGTTGTCCGGGTCGGTGGGATCCTCGCACCAGCAGCCGGGGCAAACTTCAATTTCGCAATGCTCACCCCAACCGCAGTCCGCATCGTCCGTGCAGCACCCGGGAATCGGTTTGTTGATGCACGCACCGATGACCGGGTCGCAGATGTCCTCCGTGCACGGGTCCCAGTCGTTGCATGCCCCCTCTTCGCAAATGTCGCATCCTTCGTCGATAAGTCCGTCGCAGTCGTCATCGATGCCGTTGAAGCAGATCTCTTCTTCCAGGCACGGCCCCTCGCATGACCCCTCATGTTTGATGGACACGCCGTGGGCGTGGGCCTCGCAGTCGTTGCCGTAAGTCATCCCGTCGCAGCCGCACACCGGGGCCCACAGGTCGTAGCACCCCTCGGGGTACGGGACACACTGGCCGAACAGGTCCCATTCTCCGCAGGTGCCGAATTCGTACAGGCAGAACATCCCGTCGGGGCACGGGAATCCGGCTATGCCCCCGCAGTTGAGAGAACAGTCGGGAATGATCTCGTGGACGCACATGCCGTTCATGCACGCATCCTTGGTGCAGTCGTTCCCGTCGTCGCACAGTATGTCGTCGACGCAGTCGCAACCTTCATCCACAACGCCGTCGCAGTTGTCGTCGATGCCGTTGCAAATCTCCTTGGCCCCGGGATTTACTTCCGGGTTGAGGTCGTCACAGTCGATGTCGGCCGGGTAACCGTCGCCATCAAGGTCTTCCGGCTCCCAGGGGCAATCTTCGGGGCAGTTGCACTCGTTTTCGCCCTTGCCGCACTGGCCGTCGCCGCATGCAACGCAAATGAAGTCTTCGGTGCACATGCAGAACAGCTCGCCCAGCGCTTCGTTCACGCAATCCAGGGCGGGTACCAGGCCGTCGCAGCAAAGGAGGCTCGGGTCCTTGAGGAGCATTCCCTCTTTCACGCATTCGCCGCATGCACCTTCATCAACTTCACCGTCACAGTCGTTGTCTTTGCCGTCGCAGAACTCCGGGGCATCCGGATGGACCTCCGGGTCCTGGTCGTCGCAGTCACCCGCTTCCACCGTGAAACCGTCACCGTCAAGGTCTTCCTCGAAACAGTCGGGATTCACCGAGTCACCCACACACACGCCACCTTTGCAGAAGTCGTCAAAGGTGCACTCGTCGCCGTCGTCGCAGGGCGCTCCGTCTTCCAGGTCCTCGCACGTCGGGTCGGGAATGCAGTCGGGGTCGGTTTGGCCCGCGGTACATTCACCGTCCATGCATCCGTCTCCCAGGGTGCACGCGTCACCATCTTCACACGGATAGGTGTCGGGCAGCGGCACCACGGTGCACTGGCCGTTGGTGCACGCCTCAAGGGTGCAGTCGTTGTCGTCGGCGCACTCGGCGTCAGTGCCGCATTCGATGCAGATCAGCGCATCCTCGTCACATTGGCCGCTTTCGCAGTGCTGGTCGGACGTGCACTCGACACAATAGCTGGCCGACTGGTCGCACACACCCTCTTCACAGTGGACGTCGGAGAAGCACGCCACGCAAATGTTCTGTTCAGGGTGACAGTACTTGCCGCTGGCGCAGTGCAGATCCTTTAAACACGTAACGCACTGGCCTGAGTCCAGGTCGCAATAACCTGATTCACAGTCGCCGTCCAACTCGCAGCCGGTGTTGCCGCCCCCGCCTCCGAGGTCACAGGCGGAAATGGTGAGTGCGGCGAACAGTGCCGCAACGATGGCAAAGGTCCCTTTCAGAGTCATTTTTGATCCTCCATATTTCCTTTCTTTTTTCATTACCTTTCAGGCTCCCAAATCCCGGGTTCCAACAGGTAATTGCACTAAGGACGGGAATCCGTTGAACTTTTTTCTTCGCAAATGCCGGTTTCTTCATCGCAGTCCCCGAACGGGCACTGGTAGTCGGCCTTGCACCCCTTGCAAATGTGGGTCAGGCGATCGCACAGGTTGGAGATACAATCGTCATGCTCGATACAGGCGACGCACACTTGCGCCTGGGGCAGGCATACACCGGCCGGGCAGTCGGAGTTCTTGCTGCAATTTTTCAGCCACGGATTGTCTTTCGGCGGCTCGCAGGTACCTTCAGGCCCGCACTCGTAGCCCTGGGGACATGCGTGTGTGTCTCCCTCGCACCGAGCCCCCTGAATCGGGGCCCTCTCGGTGCAGCCGGCGAGTAGCGCCGTCACCGCCAGAAGAACCAGGCAGAAGTGGTGGTGGAGCTTAAACATGTTCTAGAACCGCCCTTGCACCGCCGCGCCCGTGGGCATGGGCATAATTGTGATGCCCGGCCCCACGCGGGGTGCAACCACGCTTTCCTCAATGGGTTGATCGAAGATAAACAGCGCCACTCCGGTGGCCATGGCCGCGCCTCCGGCCACCGCGGTCACGGTGGTCCAGACGTTGTACTGGTCGATGTTGCGGTTGTATGCTGCCCGTTCATCGGCCCAGGGGGTGTCCATGGCCCGGTCGCGCTCGGCCGACGCCAGTGTGGCGAGGTACCCACCTGCGCCCAGCAGCGCGGCGCCCAGTCCCACGGTGGCCCAGGCCGGTTCGTTTTCGTACCACGGACGGGGCGAAAAGCGGGAGAATACCAGTCCCTGCTCATAGTCTCCGCCCAGGTAGTCCAGCGCGAATGTCTGTCCGTAAGGAACGGAGAACAGATGCTTGACGTAGTACTGGTCGGTGCCCCGGGAGGCCAGCTCTTGCGACTGTGCGGAAGGAAGATCCTCGAGGAAGATTTCACCCGTGGCTCCGGCTTCAACCTGAAACTCGGCGTCTTCCACTGCGACATAGTATTGTCCTGCGGGCAGGCTCAGCCGCGCATGATAACCCGTATCCAGGCGGGCGTCCGCGAACCGCACCAGGTCTTCATCGAATACGGTGACCCTGGTGGGGGTTTGAAACTGCAGCGACAGAAAGCGCTCAAACGACGCGGTGGAAAAGTCGATGAGGGCCAGGTCAGGCCGCGATTTGGGCGGCCGGATGTAAGGCGTCAGTTTCAGGGCCGGGTTTTCCACTGCCCGATTTGCCGATTCTACGAAGCTCGCCAGCTCCTGGAACGTGATCTGCCGGTTCCGGTCCACATCGGCCACCCCGGTCAACGCGGAACGCACCTGGTGACTGAAGATTCCGGCCAGGTAGCGTCCCCACTCCTTCACCTCTCCTGTCTTGCTTGATGACAGCACCACCCCCACGTTGTCGTATTTTTCCAACTCCAGCGTTGAGGGCCCTGCCGCGCGCCGATCCGAAGGGCCGCCACGACTCTTCACCAGGAAGCTGGCGTTGCACGCGTCGAACAGTAGCACGACATAGAAACCCTCGGACTTGCCGATGAGGTGGTAGAAGAGGTCTCTAGTGGTGAGTTTCCCATCTTCCAGGTGTACGTAGCCGCGCCCTTCCTGATCGTAGTTGCCGTGGCCGCTGTACACCAGGTAGACCACCACCTCTTCTCCCTTGGTAGCCAGCGCGGACGCAGCCTCGACTTTGTCGTCGATGGCGTCCAATACCGCCTGGCGGGTCGGCGCCGTGTATGCGACATTCCGGTACATGGGCCGGGTTTCTGCGTCGGGGTTGGTCAGCAGGGTGACGTCATCGGCTACAAAACTGAAGAAGTGGAAGTACTTGAAGGCGTCGTCGTCGGCAAAGCGAAGCGGGTCGAGGTTGTCGTCCTGTGAAGCGTTGTTACCCACCACGATCACGATACGATGCTCTGCGAAGGCAGGCCCTGCGGCGAAAACTCCTACCGCCAAAGCGGCGCAAACAAATAGCCACAGTGCGCGCATTTGAGCGGCAACTTGAAAGTGTGAAGAACTCATTGGACACCCCCGCAGTCGATGATGTCGAGGGCCACCGCAGCGGTTGCCACCCCGTCACCAAGGACACTGCTCACACTCTTGATCCCGCGATCGTCCCGGGGATCAAGATCTCCCTTGCCCAGCGCAGTTTCAACCGCGCGTTCGACCCGCACCAGTTCCAGCGGGTCCTTCGAGAACAGCCCCACCACGACATGGCCGCCTCGGCGGTGTTTCTTCCACAGTTCGATCTCGTACGGGACTTTGTGCGCGACGGCTTGCGTCTCGGGGAACGGGAAACTCACCTGCTCCCGGCGGGAAGGGAAGTACCACTGGAGTTGGCCGTCCGGACGAAGCCCGAAGAGGAAATAGTAGCGGTATTGATCCGTTCGGGAAGTAATATAAAAACGAAGCGCGTCCTGAAAGCACACACCCTGCGATTCCACGACCTCGTATTCCTGCCCTTCGTCGTCTACCCCTGACACCCCAAGCCCAACGTCGGGAAGCGCAGCTTCTCCGCCCCTGGACAGCAGCACCTGGGAGGAGCGCAGGTCCTCGGGTGGAAACAGTCGCTCTCGGTTCAGCCAGCCAGCCACCACCACAACCGCCACCAGGGCCGCGGCGCCGGCCAGGCGCAGCGACGGCAGCCAACCACGAGAAACCGCGGTCGCAGGCTCCGTAGCATCCAGCCTGGCAAAGGTCTCATCCATCAGGGTACGACTCTCGAATCCCGCCGGCTCTCCCGGTGCGGCCCCGGTCATGGCCCGCAACATCTCCACCCGGCGATCGTAAGCAAGTCGGCACTGTTCGCACTCGGCCAGGTGTTCGCGCAACTCAGCGGCCTCCGGGCCGGAAATCCCGCCCCGGCTGAGCCTCTGCGTCATCAACTCCCTGGTTCGTTCGTGCTGCATCAAGCCTTCGCCTCACGTATGATCATCATATTCATGGTGCGCTCAAGCCAGCCCATGCCGGGCCAGGTATCGCTTCATGAGTTTCTCTACCCGGGCCAGTTCCTTCCTCACCCGGTACCTTGTCCGTCCCACCACTACCGCCAGCTTCTCCTCCGAATGACCGTCGCGGTAATAGCCGTAAAACACCTCCTGCTCCCGTTCGTTGAGGGTCTCGGGGAATCGGCACAGAACGTCCCGCTGCTCTGCCGAAAGGTACTGGTCCTCCGGCGACGCGCTCGACCCGGGGGTCAACTCGTACGAGATCGGATCCCGCACCGGTTCCCGGGCCACTTTTCGGGACAGCCGTCGCATCACGTTCTTGCCAACACCCAGAAGGAAGGCACCGTAGGGAGTCACTCCGTCGTAGCTTAGCCGTGCCCGCTCCTGGAAAGCGGCCAGGAACGTCGCGGAAACTGCATCATCGACATCCGCGGCCGACGTGAATCCCGGCATACCGGAAAAACCGCGGTACGCCTGGCTCCTGATCAACGGGTAGTAGTGGTTCCACACCGTCATCATCGCTTCCCTGTCCCCCTGCTTGAACAACTCCAACAGGGACCGGTCGTTACTTAGGAGGTCTGTGCCCATTGCAGCCCCTGCTATACCATACTTGCAGTGTGATTTGAATTTCGTCGAACTTTTTTCAGGAAGCCGACTAGTCGAACAAAGCGGCCAGAGCTTCGAGGAACTGCTCCGGGGTGAAAGGCTTGGGCAGCGCACTGGCGCAAGCGCATTCGGCTGGTGTGACGGAGCCTGAGGTGAAACAGAGGGTCGGCCTGGCCAGGCTTTCGTCCGCGGCCACATGCCCTTTTTGGAAGGCGACAAACAGGTCCTGGTCCATGATCATGGCATCTACCTTCGGCGTACCGGACTTGAGCACCTGCCCGGCCTCCTCCTCGTCCTTCGCGGTGACCGCCTTGTAGCCGTTCTTCAGCAAGACCCATACGAGGAGTTCACCGATTCCCTCGTCTTCCTCAACGACAAGCACGCGCTGTCCCGTGCCGATGGCGCCGCGTACTACAGGCGCCCTGTCCCGGGCAGCCAGGTCCGATGGGCCCGCGATGGGCAGGTAGACCGTAAAACACGTACCCTCACCGACCGTCGATTCCACCTCGATGGAACCGCCCAACTCCTTCAAGATGCCCCAAACCGAACTCAATCCCAGGCCGGAACTCCGAGCACCGATCTTGGTGGAAAAATAGGGGTCGAAGATCTTACCGAGGTCTTCTTGGGAGATGCCGCTTCCATCATCTGCGACGGAAACCGCCACAAATCCGCCCGGGCGGATTGTTACCTGGGGCGTGGCCGAGGGTGAGGGAGCAGCCACCTGACGCCAGGAAAGCGTCACTTTTCCCTGGCTCTCACCAATCGCTTCGCTCGAATTGATGGCGAGGTTCAAAATGATCTGCTCGATCTTGGTCTGATTGCCGCGAACTCTCACCTCCCGGTCAGCGCCATCCGACTCCAGCTCTATGTGGCGGGGGAGACTGTGGGAGTAGAGGGAAACAGCCTGCTCGAACGCGTCCCGAAACAGGCACGAACTGGCCTGGGCCCTCCGTTCGCTGGTGAACCTGAGCATCTGGCCCACCAGGTTGGCGCCGCTCTCCGCCGCTCGCTTGACCATGCCCAGGGCCCGCCGACTCCTCGACGGCGGCAAGTCGTCACCTTCCTGGAGCAGAGCGGAATACCCCAGCAGGCTGGTGAACACGTTGTTCAGATCGTGAGCCAGGGAGCTGGCCAGCAGCACGAGACTTTCCATCTTCGCAGTCCGCTGCAGTTGGTTCTCGGCCTCCCGGGCTCGGGAAATGTCAAAAACCTGGCAAATTGCTCCGATTACCTGGTCTGCCTCGTCCTTCACCGGCAGGCCGGACACCAGGATTGCACTTTTCTTACCGTGCATCGATGTGTAGTCGGTCTCGAACTCCACCGGAATCCCTTTCTCCAGCATGGTCCGAAATTCCTTCTTCAGGTCCTCGGGGATCGTGGGGAGTCGGAAGACGCTGAACAGCGTCGAGGTCTGCTCATCCGGGCTGCCCAGCAGTTTCAGCATGCGCGGGTTGGCGCGCAGCACCTGCCCGGAACTATCGATGGTGAACACCCCCACCGAACCTCTTTCGAAGATCGCCTGGCCGATCTTATCCAACGCGGTCAAGCTGGCCTGTTGCTTAGTCATGAGCGGAGTTCCGTACAGTTACTTCGTAGTTTGTACCATGTTCTGCCGGTTCGCTCAAGTCAAATTGTCTCAAGGGCGTCGTCTACTTCCAGAACGGTGCCGTGGCGCATGAGGAAGTGCCGGTTCATGCGTTTCGCCAGGTTGAAATTGTGGGTCACCAGTACAAACGCCAGGCCAAGCTGCTCGTTGAGTTTCAGCACCAGCTCGTGGACGTCGTCGGAAGTGCGCTCATCCAGGTTTCCCGTCGGCTCGTCCGCGAAGATTATGCTCGGGTTCATCACCAGCGCTCTGGCGATGGCCACCCGCTGCTGTTCTCCCCCGGATAGCTCGCCCGGTCGGTGGGTGAGGCGGTGAGACAGCGCTACCTGCTCCAGCAAACCTTCGGCCCGCTCGCCGGCCTCCTTTCGGCCTCGGCCGGCAACCAGAGCCGGGATCATCACGTTTTCCAGGGCATTCAGTTCAGGCAGCAGGTGGTGAAACTGGAATACGAAACCGATGTGGCGGTTTCTGAAATTGGCGAGCTCGCTGTCAGGCATCAGGAAAACGTCTTTGCCCCAGTACTCGACGGTCCCGGAAGTGGGCCGGTCCAGGGTTCCTGCCACGTGCAGAAAGGTACTCTTTCCCACCCCTGATTTCCCCACCACCGAGACCATGTCGCCGGCACGAACCTCCAGGTTGACCTCGTTGAGGACGGCAACCTCTCTCCCCAGGTGGTAGAAACTCTTGCTCAAGCCCGCAACGGTGAGAATCGCCTGGTCTTTCCTATCGTTCATCTTTCAACCCTTCCACAAGGACTATTTTGGCGGCCAGCCGTCCGGGATACAGAGAGGCCAGCGCGGTGATCACCAGCGCGGCCAGGCCGATCTGCAGCACCTGCCACGGATCCACGTTCACCGGCAGATGCCGGATGTAATATTCTCTGGGCAAAGTGATGCCCAGATGCCGAATGATACCGCAACTGCTAAGGCCCATAATCACGCCGGACGCAGTGCCGAACAGGCCCACTGCGCTGCCCAACAGGAAGAAGACGCCGGTGATGTGTTTGAGGGTCGCACCCATCGTGCGCAGGATCGCAATGGCGGCCAGGCGTTTGCGAATGATGATCACCAGCGAGGCCACGATGTTGAACGAAGCGATAAGGATGATAAACGCGAGCACCACGAACATCACTATTCGTTCCAGCTCAAGTGCAGAGAACAGGTTGCGGTTGAGCTCTTTCCACGTGAGGATCTCCGCGGTTGCGGGCACCAGGCCGTCCATTTGGGAGCGCACGGCCGCGGTGGCAGCCAGGTCCGCGAGTCTCACATCGACATGATCGATGGCGTTGCCCAGGTTGAAGAACTTCTGTGCGTCGGGGAGGTACATGTACGCCAGTTTCAAGTCGTAGTCGTACATGCCGGTGGCGAACACCGCGGCCACCACGAATGAGCGCGCTTTGGGTTGCACTCCCATGGGCCCGACGTCTCCGTCCGGCGAGATGACGTTGATCCGGGATCCGACCCCAACGGCCAGGGAACGGGCGAGCTCCTGGCCGATTATCACCGGCCTTGAAACGCCTTTTCCCAACCCGCCGGAGATGGGGTCGAAGGTGAGAACCTGCCTCTTGTCCAGGCCCTTGTCTTCCTCTCCGAACAGGTCGGGCATGGGCATGAGCCCGAACTCCGTTTCGGCTTCGTCGTCGCCCGCGTCGTCGGCGCCGGGGTCAGGCATGAGCGGCATCTCCAGCAATGGGGGCATCTCTTGTAACGGGGGCATCTGATCTTCAGAAGGAGGGTCTGCCTGGTGAAGTAACTCAAACCCTTGGAACAGGTCGTGCCGAATCATGTCGGGGAAGGGCACGAGTTCTTCGGGATGGCGGAAGAACTCGGTGGAGCCGGCCACCAGCATCGGTTCCAGGAAGGCCAGCGCGTCAGCCTCGCGATCCACGCCTCGCACGGTGACTGTAGCGCTGATGTTGATGCTCGAAGACATCATCGCTTCGCCCTCAACATAGGGTGAGGCGGTACTCACCCCGGGGATCTCGGCCAGTGCGCCGGCCAGCGCCAGCGGGTTATCAAGCTCGGCCTCGCCGGGAGCGGTCTTGACCATGACGTGGTCCTTGGTGCGCACGATGCGTTCTTTGAGTTCGTCTGAGAAACCGGACATCACCGATAGCACGACTATAAGCGCCCACACCCCGATCGCGACGCCCACAACCGATGCGAAGGCCGAAGCACCGACGCCCTGCTTGAGGCGGGTCTCCACCGGCGGCGAGAAGCGCAGGTCCAGGTTGCGGGAAAGCCTGCCCCGGGCCGCGCTCAGGCGCAGGAAGCCTGTGGTTGCGGATTGGCAGAGCACCAGCACCGGAGGTATGGTTGCGGCGGCCGCCAGTCCGAGGAGGACGCGGCTCGACAGTGAGGCTGAACCCGGTGCCCCCCACATTTCGGCCAGGGTCCAGGCCGCCAGCCCTACCGCTGGAAGCACATACCACAGTCTGCGGGACGCGGCTGACAGGGCGCGCACCGAACAGTAGGCCGTGGCCAGGAAGAGCAGGCCCACTTCCAGCAGGCGGGCGGCCAGCCCGCCCAGGCCCAAATGGGGCGACGCCAGAACTCCCGCCACGGGTAGCAAGACGGCCGCCAGCACTTCGGCTGCGGTGCGAAGCCGAGCGCCGGGCGCGCCGGGGGCCAGCACCTGCCGTAGCGCTCCGATCCACTCTGTTCGCCAGGTGGGCACGAGCCGTTGAGAGCGAAGGAACTTCCACGCTACCATCGGTACAAAGTGCCCCTCAGAGAATTTTCTACCCGTCAACCTCACCAGCCAGAGAAATAGGGCTTCCGCCAGTAGAGTAACGTCCAGCGCCAGGGCAAAAGCGATCCAGGTCCAATGCTCCACTCCCGCCCCTGCCTCAAGGTCTGCAAGCTGACGCCACACCAGATAAAACGGCGCTCCCATGAGCGGCAGAAACGTCACGTACGAGTGGACCAGGCGAGACTCCAGCGACTCGAACGCCTTGAGAAACAGGTAGGTGAATCCCGAGGCCACCAGCGCGGCTGCGACGATGGTGGTTGCGATGAGGGCCGCCATGATGGCGTCGAATTGGGTACCCGGGGGCAGTGTCTTCACCGCCAGTGTTCCGAACACCACAGCGTAAATGAACGTTGCGACCCATGCGGCCTGCCTCCGGGCGTGGGCCAGGATGAACAGGCCCGCCAGTACAGCCAGTCCGACGGTTGCCGCGGCACCTGAGGTTACCCAACCAAGCAGATGTGGATGAGCTATTTCGATGTGGATCCGAGCCGCAGACGCCAGGGCCAGGATTCCGGCCAGGGCAAGCCAGCCGCGCGCGATCCCCAGCCGCAGCGCGAGAAAGGCTGCCAGGCAGGAGAGCCCCAGGGCCGCAAGGCCCGGGACGTCATGCCACGCCACCGGCACCGACAGTGCCGCCAGCGCAAGCAGCAACGCCAGTACCACGGCCCACAGTGGCCGGGAGCGTACCAGCAGCCCCGCGCCTACCACCAACAGAAGGGCAACCTTGGCGAAAAAGAAGGTCGGGGCAAATGACGTCAGCGTAGGTTCGGCAAACCCTGCCAGCGCACCCGCAGTGAGGCCCAGGAAGACCAACACCACCGCCACGCCGAGTTTACTCATTGCTGTTCCTGCCTTTCCGCCGTATCTGTTGTTCCCCAAACCTCACGCCCCGCGCCCGCCTCTACTCGGCTTCCGGCCTCAGCAGCGGAAAGAGGATCACTTCCTTGATGCTGCTTACCCCGGCGGCAAGCATTACCAGCCGGTCGATGCCGATTCCTTCGCCGGCGGCCGGCGGCATGCCGTGCTCCAGCGCTCTCAGGAAGTCCTGATCGAGCTGATGGGCCTCGTCGTCGCCCGCCTGCCGAGCCTTGACCTGGTCTTCGAATCTCTGCCGCTGGTCCCGGGGGTCGTTGAGCTCGGAAAATGCGTTGGCGATCTCGCGGCCGGCGATAATCAGTTCGAAACGGTCCACCACTTCCGGGTTCGCTTCGTTGCGTCGTGACAGGGGGGAGGTCTCCACCGGATGATGGGTGATGAACGTGGGTTCCTGAATGGAGGACTCAACCGCTTTCTCATAGACTTCCATCTGCAAAGTACCGATGCCCCAGGACGGCTTGATCTCCACCTCCCTCTTCTTCAACCACTCAGCCAGGAAGGCGGCATCATTTACCTTGTCGGCAGGGATCTTGCCGATTTCGATGAGGGAGTCGGCCAGCGTCAGTCGCTTCCAGGGCGGGGCCAGAGAGATCTCGTTTTCATCGACAGTAATCGTCGTGGTGCCTAACAGGCTCTCCAGCATGGACGAGATCATTTCTTCAGTGAGGTCCATCAAGTTATCGAACGTGGCGTATGACCAGTAGAACTCAAGCATGGTGAATTCGGGATTGTGCTTGTGGGACAGTCCCTCGTTGCGGAAGTTGCGGTTGATCTCGTATACTCTCTCCAGTCCGCCCACCAGCAAACGCTTCAGGTACAGCTCGGGAGCGATCCTCAAGTACAAGTCGATGTCCAACGCATTGTGGTGGGTGGTGAACGGCCGGGCCGCAGCCCCCCCGGCGATGGGATGCATCATCGGCGTCTCAACTTCCAAGAAGTCACGCTCGTCGAGAAATCTCCGGGTGAACGCGATCATCTTGCTGCGCAGCACGAACAACTCCCGTACCCAGTCGTTCATCACCAGGTCCAGGTAGCGCTGCCGGAATCTTAGCTCTACGTCCTGAAGGCCGTGGAACTTCTCGGGCAGCGGACGCAGCGCCTTGGACAACATCTTCACTTCCGCGGCCAGCAGCG
The DNA here is from genome assembly GCA_964626565.1 of uncultured Myxococcales bacterium. Classification (GTDB taxonomy): domain Bacteria; phylum Myxococcota_A; class UBA9042; order CAIXZC01; family CAIXZC01; genus CAZVFX01. The sequence goes on from CAZVFX010000099.1 coordinate 21,175, forward strand.
ACAGTTCCCCGGTGCGGGTCTTCATCAGGGTCCCGGTAATGCCCACGATGTCTCCGGACTCGAACCGCTTGAAGATCCGGTAGGCGTCTTCGCCCACTACATCTCTCCTGACGTATATCTGAAGGGTCGATTGAAGATCCTTCAGGTGGAAGAACGACGCTTTGCCCATGCCTCTCAGCGTCATGATTCTTCCTGCAACCCGGAACTGTTTTTCGACCTTCTCCAGCGCTTCGGAATCCAACTCTTCGTACTCGGCCTTGATGTCCCCGGTATGGGCGTCGGGCATGAAGTCGTTAGGGTAGGGATTGGCTCCCAGTTCTTCCAGCAGTTCCAGCTTCTGACGCCTGTTGGCTATGAGCTGGTCAATCGCTTTACTCATGTTTGGTCTCCTGTATACAACCTGTGTGCGATGCTACTTCTTCTCCTGACGGTAGCGGTCGACAACGAATCGCAGTTCGAGGTCGTCCAGCACCCTGTCGCCCTGTTTGCTAACATCGATTATGCGGGTCACCAGTTCATCTGTCGCTTCGATACCGTGGTCGTCAAGCCAGCACACTGCGTTGGACTCTCCGCTCATGTGCCCGACTTCGACCTTCTGCTTGAGTCCGAACATGGCTGCGGGGATGCCGGAGTAGATTCTGTCGGCCAGCCAGTCCGCCCCTGCTGTGCGGGCCTTGAGGATCGCCGCGGCGTGGACGCCGGTGGAGGTCCGGAAAGCGTCGGGGCCCACCACCGGGTAGTTCTTGGGGATCTGCCAGTGAGTGGCCAGGGCAGCCTGTTTGCAGTAGAGCAGCAGTTTGGACAAATCGTTGTCGATGGCTCCCAGCAACTTCAGGTTCACCAGCACCTGGTCCATGGGAGCGTTGCCGCACCGTTCGCCGATACCGAGGGCCGTGCCGTGGACCCGGGTGACCCCCGCCTCGATAGCGTGGAGGGTATTGGTCAGCCCCAGCCCCCGGTCGTTGTGACCGTGCCAGTCGAGGCCGATGTCCTTGCCCATGCCCGCGATGATGTTCTTGGTGAAGTTGATGAGATTCTTCAGCCCGTCGGGAGTGGCGTGGCCCACGGTGTCGCACAAACACAGGCGGGTGGCGCCTCCCTCCAGCGCGACGTGATACAGCGGGTAGAGGGTGTCCGGCTTCGCCCGGGTGGTGTCCTCGGTCACAAAAGTCACCGGCAGCCCGTTGCTGGTAGCAGTGCGAATCGATTCCCGCACCAGCTTGTACATGTTGAGCGCTTCCCACTCCTCCACGAACTTGCGGATGGGACTGGTGCCCATGAACGCCAACACCTCGATGGCGATGCCCACCTTCTGGGATATCTCGATAATCGGCTGAATGTCTTTGTCGAGAGTTCTGGCCGCGCAGCACGGCTTGATGTCCAAGCCCGCGTCTGCAATTTCCCGGCAGATAGCTTCCACGTCACGGTAAGCGCGGGGCCCCGCACCGGGCAGCCCGACGTCCGCGTACTGAATCCCCAGGTCGTTCATGGTGTGGATGAGCATTATCTTGTCGGTGGTCAGCGGGTCCACCACCGACGGCGACTGCAACCCGTCCCGCATTGTCTCGTCGAGAAACTGGATGGGCTCGGTGGTGAGAGGAGCGACTTTGTTCACCGTGTTCCAATCGTAAATGATGTCTTCCTGGTTGAAACCAAGCTTCCCAGGATTCTTGTCGTCAGCCATCCTCAGTACCTCCCTGCCGCTGTACTTTCGCGCTGCCTCAATGGTAGAGGGTTGGCCATGATACCTGCTTGGCCTTCAGTGATCAATCCAATTCTTGCACCCCAAAAGTTCTTGACATGGCAAACTTTGTGCTTAATCTCAGTGTTGCTTCCGGTTCCCGGCAGCTAAGGACACAGGCGAGGAGGGGAAACTTGAAAAAGAAAGATGTAAAGAAGATACAGGAAGTTCTGGAAGAGCAGCGGTCGGAGCTCGTCGCCAAAGCGCGGAAGACCCTGATGGAAGACATGGCGATGGACGTCAACGAACTTCCGGACGATATGGATTTTGCAACGTCGCAAGCTGATCAGGGCATCATGTTGCGCCTTCGGGGCAGAGAGAAGACCCTGCTGAAGAAAATCGACGACGCCCTCGCCCGTATCAGTGAAGGAGACTTCGGCGTCTGCGACGACTGCGGAGAAGATATCAACATAAAGAGGCTCGTCGCCCGACCGGTTACCACCCTCTGCATCCGCTGCAAGGAAGAGCAGGAACGCCAAGAAAAGCACTACGTCTAGCCGTCAGCTATCAGCTATCAGCTAACAACTATCATACGAAGCCGTCATCCTGAGCGAAGTCGAAGGATCCCGTCTTTGGTGGAGAGGTATGAGACCTTTCGACGTTGCTCAAGGTGACAGAAGGTCGGCCGTTACCCGTCGTCTTCGGCCTGGGCTCGTCCGAGCGCGGCTACGTATTCGAGGATTGCTTCGCTGTCCGAAGTTCTCGCATCTATGCCGGTGGCCCGGCTCACGATAACTTCGATGCGGGCATCCCCCCGGGGAGATACCAGCTTACGAAGAGTGGTGGCGGAAAAGGTCTTCTCCGTTTCACCCTCTTCCGGATCGGTTACGGGCACGGTAATGCGCAGCTTCTTGCCGGGTTCGGGAAGTGCGTCACTGGAGTCCATCACCAGTTGTCCTGATACCATGTGGCGAATCACGCCGCTGTAGTTTTTACCGCCAAAACGGTAGAACACCGGGATGTTCACGAGAAGGAATTCCGATTCCTGGCTCACCGTGGGCTGGCCCGTTTCGACTCCGGAGACTGCGGCCCTCTGGCCTGCCCCGTGCGCTGATTGATCATCCTGGTGGGGAACGGTATGACCCCGGAGTACCGCACCTACCAACCGCGTCACCTCCTGGGAGGTAACCTGGAGTATGCTCTGTCGCTCAAAGTCGTAAATTGACCGCTGGACCGCGGAGCCGCCGGCCTTGGCCGCCGCCTCTTTGGCAACCGGCACCTTGAAATGGTCTCTCAGGAAATGGCGGAGAGCATCCTGCCCCTCAAGGCCTACCGCGTAGGACCACTTGAGCCCCAGGCCCCGCCGGGGGACTTCCACCTGACGCATTACGCGGCCAACAAGATAGATGCTCCTCTTTTCAAGGTCCTCGTCCGGAACAACGATCACACCTGTTCCGATGGACAACATCTCGCTGGTGGCCAGAAACGCGCCGCCCGGGCCCTGATCGAGAGCCAGGCACAAGAGCTTCTTGCCGCCGGAATAACAGGTGAATTTCTCCAGCAACCGAAAGCGTTTGTGCCGCCGCTTTTCGGCCCAATTCACCATTTTGCCCTGTAGACTCTTAAGGCGCATCCGGCCAACCTCCCGTAGGATGGACGATACATTGATATCGGTTCCTTTTCAATTTTCTTTAGGCAAACGCCCCTGATTTCAAGGGGGTTCACACTTGCCTGGCTGTAAAAAACGTGCTACGTATTGGGCGTTGAAGAACAGGAGGACCAATGTACACGTTCAGATACTCAGGTGTGGCTGCGCTGATCTTCGTGCTTGCCTGCGCCTGCTCTTCCGGCCCCGAGTCGGATGAATCGGGAGGCCCGCTGGGGCCCCAACCCATTGTGCCCGGGACCAAGAAGGGTGGCCTCACTATCGAGAAAGGTGATGTCAGCGGCGACGGAAAACCGGACGTATGGAACTACTACAAGGACCTGCCCGAGCCCAATGACCCTACCCTCACCCGACGGGTGCTGGTGAAGAAAGAGGCTGACCTCGACTTCGACGGCCGCAAGGACATCACCCGGATCTTCGACGACGAAGGGGTCCTGTTGGAAGAAGAAGCCGACCTCGATTTTGACGGGAACCGGGACCAGGTGAACGTGTACACCAAGGGGATTCTGGTCGAGAAGCGTCTGTATCGCTCCGGCAAGGATCGGATCTTCATCTCGAAGTTCTTCCAGGATGGCAAAATGGTGCGCCTGAACCGTGACGACAACGGTGATGGCCGCGCCGACTATTGCGAGCTGTGGTACGCCGGCGAAAAACTCAGCAAGAAGGGCTGGGATAAAGACGGCGACGGCGAATGCGACTACTGGGAAAGCGCAGAGTAACGATTGCCGGTCGCTCCCTTCACATGTCTGACGTTGAAATCTCTCTCCCACACGGTTCTGCGTTGTACTCTTCTCCTTACCCTGGGGCTTATGTCCGGAACGTGTGCAAAGAAGCGCACTCCGCCTTCCCCTCGAGGCTCTGCTGACGCGGGTGCGGCCGCACCCGTAGCGCCTGCTCCTGCGGCCGAAGGCCCCGCACCTGCGCCTGTACGGGGGCCCTCAGCCGCAACCGTCAACGGTGTCGAAATCCCCCGGGCGGACCTGGACGCTCTAATGGCGTCCAGGGACCTCGAGCCCCGGGCTGCGCTGAAGTTGCTCATCGAAGCGGAGCTGGTCGCGGGAGAGGCCCGGCGTAACGGCTTCCCCGTGAAAGCCGGCGCGGACCGATTTGAGACCTCAGGGGCATACTTGTCAGCGGTCTATTCCAAAGACACTTTGTGCGGCAACATCACCTCTCGGGAAATCGCCGATTTCTATGAGATGGTCTATCGGCCCGACTGGCCGGCAGATATCTACCGGGGCAAGGTGATCCAGGTGCGCTGCTGCGCCAGCCTCGACGAAGACTGCCAGGCCGACCCGGTCAAAGAGTGCCTGGAGGTCAATCGCGGCGTGCTGCCGAAGTTGGAGCAGGTGCGCAAGGTCTGGCAGGCCAAAGGGGAAATCGCACTCGGCGATTTGAAGCGAGCCCACCCTCTGCTGGAGGCCACCGACTTCGGTTTCCTTTTCTGGCGTGACCTGCCCCTGGAGGAACAGAAACGAAAGAAGCTCCTGGAGCCGGAGACGCTGAAGTTGATCGTGGCACTGAAGCCGGGGGAGATCTCTCAGCCCATCGAATCAGCCCTTGGATATCACCTGTTCCGTCTTGACCAGTTGCGGCCGGCTATTGAGCCCAAATCTCCCGAAGTCGCGGCCGCTGCCCGTGAGCTTATCTGTGCGGCTCGTATCGAGGAGACCCGCACTCAATACATTCAGCAGCTCATCAAGAACGCCGACATCGAACTGGCCGAAGAGAAATAGCAGGGAGGGGTGGGGCGGGTTGGCCGGCGGAGGGGCCCACCCCCCCGACGGCCGGGCCGCCGAACATATAACCCGCGGCCGGCATAATTTGCGACACATGGGTTTTTACCACCGCGACCTGGTCGTAATCCTGCGCAGCCGCACCTGTGCGGCCCACGATACCCATATCGGCCACCGGTCCTTCAAGACCCAGG
>CAZVFX010000100.1:0-26420 GCA_964626565.1 uncultured Myxococcales bacterium
TTGAAAGTCAGTTGCGAGGAGCAACTCGATGACTCCGCAATGGAGCTGCTGAATGGAGCAGTTGGCGGCGCTGAAGAAATGCTGGGGTTGATCAGGGACCTACTTGCGTATGCGAGGCTGGGCCGCCAGGGGGAGAAGGTGGCCGAAGTGGATTGCGACAAGGTCATCGAGCGCGCGTGCGACCTGCTCAGGTCCCAGATCGCGGATGCAGATGCAAACATCCACTGCGACTCCCTTCCCATCGTCTACGGAAACCGGACCCAACTGGTGCAACTGTTCATGAACCTGCTCAGTAACGCGATCAAATACCGCAGAGACGGGCCGCCGATTATCCGCATCGGCGCGCGCGGGGAAGGGGAATTCTACGAATTTTCAGTCAGCGATGACGGCATGGGGATTCCTGTCGAGTACAGGGACGCTATCTTTCAGGTTTTCACGAGAGTGGCAGGTCGAAAGCCACACCAGGGTACAGGAATCGGCCTGGCGCTGTGCAAGCGGATCGTGGAATTCCATGGCGGAACGATCCGAGTGGAGTCCAAACCGGGCGAAGGCTCCAACTTTCTGTTCACTCTTCCCGCCGAAGGCCCGGCAGCTAAATAAGACCCCTGATCTTCAAATCGGTGAGCCGTCCGTCGCTGCGGGATAGATTGCCGTTGGCCTGGTCTACTTTGCGCCTCAGGTTCCCACCGGTGGTGCTGAGGTTCAGGAACTCCACCGCGTCTGCGATCGCCTTGTTGCCTCGTATCGCTTCTGCGTAAGCGCCTTCCTGGATCCACATCTGCATCTGCCGGCCGATCTCTCCGGTCATGTCGGACAGGCCACCGAAGATCTCTTCATCGCCCAGGCTCAGCCGCACCAGCTCTCCTTCCAACTCAACGACGTAGCACTCATCATCCCTTAGATCCAGTGGACGGCCCTGGAAAAACCGGAGAAAGAAGAGCGCCTCAAGGTACTCTTCCATCGCGACCCGCCACGGCCCGCTCGTCACTCGCAACTGGGTGGCGCCGTATTCCCGCTGCAACCCCGCCAATTTTGCACCAGCAGTGGCCAACTCGGCCACGGCCTCGTCCACGTCGCCGCGACGTTGGAGCGCAAAAATCGCGCGCTTCGCAGCCCTCAGTGCCCGCGCTGCCTCGCCTTCAATCCGCAACCCCCGCGCAGCCTTGTCTTCCAACCGCTTGATCACTCCGTCAAAATCGGAACTTTCTCCGAACAGTCTATAGCTCATTTTTTCACTCCCTCCTCGTACTTGCTACCTTTAGGACATGGCGGCTGTTTTGTCCACTCGCTTGAAATGAGGCCCACGGGCATGGATAATCGCTGTGCCCAGCGACCGGAGGGAACCCGGGTATGCGTTTGAAGAACGTCATTGCAGTCATGGACGGGCTCGCCGAAGAGATGTGGGGTGCGGTATGCGGCTCCGGCGTCGAGGCTGCGGACGAACAGGCGATCCTGGAGAGAATTTCGAACCACGCCCGCGTGATCGAGGAGCTGTGCGCGGAGGCTGACTCCACTCCCGCCGCCCTACCCGACCGATCCCGACTTGCCTACTCCTGGATGGCGTTTCTGAGCGGCGAAGGGGCTTTCGCACAACACATGCAGGCGCTGAAATCGGCGCGCCGGGCGCTTGGCGACAATGCCGTCATTGAGGGCAAACCGGTGATCCTGCACCTCAAGGCAATGGGCCTGCTGTGGAACTACCGGAGATACAGCAATTGCTTCCTGTTCAAATGCAGCGAAGCGTTTCTCCACGCGCCGGGTCAGTTCTGGTCAGACTGGTTGGGCGCGTTGCAGCGTGGGGACAGACCCACCTTTCGCAGTCTGGCCAGGGAATATTCGATGCGCGAGTCGTTCGAGTCCGTGACCGCAAAGATAGAAGCACTGGGTGGAATTCCCGACCGCTCCAAAGGGGACTTCTTTGATTTGAACGACAGCTTCGACCGGGTCAACGCCCATTATTTTCACGGAAAGCTGGACAAGCCGATTCTGGCCTGGAGCAGGAAGCAGACCAGCCGGACGTTCGGCACCTACCAGCCGGCCAAGGATCGGCTCACCGTCTCGCGTTCGCTGGACAACGCGGGTGTGCCCGAGTTTCTATTGGATTACATTGTCTACCACGAGTTGCTCCACAAGCACCTGGGCATTCGCTCCGTGGGCGGCCGGCGTCGAGTGCACACCCCTCAGTTCAAGGCTGCGGAGCGAAGATTCGACAGGTACGATGAAGCAAAGAAGGCGTTGGACAAGTTATCCCGGTCGAAACGCGGCTAGCCCGCCTGCAGGATTCTCAACAGCTCGGCTTCAGGCAGTGCGTCGCAACCGTACCACTCAGCCGTTACGTCCCTTACCATCTGCCCGTCAATGCACGTAAGGCCGTGGCGCAAGGGGCGATCCTGCAGCAGTGCGGTGCGAGCGCCGAGGTCGGCGAGTTGCAGTGCATACGGCAAGGTGACTACGGCCAGCGCTTCAGAGGCTGACCGGGCGGCCAGAGACGGAATGTTGGCCACCACGTAATGCTGGTGACCGTCCACCTCGTATACCGGGTCGTCGTGAGTCGTTTGTTTGAGGCAGGTTTCCAGGGCACCGGCAATATCCGCCGCGACGTCCACCAGGACTGCTGCGGGAGGCATGAGGGACAACATCTCCCTGGTGACCAGGTGTCCTTTGCGGGTCCTTGGCCACATGACAGCGTTCAGCAGGATGTCGGCAGTGGCCAGGGCTGAAGCGATATTCTCGGGGTTGGAGGTGAGCGTGGTGATACCCGGGTGGGCTTCAGCAAGAGCCGTCAGCTTACCTTCATCGATGTCCAGCGCAGTAACTGTCGCACCAAGGCCCGCAGCCAGCTTCACTGCGCCCGCACCCACGAGTCCGCAGCCCAACACCATGACGCCGGCAGGTGTGGCTCCCGGCATACCGCCGGGCAACAATCCGGGGCCGCGGTTGAGGGTCTGGAGCAGCTCGAAGCCTTTGAACATGCCCATGTATCCAGCGATCCAGCTCATGGGCTCCAGCAGGGGAAGGCGCCCATCTTCGGTGAGCACGTCTTCGAAGGCGATGCCCAACACACGGTGAGCCAGGAGCTTGTCGCACAACGGCCGGTTCCCAGCCGAGTGTATGTAGGTATACAGGACCTGGCCCGGGCGCATGAGGTCATATTCCCACTTCATGGGCTCCTTGACTTTGTACATCAATTCGGCCCTAGCCCATACCTCGGCCGATTCTGCGACCATAGTCGCACCGGCCGCCTCGTACTCTTCGTCGCCCCACCCCGCCCCCGCTCCCGCACCAGCCTCAACCAGCACGGTGTGGCCACGGGAGACCAATGCCCGTACGCCGTCGGGAAGAAGAGCTACCCGGTATTCGCGATTCTTGGTTTCTTTGTTGGTGCCAATAATCATTTTGCCCTCAAGATCTACGTTCGCCGTCGAGCATAGCGGCGGTTTCCTCCGCGGTCAAGACGCGGACCGGGGTTTATCGATTGCTCAGTCGTTCTTAAATGTTGTAGTGTGGCGATCGTGAATGGGCACATGATCCTTAAACCTTGGGACTGAAGCTATGGAAGGAAACATCTATCTTGCGCTGGGACTAACCTTAATCGCAGGGCTTTCCACCGGCATTGGCAGTGCACTTGCATTCTTTGCGAAACAGACCAACAAGAAGCTACTGTCTGCATCGCTGGGACTGTCGGCCGGGGTGATGATCTATGTCTCGTTTATGGAGATCTTACCAGAAGGAATGCATAAGCTTAGCGAGGCCTACGGCGAAACCGCGGGCAGTTGGGCCGGAGTAGCGTCCTTCTTCGGCGGTATCGCACTCATCGCGATCATCGACGCGCTGGTGCCATCGTACGAGAACCCTCACGAAGCGCGGTCCGTTGAATCCATCGATGACCCCGAGGGGAAAGCGAAACTGATGCGCATGGGCCTGCTGGCCGCGGTCGCCATCGCCATCCACAATTTCCCGGAAGGGATCGCCACCTTTGCCGCAGCTATGGAAGATCCGGCCATCGGCGTCTCAATCGCCATCGCCATCGCGATCCACAACATTCCTGAAGGGATCGCGGTTTCTATTCCCATCTACTACGCGACCGGAAACCGGAAAAAGGCATTCATCTGGTCTTTCCTTTCCGGCCTGGCTGAACCTCTGGGCGCCATCCTTGGCTACGCCCTGCTCATGACCTTCTTCTCTGCTGACGTGCTGGGAGTGATCCTGGCCGGGGTTGCTGGAATCATGGTGTTCATTTCTCTGGACGAGTTGTTCCCGGCAGCAAGGGAGTACGGGGAAGGTCATATGGCAATCTACGGACTGGTGGCGGGCATGGGAATCATGGCAGTGAGTCTGCTGTTGCTTATGTGACCGGAAAGAGCTCCGGCGCCCTACCCTATTTGTACAGGAAATCGCTGGTTACCGGCATCGCCTCCCCATCCACGTCCATTACGCAATCCGAGGCAAATCCCTTGTCGGTTTCGCGGTACCTGTTTTCGTTGCCGCCTTTGGTCTTCTCCTTCTTTTTCACAGCGGACTTGCGCAGCTCGGTGACAAAACCCTGCACCTCTTTGGCCTTGGCCTTCCTGGTAACCATCTTGCGACCCGCGGATTTCGCGGCGGACGCCGCGGTCAAAGCCTCGGTAGCCATGGTGTTCAGGAGGGTGTCCTGGAACTTTGAGAGCACCGAATTGTTGATAAACCAGCGCGCGCCCTTTACCTCTCCATCCACAGCATAAGCCATGCCCACCATCATCTCCCGGTTGGGCACGCCCTTGATCCATTTCGAGATCTTCTTCTTCGTTGCCTTCCGGCGTTTCGATACCTCTTTGTCATCCAGGCTCGCCAGCAACGTTCCGGTGGAAGCTGACTTGCTGTTGTCAGCGTTCACTTTGCTCACCTGGTCCCACACTTCCCGCTGGTCCTTCTTGTACTGGCCTGCGCCCCGGACTTTCTGGTTTGCCAGGATCGGTACTGAACCGAATTTGCCACCCGTTACCTTGCCATCGCGCTTGCCGTCCCACCGGCCGTGTTCGACGCAGAACGCATCGATGGGCACGGTTTTTCGCGGCGGGATTACAAAGTCCTGACCCACCTGGCGGTCCTGCTTGCCCCCTACTACAACGGTGCCTGCAAGAACGAGAATAGTGGTGCCGCCCCGGTTGTCGATGACCAGCGTATTCACCTGCGCGTTGTCCCCTCTCCGGCCGGCAATATCATCCGCGCCGAGTTCTCGTACCTCGGCTTTGCCCGCCTTCACCGCCTCCTCGAGGGTGACGAATTTGCCAACGTCGGGTTGCTTCTTGGCATAGATAGGAAAGACCGTAAGATTGTCCACCTGGAAAGCCTCTCCCACTGAGTTGTTGTCACCCAGCATCAAGCCTAGATCGTACTTCCCGCCTCCGGACGCGGGTGGGGACCACCCCACAGGCAGCAGCAGTGCCAGAACGGCCAGTGCGGCCAGAGCAGGCCCTAAACGCCCGAAGTGAACTCCATTGATTCTCCGTTGCCAGCTTCTTGTCGATGCCATGATACCCCTCCTGGTTGTGATGGACATATACGGGCGCGGGCCGGCGAGGTTCTGTAACAGGCGTGTAACGCCGCCATATTCCGTAATTGATAATTGACCATTGATAATTGATAATTGCCTCTAACTGGCTCCACGGAGTTCTATTGAAGAGGTTCTACCGGTTTCTAGTCTCTCGACGCATTGTGGTGGCCCTGCTGGTTCTGATCAGCATGGCGCCCGTGGGGTTTGTTCTCAAGGGGCTTCAAAGCAACAACGGCGTAGACACTTTTCTCGCCGAGGACGACCCGGAGTTGACCTTCTACCGGGAGATGAGCGAGGTTTTCGGAGGGGACCGGGTGGTGTTCGTCGCGCTCGAAGCCGACTCGGGTACCGTTCTGGAAACCGGCCGCCTTGTGGCACTCAACCGTCTGTCGAAAGAGCTGGCGAAACTTGCCGAGGTGGACCGGGTAACCAGCCTCACGAACGCCAACTTCGTACTGCATCTGGGCAAGACCCTGGCCCCGGGTACCCTGGGCTCAAATCTCCCTCTGCCCCCTGCCGACGAAGCCCGGTTGGTGCAGCGGGTGAGAGCCTCGCCGCTTCTCGGCCTTCTCATCAGCAAGGACCTTTCCTCTACCGTGATAGTGCTGGAGCTTGCCCGGCGACTGGAAGGGGATCCGGGAAAGCAGACTGCAGCGGTGCGCAGCATTCGAGCCGCGGTTTTCGAGCTGGACACCGGCGGTATGCACAGTCGCCTTACCGGCAACCCGGTTCTCGCTGAAGGCATTGAGACCTACAGCAATCGAGACCAGCGCCTGTTTTCCCTGCTCATGGTCGCGCTTATTGCCCTCGTGTCGCTGGTTGTGTTCCGGCGCCTGTCCGCCATGCTCCTCCCCGTTGTGGTGCTCGTTGCCGCGGTGGGGTGGACCATGGCGCTCTTTGTACTCAACGGGCACGAAACAAACTGGGTGACCAGCACCATCGCCCCGGTTCTGAGCCTGGTCAGCGTTACCTGCTCCATCCATTTTCTGTTTCGATTTCGGCACGCTCACCGGACCGGTGCGACTCCGGAGAAATCCCTCGTCCGCATGCTGAGTTTCGTTGTGGCTCCGTGCTTCTTCACCGCTCTCACCACCGCGGTGGGCTTCGGGTCCCTGGCAGTCAGCCAGGTGCGGCCGGTAAGCGTGTTCGGGACCTTCGCGGCCGTCGGCGTATTGCTCGCATTTATCGCGACCTTGTGCCTCGCCCCTGCACTCCTCGCCCTGGCCGCCGGGGGGAGTCCATGGCGCACGTTGGGAGGAGCTCGCCTGGTTACAGCCCTGTTGGCGAAAATCGAAGGGATAGTCAGGAGGCGACCTGGCCCAGTTGTTGCGGTGTCACTGCTGGTCACCGCGGGCCTGGCCGCAGGAGCCGGGCGTATCGATGTGGAAACCAATGTGGTCAAGTATTTCCGCGGCGACGCGCCCCTGGTGAAGGACGCCCTGCATATCGACCGGGTCCACGGCGGGTCAGCCTTTCTGGATGTCGTCATAGATACCGGCGGAAACGACCGCGCTTTCGACCCGGCTTTCCTGCGAACGGTTCTCGAATTTCAGAAAAGCTTGGGAAATGTCGACGGAGTCAACCGCGGAGTCTCTTTGGCGGACCTGGTGGAAGAACTTCACGTGGCGTTCACCGGCGATACTGCGGCTGCCGAGATTCCCGACTCTGCGGCTGCGGTGCAGCAACTAAGACTCACGCTGGCGAGCCCCGAGATGCTCGAGCCGTTGGTGGACGATGAGGGAAGGCTGCTGAGGGTCAGGGCCATGGTGCAGACCGCTACCCTTGGAGCCGGACGGACAAGAGAGGTTCTAGACGAGGTGCGGCGGGCTGCCGGGGAGTCTTTTGGTGATGACGATGTAGAAATTCGGTTCACCGGCTATCCGGTGCTGTTCTTGAACATGGACCGGTACCTTGTGTCAAGTCAGATCAACAGCTTCGCCCTGGTTCTATGTGTGATAGTTGTGATCATGATGTTCCTCTTTAGATCCGTGAGGGTCGGGCTGGCGGGAATGATCCCCAACGTCGTTCCCATCGCGGCAATGCTGGGCCTCATGGGGTGGCTGAAGATTCCTTTGGACGGGTTCACCGTAATGATCGCCAGCATTGCCATCGGTATCGGCGTTGACGATACCATTCATTTCCTGCATCACCTGCGCCGCGAACTGGCCGCGGGGCGGCCCCTTCCCGAAGCCATATCATCAACTCTTACTTCCGTTGGCCAACCTGTGTTATTCTCGTCCGCGGTGTTGGCGCTGGGTTTCTGGGTCTTCTGCTTGAGCGACTTTGTGGGCACCGCAAACTTTGGCCTGCTCACCGGCGCGACTATAGTTTTTGCGCTGTTGGCCGACTTGTTCACGTTGCCTGCACTGCTTCTGCTCACTGGGGTCCCTCGCCGGTGGCTGCCCGCAGCCGGACCCGCTTCCGGCACTGACGGAGGATGAAGATGGCCGATTCCCGCACCCTGAGATACCGCGCCCACAACGGTGTGCGCGCGTTTCGAAGGTGGGTCATTCCATACCTGCAGTCCAGGCTCTATCCCAACCAGTTCAGGCCGATCCTTTCCTATCTGTTCACCGATTGGAAATGCAACATGGCCTGCCACTACTGCTGGACCTACGACAACAGCAGGAAAGGGATGACCCGCGAAACCGCGTTTGCAGCCATCGACTGGCTGAAAAGCACCGGGTGCCGGGTAATCGCGATTATGGGCGGCGAGGTTCTGCTTAGAAAGGACTTCATCGTGCAGGTGGTGGAGTACGGAGTGAAGCAGGGTTTTTTCATGTACGTACCGACAAACGGCGTCTTGATGGACCCGAAGTTCATTAATGACGTGGGAAAAGCAGGGGCCGCCACCATCAATCTGGCCCTGGACGTCATCGACGAAAAGCCGGGCCTGCCCAAGGCCTTCAATCGGATCGAAGAGAACTTCCGTTACCTGGTGGACAACCAGGAGCGCCTGGGCTATCTGGTCTTCCTGAACATGAACATCACCGGGGGCAACCTGGTCGACATCAAGCGCCTTACGGAAATGGCGTGGGAGAACGGCGTCAGCGTGGATTATCACATCAACGAACGCCCCCACTACGAGCACGAGCACTATCGGCACGCAGACAACGACTTGTATATCACGCCCGAGCAGTTCGAGGAGGCGGACGCGCTGTTTGATTGGTTGTGCGACCGGCAGCGGAAGGGCCAGCCCATGATCAACACGGTGAATCACATCCAGGCCATGAAGCGGTTCATCCGCGGTGAGATTGGAGATTGGCCCTGCCGCGCGGGCCAGAATTCCTCAGCCGTGCGGCTGGACGGCACTCTGTCGCCCTGTTTTGGCCTCTACTCCGACGAACAGGATTGGGGCAGCATCGGAGAGCCGCGCTTCGACCGGGACAGACTGGATGCCATGAAGAAGAGATGCACGAAGCTGTGCCTCTCCACCTGCCATTTCAACATGAAAGAGTATTACACCGGCTCCCCGATCAGGAATTGGGTCAGGAAACACGCCGAAACCGGTGGTGGCGGGTTGTAAGTAGTTGTGCTGACATGTAGATCACATTTGCCGGCTGCAGCTCTCTTTCCGGGACCGCCCCACCGCTTCCGGACCACGGGTCGATGGCACGTCCCTCCACGCGCAGCCGGCAACCGACGAGGGGCAGCGTATCGGGGACACGCGTTCGGGCCGGAGGCGGCGCATGGGAAGAGAAGGTAAGCCTGACGGTTTGGCACTGGGCATCGACGTGGGAGCTGTTTCGGTTGCTGCGGTGTTGCGCGGAGACGGCGTCTCGCAATCTGCCTGGGTACCCCACGATGGCGATGCGGAAGGAACGCTGAAACGGTTGCTGGCCTCCTGGCCGCTGGAACAGGTGGCGCGGGTTGGCGTTACCGGCAGCCGGGCCACCGCCCTCTTTCCCCACCTGCAGCCCCTCGACGAAATTGTCTGTACCGTTGAAGGCGTACGGCACTCCTGCAGTGAGGCCAGGGGAGTGTTGTTGGTAGGCGGTGAGCGGTGCGCTTTCGTGGAGTTGGATGAGGGGTTTCGGTACGTTCGCCACACCACCAACGGATCCTGCGCCTCCGGCACCGGCCTGTTCCTTCAGCAGCAGGCCGCAACCTTGGGTCTGTCCCTGGCCGAGTTCAGTCAGGCTGCCGCACGCAGCGCATCGCGTGCGCCTCACGTCGCCGCCCGTTGTGCGGTTTTTGCCCGAACCGATGTGGTGCACCTTCTGCAAACCGGGCACAGCCCGGACGAGGTTTGCAAAGGCGTCTTCCGGAGTCTCGCCCGGGGACTTGCCAATGAACTACTGCGGGGACAGACTCTTCCGGCGCCATCGGTTCTGGTGGGCGGAGTGGCGCGCTTGGAACCAGCCGTCGCGGCGCTGGAAGAGCACCTGGGAACGCCCCTCGTTAGGGTTGAACAACCGGAAACAATCGGCGCCTGTGGAGCATCCATACTCGCCGTTCCTTCCACGTGGCAGGAACCGGCAAAAACAGGGGACAGACCTCGCGGCTCGGCCAGGCCGCCGCTGGCCGCAAGAGCAGTGGCGGAAGAGACCCGTGTAGTGGAGCAATTCGACGAAACAGAGGTTTTCAGCTACGGCCCTTGGTCCAACCGGCTTGCCCTGGGCCTTGATGTGGGTTCGAGATCTACAAAGGCAGTGCTGATCGATGAAGGCTCCAATCCCGTGACCGGTTTCTACACTTGGACCGACGGAAAACCCCTTGCGGCCGCGCAAAAAGTGCTGCGGGCCCTGGATCGATATGCGTCGGAGAAAGGAGGTCTTTCCCTGGTGCGGTGTGGGGTGACGGGGTCTGGCCGGAAGCTTGTCGCCCGTGCTTTTTCCGCTGACCTGGATCTCAACGAGATCACGGCCCACGCGCTCGGGGCCCTTCACCTCGACCCCGAGGTTGACACCATCTTCGAAATCGGGGGTCAGGACAGCAAGTACACCCGGCTTCGCAACGGCCTGGTCAGGCACGTTACCATGAATCATGCGTGCGCCGCGGGCACGGGAAGCTTCATCGAAGAGCAGGCCCGGCGCCTGGGCGTCGAGTTGACCGATTTCTCCGACTTGGCCACCGGGGTTGCCGCGCCTGCCACCAGTGAGAGGTGCACGGTGTTCATGGCCCGGGACGCGGAGCGTCTGGCCGCGGAAGGGCACTCGAAGGCCGCCATCGCAGCCGCGGTTCTACACTCGGTGTGCGAGAACTACTTGAACAAGGTAGCGGCCTCCTACCCTCTGGGCCGCCGCATCGTGATGCAGGGGGCCACCGCACTCAACGGGGCGCTGGTGGCCGCGTTCGAGCAGCGCCTGGACCGCAAGGTCAGCGTGTCCCCGTACTGTCACCTGACAGGGGCGCTGGGCGCTGCGCTGGCTGCACAACAACGCGCTGTTGGGGAGAGCGCGTTCAAGGGATTCGAGATTCTCGACACGCAGTTTGCGACCCGGTCTTTGACGTGCGATATCTGCGCAGACCGCTGCAACCTCACTACCCTGTCGGCCGATGATGGGGCCGCCGTCGGCTTCGGCATGCGCTGTGGAAGGGATTTTCACGCCGAAAAGCGGGGACCGCTCTCCGTCCGTGTGCCGAGGGCCGGCCACGGCTCAGCGCCGAAACGTCCGGGGGCGGCGGCCGAGGCCAAGCGCGTCGGACTGCCTTCAGGCCTCTACCTGCTGGAGCAAGCTCCACTGTGGCGCGCTTTCTTGTCCCAATTGGGGTTCCATGTGGTCCCATTCGCTTCTGAAGCGGGAGACCCGGGCCTCGGAAGGGAGCTGGCCGGCCCCCATCTTTGCGCTCCTTCCGCGACCGCGCTCGGCCAGGCGTCCCGAGCGCTTGCGGACGGTGAATGTGACCTGGTGTTCCTACCCACATTGGTACGCGGCGACGGCGTGCCCGCGAACTGCGACGTAAGAGTGAGCCGGCAACGCACCGATGCCTACTTCTGCTTTGTGTCCCAATACGTTCCCACCTTGCTGAAGCGCGGCCGGTGCGAGGCCGGGGATAAGGTGATTTCTCCGCTGATCAGCCTCAATGCCCCTCACGCCGAAACAGCCCGTGTCTTGCACGAGGCGCTGGAGGGGCGCGTGAACGCTGACTACGAAACAACTCTGGCCGCGTTCGAAACGGGTCTCAAGGTGCATGAAGAGTCTATTTGCAAGGCGCAGGCTGCGGGGACAGACCTGTTGGACCGCGCCCTGGGAGTGAACAAACCGATAGTCGCTCTCCTGGGCATGCCATACTGCATCCTCGACGCCCAACTCAACGGTGGAGTTGGCGATATTCTGGAGGCTTTAGGCGTCCCGGTTCTCCTGCCCGGGATGATTCCGCGGGATGAACTGCCCGAGTTCTCTCAATTGGATGACGACGGCACCCACTGGCAATATGCAAAGCAGGCGCTGGCCGAAGCGCACTGGGTTGCACGAAAGAAGGGGGTGTACGCTTTGTATGTCTCCGCGTTCGGTTGTGGGCCGGATCCTCTGGTTGTGCCTCGAATCAGGGAAACCATGGATGGTGCCGGGAAACCGCTCGCGGTGATTCAATTGGAATCGCAACAAGCCAACGCCGGGACTGCGACCCGAATTGAAGCTGCACTGGACGCATTTGCCCACCACCTTGCTGCGCCGGATGCGGGGCTTCAAACACGCGTGGCGGGCTCGCCGCAACTTACACGCATGAGCAAAGGACGACTCTTCCTCGTTCCCCGCATCGATGACATGGCCTGCCGGCTGTGGGCGGCAGGGTTTGAGGGCACCGGATACAACGTCCGGTTCTACGACCAGTCCCCCGGGGCGGTCGCGGTGGGGCAGACGTGTACCGGGGGGGGAGAATGCCTGGCGATTCCCGCCATCGTGGGCGGCGCCATCGCTACTCTCCAGGAGACGGACTACAAGGACGCCGCGGTTTTTGTACCCACCAGCAGCTATTCTTGCGCCTACCCCGAGTTCACCGCGGCCACCCGGCGCGCGCTAGACCGCGCGGGATTCCGTGACGTGCCCGTGTACGCGCCCAACCTGTTTGCCTTTTTCCCGGGTGCGTCGGTGTTGGCCAACCGATACGTCTGGGAATGTGTTGTGGCCACGGATCTGTTGCGGGAAGCGGTGTTCCAGACCAGGCCTTTCGAGGTGAATCGAGGAGAAAGCGACGGCATCCTCGAGAACGGTATGCAGGGGCTGGAAACCGCGTTGAAGAACCGCAAGGCGCTCCTGCCCCAGGTGGAAAGAACCCTGGCCGCGCTGGCCCGGGTGGAAGTGCGAGCAGACGACCGTCCTCGGGTGCTGTTGGTGGGCAACCTGTTCCTGAGGTTTAACTCGAAGCTCAACAACTCTATCGTGTCTCGACTTGAACAACTGGGGGCGTGCGTCACCAGTCCGCCCATGAGCGACTACACCCTCACTGCGCGGCTGCAAAACCGGCACCTGCTCGCCGGGCAGCAGGGACGACGGTGGTGGACGCTGCTGAACTCGTTGTTCGTGCGGTCTCTAACCGACGTTCAGCGAAAGTTTGGGAAGGCGGCAACCCGCACCGGCCTTCCCCGGGACACCGGCGCCTTTGGCGAGTTGGAGCACTATGTATCCAACGTGCTGGGCATCCCGTGGGCGCTGGGCGGCGAAACCCTCAGCGTCCTGGGAAGAGTGGCCCAGGCCCTGGAGCGAGGCGGCATAGATGCAGTGGTTCACGTAAACTCACTTTTCTGCCACCCGGCTTATGTGTCGGAAGAGCTTCTCCACGGCGTACTGCAAGACGCCGGGGTCCCGGTTGTAAACCTGTATTACGACGGCCAGGGCCAGAGCGATGACTCGCTGGCGCCGCTGGTCAAGTTCCTTAGAACGCGGTAGTTGGAGCCTTTCCGAGTCCTTGACCGTCAGCATCGGTTCATGAGACATTTATCAGCGCAACGAAAGGTGTGCTGAGTGAAGCTGACCATAGTCAACTGCGGAGTGCCAGGCTCGTATGCCGTGGTGAAATACCAGGCGCTGGCCCCCGCTTATCTGGCGGCTTATACTCCGGCGGATTGGGACGTCGAACTGGTCGACGAGAATTTTGACCACTTCGATCCCCACGACTGCACCTCTGACCTCGTTGCGTTTTCATCCCTTCCCATCTACATCGACAGAGCCTACAGATATGCTGCGGTTCTGAAGGATCGGGGGATTACAACCGTGGGCGGTGGCCTCCACGTTTCCGCGGTTCCGACCGAGGCCCTCGAACATTTCGACTCCATCGTCGAAGGGGAGGCCGAACCTGTGTGGGACCAGGTGATCTCGGATTTCGAGGGCGGGTCTCTCCGGCGACACTATGCCAGCCACTTTGAAACCTCGTTGGAGAACATCGGCCCGCCGGACAGGAACTTCATCCACCCGGGATACAAACTGGCGTCTCTGTCCACCTCCCGTGGCTGCATGAACAAGTGCACTTTCTGCTATATGGGCAGCCTGGCCCGCAAGAGCTATCGGACCATCCCTTCCGAGCAGGTAATTGAAGATTTCCGGCAGGTGAAACGCCGCTTCATCGTCTTTTCCGACGCCAATTTTCTGGGTTTTTCCGAAGCGGATATCGATAGCCGGAGGGAGCTGTGTGCAAGGCTGGCCGAACTGCAGTTACGCCGGTACTGGGCCGCGCAGGTAACCGCAGACATCATCAACTACCCGGACCTCCCACGCCTGCTCTACCGGGCCGGATGTCGCATGGCCTTTGTGGGCTTCGAGACCATCGGTGACGATGGACTGGGCTCCATCGACAAAGGGCACAACTCCAACGTCAACTACGAAAAGGTGGTGCGCACGCTTCAGGATGAGGGCATAGGTGTTGCGGCCTCGTTCATATTGGGGCTCGATACTCATCGGCCCGACTACGAAGGAGCTATCGGGAACTGGCTGGACCAGGCTCGTCCCTTGTTCCTCAACCTCGGGGTGCTGACGCCCATGCCCAATACCGCCCTGTATCGGTCATTGCAGGAGGAAGAACGCCTGCTGGGGGACGGCTTGGAACTGTGGAGGCACCTGGACAAAGCTACCAATACCATGCAGTACCGGCATCTTACCGGCAACCAGATGGAAGACATGTTTGCCCGGATAAACAGCCGCTTCTTCCGGCCCGCCAACATCGCGCGCAACTTCTTCGAGCAGTTGGTGGCGAGACGAAGGCCGCTGTTGGCCGCGCTGTACCTGGGCGCGGCGCTTAGGAAGCGGGAAAGCGGCTGCAAGTCCGCGGTCTTTTCTCCGCCGCCCCATTCCGACCCCGGGGCCGGCGCATGAGCGGAATTGAGATTACCGTTGCGACCTGGAACATCAACCAGTGGCCGTGGCCCGGTTCCTTCGTGGGCGCCGGGGCCAGGCGGCAGGCGGTGCTTCAGCGTTTGACCGACTACGATGTTGTGTGTCTGCAGGAGTGCTGGTCTGCGGCGGCCAGAGAGTTGAGACTCTCGACGCCATACCATTTCCTCGACCGGCTGCGATCCGCAGTTGGATTCAGCAGTGGGCTGCTGACCGTCTGTCGGCAGCCGGTTCTTGCAGGTTCGAGCCGGCGGTACGAAGCGCGCAGTTTTCCCGATTCCCTGGCTGCCAAGGGCATGACAATGACCCGGATCTCAGTTCACGGGTTCGGCGAGGTCAACGTCTTCAACACCCACCTGCAGGCGTGGCGGGGAGAAGGGATCAGGAACCGGCAACTCCAACAGTTGGCTGAGTTCGTAAAGGAGGCGCCTGAGGCGGACGCGGCGATTCTGGCCGGTGACCTCAACTGCCTTGTCTCAGTTCCCCAGTTGTCCGAGTTGCGCACCGAGCTGGCCATGCGTGACCTGCTGGACGAGGTCCGTCCCGCTTGCGCGGACGCAAGCAGCCGGGGTAAGGTACGTTTCACCGGGGACGACGCACGGGTCGATCACCTCTTGTTGGCGACTCGGCCCGGAGTCGAGGTCAAAGTGCTGGAAACAGGGATCATTCCGGGGCCCGAACGCGCCCCCTACCCTTCGGACCACCACGGGATTTTTGCGCGGCTGGTTCTGGGTCGTTCGAAAGGGGAGGAAGCCCGATGAGCGCGTCGATCCCCATGCCATTCAACGGCAAGGACGTCCCGCACCTAGTCATCGAAGTGAACCAGGCGTGCAACATGAGCTGCAGGGCGTGCTACAAGGCCCGGGCGTCGTATACCAAGCCCTTCCGTCAGATTATCGAGGAAGTGGACTTTGCCATTACCCAGCGCAATCTGGACATGATAACTCTGGCCGGGGGTGAGCCGACGCTGCACCCTCGTCTGCCCGAGGTGATAAGCTACATCGATGGAAAGGGTGTCAAGGTCAGCCTGCTCACCAACGGGCTTCTCTTGACCGATGAGTTGCTCGCTGAATACAAGGCGGCCGGTTTGACCAGGGCGATGGTGCACGTGGACGCAGACCAGAGGCGCCCCGACGCAACGGAAGGAGCGACGGAAACCGAACTCAACGAGTTGCGCCGAACCATCCTCGAGAGGGTGGCGAGGCATGGGCTGAGGGGCGGGCTCGCCATGACACTCTACCGCCGCAGTCTTCACGAATTCCCCGACTTGCTGGAATTCCTCTTCTCCACACCCCAGGCCAGCCTGCTGCTGGTCACTTGCTGCCGCAGTTTTGCACCCATCGCGCAAAAACACGGGGCGGAAGGTTGTATTGCTGCAATGGAGGACAGCGAACTGGTCAAGGACGAGGTAACCACCGCGGAAGTCATCGAGGTGGTGGAAAAGCGTCTGGGCATTATGCCTACCCATCACATCCCTTCCAGTCATCGGGAAACCGAACGCCGCTGGATCTTTTACCTCGTCTTCTCGATAATCGACCGGGACGGCAACGTCACCCATATGTACCTCGATCCCAAGTTCAAGCGGACCATTGCGGTTGCCAACGGACTCCAGAAGCTGGCCAAGGGAAGGTACAAATTCGACATGGTTCCAAAACCGTTTGAGGCGGTGATGGTTTGCTTGGGCTACGCGATTTTGGGAATGAGCCTGGGGACGTTGTGGCGCACGCTCAGGTTTCTCTGGAGGCTGTGGCGGCCCGGCACGAGGATACAGTCCAAAGTGGTAGTGGTTCAGCAACTGCCCAATCTCACCGAAGAAGGTGAGATAGAGTATTGCGAGAACTGCCCGGATGCGACGGTGCGGGAAGGCGAGATTGTACAGCTATGCATGGCGGACATACTAAGGCCGGTACGGGAGGGTTGAGGGATGGTGCGTAACTACATCGGCCTGGCGGTGACTCAGCACGATCCTGCAATCGCGATAGTGAACTCGTCGGGCGAGCTGGTTTTTGCGGAAGCGATCGAGCGCTATCATCAGGTGAAGCGGGCGTGGAACTGTATCCCGGACGACGTAAACAGAATCTGTTCGCTTATCGAAGAGTACTGTGAGCCGGGATGCTCGCTGGTGTCCGCCCGTTCGTGGTCCCGCAAGATGCCGGGGATTCTGCGCAGCTTTTTCGCGACCCGCCCTGCGGTGTCGGGTTACCAGGCGATCAAAGACACCCTCGGCCGTTCGTCTCCGGATGAGGAAGCGGGCTTTGCATTCGTGGAGGACCAGGCCAGGTGGTTGTCCGCGGGTTTGGACGCCGAGCTTCACCAGGCCGGGGCCAACCTCTCGTGGCGGGTGGATCTGGAGACGAGATATGCCGGATGGGACCATGTGCGGGGTCCGGTGGAACATCGTTCCTTCGACCACCACCTGGCTCACGCGGCCAACGCTTGTTTTTCAAGCCCCTTCGACGAGGCCGCCTGTGCAGTGATCGACGGGTATGGCGAGAAGACGGCCACAACTTTCTGGCACCACAAAGCTGGGGACAGACCTCGTCCGGTAGGCCCGCGGCGGAAGTTGGGGTTGCCTACCAGCCTGGGCGTCTTCTACCTTATCTTGTGCCGCGCATGCGGGTTCGATCCGTACCGGGGGGAAGAGTGGAAGGTGATGGGTCTGGCCCCCTACGGAAAGGTCGACCCTAACTTGTATGACCTGCTGCGGCCGCTGGTGCAGGTAGACGGACTGGAGCTTTGCTCAGCGTCCGACGAGGCGCGTCGCATCGGTGAGTTGCTGAGGCGCCGCCGGCCCGTCGGCTCCTCCCCTTTGGAAGCGGCAGACCTGGCTCGCACCGGACAGCAGGTGTTCTGTGAGGTGAGTGCGGAGTTGCTGAACCATTTTCATGCCCTGGGGCTCTCCGACAACCTTGTGCTGGGCGGAGGTTGCGCCTTGAACTCGGCGTGGAACGGGCAGATTCTGGGGGCAACTCCTTTCAAGGAACTGTTCGTACCCAGCGCCCCGGCGGACGACGGCAACGCTGCGGGCGCAGCCTGGCTGGCGTTCCAGGAAGACAACCCGGACGCGGCTGTCGGCGGGCGTTTGCATTCGCCCTACCTGGGCAGCAAGATGTCCCGTAAGGGGCTGGAACGACTGGTGGAATTTTCAGGTCTGTCCCCAAAACGACTGGCCGCGGACGAGATTGCCCCCACCACCGCGAAGTTGCTCGCTAAGGGCGCAATTGTGGGGTGGGTGCAGGGACGCGCAGAGTTCGGGCCGAGGGCGTTGGGCAACCGGTCGATCCTCGCAGACCCGCGGAAGGCCGATATCAAGGACCGGCTTAACGCACAGGTAAAATACCGGGAGGAATTCCGGCCCTTTGCGCCCGCTGTTCTTGAGCAGCACGGCCATGAATTTTTCGCAGACTACCAGCCCTCACCCTACATGGAGCGGGCGTTGCCCTTTCTGGCTGACGCCAAGGACCGGGTGCCCGGAGTGGTCCATGTAGACGGCACCGGCCGGCTGCAAACCGTGACCAGCGAATTTAATCCACGCTATCATGACGTAATAGCTTGCTTCGGGCAGATCACCGGCGTGCCCGTAGTGCTCAACACAAGCTTCAACGTCATGGGCAAACCGATTATCCACTCGGTTGAAGATGCCATAGCCGTATTCCAGACGTCGGGGTTGGACGCTCTGGTCATCGAAGACCTCTTGTTCGTAAAACCTCACGGACCCTATGAAGGAGGAGATGCGTGAACAGCGAGGAACTACATTTTCACTATGTGTGCACCCACGATGAGGCGCACCGCATCGCTGATGGAAGCGAGCGCTACTGGGTTTCCAACTGCGGTTGCCGGGAGCCCAGGGGAGATTGCCAACGCTCCCGCATGGACGTGTGCCTGTTCCTCAAGCCCGACATGGGCGGTACCGGGTCCGGATTCAAGGAAGTGGACCGTGACTTCGTTGACGGCATCTTCGCCGAAGCCAGGCGAAAGCGTCTCGTTGCCCGGCCGTTCCGGGATGATGCGGACCAGAGCAAGGCCCAGGGGCTGTGCTTCTGTTGCGATTGCTGTTGTGCATACTTCCTCAATCCGGGCGAGGCTTGCGGCAAAGGCAGCGAAATCGAAGCAACTGATCTGGAAGGATGTGTCGCTTGCGGCAATTGCGTGAACCAATGCTATTTTGACGCCCGTGCCTTGGGCGACGAAGTGGTGGTGGTGGATGCAAAGGCCTGCTACGGTTGCGGCCTTTGCGTCGATGTCTGTCCCAGCCGGTGCATAGAAATGAAGGCCCGTACATAGCCTGGAGTTGAGAAGACTACCTGCGGAGGCGAACCATGTTGCTGAATCCGAAAAGCGGAGTTCGGGACTACCCTGATGAGCGAAGCCGGGAGATCATGCTCAAAACCATCGAGTTCTTCGAAAAGAAGGGCCTGGCCAAGGTCAAGGAGGACGACCACGAGCGTACCTGGTACGCGGACTTCATCGAGTTCTGCAAAGAGAACGGTATCTTTCACACCATGCTTACTCCCACCGAGTTTGGCGAAGGGTGTCGGTGGGACACCTGGCGGAACTGCGAGTTCAACGAGATCCTCGGGTTTTACGGGCTGGCCTACTGGTACACCTGGCAAGTTACCATTCTGGGCCTCGGGCCCATCTGGATGGGTGACAATGAGGAGGTGAAGAAGCAAACCGCGGCCGCGCTGAAGGACGGCCACATCTTCGCGTTCGGCCTTTCCGAGCAGGGCCACGGCGCGGACCTGTATTCCAGCGAAATGACGCTCCACCCTCAAGCGGACGGCACATACCTTGCGCGGGGTGAAAAATACTACATCGGCAACGGCAATGAAGCGGCGCTGGTGTCGATCTTCGGCAAGTTCGCGGACAGCGGCGACTATGTGTTCTTCGTGGTGGACCCAAAGCACGAGAAATACGAGTGCGTGAAGAACGTGTGCAACTCCCAGAACTATGTTGCTCACCTCGCTCTTCACGATTACCCCATAACCGACGCTGAGATCCTGTCGCGGGGCCGCGACGCCTGGGATAGCTCCCTCAACACCGTGAACGTTGGAAAATTCAACCTGGGCTGGGCTTCCATCGGCATTTGCACCCACGCTTTTTCCGAATCGATAAATCACGCTTCCTCAAGGCGCCTGTTTGACCACCAGGTCACGGATTTCCCCCACATCAAGCAGTTCTTCACCGACGCGTACTGCCGTCTGGTGGCCATGAAGCTGTTCGCGCTGCGGGGGGCCGACTATATGCGCAGCGCTTCCCTTGAAGACCGGCGCTACCTCCTCTACGACCCCATGGTGAAGATGAAGGTGACCATGCAGGGTGAAGAGGTGATCAACCTGCTGTGGGACATCATCGCGGCCAAGGGATTCGAAAACGACATGTACTTCGAAATGGCGGCCCGGGACATCCGCGCCTTGCCCAAGCTTGAAGGCACCGTCCATGTGAATATGGCCCTCATCATCAAGTTCATGAAGAATTTTTACTTCAACCCCGGTGAGTTTCCCGAGGTTGGGGAGATGCGTGAACCACAACACGACGCGTTCCTGTTCGCGCAAGGCCCCACCAAGGGACTTGGCCGTATCAAGTTCCACGACTACCGGAAGGTGTACAACCGGTTTGACCTGCCCAACATCCGCATCTTCAAGAAGCAGATCGCGACGTTCAAGAAACTGCTGGTCGCGGCGCGGCCCAACAAAGAGCAGATCAAGGACATCGATTTCCTCCTCATCCTCGGAGAGATTTTTACCCTCGCTGTTTATGGGCAGCTGATCCTTGAGAACGCGCCCGTGCACAAGATTTCAGAGGACGTACTGGATCAGATATTTGACTTCATGGTGCGGGATTTCTCTAAGTTCGGGCTTCAGTTGTATTCCAAAACCTCAAGTACTGCATTACAGCGGCTTCTCTGTCGAAGGATGATTCGCAAGCCCGCGGTGGACCAGGCTCGGTTCCAACGAGTCTGGACCGAACACGTGTACTCCTTGAATGAGACCTATCGCATGAACGAGTAGTACCGCTTGAGTCCCGGCCGTGGTATTCTGCGGGTATGTAGTTGGCTTGTTGGAGGGTTTAGTATGTGGGTTGTGCTGTTCGTGTTTGCCGGCGCAGCCGTAGGCCTTTTCTGGCCCCGCTCCCGTCATTCGCTTCCTGCCACAGCCGGACTTGTGGTCTTGGCCGTGGCTACTGCCACAGCGTTGTGGGGATTGGTGCGGCATACCGCCAATCTTCCCCGCTCCGGTACCCCGGTGGCTGACCAGCGCGAACTGCTCTACCAGGGAATTGCCGTCGACCACGACCGAGCGCTCATGGCCGCGGGAGAGAGTCTGGTGCGTCTTGACTTGAAGTCGGGCGTGATTGTCGACTCTTTCACCGGCAAGCTGGGCCCGGTGCTTACCAGCGCGTCGTCGAACGGAGAGCTGACGTTGCTGACCTATCACGACGGCCCGGACAAGGGCGGCTGGGCGTTGCTGGGAGCTGACGACTGGATAGTGCCGCCCCACTTCACCGGCCCCGGCGGGGAGGTGACTCGAGGCCACTGGGACGCTGACCTCGGCCGGTTTGCGCTCACGACACCGTTTTACGATCCCGACGTCCCGCCGGTGGCCAACCAGGAACCGGGCCTCGATGATGTTGACAAGATGCTGATGCACTCAGTGCGCTTTGAGTACGTGAACACAAAGGGTGAGGTGAGTGCCGGTGGGGTCATGCGAATCAAGAGCCCTATCGACATCGGCGGACTGCAGGGCGTTTGTCGAAAAGGCAGCCGACTCGCCGCAGACTTCATGGGTGAGGACTACTGCTTCCTGCAGGCTACTGAAGAGTCCTCCACATACCTGTGCGTTGAGCCGGGGGATGAGGAGTGGGGGCTGCTGGCTTGTCCTGAGCACATTCCTTCAGTCTTTCAGCACCGGGGGTGGATCACCGCGGCAGGCCCCGAGTTGTTGCCTGAGCCGCCTTCCCAGTTGGTTGGCACCGCCCCATTGGCTTCCCGCTACAGTGTGCGGTTCGGCCCTGAGGGACCGAGAGGAGATGTGTCGTTCTGGACCACGGAGTCCGGGTTTCTGGTGCCGGTAGCCAACGGTTTCGTTGCGGTCTCCCTCGTCGAGGACGAAGCGGCGTCAGAGTTGGGGCATGTGGAGTGGGAGACCCGGGTCGATTTTCTAGACCCGGCCGGAGCAGTGCGGGAGAGCAGGTTCGTGCGCACCTTCGGACCGGCCGGGTTTGTTTTTGCAAATGGACCGGAGGTGGTGTTGATTGACCACAGCGCGACCGAGATTGCGAGATTCTCTGCAGACACTTTTGAGCGTATCGACGACCCCGGCGCGGTCACCGCGGTGCTGGATCGGCTGCGGGTGTGGGGCGGGGTGAGCCACACTTTCGAACTGTTGCTCGCCTACTCCCTCTTCGGGATGGTCTGCCTGTTGGGCTTCATCCCCGTGGAACTGGCCCGACGCAGGGGAAGGGAGCGGTTCCTGACCGTGCAACGGCTTTCGCTGATCTACCTGATTGTGGCGCTGCCGATTCTGGCGGAAACCATCGAGACCATCTGGCACTTGTAGGGTGCTGCCGGGTTACTGTTTTTTGCGTTCTTCTATGATCTTTTCCTGCACCGCGGCGGGCACAGGCTGGTAGGAATGAAACTCCATCGCGAAGCTGGCGCGGCCGCTGGTCATGGTTCTTAGCGGTGTGGCGTACCCGAACATCTCCGCTAGTGGAACCAGGGCGTTGAGCTTCTGGGAGCCCTTGCGGAAACGACGCATGGATCCCACTTTTCCCCGACGGGAACCAAGATCGCCGACCACATCGCCAATGTGGTCGTCGGGGGTGTTGATCTCCACCTTCATCACCGGCTCGAGGATGCGAGGAGCGCTTTGCGCCACCGCCTTCTTGAAGCACGCAGCAGACGCAGTGCGAAAGGCCATGTCGGAAGAGTCGACAGCGTGGAAACCTCCGTCCACCAGCCTGGCGCTTACTCCCAACACGGGATAGCCCGCGAGCACCCCTTTGACCATCGCGTCCTGAATGCCCCTTTTCACAGATGGGAAGTACTCCGAAGGCACCACACCGCCCCTGATCTTCTCTTCGAAGTGGAACAGGTTGTCGTCCGACGGCTCAAACTCGATGACCACGTGGGCGAACTGGCCGTGGCCGCCAGTCTGTTTCACGTGGCGGTGTTCGATGGCAACGGCTTTGCCCATGGCTTCCCGGTAGGACACGGATGGGACTCCAACCTTGCACTCAACTCCGAACTCGGTGCGCAGTCGGTCCACAAGCACCTCGAGGTGCAGTTCGCCCATGCCGCCGAGGAGTGTTTCCGACGTTTCGCTGTCATAAGTGACGGTAAACGAGGGGTCTTCGGCAGCCAGCTTGCGCAGCGATTTTGCCAGCTTCTCATCTTCCTTCTGGGTGGCTCCGGCGACGCGTACCGCGATCACCGTCTCCGGCACTCGGATGGACTCGAGCAGAAGTCGGGCCTCCTTATCGCAGAGGGTATCGCCGGTGGCAGTCTTCTTCAACCCGACGAGGGCCACAATGTCACCGGCTTCCACCCGACTCATATCCTGCCGTTCGCGGGCTTTGATACGCATGATCCTGCCCACCCGTTCCTTGCCCTTGCGGCGGCTGTTCCATACGGTGTCCCCCGCGGCGATAGAGCCGGAGTAGACCCGTACGAAAATCTGTTGCCCCACATAGGGGTCGTGGATGATCTTGAACGCCAGCGCGGAAAACGGGTCGGATACGCATGGATTCCGAGTATGGGTGCGGCTCTCCATTTCCGTGTCCAGCCCCACTACCGCGCCCACATCCAGGGGCGAAGGCAGGTAGTCGACGATCGCGTCCAACAGCAACTGCATACCGCTGTTGCGGAATGCAGCACCTGCGAACACCGGCACCATGACCATGCGGGCCACTGCGCTGCGGGTGGCCTCGGTGATTTCCTCTTCAGTGAATTCCTTGCCGTCAAGATAGGCAGCCATGAATTCATCATCGAACTCGGACAGCGACTCCAGCATCTCCGTCCGTTTGGTTTCAACCTCGCCAGCCAGGTCCGCCGGCACCGGAATTTCGGTGCGCTCGAACCCTTCGTACAGATATGCTTTCTGGTCAACCAGGTCAACAACGCCGGTGAAGACGTCGCCCTTCATGATCGGCACCTGATACGCCACTGCATTGGCGTCAAGCATTTCCCGCATGCCCTCGATCGCGCCGTAGAAATCGGCTCCGGGCCTGTCCATCTTGTTAATGAACGCGAGGCGGGGCACGCGGTGAAGATCTGCCTGTCCCCACACCGTTTCCGATTGAGGCTCCACGCCGCCCACTGCGCAGAAGACGGCGACCATGCCGTCGAGGACCCGCAGGGAACGCTCCACTTCCAAAGTGAAGTCCACGTGGCCCGGTGTGTCGATGAGGTTCACCCGGCAGTCCCGCCAGTTGCAGGATATGGCCGCGGACGCAATTGTGATGCCCCGCTCCTGCTCCTGCTTCATGAAATCCATGGTAGCCTGTCCGTCGTGGACTTCCCCCAACTTCCGAGTTACTCCGGCCAGAAACAGAATACGTTCAGTTACTGTTGTTTTGCCCGCGTCGATGTGCGCCGCGATGCCGATGTTGCGAATTCTAGACAGCCCGTTCATCTTCTCTCCAAACGTCCCGCCGGCGTCTTCCGGCGATTTAAGTGGGCGGATTGTGCGGATGGAGGGTGCCGAAGTCAAGGGAAAACACCGGACAGGCGCACAGTGCGTGCTTCTAAGACAGGTGTGGTTTGGCCTTGACACCGCCGCTGTCGAGCCGCGAAGATCGCCATGGCTGGACAACTGCTGCCCGTGGAGGCCCAAATGAGAACGTCAGTCGCGATTATCGGCCTGTTCGCGTTGCTCGCACCCTTGAGCGCACATGCCACCGCGCAAATGGGGGACATTCTGGTGTACAAGGGAGAAAGAGTGAGCATCTATACCAACCCCCTGGAAATGTACTTCTCGGACAAGAATCCGAGGCCCAATGACCTTTTCCCATCTGTCTGCACCGCCAGTTGGAGGGGATATCAGGCGAGCTGGAAGATTGAGGATGGTTACCTTTATCTCGAAAGACTGGTGGAGGGCACTTGTGGGCCCGATGCAAAGGAGATTCCCCTCGAAAAGGTGTTCCCGGATCAGAAAGGCCCGGTGAAGGCAACCTGGTTCACCGGCTCCTTGAGGATTCCCCGGGGCAAGCAACTCAAGTACGTGCACATGGGCTACGAGTCGGTGTACGAAAAAGAGCTGTTCATCACCATCGAGGCGGGGAAGGTCGTGAAGGAAGAGACCATCGATAATTCTCCCAAAAAGAAACCGGCTCCGGACAAAAAGGACGCTCCGGTGAAAGAGAAGAAGAAGTAGTAATGATCCGTCCGTCCGGCAGGCAGCCCACTGCACTGCTGCTCGTGGCCGTGCTATGCTTCTGGAGCTATAACGCAGGCCGGGCAGCACAGACCTCATCACCAGATGTGCCAGGACCGGTATTTGGAGAAGCAGTTGCCCAAATCCACTGGCAACGTCTGAAAGGAGTTCTGGCCGATGCCACCGTGAGGGGACGGGACCGTGGCCGATGTGTCGATGAGTACCTTCAGTGGTACGGAGAGAGCGGCTCGGTGCGGGAGGAAGCGGAACAAATAGCGACGAGGCTTGAGACCGCGTTTCGCGGCCCCGGTGAGGCGGTGGGTGTCGAATGGGTCTACAGCAAGCCTGCCGGCATCTGGTTTTCCAAAACTGAAACCACTGTCGGTCAATTCTGGGAGTGTTCCCACTACGGCGATTGCAGTACGCTGCATGTCACGACTATCGGCGAAGAGTGCACGTGGGATCAGCGGGGCGAGAAGATGGACTACCCGGTGAACTGCATCGAATGGCACGGCGCCGCGGATTTCTGCGAGTGGGTGGGCGGACGATTGCCGACCGAGGAGGAGTGGTACGCGGAAGCATCCAACCGCGGGCGCAGGCACTACCCCTGGGGCAACGATGATTTGGACTGCGACCATACTGTCTGGCGACACGACTTCCGCTCCCCCCGGGGGTGCGGGCGTGACAGCCCGTGGCCGGTCTGTTCAAAACCGGCGGGGCGAAGTGTTAGCGGCCTGTGCGACCTTGCCGGCAACCTGTCCGAGTGGACCTCGTCATGGTGCGAGGTCGGCGAACACCGAGCCTATAGAGGGGGGAACTGGAAGCGGCATGCGCCGAACGACATGAAGGTCGCGGTGCGCGGCTGGTTCCCGCCCGACGGGCGTACCGAGCAGGTGGGATTCAGGTGTGTGCGCGAACCGGTCTGCTTCGGTACGGAAGGCCGCTTCGTGAGGGAGTGACTTTCAGTCCGAGGCAGCTCGTAGCGGCCCTGTGCGGACCTGAGGCACGTGTCCTTCGGGGGAGTCCTACAGGTGGAAGCCGCTCAAACAATGAGGTCTGTCCCCAACAGGAAACCGCTCCAGTAAGTAGGTCCGTCCCCAGTTTTGGGGCAGGAATTCCGGGACGGAGACGTTTGACAGGCTGTTGGACGGACCCCGCCATGCGAGCCCTCGCAAGAAAGCAAAAAGCGAAAGGGTCTGACCTTGATGTATCCCCACAAAACGAAGGGCCAGCCTAGTTGGG
>CAZVFX010000101.1:0-23098 GCA_964626565.1 uncultured Myxococcales bacterium
CCTAGATAGGTTAAAACTGCATGAACAGCCGGAGGCGCAGGCTGTACATATCGTTTATTCGCGGATTATCGAAAGACGGCTCCAGGTCGGCCCTGGCCCAGGCGAAAACCAGCTTGGCGGTCATCTCCGGAAACACCAGCGGGTGACGCAGGGACGCAAAGAACTGCTGATGTTCAAAGTGCCCTACCCTTCCGGACTGGTCATTGAGCTGGCGGTCTCCCTGGAGCGTCTGGTTGAACCCGAGCCCCATGACTGCAGACCACAGCCCCATATTGAGGAAGCCGCCGGCGGAGAAGGTGTCGATGCTTCCGGTCTCGTCAACGTTGCCGAAGAGGTTTACCTTGTCTACGAGGCCGTATCCCGAGTTCACACCGAAGGCCACACGAATGTTGTCGTGAAAATCATCCAGGTGGAATTGCAGACCGCCGCCAAACCCGCGTTTCTCCTCCCACAGTTTTTTACCCTCTTCCTGATTTTTGAGCTTGCGCCACTCGCCGGCGAGTTTCACCTTCACCCAACCCCAGTCGAGAATCCCGGCCGGCCTGACTCCGATGGAGTTGAACCCCAGTTCGTTGCCGAACACCGTGGCGAGTTCGAAGCGCATCCAGTCCAGGGGGTAGAGGTGGCCCGCGACCTGACCGAATCCGTCCTGGCGATAGAAGGCGTAGTTTGTTTCGTATATGTCCGGTCCGTCGAACGCACCCTTGTCCTCCAAGGTGTCACGCTCGAGCCCTTCCCCTTTGTGATAGACCTCCCACGCTTCAAAACGGCCGAACTGCAGGTCCCACTTGTCCCACACGCCGAACCGGATCCACGCATCGTCGGTGTCGATCTGCTCGTTGCCGGGAATCTCTTCCACGTGAGCCAGCAACTGGCCTTTGGCCTGGGCGAAGAATCTTCCCTTCACCATGGTGCCGGTCACGTCGAGCATGAAACGGCCCTGCATGAGCCAGAACGCCATGTCCGGTTCCCCTTTCAGACCGCGCTGACTGGCCTCATACCCGGTGTCGATCCACATGTCTCCACCCACGTGGACTCCCTTGTCTCTGAAGGGCGACTGCAAGCCGTCCGGGACGTAGTAAGGAGAAGGCTGGGCGAGAGCGGCGGCCGGCATCAGCAGCAGCAGGAGCAGACTTGGGAATATGTTCTTCATGCTAGTCACCTCCCGCACGCAACTTCCCTTCCGAACCCACGGCAATAGTAGCCGTAAGTGGAAGGTCGCCGGCGTTGGGGCCGACGTGAAAGGTGTGCTCCAGCGGCTCCACAACCCATTTGTGAAGTTCGCTGTCGAAATATGCCAGATCCCTCATTCGCACCCGAATCTTTACCGTCTTCTTCTCTCCCGGTTTCAGTTCTACCCGGGCGAATCCCTTCAACTCTTTCAGGGGCCGCCGGACGCCGGTCTCAGGATAACTCACGTACAGTTGGGGTACCTCAACCCCGTCAGTCGCTCCAGTGTTCTCGATATCGACAGTCACTTCAAAACTAGCTTT
This sequence comes from uncultured Myxococcales bacterium, assembly GCA_964626565.1. GTDB lineage: Bacteria > Myxococcota_A > UBA9042 > CAIXZC01 > CAIXZC01 > CAZVFX01. Next base: position 1,494 of record CAZVFX010000101.1, read on the forward strand.
CTCAGTTACGACATCGCAGGGCACCACGAGATTGCTGTATGCAAAAGTGGTGTAACTCAGGCCGAATCCGAAGGGATACAGCGGTTCGACTCCCGTCTCATCGAAGTGACGATAGCCGTGAAGGTACTCGAACTCAGTCTCGTCCTGATGATTGCCGAAGACCGGTTCATCCTCCCATTTCACCGGCCAGGTCTGGACGAGGCGGCCCGAGAAATTGATGTCGCCGAACAGGGCTTCGGCGATAGCCTTGCCCCCTTCCATGCCGGGATACCAGGCCATGATGATGGCATCTGCGTCGTCCTTCCAACTCTCCATAGTGAGGGGGCCGCCGGCTTCCATAACCACGATGGTCACAGGAGAGACCTCCGCTGCGTCCCGAATCAGTTGCTCCTGATCGGATGAGAGGTCCAGGGTATCCCGGTCACCGCCTCCATTCCAGGCTTCGCCCTCGTCCTGCTGAGTCAGGGCCACGACCACGACGGTCACGTCGGCTCCTGCCGCGGCCGAAACATCTTCGCTCGTCGCCACTTCCACGCCCGCACCGGCCCCGGCCTTAATGCCGAAATAGGGAGTAATGGCGTAGCTGGGCGTGACGTTGCTGCTACCCGCATCCCCGAGCCTGGCCTCGTCGGCCCATCGCCCGATTACTGCGACCTTCGAAACCGCGGTCTTGTCGATGGGAAGGACGTCACCCTTGTTCTTCAGCAGCACCATGCCCTTCCGAGCCGCCTCTCGGGCCAGTGCGATGTGGTCGGGACCTTCCACGACCTCGGGGTCTCCTTTCCAGGTCTCGCTCAATAACGCAAAGCCGAACTTGAATTTGACCCTTAAGATGCGCTCCACCGCCTCGTCCACCACACTTTCAGGGACCTGCCCGCCACTCACCGCCATTTGCAGCCCGTCGAAGAACAGGCGCCAGGGCATTTCCACGTCGAGCCCGCCCAGAGCCGATTCGACAGTAGTTTTGGCCGCAAACCAGTCGCTCACCACAAAGCCGTCGAACTTCCATTCCTCTTTTAATAGATCACGAAGGAGCGGCTTGTTCTCGCAACAATAGTCCCCATTCACCTTGTTGTACGCAGCCATGACGCAGGCGGGGTCCGACTCCTTGACCACCATCTCGAACTGCCGGGTGTAATTCTCCCGCAGGTTCTGCTCGTCCACGACCGCGTTGTTGGTCATGCGAGTGTCTTCGATGTTGTTGCAGGCCAGGTGTTTGACGCAGGCCGGCACATGCTCCTGGATCCCCTTGACGGATGCGATGCCCATCATCCCGAGGAACCACGGATCCTCGCCGTAGGTTTCCTGTCCTCTTCCCCAGCCCGGATGGCGTAAGGTATTGATGGTGGGGGCGAGAAGGCAGTTATGCCCGAGGCCCCGCACTTCCGCCGCGATGGCCGCCCCTACCCTCCTTTCGAGGTCCAAATCCCACGTTGCGGCGCGGGCAACAGGGACCGGAAAACAGGTCGCAGTATCCCCGCCGAGCCGAACTCCCCGAGGGCCGTCCCGGAACTTGAAACCGCGGATACCCGCTTTTTCGTTGTCGGGGGTAGCGAACATCTCCGCACCCTGCTCGAAGCCCACCATCTGATCCACTTTCTCCCCGAGAGACAGGCTGGAGAGGATCACTGCCACACCGGGGTCAGTGGTAAAAGTCTGCGCCGACACCGCGGGTGAGTCACCGCAGACATTTCCGCTCTGCCCACCCAGTTCCGACGAAGCCGCGTCAAACCCCGGCAGGTCCACTCCCGGGCCGGAACCGGTGCCACCGCGATCGATGGCCGGCCGGTCACACGCCAGAATCAAAAGGAATAACGACGGAAGGACAACTTGTACCAGAACCTTCATTCCCGCTCCGGAGGCATTAGCGCCCACTTGTGATAACCTGTGTCATACTACCCCATCGCCAAAGGCGAATCAAAGCACAAAAGCGAGGGACGGGGGGTGCAAAACGGCCGGGATTTTGGCCATGACGGCCCCCTGCCACTATCGTTGTATTGCCGACTTCGGCTGTACGTTGGAGGGGTTCCATGTTGCTCCGGGTTTCCGCCCTGTCACTCGTCTTGTTCGTCACCACCTGTGCCCATGCCCCGGTGGTCCGGCCGGTGCTCGATCGCGACCGTTATCCTGCAGATTGCGACGACTCCAATCCGCTGACTCCGGACGACACTTTGATTGAGGGGATCTGCGTAGGGCTGGTGGATCCCGACCAGGACGGTGCGCCAAACCGCGGGTCGGGACCGTTCTGCACCGGAGCCGACAAACCCGAGGGGTGCATCGATAACTGCCGTTTTGTTGCCAACGCGGATCAGTTGGACAGCGACGGGGACGGGATTGGCGATGCGTGTACGACAGTGATGGAGTGGGATCACGTCGACACCGAGGCCAAGGTGGTGGCGCTCACCTTCGACGATGGGTACAACGACTATGCGCTGAATGAGATCCTCGATGCGCTTGACGCCTACAACGCGCGGGCGACGTTCTTCCTCAACGGGCTGTATGTTGAGGACGGGCTGCTGAAACCCGAGACCCTGAAGCGACTGAAAGAGGCCGGGCATCTCACCGGGAATCACACTTATCACCATGTCCTCGGGGAGGATGCGACCGAAACGAAGAAGGAACTCAGGGACTGTGAAAACGTTTTCGAGGAGACTGCAGGGCATTACTTGAAGCCGTTGTTTCGGTCTCCTGCCTACGCCAAGCGGCCCTGGCTGAACAAGGTCCTCATCGCCGAAGGCTACACGGTAAACCTGTTCGCCAGTCTGGACGTCCAGGACTGGACCAATCCTCCGCCACCCATCGATGGCATGGTGGAATGCGTGGCGAAAGAGGTGGAGCCGGGAGACATCATCCTCTTCCACGTGGGTCCCAGGCACACCGCGCCGGCGCTGCCGTCCATCCTCCAGGCCCTTGCAGAGCAAGGATATCATTTCGTGACCGCAGAGGAGTTGCTCTACTACGGTGAGCCCAAACGCGACCCACGCGGCTCATCGCGTATGTGCAAGAGCTATTACAGATAGCTGTGGCGGAGCGTACCGACGCCTATTCGGACTCTTCCACGTTGACAAAAGCTGGTGCGACGCCAAAACCCGCTTCGGACCAGAAGCGCAGGTAACCGATGGCATCGGCGAGGTAGGCCTTGGTGTCACGGTCTTCGAGTTCCAGGAAGGAGCCCATGCGAAGTTGAAGTTCCAGCGCCTCCGCCAGTTCAGTCATTTCGCTCGGGGCCAACTCGAACTGCACCTGCTCCTTCAGATCATCGTCCACCAGTACTCCAAGGAGGGGGGCAAGTTCAAAGTCACAGGGCATTCCGGAAACGCCGGGGAAGGAAAATGCACCGGGACAACGGGTGCAATCATGATTGGTTTCGACGTGCTCCCGGAACTGCTGCAGGGTCAACCCGCCGTTGTCCTCTAATTCCTCGTAGAGGGTTTTCACTTCGTCCCCCCAGTCCGGCCGAGAGCCGACCTGGGGCGCTTCGGCGGCTTCACAGGGGAGCACCACGCATTCTTCCATATTGCGTTGCAACTCCACCAGACGGTCCTGGTCTGCCCGCGTGAGCCTGTGGGGAGCCACCTCCATCATCGCGTCCAGCCGCAGCGCTTCTTCTGCCAACCCCTCGACAGCCTCCCGCTCGCTTTCCTTGACCCTCGGCACCAGTTCCCATTCCAGTTTTTCGGTCATTGGCTCCTCCCGGCACCAGCATACTAGAGATTTTCACTCAGGCTCAAGACATTTCCTGAAGACGCTTCTAATAGTGGGCGTGCGTTGCTAATCTAACAAACAACGTCTACTCAACCCGGCCTTGCTGGAAGGAGTTGAACCCGGATGGTGACAAGACAAACCGCGGTCGCTTGCCTGGCTGCTGTTCTGCTGGCCGCCTGCTCGTCCAAGACCAGTTCGCCCGGCCCGGACATTGCCGGCGACAATAGCGCCGACACCCTTATGCCGCCCTCTGATTCGTTGGAACTTGACAGGCAAGACAACCAACCGCAGGCCGACGCCGACCAATATGTGGAAGACGTCGGGCAACTGGAGGTGGATTGGACGACCGGAGGCGAAATTGACGCCATGGCAGACGCCAAATCAGAGGTGCTGCCCGACCTCCTTGAAGAAATTCAGAAGGATATTGCAGACGACCTGCCGGTTGATGTGGAAGCGGAGGTGCCCGGGGACGTAGCAGATGAAACGGTGGGAGACATTGCGGAAGATCTGCCGGCGGATGTTCCGGAGGAAGTCTGGCCGGACATAGAACAGGAAATCTCACCCGACATTTGCGAGCCGTTTTGTGATGGGATGGAGTGCGGCGGGGACGGATGCGGTGGCTCGTGCGGGGAGTGCGACGACGGCGACCCCTGCACTGTGGACGAGAACTGCGTCGAAGGGACTTGCCAACCCGGCCAACCGGCTGAATGTGATGACTACAACATCTGTTCCACCGACTCCTGCATTCCGCTGGAGGGTTGCCAGTACGACATTGACGAGGAGTGCCAGGCGGGAGACTGGGATCACGACGGAATCCCCAACCCTTCAGATGCCTGCCCATACTCGTTCGACCCGGGTAATCCGGACGAAAACGGCATTCCGGGTGCCGACGCGTGTGAACCCCTTGTAGCCCACGGTGCTTTCGAGTCACAGCAGCCGCTGAACCTTCTTGCGGGCGGTGACAACCCGAAAGAACGCCGCACCAACGAGCCCGTTGAATTGCTGTTGCGCAACGGGATTTCGGACTCTTCATTGTTCCTCCATCTTGCTTTTGAAGGTGAAGAAGTCGTTGACGCCAGCCCATACCAGTTCGCGGGAGTGGAAGTGTTTGGCAGCGAGCCGCAATTCACGCCGGCCCCGGCTGCGGCTCTGGGAGACGCTCTTTATCTGGATGGTGATGCATGCTTGAAGATCACGGACCAGCCGCCATTCCCGGCAGGTGCGTTCACCGTCATGGCATACTTCAAGTCCGGCGATCCCGCCATTATCTATGACAACTCCCGCTGGTGGACCGATGCAGGCTTCCTCATCAAGTTCAACACCGGCAAGTACCAGTTCACCGTTGGTGACGGGTTCAAGCTTTGCGATTTGTTCATCCCCATGAGCGGTTGGGATACCGAAGTGTGGCATCATGTAGCGTTTGTCTTTTCCCACGGCAGGTACGCAGCTTTTGCGGAAGGTGCGCTGCTCAAGGAGGGGACCATGCAGTGCACGAAACTCGTGGACGATGAAAACCCTGCCGGGGTGGGTTGCAACGACAACAGTTTTGAACCTCCCTTTGTACCCACGTACGTAGACGAACTGCTGATCTTCTCTCGTGCATTGACAGCGGAAGAAGTTGGTGCCTACTACCGGTCAAAGACCACCTTTGGGACCGACCTGGTCCCCGGGGCCCAGGCGGACCTGGACGACTTGCGAATCACGGAAACACCGGCCGCGGACGAGCCTGGTCCGGAGTCAGTAACGCGGACCCGCATCATCGGCCCGCACCCCCATTCGGATACCCCGTGCCCGCCGGCTGCGGACCCGGCCTTGACCCCGGACCGGCAGGATTTGTGCGGTGTCGAGGCATACTGGCGGTTGGACGGAGACCTGCAGGACGTCCTGGGCCAGCACGACGGCGGAGCCGCGGTCGCTAGTCCGGTTCCGGGCCGCTTCGGTGACCACGATGGGGCGCTTTTTGTCGATGGGACCGAAAGCCCGTTGGCACTACCGGGAAGTTCGCTACCCGGCAGCGGTGTTTTTACCGCGGAGATGTGGGTCAGCAGGGGCGACTCCGCTCCCGGCTGCCAGCAGGAGCCACACCTGATATCCAGAAGCGTGGCCGGTGCCGCCGACGGGAATTTTCGGCTCTATTTCGCCCCTCCGGCCTGCGCTCTTGTGGCAGAGATCATTCATGAGGGAGAGGTGGGGCTGATTCAGTCCGACGTTCTACTCGGCCATTGGGCGCCGGGCCAGTGGCGCCACTTCGCAGCGGTGCGGGACGAAGAATCACTCACGATTTATGTCGACGGCTTGCCGGCCGCTTCCCCCTACAAGCCTGCGGGCGGCCTGAATGTCGCCGACAATGGCGCTGACCTTGTGGTCGGGGGCAGCAGCATCGCTGGAGATAGCTGGTTCCCCGGCGGTTTCGACGAACTGATTCTGCACCATAGCGCCAAGTCTGCGGACTACCTTTACCATCGGGCCAATCCGGGCGCTCCTGCGATTCGCTTCCTGGCCGCCACCGCGGCGTCCGGAGATGCCGGGGAACCGGCATCGGGCCATGAGGTACGGGGATACACTCTGCACTGGCAGGACGGTGATGCATGGGGGTTCTTTCCGTACGTTTCTTCTGCTGAGGGCGAGGTGTGCTTCGGCCTGTTGAATCGTTGCCTCGGTTACGCCGGCTGGTGGAGGTTCGATGACCTGTGGGGCGACAAATGGGTGGACTCCAGCACACTCAAGACCCATGCGGTTGACGAGGGGGCCCAGACCGCCCCGGACCCGGTGGCGGGTCAAAGCGGTACGGCACTAAGCTTCTCCGGGGGCGAGTCGCTCCTGGCCGCTTCTGAGGCGCCCGTCAATGGCGAGGTGACGGTTGAAGCTACGGTGCTTCCCGGCGGCGATGGAAGAGTTGTCGGCTGGGGCAACGTTCTACTGGAAGCATGGGGACTGGCTGTCGACGGAGGCGACCCCGGGTTCGGCCAGAGCGGATGGGATTCCGCGGCCATTGCCGGGGAGCCGCTGCTCCCTTCCGTCTGGAGCCAACTGGCAGGGGTGAGGACTTTGAACATGCTGTCACTGCACATAGACGGTGCGCCGGCAGCATCAGCAGAGGCGACTCCTGCGGCATCCCCGCCGGGGGGTTCGTACGTCACCATCGGACGGTCACCCGGTTCAGCTCCCCTGTACTTCAGCGGGTACATCGACTCCGTGCGTATCATGACCCGGGCGCTGGACGCGGACGAGTTCCTGCATCATCCTTCCCTCAGCCCTACTCAGTAGGGTCAGTTTCGGTTGCAGGAAATGGGCTAACCTGCTAGGGTTACGGTCGGACTCAGCCGGTATGGAAGGTCGATGGTCAAAGCAAGCATCAGTCATGTAATCAAGCGCAATGGTGAGCGCATTCCTTTCGACGAGGAGAGGATCGTTTTCGCGATTTACAAGGCCGCGGCTTCGGTTGGTGGTCGTGACATGCGGCGCGCGAAGCGACTGGCCCGCCGGGTGGTCATGACCATCGAGGATCGCTACCTCGATGAAGAAGTTCCCACGGTGGAAGATGTTCAGGACACCATTGAGGAAGTAGTGATCACTGCGGGACATGTGAAGACTGCCCGGTCATTCATCGTGTACCGGGAAAGCCGCCGTGCAGCCCGGGAGCAGAGCAAGGGCAAATCCCGTGCTCCCCACGGCCCGGTTCCATACCGCATCCTGTGGGAGACCCTGTCGTGGAACCTGAACCACGACTGCGACTCGGTGGACCAGCTCAACGAGACGATTCGCAACGGCGGCATCGACGATTTGATTGTTGCTTCGGAAGGAAGGTTCGACTCGGAATTGGACGCGGTCGCAGACCAGATCGCGGAGAGAAGTGACGACGTGCGCCTGGTGATCATGGCCGGCCCGTCATCATCCGGCAAGACAACCACGACGGCCCGCCTGCAGAAGAAGCTGGCGAAGTCCGGGGTTGAGCTGGTGGCCATCAACGTTGACAACTACTTCAGGGACCTGGCCCACCAGCCGCAGGATGAGAAGGGAGACTACGACTACGAAACGCCGGAAGCCATCGACCTGCCACTTCTCAACGATCACCTGGAGAAGTTGATCACGGGCAAGAAGGTGGCGTCGCCGGTATTCGATTTCCACAAGGGGTGCCGGGTACAGGAGACGCTGGACCTCAAATTGTCGAAGGGGCAGATCGTGCTGATCGATACGCTTCACGGCATGTACAAGGGGCTCACGGCCAAGATCCCGGAGGAAGTGAAGTACAAGGTTTACATCGAGGCTCTGACGCAACTGTTGGGCCCGGATGAGAAATGGGTCAAGTGGACCGACTTGCGCATGCTTCGCCGCATGGCGCGGGACCAGATCAATCGCAACGTTACACCGTTTCAGACTTTGGAACACTGGCACTATGTGCGGCGCAGCGAGAAAAAGCATATTATACCTTATCTCGGTGATGCGGACTTCGTACTCAACGGCGCGCAGCCTTACGAATTGCCGCTGTACCGGCCGATCCTGTTGCGTTACATGGGCCAATACCTGGCCCGTGAGAGCATCGATCCGGATGGCGCTGAACGGGCTCGGCGAGTGGCCACCCTTCTGCGTAGCCTGGATGAGCTGTGGGATCGTGATTCAATTCCGAAGGATTCCATCGTCCGTGAGTTCATCGGGGGAGGTGAGGTTTGAGCCTTCGTCCCGGCATTGACAATCGCATCAAGGAGCGGTTGGCCGACATCGGCCTGGGGGTTGAGTTGTTCCTGAGCCCCAATCACGACGAGCGGGGTAACGGGCAGCCGGTGGACACCATTGTCATTCACTACACGTGCCTGGATTTCGTGGAATCGATAGATCACCTGAGCAGTCTGAAAACAGGCGTTAGCACCCACTACGTCATCGACCGCGACGGCAAGCTCATCCAGATGGTGCCGGTGAACAGGCGTGCCTGGCACGCGGGCGTCACCGAATTGGACGGACGAGGGGACGTAAACGGCAGGAGCGTAGGCGTCGACCTCGTTTTTGTGCCCAGCAAGGACGGACGCTACGAGGAGGCCCAGTATCGAACCTTGATTGCCCTGGTTGAGGTGCTGGTTTCTGAGTTGCCGATCCTGCCCGACCACGTAGTCGGGCACGAGCACGTCGCCCGGCCGATAGGTCGAAAGCAGGACCCCGGGCCGTGTTTTGACTGGGGTCGTCTCTATGGAGCTTTGGGCGTGGAATCGCCCCCGCCCTTGATCGTATCCTGGCCGGAATCTACCGCAGACCTCGAGTAGAGCCCCACCCCAACCGCGACCGGCACGCCCCTGAGCCTCACCGGCTCTCCGGAATTCACAAACAACTGCGTGGAGGAACCGCCATCGAGGTTCATCAGATATTTCAGGGACAGTTCCTCTTTTCCGAAAGCAGCCAGGCTTTCCAACGTGACCGGCAGCCGGGCCACCAGCACCTTCAAGTTGCCTTCCCCATCGATTCCGATGGCAGTCCTGATTGCAGGTGTGCTCTTGCGGTCGAGCAGCTCGCCGTCGAGCATAAGCGTCGGCCCTGACTGAACTGCGAACTCCACGTGGTTGAGGTCCACCTTACGTTCAAACGACTTCCTCGGCACGATGTGGGCCTTGTGTTGATCGTCAATCCAGAACATCCCCCAGCTTACTTTCTGGACTTTCTGGAGCACCTTTCCCCGGGAGATGAGCAGGCCGATGGGCTTATCGTTCTCGCGGAAGAACGAGGCGTTGAAACACGCCAGTGCCCGGGCGCAGCCCGGCATTGCATCGACGTGTGACAACGTCTTGCCTTCGGGGGGGAAGAGGAGCCTCGCCTGGAGCTCATCGGGGGAGAAGGCCAGCACGTGAATCGGCACTACGCCGAATGCAGTGTGTACCGAATAGGTCAATGGCGGCGGTTCTGCCGGGGCCGCGGCCGGGGCTGCGAAGGCAACTGCGGCCAGCAGATAGGTGAACCAGGCTAGCATTACGGCTTGTCGCCGCACAAACGTTTCAGGCTATCGCCCAAGGGGGCGGTCGCGACTCCTTCCTCGGTGACGATTGAGGCAATCAGTCCTGCCGGGGTAACGTCAAATGCGGGGTTGTAGACCCTGGCGGTCGGTGGTGTGAGCGGAATGTCTTCCATGCGCCGTATCTCATCTTTGTCCCGCTCTTCAATGGGTATGCCGGAGCCGTCGGCCAGAGAGAAGTCGATGGTTGAATAGGGAGCCACGATGTGAAACGGAATGCCGTGATGACGCGCGATGATAGCCAGATCGTATGTGCCGATTTTGTTGGCGGTGTCCCCGTTGGCCGCGATGCGGTCCGCACCGGTAATGACGCGGTCGATGAGTCCGCGTTTCATCATGTGGGCGCCTGCATTATCGGGGATGACGGTCACCTCGAAGCCGTCAGTAATAAGTTCCCACGCGGTGAGCCGTGAACCTTGCAGCAACGGCCTGGTTTCCCGGGCCACGATATTTATGTTCAAGCCCGCTTCCCTGGCGGCGCGAAAGACTCCCAGTGCGCTACCGTATCCCGCAGTGGCCAGGGCCCCGGCGTTGCAGTGGGTCATCACGGTTTCGCCGTCGTTGAGCAACTGCGCACCGTGGCGGCCCATCGCGCGGCACATCTCAGTATCTTCAGCGTGGACGCGTTGCGCCTCTTTCATCAGTGCGGCTGCCCGCTCTTCATGGGGCAGGTGCGAGATAGTGGCGGCGAACCGCTTCATGGTTTCGATGCCCCAGAAGAGGTTTACTGCCGTTGGCCTGGTGGCCGCGAGCAGTCGGCCTGCCTTTTCAAGACAGGCCAGGAATTCGGTTTCGTCGCCAAGGCAGGTGCGGGCGGCGAGGGCCATTCCGTAGGCGGCGGTAACGCCGATAAGCGGTGCGCCTCTCACCTGCATCGAGGTGATGGTGCTCGCGGCTTCCTCCACGGTCCGGCACTTCACATAGACCTCCTTTCCGGGCAGGAGCGCCTGGTCCAACATCACAACTGCATCGTCCTCACAAAAGATGGGTCTGATCATAATGTTCTCACTCCGGGAAACTAGCGGGAAATCTTGCGGGCAAGGGTCTGGTCGTAGTTGAAACTTTCCTCGAAACCGAGTCTGGTGAAAGTCGCCCGCGCACGGGCGTTGTCTGCCGGGACATCGAGGACCAGCAGATCCGCGGATTCAAACAGCCTGGAGCAGAGGTGGGAGGTACAAGAACGTGCGTACCCTTTTCCTCTCACTGAAGGCATGGATACTATGTTGCCGATCATGGCAAACCGGGTGCTCTTACTTACGAAGTGAATGCCACCGACGCTGACCAGCATGCCTTCTTCCCGGACTCCGCAGTAGAAGCCTGATTCCAACTGGTACGGTTCGAAGAAGCTGTCGGGATATGAAGCATACACCCGTAAGATGTCGGCGGTGTCTGCATGGCCCAATGGAATGATCTCAGCCGTGGTTTCGGCCGGTTTGAATTTGTCGGCAGTCAAGGACATGCGTACCAGCTTCTGGCGGCTGGTAATCTCGAGCTTTTCTTCGAAGGCAGGTGCATGCTCCGGATAGAGGTGCAACAACACCCTCTCCGGCACTTTGCCAAACAGGCGGGTCAACAGCAGGTCGATGTACTCCAGCTTGCCCCAGGTGAACATGGCGGGAGCGCTGAGGCCCGAATAGACAGCCACGCTGGCAGCCGGCGCTCCTTCTTCGAGCACCCAGTAGGTTTGCGTCTGTTCGAAATACTCATGCCCGAGACTGCCGATATGATACGCGTTTCTGGTTCGATCGGGGAAGTAGACTTCCCGCAATTTGTCCCGGTCTTTTGCCAATTCGATGATGATGGTCTTTGACATTGGGATCTCCTCGCGTGCTCAAGCGCCCCCACGGGGTGGGCGTTTGAGCCGCGAGAATATAGATCAGGTTGTCTGGATTTGGAAGTAAAAACTCACTTATCGATCACTGCGGAGTGATCGTTCAGCGCGGATGACAGGAAGGTCAGCCACAGGGCCCGGCAGTCACTGTTGTCGAAAGCCACAAAGTGGCCGGCATCCGCGTACTGGGCCAGTGCGGCGGTGGCAACGGTTCCATCTGGTTGGGTCATGTTGTTGTTGACCGGCGTGGTTACTGTCTGCCCCAAAATGTCGAATCCCTTGTGATGATGTTTGATAGGCAGCAGCGGCGGAATACCCGCGGCGAGCGCCAGGTTCTCAGTGGTGACCGCCGGAGTGTAGGGGTCCTCGATCCCGGAGGTGATGAAGACGTTGAGTGGCTCGGCTCTCAGCCTCGGATGGAAATAGAGCGGGCTGAAATTAAGGGGGTCGGTCACGTCGACGAGAAGTTGCATGAGCGTCATGACCGGATGAAACAGGGTCAGTTCATCTTCGAATTCCAGTTTGAGCGCGTTTTCCACCGCGTCCTTGATGTCCATGTCCAGGCCGCTGTCGAGTTGCTTGCGCAGCAAGATGGTGTACGCAAGGCCGCCCCCGGCGCCGGACAGGACCGCCGCCGACACATCGTCTTCCACAGCCAGGTACAGCGGGCCGGTGAGGCCGCCTTGAGAGTGACCGAAAAAGCCGATCGACTCGGGGTCGAACTTCACCACTTTGCCTTTGTGCTGAAACTCCAACTCCTTCACCAGCATGGTGAGGGCCACGTCATCAAGTGCGGCCTGCCGGAACAGGCTTCGAGACGCCTGCGGATTGGTGAAATTGAAGGAGTAGAATTCGATGTTCGCCGTGGTTCCGTCGGCCCACCGGTTGCCGTGGAGCGGCTGATCGATTGAGATGGCTGCCAACCCGGCTTCGCCCAGGTACTTAGCGATGGACTTGGTGAAGGTGTACCTGCTGCCCCCGGTACCGTGTGCGTAAAGCACCACGGGCCATCCTCCCTGGGGCATGGCGGTGTCCTTGGGGATTGTGAGCACGAAATCCAGCTCTTCCATCCACTGCATGGTGGGCTCGCCGTCCTTGTTGAAGACGATTTCGCCCTTGGTGTCGTACGGCGGCTCGCCGGTTTGGAAGTTGGGGGCTTCGTAGGTGCCTTCGAACTGCATGTAGGTGGAGCCCAACTTGGTGTTCTTCACCGGGCTTGTGCTCTGCATCTTGAAGTTGTTGCGAAGGTACTCTGCCGCTCGCGCCATCTCGTCCACCGGGTCGGAGACGGTAAACACGGTGGCCACCGCGACATCGTCGCGGTCGATGCCGTCCGCCTGATCGAGCCATTCGCCTAAGGGGGCAAGGATCTTTGCATAGAGGCCCGAGGCTTCGGGGCCGAGGGCCGAGGCTACCAATTCGCTCCGAGAAAGATAGCGTTGCTCCTTGTCTCTAAGGCTCCGCTTGATGATACACGCGTAAAGCTCACCCCGCCGCATGGGGTAACCGCCCAGGGGTCTGACGGCCAGAACATTGCCTTCCAGATAGTAGCCTTCGATGGGCGCTTCCTTGTCCCAGAACCAGGTTTCCACCGGGATCTTCTCGCCATAAAACTGAGATTCTGCGGTGATGTTGACCAGCATGACAGAGGAGTCGTCCTGGAGAGTGTAGGCGACCTGGGGAAAGAGGTGTTCAGCCAGCGGCCCGTCGAAACGAAAGTAGATGGCGCCATTGGGCGAGAATCCCTTGATGCGAAGTTCGGCCTCCTTGATGTACAGGCTAAGTAGCTCCACTTCGTGGGGGTTGGGGAAATCGGACAGATCCGGGGCTCCACCGGCCTTGACCCTGCTATCGCACGGGAACGGTTGGTCGAAAAAGCCCTGTCTCTGCTCTTCAAAAATGGGGACCGCACCTTCCGGGCCAGGGTATTTCTCAACGTCCTCGACAACGTCATCCGCACTGTCGGGAATCCCGGTCCGATCGCCGCCCACATCGACTACGGGAGAGCTGTCGGCTTCGTCGCCACCCCCGGACGAAGCCTCACAGCCAATTCCCGACCAGAGGGCCGCCAACAAAGTGAAACAGAGCAAGGCTGTTTTCCAATTCATGGCGTCTCGGGCTCCGGCTCGATGGGCTCCCCTGACCAGACGGCAAGGGCGAAGAACAGGTCGGAGAGCCGGTTGGCGTAAGTGCGGACCGCAGGTACCGGCCGCTTGTCGGCCAGGACGATGAGGCGTCGCTCGAACCTCCGGCAGACGGTTCTAGCCAGATGAAACAGCGCCTCCACTTCGTTGGCGCCGGGCACGATGAAGCCCTCGAGTTCCCGGTCCGCCATGGCCGCGTCGATGGCCTTCTCCATCACCTCCGGCACCAGGCCGATCCGGGCGAGATGTTCTTCGTCCCCTGATGAGATGTAGGCCCCCAGGTGTACGAAATCGTCCTGAAGACGCCTGAGTAGCGCAGCCACTGGAGCAAAATGGGCCATGGTCGCGCCACGCACACGGGTGAGGCCGACGATGGCAGAAAGCTCATCGAGGGTGCCGTTGGCTTCAAGGACCGGGTGGTCCTTGGCCAGTCGTTCATCCCCGAGAGTGCTGGTTTTGCCCTCGTCCCCGCCTCTGGTGTAGATAGTCATTGTGCCCGCTAGAATGTAAAGGAGGCACGGCCGATGATGGAAAATTTGGCGAGCTCTTCAACGCTAACTTCGTCGGTGCCCAGGCTGGCCTCGTCGGGCTGCTTGATGGGCGCCTGGATGGCCAGGCTGGCCTTGAGCCACAGCAGCTTCAACTGCGCGCCGGCCACTCCAAACAAAGCGTCGTACTGGTCGCCGTTGCTGATGGGGTAGAGACCGTTTATCTCGGCTATGGCGGAGATGGGCCAGTTGGGCAGGAGAACCAGGCCCCCGCCGTATTTGCCGTACATAACGCTGCTGAATTCGGGGTCACCGCGGACCGCGTGCTGGCTCACCAACTCGGCGTGTCCCTGCATGGAGAAGCCGGGCAGATCGAAGCCCATGGCCAGGTAGGGGGCGGCCGTGAAGTACTGATAGAAAAACTTCGGCCCGTAGAACAAGTCGGCGAAGCCCATGGCCGCGGCTTCCTCGGTGCCGGTAGGCAGGTAGAGGGCAACGCCATAGCTCAAGCCGAAGGCAGCGAGGTCGGGGCCGAAGATATGGCCGAACTTGGTGTCTACTGTGATGTTGCCCATATTCCACTGGGTGTCACTCTCAAGCATATACAATGCCATGGGCACCCTGAAGTCCACAGAGACCAGGTCGAAATTAAGGGCCAGGTTGGGCTCCACCATGATGGAGGTAGCGTCCTGACCGGCAAGCTGTCTCGACAGGCTGAGTGCATCTTTCCGCTTTTCTGCCGGTACCTGGTCCATGTACTTGGTCACCGCTTCCTGGCCTTCGGCCGGCACGCCGGCCTTCTCCAGCTCCGCGGTGAGTTGTGCGTCGTCGGTGGCCGCACCTTCGATAGTGGCCCACTGGTCGTCATCAATTTCGGCCAATGCGTCCATGGCCTTGTCGGAGTTCTCCCGGGCCGCAGTTTCGCAAGCCGCATCCCCGCCGCACGCGCTCTCGATACCGGAGTTGATGATGGTGTCCTTCTGGGATGACAGCAGCATGTTCATGGGCGCGAACTGGATGGCCAGCCCCATGGAAAAGAGCTGCGCCGAACCGGCAGGTTTCACACTCCTGCCCACCAGCAGTTCCGACCCCGCAAACGGGTCGGCAAACGCTTCGGCAGAAAAGACAAACACACAAGCAAGCATCAGACAGGCAAAACGAATTTTCATGGCCCTGGTCTCCCCCTGGTAAGATCCGTACCCTAGGCAGGCTATCAACCCGGGGTGAAAATATCAAGATCATTGGATTAGGTCGCAAGCTGCCGGGTCATGGAGATTGCAGTTGACAACGATCATTTGATCGCATGCGTTTACGGTGCTAGTATAACGCCCGGGTGTAGGTTTTGTGGGGCGGTGACATATGCGCGTCGAGTTTGCCGGGGACACACATGTAGGTATGAAGCGGGAGCACAATGAGGACTCCCTGCTCATCCTGCCGGAAGAAGACCTGTTTATCGTCGCTGACGGCATGGGCGGTCACGCCTCCGGAGAGATTGCCAGCAAGCTGGCGGTCGACACAGTCAAGGGCTTCTACAGCGACACTGCGGCGGACGAAGAAATCACCTGGCCGTTCAAGACGGGCAAGGAAGACGACTACCACGCCAACCGGCTGGTGACTTCGTTGAAACTCGCCAATCAGCGCATCTTCGAGGCCTCGGCAGCACAGAGCCAACTGAGAGGCATGGGGACCACTGCGGTCGGTGCGTATCTTTCCGAAGGGAAACTGTACGTCGCCCATGTTGGCGACAGCCGCTGCTACCGGTTCCGCCGGGGAGTCCTCGAAGGCATTACCGAGGACCACTCTCTCCTCAACGACTTCCGTAAGTCGCTGAGCCTCACCCCGGAGGAAGAAAGGAACTTCCCCCATAAGAACATCATCGTGCGGGCCTTGGGGATGAAGAACACCGTAGATGTGGACTTGCAGGTGCTGGTCCCCGAAAAGGACGATCTCTACCTGCTCTGTTCCGATGGGCTGACCGGTGAAATTGAAGACGACGAAATGCAGAGGGTTTTGCAGGACGAAAAATCACTGATCAAAACCTGCCACCGACTGGTCCAGATGGCCAACGACTCGGGAGGCAGGGACAATATCACCCTCATCGTCCTCAAAGTATTGGAGGACGACCAGGAGGGCTTCACGGAACTCACCGATGAGGTCACCCGGGAGATTACAGAGGATCTTTCGGTCTTTTCAGACATCGAAGATTGAGGACAACCGACATGCCGGGCGTGTTCGAAGAGTTTGCAAGGCGGGGATTTCTGTACCAGTGCACCGACGATAAGGAGGTGCGCAAGCTACTTTCTACCGAGCAGGTGACTTTCTATATCGGCTATGACCCCACCGCGGACAGCTTCCATGTGGGCACTTTGATTCCGATCCTGGCCATGGTTCACCTGCAGCGGGCCGGTCACAAAACCGTTGCGGTAATCGGCAACGGCACCACCATGGTTGGAGACCCCAGCGGCAAGACGGAAATGCGCAAGATGATGTTGCAGGAACAAATTGCCGAGAACGGTAAGAAACTGCGGGGCCAACTGGAGCATTTCCTCGAATTGGAAGGAGAAAAGGGACTGTGGGTGGACAACGCCGATTGGCTGCTGAAGCTGAACTACGTCGATTTCCTGCGGGAGATCGGCCGGCACTTTTCCGTGAACCGCATGCTGTCAGCGGAGAGCTACAAGATCCGGCTGGAATCGGGCCTTTCCTTCCTCGAGTTCAACTACATGCTGCTGCAGGCCTACGACTTCCTGGTGCTGTATCGTGAGCACGGATGCACCATGCAGTTCGGCGGCCAGGACCAGTGGGGGAACATCGTCGCGGGCGTGGACCTCATCCGCCGGGCGGAAGGAGGCCAGGCCTATGGCCTTACTTTCCCACTGCTGATGAATGCGGCGGGTGAGAAATTCGGAAAAACTGCGGCAGGGGCGGTGTGGCTCGATTCCAAACGCACTCCGGTATTCGATTTCTACCAATTCTGGCGCAACACCGACGACGCCGATGTGGATCGACTGCTGAAACTGTTCACCTTCCTCCCCGTGGAAGAATGCGAGCGGCTGGGCAAACTGACGCCACCGCTGATCAATCGGGCCAAGGAGATTCTGGCCTACGAGGTGACCGCACTGGTTCACTCGCCCGAAGCCGCGGCTGACGCATTCAGGACCGCGGTGAAGCACTTTCCGCCCGCTGACCCGGATGGCAAGATCGAGACTTCATCAGCGGTGACCCGGATCAAGCTCGAGGCTTCCCAGAAGTTGCCCACCGTAGAGCTTTCGGCCGACGACATCGGGGCCGGGGTCAGGGCAACCGAATTGTATCGCCTCGCAGGCCTTTGCCAAAGCGGCGGCGAAGCGAGGCGGCTCATCCGCCAGGGGGGAGCAAGAATCAACGACCAGCAGATCAAGGACGAGACTTTCGTCGTCACCCCGGAGGACCTGAAGTCCTCACCCATCCTCAAGGCAGGAAAAAAACGTCTGGTTAAGCTGGTGCTGAAATAGGTACACTTATAGTAGCAAACCCAGCGCCGGCCCCGCAGGGAGGTTTTTCATGACTAGGATGCGCACACTGATCCTGTCCGTGACGTTTGCCATCGCGGCGGTCGCGGCGGGCGGCTGCGGCAACAGTGACGACAAGGGCGAATCGGACACCGGGCAAGCAGAAATTGTAGACGCGATCGCCGAAGACTCAGAGGTCCCGGAGGACACCACAGCTCCGGAAGCGGAAACAACGTTACCTGACACCTGCGAACCCAACTGCGAACTGCCCTGCGAACCTGCGTGCGGGGAGTTGGAGTGCGGGCCTGACCCGGCGGGGTGCGGTGGGGACTGTGGAGTCTGCACGTCGGAAGAAGAGTGCGTTGAGGGGAAGTGCGAGTGCAAGCCTAAATGCGACGACCGGGAATGCGGCGAGGATCTGTGCGGGGGAAGTTGCGGTAGTTGCGACGAGCCCAAGGTCTGCGATGAAGCGGAAGGACAGTGTGTTTGTGATTGCGATGACATCCCCTATTCTCCGGTGTGCGACGCCGACACACTGACCACTTATGACAGCCCGTGTCTGGCCGAATGCGCCGGCATCCTTCAGTACGACAAGGGCGCTTGTCCCCTGGATTGTGAAGGGCAGTGCACGGAAGAAGAGTTGGCCCCGGTCGACCTTTGCGGCACGGACCAACTGACCTATGCCAACTTCTGCGACTTGAAGTGCGCCATCGGCACCGATGGGTGCAAGGACATAAATAACTGCCCCCAGGTGCAATTCCCCGGACAGTGCCCCGAGGAGGCTTGCGAGGAGTGCCCCAACACCGTTGACCCGTTGTGCGGCGTGGACGGCGTAACTTATCAGAACAAGTGCTTGTGGCTCATGTGCTATCCCGACTGCACACCGGAAATATGCGACCCTGTGGACCTCCTGTGCCAGGGGGAGTGTGTCGACTCGGAGGCATGCCCGAATTGCGACGAGAAATGTGTGCCCGTTTGCGGGCTGGACGGCAACGTCAAGAAGACCTACATGAACGATTGTGCAAGGGAGTGCGACGGCGCCAAGTTCCTGGAAGACGGCCCCTGCTGCCCCGACTGCCCCGATGTGGAGGAGTGGGTGTGCGGCCTGGACTACAAGGTTTACCAGTCAGAGTGCCACCTGTTGTGCAAGGCGCCTGAGCAATCCCCCCACCTCTACGAGATCCCGGAGGAGCCGGACGGCACATTCCAGTTGGCGGTGTGCAACCTGTGCATGGCGGATCTTTCCTCAGGCACGGAAGCGCCATTGTGCGGCGACGACTACCTCACCTACTTCAACCAGGCTGCGTTCGACTGCATGTCGGGCCTGAAACTGGACCTGGGTGACGAGCCGTACTGCGCGGTGGATGAGTGCGGTTTCGACAGCTGCCCATGCCCCACCGCAACCGGCGGGCTGCCCGTTCCCGAAGAGCAGGGAGAGCCACCCGCACCTGGCGATACCGGTGAGCGGGGCGTTTGCGGCGCCGACGGCAACACCTACGGCAACAAGTGCTCCGCAGTCTACAACGGCAGCTGGGTGGAATCGAACCAGTGGTGCCCCTCGTGCGCCGAAACATGCACGGGCCTGCAATACGACCCGGTGTGCTGCCCGGACGGCGTCACCTACCCCAACTTGTGCATCCCCGACCAGTGCAACGACAAACTCGACTCGGGGGAATGCTCGAAAGGGGCCTGCTAACATTCTCCTTGCCCTGCGCGCCCGTGCGGGGATATCCTTTGGTAGTTATTGGAACACGATATTTTCGGCGAACGGTCCAAGTTGGAGCGAAACATGACAGCGAGTCGATGTGCAGGAGTAATCCTGCTGTTTATGGCGTGCGTGGCGCCTCCGGGGTGTGCAGGTCCCGGGGATACGTCTTTGCTGGTGGATTCCGGGGGTTGGGAACTGCCGCCCGACGTCGTCGGTCTTGACGCGGGCGACGACGCACAAATCCCCGTGGACGGCCGCGGCGACTGGAGCCCGAACGACACGCAATTCCCAGACAACCTTGAACCCGACGATGCTCTGTACTTTGACCTGGACATCGCCTGGCCGGACCTGCCGGACCAGGAAGGCGCCGACGTCCCCGAGGACCTGTCTCCGGGCTGGTGTTCGACTCCCGGCGGTTTCGGCTGTGAATGTTCCGCCAACGACGACTGCAACAGCGGCTGGTGCGTCGAGACACCGGGCGGATTCCTTTGCTCCATGACTTGCATCGAAGAGTGCCCCGAAGGTTGGATCTGCACATTGATGCAGGATCCTCCCGATGCCATCGGCGTATGCATGCCGGCCCACCCGACACTGTGCAATCCGTGCAGCAAGAGCCAGGAATGCCAGGGCAGCCTGGTTGGCTTGCAGGTGCTGTGCGTGGATCGTGGCGCCGACGGCAGCTTCTGCGGTGGCGACTGCTCCAACGACGGCCTGCCCTGCCCCGACGGATACCTTTGTGAAGCCGCGCTGGCAGTAGACGGGACCACAGGAACTCAGTGTGTCCCCGAATCGGGGGAATGCGCCTGCTCGCCACTGGCGTCTCAGTTGGGGCTGTCGACCGCCTGTTACGTTGAGAGTGAGTGGGGGCAATGCCCCGGGGAACGGACCTGCGAGGAGGAAGGGCTCACCGATTGTTCCGCCGCGACCCCCCAAATGGAGACCTGTAACGGAGAGGATGACGACTGCGACGGCGTGGCCGACGACAACCTGGCGGAGGAGGAGTGCCAGGTGGTGAACGAATACGGTGCGTGTACCGGTTCGGTTCTGTGTGTGGGCGGAGACCCGGTCTGCCAGGGCAAGGAACCGAGCGCGGAGTTGTGTGACGGACTCGACAACAACTGCGACGGGCAGACCGACGAAGAGTATTCGGACTGCGACCAGGACAGCATCGCCGACTGCATCGAGGTCGACGATGACGCAGACGGCTACCCCGACGAACAGGACAACTGTCAGTGCGCCCAGAATCCTAGCCAGACCGATACCGACTACGACGGAGTTGGCGACGCTTGCGACGCGGACGACGACAACGATTCGGTGCCCGACACCGAAGACTGTGCGCCCCTCAACGGCCAGGTCTACCCGGGGGCGGAAGAAGCGTGCAACGGCAAGGACGACGATTGCGACGACCTGGTCGACGAAGGCTCCTTGGATTCAGACCAGGACGGCGAAGCTGACTGCGTAGACATGGATGACGACGGCGACGGGCTGTTCGATAACCTGGACAACTGCCCCACACTGCCCAACGAAGACCAGTTGGACTCCGACTTCGACAGTCAGGGCGACGTGTGCGACCCGGACGATGACAATGACGGTCACGCCGACGCCAACGACTGCGGCCCGACAGACAAACAGGTGCATCCGGGCGCGCCGGAAATGTGCGACTGCAAAGACAACAACTGCGACGGTAAGGCCGACGAGGGGTTTACCGATACAGACGGAGATGGTGTTGCCGATTGTTGCGAAGACGATACAGATGGTGACGGCGTGCCCAACGGCATGGACAACTGCATGTACGATGCCAACCCGAACCAGGAGAACGCAGACGGGGATATCAACGGCGACGCATGTGACCCCGACGACGACAACGACGGGGTGACCGACCTGCTCGACTGTGCGCCGCTGGAACCAAAAGCTTATCCCAACGCACCGGAAATCTGTGACGCCGTTGACAACGACTGCGACGGCATTGTGGACAACGGCTACCCCGACCTTGATGAGGACGGCCTGGCCGATTGCATGGACCCGGACGATGACGGCGACGGCGTTGCCGACACAATCGACCTGTGCCCCTTCACGGCTGACGCTTTGCAGTTGGACACGGACCTTGACGGCGTGGGGGACGCCTGCGACGGCGATGACGACGGGGACGGAGAGTACGACATCACCGACTGCGAACCACTGAACCCGGCGGTGCATAGCGACGCCGACGAAGTGTGCAACGGAAAGGACGACGATTGCGACGG
>CAZVFX010000101.1:23198-26215 GCA_964626565.1 uncultured Myxococcales bacterium
CGGTGCATAGCGACGCCGACGAAGTGTGCAACGGAAAGGACGACGATTGCGACGGGACCGTGGACGGCGAGAACTCGGTGGGCTGCATCACCGTGTTTCCCGATGTGGACGCAGACGGTTTTGGCGAGGAAGGAGGTGAAAAATGCTTGTGCGGCATGGAGCCTCCGTACGTGTCCTTCTTCGGTGGTGACTGCGACGACGACGACGAGTTGGTGAATCCGCTGGTAAAGGAGATTTGCAACGGAAAGGACGACGATTGCGACGGATCGGCAGACCCCGGTTGTGCGCCGGAGTCGGCCACTGCAGTGCAGCTATTTGTCGGAGGGACGCAGAACGGGCCCATCTACGATCTGAGCTTTGGCGCTGGGCCCGCAGCGCTCTCCAACACTTTGGAAGGGGACGATTTCGACATGCAGGTGGGAATCCTGCCGGCTACTAACCTGTAGATTGCCGGGGCCTCGGCGCCCCGTGATATTTTTGGGAGGAAGGTTATGAATTCACTTCGTGCATCTTTGATGGTTGCCCTGCTGCTGACAGCTTTGCCCGACGCGGCCTGGGCACAACCGACCGATGTAACGTTGCAAGGTGTCTTGCGATCTGCGGGTGGAGATGTGGTCAACGGCAGCTACAAAATGATCTTCAACTTGTACGCTTCGCCGGAGGCCGACAACCCGGTGGTCAGTCAAACGCTGAACCAGGTACCGGTGCTCAACGGCCTGTACACGGTGCAACTCGACTTCGATGGGGAGGAACCGGGCAAGGACCACTCGGAACTGTGGCTCGGCATCGAAGTGGAGGACCAGGATGAGTACCCACTGATCAAGTTGACCAGCGTGCTGTACTCGGTGCGCGCCAAGTATGCGGACACCGCTTCGGCTTTGGACTGCACCGGCTGCCTCACCGAGGAAATGCTGGGGTTCACTCCGCTCACCGAAGAAGACATTACCGACGGCGACCTGGCGGTGAACGGCACAGTTTCCGCAGCCCTGTTCATCGGCGATGGGTCGGGCCTCACCGGCATCACAAGTCCCCAGGGTGAATGCGCCCCGGGGTGGTTTGTGGCCGGCATAGACGGTGACGGAGGGCTCATGTGCCTTGAAGGGTCGGTAGACACCGTGGTGGACAGCGTGGACGGCCTGACTGGCGGGACCATCGCCGGGGACGTCGAGGTTGGCGGCAGCCTTACGGTCAACGGCGCTGGGGTATGCACTGAAGATGGCAACTGCGGGGACACGCTGGCTCAGTTGTTGTGCCAGGAGGATGAACTGGCGGTGTGGAACGGCGACATGTGGGTGTGCAGTACGTTCGGCGCCCTCTTCGACCCGGGATTATTGCCCGCAGACGCGTTGAACGAAGTCTCCAACGAGTTGCTGTTCAACCAGTTCGTGGACATATACACCAGCCCCGGCGCGCCCGTTGCGATCCCGGACAACAACCCCACCGGCGTCTCCGACGAAATCGACCTTCCCGATGCTGGCATTGCCCAGGAACTGACGGTATCCATCAACATCAGCAACTCGGACATGTCCACGGTGAAAGTAGTGCTGTTCGACCCGCAGAACACGGAATACGTTCTTTACGACAAGAACGGCCCCGGGGATCAGTTCGGCGCCACCTATCCTACCCCGGAAGAGCCGGTTTCCGGCGATCTGACTGCCTGGGTGGGCGAGAATCCCATGGGCACCTGGCGATTGCAGGTGATGGACACCGGCTTCAAGGACAACGAGACGGACGGCCAGATTAACACCTGGTCCGTCCAGGTGAAGACACTGTCTTCCAAGAAGGTGCAGGTGAAGGGCGACCTTATCATCGACGGCAACATCTCCGCGGGCGGCATCGTATCCGCGGGCGGCAACGGCATGAGCATTGACGAAGGCGGCAACGCCGCGTTCACCGGCAGCGTGAAGATCGGCGGCGACGACGGCGAGTGCGATGCGAACAAGGTGGGGACGCTTAGGTATGACACCGAGTACGGATTGGAAACGTGCGATGGGGAGAGGTGGGTTGCGGCCCGGGCGCGACCGGTTGTCTGGCGGGGCGTGTGCAACACCCACAACACCAGCGGCGGTTGGCAGAACTACTGCCTCAACCAGTCGACCCACAATACCGCTGATAAGTACTTCGACGTCGCCAGCAACGGCTATATCACGTTCAAGATACCGGGTTGGTATCGAACATCATTCTGGTGCGCCAGCAACGGCGGCAGCAACGCCCACATTCGGCTGTTCCGGAACGGCGCATCCTACCACTACGGGCACGAAAAGGTGCACGGGCACTGGAGCGACAATTTCGCGGACGAGGTGTACACGTTCCAGGCCGGGGATACGTTCCACGTTGAGGTTCACAACCCGGGCTCCTACGCCTATCACGCCGGCAACGTGAGCAACGGTGCTCACAGCGGATTCTCCATCGAGTACGTGGGGCCGATTGATCCTTAAAGAAGGTACTTAAAGCGCTTCCAGCACTCTGGCAAGTTTTTCACTGACCTCACCCGCCAGTTCCTCAATGACAGGATTGTCTATCCCCGCCATGGCACCCACCGGGTCCATGGCAAACACCTCCAGGCCGCCCGTTTCCAATTCTTGAACAATGACGTTGCAGGGCAGCATAACGCCGATCTTATCTTCAGCCAGCAGCGCCCGGTGTGCAAAGGGCGGGTTGCACGCACCCAAAATCTTGTATTTGCGGAAATCCACATCGATCTTCTTTTTGAGGGTCGCTTTCACATCGATCTCAGTGAGCACACCGAAACCCTCGTCTTTCAAAGCCGCAGTAACCCTCTCAACCGCCGCATCAAACTCACCATCAATATTCCTGCTCATGTAGTAGTTCATGTTGAACCTCCCTTGCATACGGTTGGAGCCAACCTGCACTGGTAGGTTACACGAATCCGGCGCTGCGAAGTAGGCCGGGGCCGCAAAAAGGGCTCGAAGAGCAAAAGAAAGCAAATATGAAAGGGTCTGACCTTGATGGATCCCCTCAAATAGGCTCAAGTGCCAATGTTGCCGGGGCATTCC
>CAZVFX010000102.1:0-25679 GCA_964626565.1 uncultured Myxococcales bacterium
GCGGCGCCCTGGCGTAGGTTGATGCCGTCCATCAAATCTGGTACGTTGAGTTTGTTGCGAATGGATGAGGTAGTGAACATGCAATACAGGTTTTTGGCCCTCGGGCTGCTGGCCGCGCTTCTGATGCCGGCCGGCTGTTCCGGCACCGGAGTGTCCCTCTCCCCCGACTCAACCGCCGATGATGTCGACCCGGGGCTCAAAGAGATCATCATCAAGCACGACAGTAACGTGGCCCCCGCCGACGTTATGGAGACCTATGACTGGTGGGCCGACGTGCCGGTGGACCCCTGGCTCTGGTGTCAGGAGGAGGGAGATTTCGGCTGCCCCTGCGAGGAGGACGGTGACTGTCTCAGTAACTGGTGCGTCGACTACTCCGAAGGGCCTATCTGCACAATCCCCTGTGTGGAAGAGTGTCCCCTGGGCTGGAGTTGCGAACAGGTGCCCGGCCCTGACCCTGTTTCCATGTGTCTGCCACTCTACGCCAATCTTTGCCGGCCTTGCGAAGAGGACGCGGATTGTGGCGTCGAGGGTGTCGGCGGCAAGAGCTTCTGCATAAGCCACGGGGCGGAAGGCAGCTTTTGCGGTGGGACCTGCGAACCGGGCGTGGTCAAGTGCCCGTCCGGCTATAACTGCCAGGAGGTAGCCCTCGAGAGCGGCGCCGACGTGTTTCAGTGTCAGCCTGATGAAGATGTGTGCGAGTGCACTGACAAGTACGCGTCGGTGGGCGCCAAGACGGCTTGTCTTGTCAGCAACGAGCACGGCACCTGTGCCGGCCTTCGTTTCTGCGCGGAGGAGGGACTTTCGGATTGCGACGCACAGACGCCGGCTGAAGAGTCGTGCAACCTGGAGGACGACGACTGCAACGGAGTAATTGATGACGGTGTCGAACAGAAGTCCTGCGTCATAGCCAATGAGATCGGCGAGTGTGAAGGTGTGGAATCGTGCATCGACGGGGAGTGGGTATGCGAGGGGGAGGAGGCGGTCCAGGAGATCTGCGACGGAGCGGACAACAACTGCGATGGAGAGGTTGACGAGGGCTCCCTGAATACAGATGAAGACGAACTGGCCAACTGCGTTGACGACGACGATGACGACGACGGCGTCCTGGACGACGAAGACAACTGCCCGCTCCATGCCAACGCGGAGCAGGCCGACGCGGACCTGGACCTCATCGGGGACGAGTGCGACCCGGACGACGACAATGACAACGTGTTGGATGAGGAAGACAATTGCGTGGCCAAGGCCAACCCCGACCAGGCGGACTTCGACGTCGACGGCCTGGGGGATGAATGCGACGACGACGACGACAACGACGGTGCCGACGACGACGACGACAACTGCCCCATGGTGGTCAACGCCGGGCAGGAGGACGTGGACGACGACGGCGTGGGCGACGCCTGCGACCTTGACGATGACGGTGACGGCATCCAGGACACGGTGGACAATTGCCCCTTGCACACCAACGGGACTCAACTGGATACCGACGGCGACCTGGAGGGCGACGCGTGTGACTCCGACGACGACAACGACGGCGTCCCCGACGATGGGGACAACTGTCCGTTGCTCACCAACGGTGACCAACTCGACACCGACGATGACGGCCTGGGCGACGGGTGCGACGACGACGATGATGACGATGGTAAGAAGGACGACCTTGACAACTGTCCGTTGGCCAGCAACCCGGGGCAGTTCAACCTTGACGGCGACGCCTGGGGTGACGCCTGTGACGTCGATGACGACAATGACGGTATTCCCGACAGCGCGGACAATTGTGTTGTCGTGGAAAACCCCAAACAGGCCAATCACGACGATGACGCCAATGGGGATTTGTGCGACGAGGATGACGACAACGACGGCTTTAATGACCTTATGGACAACTGCCCCCTCGTATTCAATCCGGGCCAGGAGGACTACGACGGTGACGGCAAGGGCAATGTGTGCGAGACCGACATCGACAATGACGGTATCCCCAACACCATAGACAACTGCCCTGAGGCCTCGAACTCCGACCAGTTGGATTTTGACGATGACGGCGAAGGCGACGTGTGCGACCCCGATGACGACGATGACGGCGTTGTTGATGTCCAGGACAACTGCCCCATGACTCCCAACACCGACCAGGTGAACAGCGACGGCGACCAGTGGGGCAACATCTGCGATCAGGACGACGACAACGACGGCAAACTCGACCAATTTGACAACTGCCCCAGCGTCTCTAATTGGGGTCAGGAGGACATGGACGAAGACGAAATCGGTGATGTTTGTGACGAGGACATGGAAGCCGACGGAGTACCCAACGCCATCGACAACTGCCCCGAGCTTTGGAACGCTGACCAGGCTGACCTGGACTGGAACAACGTCGGTGACAAGTGCGACCCGGACGATGACGGGGACGGCATTGCAGATCCCCTGGACAGTTGTCCGGTGATGTTCAATCCTACCCAGAGCGACATTGACAAAGACGGATTGGGCGATCCCTGCGACCCTGATGAAGACGGCGATGGCCTCCTTGACGTTGATGATAACTGCCAGTCGGTGTTCAACCTCCAGCAGAAAGACGCGGACGGGGACGGCTTCGGCGATAAGTGCGACGACGACGACGATGACGACAGCCGCCTCGACGTGGTCGACAACTGCCCGTTGGATTTTAATCCCAACCAGAAGGATAACGACGGCGACACCGTAGGCGACATTTGCGACGACGATGATGATAACGACGGCGTGCTGGACGGGGCCGACAATTGCCCCTTTGATGAGAATACGAACCAGGCCGACGCGGATGATGATGGCGAGGGCGATGCCTGCGACGAGGACTCTGACAGCGACGGAGTTCCCGACGTCGACGACAACTGCCCCTTGGTCGAGAACCAGGGCCAGACCGACAGCGACCAGGATGGCAAAGGCAACGCCTGTGAAACCGACGACGACAACGACGGCTGGCTGGACCAGTTTGATAACTGCCCGACCGTGGCCAACCAGAGCCAGGCGGACTCGGACGACGATGGCATCGGGAACGCGTGCGAGGACGATGCGGACAATGACGGTGACCCGGATGCTACCGATTGCGCCAAATTCGACCCGGACGTATTCCATGGTGCGTTGGAAGAGTGCGACGGCGTGGATAACAACTGTGTCAACGGCGCGGACGAAGTCAACGCAGTTGGCTGCAGCGACTTGTGGTACGACTACGACCTGGACGGCTACGGCAAAACCGGCGACAAGAAGTGCCTGTGCGAGGAAACCGGCAAGTACGCGGCGCCCCAGGGTGGTGACTGCCACGACACCAACAGTCAGGTGAATCCCGGGGCCGAGGAAGTGTGCGATGGGGTGGACAACGATTGTGACGGCATCGAAGATGCGGAAGGTGCGTCGGGATGTATCGACCACTATCCCGACGGTGACGACGACGGCTACGGCGCGCCCGTGGAGGGCAAGTGCCTGTGCGCGCCTTCGGGGATCTACAGTGCGCCCGCCGGCGGCGACTGCGAAGACGGCAACCCGCTGGTCAATCCGGGACAGCCGGAGAAGTGTAACGAAGTGGACGACAACTGCGATGGCTCCGTGGACGAAGAGGGGAGCGAGCTTTGCAAGAACTTCCACGCCGACGTAGACGGCGACGGCTTTGGCGCGGACGACGACTCTCAATGCCTGTGCGTGCCGTCAGCACCCTACACCGCGTTGCTGGCGGGAGATTGCCAGGACGGCAGCCCGCTGGTGAACCCGGGGGTCCAGGAAATATGCGACCAGGTGGACAATAACTGCGACGGCGAAGCCGACGAAGAAGGGGCCACCGGGTGTGCCAGCCGTTACCGCGATTTTGACGACGATGGTTACGGCATTTCCAACGACTCCAAGTGCTTGTGCATGCCTTCCGGTGACTACACTTCGCAGGTAGGAGGCGATTGCAACGACACGGACCAGAACGTCAATCCCGGGGGCACTGAGGCGTGCAACAACGAAGACGACGACTGCGACGGCGAGGTGGACGAAGACGATGCCTGGGGATGCGACCAGTACTATGCCGATTCGGACCAGGACGGCTACGGCGACCCGCTTCAAAGCCTGTGTTTGTGCATGCCCGGCGAGCTGTACTCGGCCGAAACCGGAGATGACTGCGACGACGACCAGGTTTCGGTGCATCCGGGGGCGGTGGAGCAGTGCGACAACGTGGATACCGACTGCAGCGGGGTCGACGATGATGAGGATGCCCAGGGCTGCAGCACCTATTATAAAGACGAGGACGATGACGGGTACGGGTGGGCCGTCAAGCTGAAGTGTCTGTGCGGGCCCTCAGGCTTGTATACCACGCAGCAGGCCGGAGATTGCATGGACAACATCGGTTCCGTGTATCCCGGCGCGCCGGAAGTGTGCAACGATATCGATGATGACTGCGACGGCAAAATCGATGAAGGCTGCTAACGGGGAAACCTTTGACGTGCGGTGCTGACCGGATTATGGTGTCAGAAGCCTGAAACCACGGTTGAGAGGATGACGGACGATCGAACACCCACGGTGATTAAGTGCCCGGCCTGCGGATCGGAGGCGCCCGGTTTTCAGCCGACTTGCCCCGTCTGTGGGTACAAGTATTCCGATATTGCCGACAATCTGCCCGCGGTGCGCGCGGCCACGGAAGAAGTTTCCACTCTCACCATTGCCGGCCGCCCTGCCCAATCCTCCCCCTTTCCACGGCATGTAGTGGTCCCCGTACTGGCCGGTCTGCTCGTGGCCCTGGTCGTGATGGTGTTCATTCAAGTGACCAGCAGTGAGTCCAACGGTGCCCACAACTCGAATGACGGCCAACCAGCCGCAGCCGGGAATCCCAAGGTGACCGAAAGCAAGCCCCGGCCTTCCGTCGCAGTTCCGACGAAGGATGCCGGCGATAGGCTGGAATCTTCGCCCGGTCTGGCAGCACCGGCTCTGGGGCCTGCGGTGGGCAGGGCCGGACTGGTGGACGTCAGGTTCTTCCACTCATCCCAGTCGGGGGCGCCGCCGTCAGCAAGGCGATTCGAACGATTCCGGGAAGCCCTCCTTGACGATTTGCCTGACACTTGCCTTGAGCCTGCGCTGCTACCGGACCAAACAACTACGGAACTTTACTTTGATGCGCCTGCCCGCTTTTCTCATGTGGTCATCAGGGTGGAATGCGTCCAGTTTGATGACCCCTCGGTTTTTCTGACCGGGGTAATTACAATGGAAGATGGTGCTCGCCGCCACGTTCACTTGCCGCACTCAGCCGGAGTCGTGCACGTGGACCTGGCCGGCGCCTGGTCGTCGAAGGTGCTGTTGAAATTCGACACGGAAGGCGCCTCCGGCGTGGGGATCGGCGCCATCGACTTCTTCGCCTTTAGCGACAAGTTGGGAGGCGAAGGCACTTGAGTTGTAACGTTGACCGAATGATGGTGGGAGGTACTGTCCAGTGAAGAACATACTGTCAGCCTTACTGGTTGCAGGCACGGCGGCGGCCTTGGTAGCTTGCTCGGGCTCCGAAGGGTCTGAAGACGGGGGCAATGGGGGCACCGAGATCAGCATCGCCAACCCAGACAACGGGCCCAATGGAACCGACCCCGACGTCGAAGTCGCCCCCGATGAGACTACCCCCGTCGGCGAGGACATAAAAACCGAGCCTGACGTGCCGGTAGTCACCACCGGCTGCGGCGACGGTCTTTGTCAGGGCGCCGAGACCGCGGCCAGTTGCGCCAAGGACTGCCTCGAAGAGGAGATCGCCGCGGCGTTCGTTTTCGCGCACAAGGGGGATGAACTGGCCAGCCTGGGACGTATGTTCGACCTGGCCCAGGCCGGTGCGACAATCTACGTCTTCTACCTTACCCACGATGACACTCCCATCGACGAGTACTATTCGGGCCAGGTTGGCAAACTGGCGCCCGCTTCCCTGGGGGTAGCCGCGGAAAATATCTATGCCTACGAGCAGTATATCGACTGGGGCATCGTGTCCGGTAACCACGAGTCGGTGGACCGACTCACCCAGCACTTCATAGCACTTGAACCCGGCCACATCTATCTGCCCCAACTGTGTGGCGGCGACTTCGAGGACGAACTGGCACATGTCGTGGGCTACTGGGCGGCCAAACGAGCCAAGCTGTTCCCTCTCTATTACGAAGTGCCGGTGCCCTCCAACTACTTCATTCAGGAGACCCCGTCCATCAAGTTGTCTCAGGATGACCCCGACCTGTTTGTCGATAAGTTCATCAAGCGATGGAAGCTCATCCCCAAAGGGGGCGAGGAAATGAAGACCACTCTGGGTACTGAGGATATGGCCCAACTCAGGGTGGCGGCCGCGCACATTCAGAACGCATGGTTCCAGGATTTCCTCTACAAATTGCCCGAAGACAGGCTGCTCTATCTGCTCAGGGAAATCCAGCGCTACCGGGAACTCCCGCCGGACCAGGAAGTGGACAAGAAACCATACCTGGAGAGCCTGGAGAATCCCATGGGGACCTACATCTACAATGAGCAGGGATACTCCTTCGACGAGTTCAAGCAGATGGCCCGGGTGGTCATGTCGTTCTACGGGACCAACCTGAAAACCAATCCCTCGGCCTTGCCGTTCTATGACGAACCGATGGATGTGAAGATCGTCCACGATTTTGACGTGGAACTGGAAATGCGGGTGTTCAGTCCAGTGGACGACACCCTGAGTTTCAAGATCGGCTTTGGCCCGGCCAAGGATCCCACCGAGGACTGCATCGTCCCTGATGATGTTTCCGTAGCCACCATGGAGAAGAAGACCATCACCATTTCCTGCAACGCCTGGGAACCCATCGGTACCCACACCTACTACTTCCGGGTCTACTCCGAGCAGGCAAAGATAAACAACGACGAAGCCAAGTACACCGAGATCCCCCTCAAGGTGAACGTGTATCAATGAGGCAGGCGGTAGCAAAGTAGAGGCGGTAGGCGGCAGGAACGGCGTGAGTTGAGGCAGGTCGAGGCGGTGCCGTGCAGGCCCCTCCATCGCTGTCGGGGTACTGATCTCTTTGTAATTACGCTAAGCTTGGATACAATGACGCGGGAGGAGTACGGTCCGGAGGGAAGGATATGAGAACATTTCTGGCGTTGGTTGCAGTGGCCCTGTTTGCAGTGGCGTGCGGCAGTTCGGGCACTGCGGAGAAGACCAAGATCCAGCAGGACACGAAAGAGACCGAAGAAGAAGAGGCGGGCGGTACGGTCGACAGCGTCGACATAGCCATCGACTTCGGTGGGGGCGTGCCCGAGGATTCATCCGCAGAAGTGCTGGTCGAAGACACCCCTCTAGGCGCTCCGTGCAACGACAACGACGATTG
Organism: uncultured Myxococcales bacterium; assembly: GCA_964626565.1. Taxonomy (GTDB): domain Bacteria; phylum Myxococcota_A; class UBA9042; order CAIXZC01; family CAIXZC01; genus CAZVFX01. The sequence goes on from CAZVFX010000102.1 coordinate 7,302, forward strand.
CGGCTGGGGCTACTGTATCGAGGGGCCCGACGGATCGGTTTGCACCCATACTTGCGTCGAGGACTGCCCCCAGGGTTGGACCTGCAAAGGGGTCACCCTGTATGGCTCCGATCCCGAGTTCATCTGCCTGCCCGGCTATTGGGACGCCTGCCTTCCGTGCTCCGATGACCTGGAGTGTGGCCTTGACGGAGACCTGTGTGTTTCCATCGGCGGTGAGGGGCTTTTCTGCGCGCTGGCCTGCGAGGCGGAAGAGGACTGCCCCATGGGCTACTCATGCGATGTCGTAGTGACCCAGGAAGGTGACGAGGCGAAGAAGTGCTTGCCGGTCACTGGAAGCTGCACCTGCCGCCCGGGCAACCAGGGAGAGGCCAAGGTGTGCGAAGTGATCAACGAGTATGGTGTCTGCCCCGGTGAGCAGGTGTGCCTGGGAGTGGAAGGGTGGTCGGCTTGCGAGGCGCCTCCCCCGTCCCCGGAAACGTGCGATGGTCAGGACAACGACTGCAACGGGGCTGTTGACGACGGGTTCTCGGATACCGATGACGATGGCCTCGCCGACTGTATCGACCTGGACGACGACAACGACAACGTAGATGACGGCGCGGACAACTGCCCGCTGGACTACAACCCCGGGCAGTACGACTTTGACGAAGACGGTCTGGGCAACAACTGCGACCTTGATGACGACGGGGATGACGACCCGGATGTTCTCGATTGCGCTCCTTTGGAGCCGCTGGCCTACCACGGCGCCGACGAGGTCTGCGACGGTGTGGACAACAACTGCAACGGCCAGGTGGATGAAGGTTTTGCGGACCAGGACCTGGACGGCATGGCCAACTGTGTCGACCCCGATGACGACAATGATGCCCAGGAGGACCCCGTCGACTGCGATCCCCTCAACGCCAATGTCTACGCCGGTGCGCTGGAAGCCTGCGACGGTCTTGACAACGATTGCAACGGCAAAGTGGACGAGGGGTTCATCGATACCGACGGCGACGGTGACGCTGACTGCACTGACGTGGACACCGACGGTGATGGTGACCCCGACACTTCCGATTGCCAGGTCTTCAACCCGGCCATTTATCACGGCGCAGAAGAGGGTTGCGACGGTATCGACAACAACTGCAACGGCCAGGTGGACGAGGGATTCGCCGACGGCGACAAGGACGGTCTGGCCAACTGCGTCGACCCGGACGATGACAACGACGGTGACCTCGACGATTCCGACTGCGCGCCCAACGACGCCAGTATGTACAACGGCGGCCAGGAGCAGTGCGACGGCATCGACAACAATTGCAACGGCAAGGTGGACGAGGGCTATCCCAACTTTGACGGTGATGGTGAGGCCGATTGTATCGATTTTGACGACGATAATGACGGGGACCCGGATATCGTTGACTGCAACCCGGTGAACGCGGAAATCCACCACGACGCCCAGGAAATCTGCGACGGACAGGACAACGACTGCAATCTGCTGGTGGACGAACCGGGGGCCGAAGGCTGCTCCGTCTTCTACAAGGACAAGGACGACGATGGCTGGGGGATGGCTAATAAGTTCCAGTGCCAGTGCGGGCCGGAAGGGGACTACACGGCAACCGGACCGGGTGATTGTGACGACTCCACCTGGAACATCAACCCGGAAGGGACCGAGGTCTGCAACAACTCCGATGACGATTGTGATGGCGTCACCGACAATCCGGGCTCCCTGGGTTGCGAGAACTACTTCATGGATTTCGATGGCGACGGGTACGGCTCCATGGAGCCCTCCTGCATCTGCTGGCCCGACAACATGTACACCACCAAGAACGGCGGGGATTGCAACGAAGAGAACCCGTCCATCCACCCCGGAGCCGCGGAAACCTGCGACCAGATAGATAACAACTGCGACGGGCAGGTGGACGAGGGTGTGGGCTCCACTTGCGGCACCTGCGACCCATCCTGCCACCAGGTGAACGTCGGGCCCGAGGGCGACGAGATCTTCACTCTGGACGACGAAAACTCCAACGCCCTGTCGGTGAATGAGGATGGCCACCTGCAGTTGGACAAGGAAGAGGTTAAAATTGCGTTCATCTGGATCTCAAATTCAGGTGAAAACACCATCTCCAAGCTCGACACCATCACCGGCAACGAAACCGGGCGCTACCAGGCTTGCTCCAATCCGTCCAGAACCGCGGTCGACCTGTACGGCGACGTCTGGGTAGGCTGCCGCAGCGACGGCGGTGTCGCCAAGATCGTTCTGCACGAGAAGAACTGCCCCGATAAGAACGGCGACGGGGTGATTCAAACGTCCAAGGATACCAACGGCGACGGGCATATTAGCGGGGCCGAAAAGCTCCCTTCCGGACAGGACGAGTGTATGAAGTTCCTCGTCTACCCCGGCGGCAGTTGCCAGCGTGCCGTGGGGGTGGATAAGGAAAACAACGCCTGGGTAGGGGAGTGGCATGCCAAGACGCTGAGGAAGCTCCACTCCGAGAATGGAACCGTGCTCGATACCATCTCCATTCCCAACAACCCCTACGGTCTGGTTCTTGATGGTGACGGCATCATCTGGGTCTCCGGCCGCGGCGGTTCCAAGCTGGTGCGGGTGGACCCGGTGACCAAGCAGGTCAACACCTACACCTCCAACATCGGCTGCTTCGACCCGTACGGTATTACTCTGGACAGCAAGGGAAGGGTCTGGATCGGCAACTGCTGTTGTTGGCACGTGGGCTACCGTTTCGACCCGGCCGACAACTCCTGGGCCGCGGCAGGGACCCACGCCCGCCCCCGGGGCGTCGCCGGCCATCAGAATGGCAAGGTCTACGTCGCCAATGATGAGTCGAGCCAGGTCGCGGTGGTCAACGCCGACACCATGACCACCGAAGCTTATATCAGCCTGGGCGGAGGCAGGTTCCCCGTGGGAATGGCTGTGGACTTCGACGGCTACGTCTGGGCGGTGAACCAGAGCGCATCTTCAGCGACCAAGATCGACCCGACCAACAACACCATCGTGCTTGAGCACTCCGTGGGTAGCTCACCTTACACCTATAGCGACATGACCGGTTACTCGCTCCACTCCTACACCGCGCCTCAGGGCTACTACCAGCACGTGGTGCCGGGGGGCACATTCGGCATCACCAACTGGACCTCTCTGACCGTGGACGCTCCGTGCAACGGGGAGAGCCACGTCAAGATCCGGCTCAGAGCCGGCAACACGGTGTCCGCCCTGGCTCAGGAAGAATGGCTGGGGCCGTTCGGGCCGTTCCCGCCCAACGTGTTCCCCATGGACCTGGAGGCGATTGCCGAACTCGACGGAAAGTACCTCCAGGTGGAGATCAATCTCATTCCCGATGATGACGGCAATACACCGCTGCTCAAGGGCTTCTCCGTACAGTTCCACGTTGTCGAGTAAGCCGAGGCCCGGTCCCACATGACAGAACTTACCGCTGAACTCTCCTCCTTCCTTATCTCCCGCGATGTGGATATGCACGGGGTCGCCGACGTGGCCGAGTGCCGGGAGCGGTTTCCCGAATCCCCCTGGCGCGCGCCCGAGGATTTTCCGCGGGCGCTGGTGATCGCACACCCGCTGTCGGAAGGTGCGCTGGACACCGTCGTTGATCGCCCTACTCACCTCTATTTTCACCACTACCGGCAGGTGAACCGGTTCCTTGATCAGGCCGCTCTGGCCGCAGCCACCTTCCTCGAAGGCCGCGGCTTTCGCGCACTTCCAATCGCGGCCTCCCAGACCCTCGACGCCGAGGATCTCACCGCTCACCTCTCTCACCGGCACCTGGGATTCATGGCGGGATTGGGCTGGCGCGGAAGAAACAATCTGCTCGTAAACGAACGATACGGTTCCCGCTCTCGCCTGGCCTCTGTTCTCACCGACGCCCCTCTCACAGTCGGCGGCCCCCGAGAAGACGAGCAGTGTGGGAACTGCAGATTGTGCGCCCGGGCATGTCCCGCCGGAGCGATCGGAAGCGTTGCCGACGAGTTCCGGCTTGACAAGTGCCATGCCGTGTTGTCGGAGTACAGGAAGATACAGCGTATCGGGCAGAGGATCTGCGGCGTCTGCCAGCGGGCGTGCGTTCGCTTCAGACCAACGGGGGATAGGCACGGTTGAGGGAAATTCAATCGGAACAACCTGTTGGACAAATCGCCGCTGCAGTTGGTAAGCTTGATAACGGAACTTGACTCTCCGGAGATAGAACGAATGACAGACAAAGACCAGCAGAAACCGGGCGTTGAAGAGCCGCCCCTCACTGCGGTGTGCTCAGCCGCAGGGTGAGCTTCCAAACTCGGCCCGGCCGAGTTGGCGCAGGTCTTGCGCCGCATCGAGTGGAAGGGCGCCGAGATGTTGCCCGGGGGTGCGTACTCGGATGAGGACGCAGTGGTTGTGCAGATGCCCGACGGGCGCTTGCTGGCGGCCACTGTCGATCTGTTCGCACCCGTAGTGGATGATCCTTACCGTTTCGGACGGATCACCGCGGCAAACAGCCTCAGCGACATTTACGCCATGGGCGGTACGCCTCGGTTCGCCTTGTCGATTCTGGGCTATCCGCCCGACATCTACGGTCCCGAAAAACCGTCACAGATTATCCAGGGCGGTGTGGATGCCGCCTGGGAAGCGGGGGTGGTTTTGGGCGGTGGGCACACCATCAAATCTGCAGATGTCCTGTTCGGCCTGGCCGTGGTGGGGGATTTTCCTGAAGGAAAAGTCCTCACCAAGGGCGGCGCTCTGCCGGGAGACCTGCTCTATCTAACCAAGCCGCTGGGCAGCGGCATTCTGTCCACCGCGATTAAGCGGCAATTGTTGTCGGATGAGGGGCGCACCTCGCTCACGGAGATCCTCTCTCTTATGAACAGGCAGGCGGCTCAGGCGGCCATGGCTGCAGACGCGCATGCGTGCACCGATGTCACCGGTTTCGGCTTCCTCGGGCATCTGGGCGAAATGGTCAAGTCGTCGGGGATCGGGGTGACCATAACCGCCGCGAGCGTCCCCATCATGAACGAGGCCATTGAGTACGCGGAGCAGGATGTCATTCCCAAAGGCAGTCGCAACAATCTCAAATTTGCCGCCGGATTTACTCGGTTTCACGAATCGATTCCCCCCGCGCTCCGCTCCGTCCTGGCCGACGCTCAGACCTCCGGCGGCTTACTGGTCGCCCTTGCTCCGGATTCGGCCGCTGTCTTCGTGGAACAGTGCGAAGCCTCAAACCAGTTCCACGCCCTGGTGGGTGAGTTTGTGCCCGGCGATCCGATCATCAACGTGCTGTAACGTTGTATCCTATCAAACTGACCGCCGAGCGCTGAACGCTTCTTAGAAGTTGACCCGCTCAATCTTCAAACATACAATGAACCTGGTCTTTAGCTTGAAATGAGGAGAACACTCGTGAAGAACCTGGCCTGCCTGCTGGCATTGCTGCTGGCGTCCTGTTCGTCGGTAGATCGTGGTGACTATCCCCACGCCGAAGTGAAGGTGCGCGCAGTCGAAGACGGGGTCGTCGGCCCTTACACCGACTGCGTAATCGCGGGGACGACAGTTCTGTTCGACGCATCCAACTCCTCCGACCCGGACGGAGAGATCGTGCGCTATGTGTTTACTATCGGGCACAACGCTCCGCCCATCGTAGTGCGCAATCCCAAATTCGAGTACGTCTTCGAAAAACCGATCGTCGACGGCCAGCAGTTGGTGGCCTACCAGATCTTGCTCACCGTAACCGACGATTCGGGAAATCTGGCCTACACCGAAGTTGAACTGCCCGTGGTCTTCCACAAAGGAGAGTGCCCTTCCGGCAGTGCGCCTCCCGATGTCTTCGTGCCTTCCACCGACGTTTTCGAGCCTGATGTCATTTCTCCCGATGATGTGCCGCTAACCGAGTCCATTGATCCCGAGGAGGACATCATTGAACCCGATTGGGGGCCCCTTGATGCCGGCTTCCCCGAATTGCCCCAGGATAAGGTGACGCCGGATGTCTGCCCCAACGTCGAAGGGGACTACCGGTTGTCGGTGTACTGCCAGGGAGTCCTCTCCGTGGAAGTGGACCTGGAGATCTCTCAGGATGTCTGCGCGCTGAGTGACAACTACGGCCTGGTCAGCGGCCAGATCGACCTCGACGGCAGCATCGAGATGTCGTCCCCTCAGGACGACTTCGGCATGGCCGAATGCACCGGCCCGCTCAGCGGCGACGGCTCCTTCAGCCTCGACTGCACCAGCGGCTGCACCGCAGTGTTTATGCCCATATAATAGCTATCAGGCTTGAAGGTTTGAAGGCTTGAAGGCTTGAAGGTACGGCAACTGCGTCGGGAACTTCCTCTACGCCTCCACGCCTACTGCGGCAACGCGGGCAGCTTGCCGCTGCCTTTGGGAGAATGCCCGTTGCGGGCTCGTTTTCGGGATGGCTTCACTTTGTCTTTGAACAGCCGATAGGCCGCTTTCGGGGTGGGGACCCGGTCCAGGTCAACCCGGTAGATGCTGGCCAGGGCGACGGTCGCGCTGTACGCGCACGGCTTACACTCTTTCACAGCCGCGAGGAGCGCGGGCGCAGCAGCCTTGGAATACAACTTCCGGCCCACGGCGTACCCGGCTTCATTGAACCGCTTGCGCATGTACCTTGGCCACGATTTTGACTTCACCTTGCGCGCGTACTTCCGCCACCGCTCGGCCCTCGATTTCTTGCCCTTCTTCTTGCGTGCCGGCGGGTCCTTCATGGCCAGCAGGGTCTGCAGGCTCCGGTCCGCGGCCTTGCGCACCCGCTTGGTTCCGGAATCGGCAAATTTAGCGAGGAGCACCGCATCGGCCAGGTTGGATGAGTGGCCCAACGCACCCGCTGCGCGCGCACACAGCTTCTCCTTTGCGCTGCACCCCTTTCCTTTACATTTGTCCACCTTCCGGCACGTGTCTGCCTTCAGAAGCCGGCGCGACTCCTGCCAGATTCGAGGGTGCAGCCATCCTTCAGCCAGCTTCATGAGCGTCAGCTTGCCGCGGGCAGATTTGTTGCACGCAAGCCCCCGCAGGATCAACTCCCGGCGGGAATCCCGGGTCAGGGCGGTGAAGTTGGCCAGGGCCGCCTCCACTACCTTTGGGCTGTCGTCGCAGATCGCCCTTTCAACTATCACGCGGGATTTGGGAGAAGGGATCCTGGCCGCTTGCCGGATCGCAGCCAGCCGCTCGTTCCGGCTCCCCTTTCGGGCGCGGCGGTCGAGATCTGTCAACAGGTCGTTGACCGCGGTGTCGTCCCGCTTGAAGTACGACCTCATCGGGCCGTAGTCGGCACATCCCGCCATGCGGTCCCAACTGCTGCAATAGACTCGGATGTGAATGTGGTCGGAATGGTCGGAAGAATCGGATGGCTGGTGAAGCACCTGCCGAGCCCGGTCGATGAGCCACCGGGGTTCCTTGGCCTTCCTGGCGTGCTTGATGAGCAGCTCCTTTATCCCCGCGGACAGGAACATCCACTGCACCACCGGGTCGTCTGACGAGAGCAGTGTCTTGACAAAGGTCCAGGTGCGCGCCACGTCCACCTTCCACCCCTTCCTGCCCTTTCCGTCAGGCCCGAACGAGAGGAATTTTCCACCGGTTCTGGCCCGTCCCTTCGCATCGATGGCATAGAAGGCGACATCCACGTCCCTGCCGCCCTGGTGAGATTTGCTCTGGACGATCTTGCCCCCTTCTACAAGGCCGATGTTGCCGATCTCCAGGATTGCGCCGGGGTGCTTCTCCGCAGTCGCATCCGCACCCGTCTTCAGTAGTTCGATAAGCCCTTCCAACCCGTGATTGGTCTTGCGCCCTTTGATGGCAGGCAGGAACCGCCACGACCGGCCTTTGAGGTCCATCTTCGCTCCGCGGACCACGCGGCCGCGGTTGGCCTTGCCCACCGAGATAGTTCGGGTGGACATTTTCAGCTCTCGAATCCAATCCGCCAGCAGGAAGTTTTCACCCTTAACAGCACCCTCGCGGCCACGGCGTTTCTTGCCCTTGGCCGCGGTCGGCGCCGGCGTCAGCAGTGCTGCGGTAAGCAGGATGGCGAGATACGCTCTCAAAACAGCACTTCCCTCGGCTTGCCCGCAGCTTCCTGCGGGCCAACCAGGCCGTCTTTCTCCATGCGGGACATGAGCACCGCGGCCTTATTGTAGCCGATCCCCAACTCACGCTGGAGCGCGGAGGTGGAGATTTTACCCTTCATCTGCGCGATCATCTTGGCCTGTTCGTACAGGTCGTCTTTGGAACTGATGACGTCTCCCTCGTCCTGGCTCGCCTCTCTGGCCGTTTGCAGCAGGTCCAGGTCGTAGTCGGGTTCGCCCTGGGCGCGCAAGCACTTGACCACCTCGTGGCGCTCTTCGGTGGAAACAAATGCACCGTGTATACGTTGCAGTTTGGAACTGCCGGGCGGCAGGAAGAGCATGTCTCCCCAACCTAGCAGGTCGTCCGCTCCGTTCTGGTCGAGCACCACACGGGAATCCTGCATCGACCGCACCTTCAGCGAAATTCTGGAAGGCATGTTGGCCTTGATGATCCCGGTGACCACCTTGATGGTCGGGTTCTGGGTCGCGATGATCATGTGAATTCCCGCGGCTCTGGCCATCTGTGCGAGGCGCGCGATGGAAGCCTCCACCTGCTTGCCCAGCACCATCATCAGGTCGGCCAGTTCATCGATGATCACGACGATATACGGCATCTCTTCCGGCTCTTCGCCTGTGGAGACCGTTTCCTCTACACGCTTGCCGTCGGGCCCTGTGGTTGCTTTGCGAATGGTGGCGCGCAGTCCGGGAATCTCCTTGCGGTTGCGCACCAGTTGGTTGTACTCCGCCACGTTGGGCACCCCGGCTTGAGACATGATCCGGTTGCGCCGCTCCATCTCCCCCACAGCCCATCGAAGCGCGGCTGCCGCGTCCTTGGCTTCGGTTACCACCGGCAGCAGCAGGTGGGGAATCTCGGAGTACGCGGTTAGCTCGAGCATCTTGGTGTCCACCATTACGAACCGCACCTGGTCGGGGGTGAGCTTGAAAAGAATGCTCATGATGAACGCGTGCAGCAGCACGCTCTTACCCGACCCGGTGGTACCCGCGACCAGCAGGTGGGGCATCTTGGTCAGGTCGGCAAACAGCGGGTAGCCCGCGATATCCTTGCCCAATGCGAGGGGGAGTTTATAGCTGCCGTCCTTGTATTTGGTATTATTGAATAGCTCCTTCAAATAGACCGTTTCCCTGGTCTTGTTAGGCACCTCCACGCCCACCACGTCTTTGCCCGGAATGGGGGCGATAATGCGTACCTGCTCTGCAGACAGGCCCATGGCCAGGTCTTTGGACAGCCCTTCCACCTGGCTGATCTTGATCCCTCTTCCCGGTTTGAACTCGAACAGGGTGATGACCGGCCCGGGATGGATCCCTTCCACATCGCCGTCGACCTTGAAGTCCGCCAGTTTCTCGACCAGGGTGCGCGCTACGTTCTGGAGGGCGGTGTCGTCCATGCGCCGGGTTACGGGCGCCTGGTACTCCAACAGCCCCACGTCGGGAGTTTTGTAAATCCGTATGGCTTTCTTCTTCTTCTTCCTCTTGCGTGTGGGAGCCACCGGGAGTTGCCCTTCCTTGCCGTCCCCTTCCACTTCACCGGCAGGGGTGTCGTCGGCCGCTTCCGGGTCGGAATCCACAGGCGCGGCCGCACCATCCACTTTCGCGGCCCGGGTCGCTTCCGGTTCCGCCTCAGGCTCCTCCAGCGGTGGCGGGGGGCTCACGTCTTCGGACTCGCCGCCTTTGGCGGCATCGGCCTTCAGCGCCTTTGTGTCGGCTTCGGATTCCACACCCGGTCGGGCCCGGGCGGTGGTCTCCTCCGGCGGGGGCGCCAGGTCGGTTTCGGGCCTCTTTACCGGCGCCTTCCAGCGGCCCCGGGGAGTACCCGACCCTGTGGCTTCGGTGAAGTCGTGGCCCTCTTCATCATCATCCGGCGCCTCAATCGTTCGCTTCACCAGGGTCACGGCCAGGCCCGCCGGCACAGTGAAAAAGGATTTCACCTGGATGCGGAACATCAGCGACAAACCGGCAACGATTCCTCCCGTCGCTACGATTACCGTGCCGGTTTTGTAGATCAGTCCTTCCAGTACGGTGCCTAACACCAGGCCGATTACGCCTCCTCCACCCTTGGGAAACAGCGATTGGTCAGGCAGAAGAAAGTGCAGGATTACCATGGTGGGCACCAGGATCACCGCGAAGCCGGCTACCTGGTGGGTCCTGAATTCCACCACCCTCTGAGCAATGAGCTGGCCGCCCAGGTAGATGGCGCCCAGGGCCATGAGATAGCCGCAAAAACCGGTGAAGTAGAGCACTATGTATGACAGCCACGCCCCGACGGGGCCGATGATGTTCTGCACGCCGTTGGTGCTGGCGATGTCTTCCAGGCGGAACGAAACCAGCGAAAAGAGAACGAGCAGGCTCAAAAGCACAATGCCCAACCCCCAAACTCCCCCTTCCATCCGTTCAAGGAAGGTCAGCCCTTCCCTGGACCGTAGCTTCGCCTTGGGTTTCGCCCTTGGCTTCGCCTTCGGTTTCGCCTTCGGTTTTGCCTTGGGTTTCGCTTTTGGTTTCGCCTTTGGTTTGACCACCGTGGTGCCACCGGTCCGGGTCTTGCCCCCACCCTTAGGCCGCGCCTTCATGGTTCTCGACCCGCCCTTGGTCCGTCCCTTTGTCTGCGCACTGGTTCTTGCCATAACACACCTCGTCTCATTAAACATGTTAAGGCAGAACCCAAAGGCGCGCCAAAAATCAGCACCCCGACAGCGATGGAGGGGCCTGCGATGAGCAGGATCAGTCGGGTCTAGGACTTGCCCGACGGTTTACCCAGCGGGTACTTCCTGAATGCGATAAACGCCAGCACCATGAAGATGCTGGATGCGGCCAGGGGGAAGACAAAGCCGATGGGCGGCGGGAAGAGCTTGTGGCCCAGGAGCATGAGGCCCGGCGCAACGACTGCGGAGATGCCGTCCGCCATCTTGGTGAGCAGCCCTTCCACGCCGAAATACATCGCCTCCCGCCTCGCCCCCACTCGCTGTTCATCAAGGTCCACGATTTCGCATACGATGGGCCGATACATGGACATGAGAATGGCAGCGGGAAAGCCGAGGATGAAGCAGACGATAAGAATGAGCCAGATGCGCAGGCTCCAGGCGTACTCCACCCGCATTTCAAAGCGGCCGAGAACGTTGTCGAGTTCCCCGGGGCTGGCGAGGATCCCTTCCAGTTGCTTCACCGCACCGTTGGCCGCACCGCCGGGGTCGATCCCGGCCGCCTCGCCGGATATCAGCCTGAATCCGGAGATGACCAGACTGCCGTCCGCATACGAAATGGCGCCTTCGAATTCGAATTGCGCCGGCGGTCCGGTCCGGAACTGAACCGGGGGCGGCATCTGTTCACGTTCTTCGGGGGTGGACAGGATCATGGTCCAGTTCTGGAAGTTGAAGATCTCCTCCGGTTCCGACAGTGCACCGATAGCCACGGCCAGGCGGACCGACCCCGGGGAGGGGTCCCCAACGAGGCGCGGATTGGCCAGGTAGATCTGCTCGTGGAACCGGCGTTTCGGGATGGTGAGCGCCCCGGCTTCGGGGTCGTCACCCTCGGCCTCGAAGAACAGGCCGCGCCACTGGCGAGCGGTCGTTTCCACTTCGATGGCGTCGTCCGTATCGCCGAAGGTAAATGCCAGGTCGCCGTTGCTCCTTTCCGCCACTGCTGTCAACTCGTGGCGGGTCCCCCCGACGAAGTGGGCCAGAAAGAAAAGGGTGACCAGCACGGTGGCGGCCCCGGTGGCAAAAAGGAAGGCGACCCGCAGCCCCAGCCGGTTGACGATCTGCTGGGCCACCGCAAATCCGATTATGGTGGACAGGAACAGGGGAGCCATGAGCATCGCGGTGAACCCCTCACCCTTGTGCAGCACCGCCACCGCGATAAACGGCATGCAGATGATAAGTACGCCCATGGCTATCTTGGCCGACGCTGCGGCGATGAGATAAGGGGGAAAGGAAGGATTCTTGAAGCACTCAACCACCGACTGTTTGAGCGAAAACGTCACCTGCTTGTCTTCCGGCAGTTTCTTCTCTTTGATCCAGCCTACCGAGATGAAGAACCCCGCACCGCCGATGATGGCTAGCGCGGTGGCGGTAACCTTGAAGCCGTCAGCGATGAACACCGGGCCTATCTGTACCCCGCCCTTGAGCGCTTCGATGATCAGCGGCACAATCAGCGCCGCGATAACCATGGCCGCAGCTTCGAAATAGGACATGACCACAGTGAGGCCGACCCGCTCCTCCGCGTTGGAGGTAAGCTCGGGCATCAGCGCCAGGTAAGGCGCCACCACATATGTGAAGAAGAACCAGGTGGCGGACAGTGTAACCGCCAGCCACACCACGTTGACTGTGGAGTTGCCCCGCACCGGCGGGAACCACACCAGGATGGCGAACAGCATCAGCGGAATGGCTCCCCGCTTGATGAACGGAATGCGGCGTCCCCCCGGATGTCGGCTGCGATCGCTCCAGAACGCGACGAGGGGATTGCTGATGGCGTCGATGGACGAGCCCAGCAGCCGGGCCAGGCCCACGGCCAGGCCGGCGCCCAGGAAGACCATGCCTTGGTCGAGCATATTCGCCGGGGGGGAGTAAAAATAGAGCAGCCACGTCATCACCGTGGCGGTGACGATGGCGCAGGAGTACATCCCCACGCTGTAGGTGAGGCGCTGCCAGAGAGTCAGCTCCCATCCGGACTTGTCGGTCACGTCAGTTCCTCTATCAGCTCGGCGGTGGTTTCTACGACGGTGGGGCCGAGGTCGGGGCCCACCGACATGGAGCGCTCGTATTTGTACTCCTTGTGGTCAAAAAACGACGACGGGATGATGTAACCCAGCTCGTCCAGGCCCAGACACAGGATCATGCGATGTCCTTTCTTCAACTCGGTGTAGATCTGGTGGCCTACCTCCGGAGACGGCTCTCCCGGCACGGTCACGAACCGGAAGTTGCCGATGCTCCCGGCCGCCATGCAGGTCTTTATGCGATTATCGTCTATGGGCCGGTCCAGCAATCCCCTGTCACGCGCAAACTCGAAGGTCTTGTTCGCGTTTTTCAGCACGAGCCTCTTTTCGGCAACCTTGATGGGCCCGGAGATGGGCTGGGCGTTCTTTATCTCTTCCATGGTGGTTCTGGCCAGTACTTCGCCGAATCGTTCAATGTAGGCGATGCGGGCTTTCAGTTTTGAGCGGGAAGGCACGTCGGGAGTGAGCATGGCTCCCAGCGGTCCGCTGAAGAAGAGGGGCCGGGGTACTCCCAGTTTTCTGAGCCACGCACGGAAAGGTCCGGGATAGTCGGGGCTTACGTGAGGGTTCTTCTCCCACAACGCCTCGGGGTGGGCGGAGAAGTTGAGCACCAGGGTGCGGATCGCATCTCCCGATTTCGCCAGCAGCGCGACGGTGCGCGGGTACTTGCCGCCGTCCTTGCGGTCGTTACGCACCCAGCCATCGGGGATATCGAAAGTAACTGCATGGAGGGTGGCGCTTTCTGCGCCCGCCTTGGCCTTCTTCACCGCGGTTGCGATGCGCTCCACCACCAGGTTCAGGTAGTCGGGGTCCACGCCGCTTTTCAGCGGGATCGCGCCAAACAGGCCGGGTCCCCACAAGCCCAGGGAATCGGGGCCGGAGTGAGTGTGGGTACACGCCACGATAAGGCGCTCCCGGGGCAGCACGTCCGCGACCCGGTCCCTGAGTTCCTCCACCTTCGGCTGCAGCAATCCGATGAGGTCCACGGTGACGAGGCAGAGTTCACCCCCGTCCTGGTCCGCGATGTAAAGAACCCCGGCCTCCAGCGGGTGGAGCACCGAACGCGCCTTGCGGCCGGTCGCAAACCCGGCCAGGTAGACGGTCTTGTCCAGCGCCGGCGTTATGTCCACCGACGCCGCACCAACCTGGTACTTGTCCCCTTTCGACATGCCTATCCTCCACCCCTCGATGGTTGAACGCCATTATACACAAGAGGCGGCCGTCAGCAATCAGCAATCAGCTATCAGCTACGGCCAGCCTGAGGCTTGTTCTGCTGACCGCTGACCGCTGACCGCTGAGAGCCCTTTTTATCCTTGACTATAACCGGCTGCCTTGCTCTACTCAATCCGATGCGCAGTTACCGTCTTTTAGGGGGGCATACGATATGCGAATTGGCTTGACACTGCTGACGGGAGTTCTGTTTTCGGCGCTGGCGGTTGGGTGCAGTGAGCCCACGTTCGGCTACATGGACTGTCCGGGCCCGCAGTCGGTTGACGTTGAGGAGGATACGGGCGGCGGTGACGACGCGGCGGCAGACCTGGCCGAGGTTGGGCCGGTAGCCGGAAGCTGGGCCGGGACCCCGTGTTCCGGGGACGCAGACTGCGCTGCCGGCGCGTGCTACTCCAGCGATACCTTCGCCGAGGCCGGACTCATCATATCCGACGTGCCGGGAAGCATGTGCACCCTGGTGGACTGTCAGGCCGACGCCGAGTGTGGCGACGGCGGCGTGTGCGGCGACGTGTCCGCGTTCTCCGGGGAATTCCCGAAGATATGCCTGCAGCCGTGCGGCGATCTGGCCGACTGCCGGTGGCAAGAAGGTTACTCCTGCCTCACCGCGGACGGCAAGGAGAACCCCGGCGACGGCGGCCTGTGCCTCCCCGACGCAATACTCACCGCCACGGCTCTGCCGCCACCCGGGGTCGGATGGGTAGGCAGCGCGTGCGAAAGCCACAACGACTGCAATGAGGGGAAGGGAGTGTGTGTCACCAAGCAGTACCTCGAAGAGGATTTTGAGTTGGTCATCGACGGGCTCGAAATTCCCAACGGCATGTGCTCCATGTTGCTCTGCGGGACGGACGACCACTGCGGGGAAGGCGGCATCTGCTACAACACCGAGCCGTTCTCCGGCGAGAAGCTGAACATCTGCCTGCAGTCGTGCACCGTAATGACCGATTGCAGGTGGTTGGAAGGATACTCATGCTATGTCGAGGACCCGGCGGACGAATCGGGAGTCTGCCTGCCCGACAGCCTGGTGGTGGAGATCATCTGCGATGACGGGCATTGCGACGAGGAGGTGGAACAATGAGATTCTTTACCCTCCCCATGATTGCGCTAAGTCTCGTGATGGCGGCCTCACCGATTCTGGCCGAAGAATCCGAGGAGGTGCGAAAACCTCCTGAGGACCTCATGTTCGGCAAGGGCGAAGGCGGGTACATGGATTTTATGTGGGGAGAACTGGAGAAGATCGGCGCCATGGATCTGTACGGTGTCACCTCGCAGCTTCCCCAAGGTTACTTCAGCTACAAGTGGGACTGGGGCACCATCAAGGCCTCCAAGCGGTACAACGCCAAGCGGCAACTTGGTCCGGTGATGGAGCCCATCGAGTTTACCGAGGGCGACGAGAAGATGATCTCCATCGATATGGGGCTCGAAGGGCACGGTGGAGGCCACACGTTCCAGTTCTCATACGGCATCACCGATCCGCTCGATTGGTACATTGAGATACCGTTTACCTACATGAACGTCGGTTTCAAGCCCAAGATCAGGGAGATCGATGATGAAGGCAACAAGATCTCGCCCAAGTACGCACAGATCCTCGGCATCGATGACCCGTCGGCTTACAACGCCTGCCAATTCAACACCGAGACCCTCCCCATGTTGGGACGGCCCTCGGTGGCTACCGACTACAAGGCCAAGTGGATGCTGGGCGATATCAACACCGGGTTTTCATGGAACATCTACCGTACGCCGCGGTTTTCCGTGGCGTTGACGCCCCGCGTCTACCTGCCCACCGGGCACATCCCGCCGTCAAATCGCAACATCCTGTACGGCACCGGTCCCGAACTGGAGACGGGCCTCGGCGGCTGGGCCGTGGGCGCCACGCAGGGCTACGACGTGAGGTTGTTCAAGTATTCCTGGTGGATCGACGTCATCGCCAGTTCCGAGTTCACCGCCGCCTACGCGTTGCCCCAGGAGCGTGAGTACCCAACGAATTTCCCCGACCTGCGCACGCCCGAGGAGAAGGAGATGGGGGCCCCGACCAAGGGGGAAATGGTCGACGCGGCATCCTTCCCCAACTTGTCCCACCTTGACGGCAAGTTCGACTATTTCCCCGGCTGGTCCATGTCCTGGACGGCCCAGCTTGGGGTCCACTTCGGGCCGCTGGGCCTGGGCGCCGGCTACGGCATCGAATACAGCCAGGAGCCGGAGCTGAACGGCGACCCGGATTTCATCCAGATGGCCCAGAGCCTCGAATTGTTGGGTGCCTCTTCAGTTGAAATGGTGCAGCTCGCGGTGTCCCTGGGCCTGCTTCCCTTCATTCCCGCAGAAGTCTCCTTCCAGTGGAAAAAGGTGGTGGACGGGTACAACGCCATCGTCTTTGACGATTTCTACCAGCTCACCGTCAAGGGATACATTCCGCTGTTTGTACTCTGGGACTAGTCCTTCGGGTCTGATTTCCGTTCCGTTTCCCCTTCCGCTTCCGATTCCGCTTCCGATTCCGATTCCGACGGCGGCTGCGGTGCCGTCTCGGGCAACGTCTCGGGCACGGGCTCGGGCACGGGCTCGGGCACGGGCACGGGCTGGGGTTTAGGCGCGGGCTGGGGCGCGGGCTTGGGTTCAGGCGCGGGTTCAGGCTCGGGCACGGTCTCGGGCTCGGGCACGGGCGCTGGCTCTGGGGCTGGTTCGGGGGCCTTCGTCTTCTTTTTCTTCTTCTTCTTCGGTTCCGGAAGGGGTGAGAAGACTGCGTTAACCACTAGAAACAGGAATCCCAGCACGCTGAAGCCCAACAGCCCTACCGGCAGCCACAGCAGGTAGATCGCCTCCCTTTCCACCACTTGATCCCGCACCGAGTCAAAGGTCTTCGTTTCGGGGATCCATCCGACGAGGACGGTGATCCAGAAGACGGACAAGACGACCAGAATGAGTAGCAGAAAAACCGACTTGAAGCGCTTGCCTGAAAGGAAGGCCTTCAGACCCAGCGCCAGGTATGTGGCCAGCAGAACCCACATGGCCAGATGCATGTACCAGTCCGGAGCACCCGCCTCACGCACAGCCATGACATTTGTCAGGCAGGCCACCCCCATCAGCACGACGAGCGCGATGACCACGACCCAGCGGTGCTCGTTCAAGAACCTGGCGAAATCACTGCTCATCATCCCCTCCCCGAAAAGCCCATTTAGACCCATGGTTCGCCCTCCAATCTAATAAGAAAATCACGGCAACGCAAAGTTTAATGGCCACATCGCGATCCAACTGGTGATAACAATAGGGGGGCATGGCACAACCGCCGCCTCCGGGATGCGAAAGACAGGGAGGTGCAAAAGCCATGTTGTTTCAAACCGCGGTTGAGCTGTTTCTGCCTTCCAGGTGCCTTGCCTGCCGCAAGGTGGTGGAAGGGCAGTCGTTCTGTGACGCCTGCGCCCGGTTCGTCGAGCCGACCGGTCTGTACTGCTGCACTGTGTGCGGCCTTCCCCGGCCCCGGGGTGCGTGCGGCCCGTGCCTTGGCTGCATCAAGTCCCTTCCGCCTTACACCAGTCTGCGAGCGGCATATTTCTACGGCGGCCCGGTGAGGGACGCGCTGCTCGCGTTCAAGCATTCGGATCGAGTGGAACACGGCAAGCGCCTGGCAAGCATGCTGTACCAACAACTGGCCCCAACCTTTCCGCCTCAGCCGGCACTGGTGGTCCCGGTGCCCCTGCACCGAACCCGGCAGGGCGTACGCGGGTACAACCAGGCTGCCATTCTCGCGGGCCATGTTGCGCGCCTCATTGGCGCACCCTTCTTGCCCCGATTGCTGAAAAGGGTGAAGGATACCGGCGACCAGGCTGGGAAGAATGCGCGGCAGCGTGGCCAGAATGTGGCCATGGCGTTTGCCATCTCCAAACCTGGCCAGGCCTTGGGCCACAAGATCATCCTTATCGACGACGTCATCGCCTCATCGGCCACCATCAGCGAGTGCGCCAGGGTGCTCATGAAAGGGGGTGCGGCCGAGGTCCACGCACGGGCCCTGGCAAGGCCCATGGACTAGGCATTCTACCGACGGGAAACCGGAGGCCCCACTCCCGGGGTGCGACATCTTGTCCCAGCTTGGGCGGATATGCCCACTGGCTTGCGATCAATGGCGTGGTGGTGGCGGATTCCTTACAGCCGTAAGGGTTTCCGCTGTTTCGCCGGGGTCCGGGCTGCACGGTTTGAGGGTCGGTTTCTTGGGCGTGGAACATGTTTTTGGCCGCTTTCGGGCGGTTTCGCACGCAAAAAAGCACAAATTTCGGGTCTCGGCGCGTTTCGGCCCGGAAAGGCGTTGAACGACGGGCGGAAATGGGTTTAGATTAGATTAATTGTAACCGTTCACCCCCTTCAATCTCTTCCATGATCGCCCGGTGCCTGGCGGG
>CAZVFX010000103.1:0-25618 GCA_964626565.1 uncultured Myxococcales bacterium
GGGACAGGGTCCAGGGGCAGGGTCCAGGGACAGGGTCCAGGGGCAGGGTCCAGGGACAGGGTCCAGGGGCAGGGTCCAGGGGCAGGGTTTCGCGGCTAACTGCTAACGGCTAACGAAGAAGCCCTTCTGATGAAGGCGAGTCCGAGCATGAGGCCGAGGAGCAGGAGACTTCCTGCCGGGTTGGCCCGGCCGTTGGTGGAGCAGTCGCTACCGCCACCACCGCCGCCGCCGGTACCGCCGGTGTCCTCTTCAGCGACCACGTCCTCGGCGCCCGGTGCATCGGCCACCACGTCTTCCGGCGGCTGGGGAACCGACGACTCGACGCATACGTCCTGGACGGTGCAGACAAAGCCTTCCCCGCATTCTCCACACTGACCGTCGCACCCGTCGTCACCGCACTCCTTGCCGTCACAGTCGGGCACGCAGGGGCCACAGTGGCTGAGTTCCGGGCACTCGTCGCAAATGTCGGCGCAGCAGTCGTCGTACGCGGGGCAGTCTTCGTCGCAATAGCAGCCGAAGCTCGTCTGGCCCCCGCAGGCGCCCTCGCAGGTTACGGGCACGCACGAAGATTCGACGCACCCTTGCCCGTGCTCGCATTCGCCGCAGATACCGCCGCAGCCGTCGTCACCACATTCCTTGCCCTCACAGTCAGGGCAGCAGGTAACTGCGCACACGCCGTCGTTGCACAGGTGCGGATCGTGCTCCTTGCCGGTGCAGTCGTTGGGGCATTGGCCGCAGGTGCCGCCGCAGCCGTCATCCCCGCAGTCCTTGCCTTCACACTGCGGCTCGCACTCGCACTGGCCCTGGACGCAGTAGTCACCCTCGTCGCAGATCCCGCAGGTGCCGCCACAGCCATCGTCGCCGCAGTCGACGCCCTGGCACTGGGGCACACAGTCGCAGCCCAGGCACTGGCCCGCCTCGCACATGCAGCCGACATCGCACACGCCACAGGAACCGCCGCAGCCGTCATCGCCGCACTGCACACCGTCGCAATCGGGCACACAGTCAGTACACTGTCCGCTTGCGTTGCAGGACTGATCGTCTGAACACTGCCCGCAGGAACCGCCACAACCGTCGGAGCCGCACGCCTTCCCGCCACAATCGGGCTCGCACTCGACGCAATCCATGGGGTTGTCACCGGAAGGATCTGCCGCGCCGCCGGTGCCGCAATCGTAATAGCCGGCCGAGGCATTC
Organism: uncultured Myxococcales bacterium; assembly: GCA_964626565.1. Lineage (GTDB taxonomy): Bacteria > Myxococcota_A > UBA9042 > CAIXZC01 > CAIXZC01 > CAZVFX01. The sequence goes on from CAZVFX010000103.1 coordinate 1,195, forward strand.
CAGCCGCAGTCCTGATTGCCGGAGCAATCGATAGACATGAGTTGGTTGTTTTCGCAGTACAGCAGTACCTGTCCGTCGCAGCACCCTTCAAAGCTGATGCCACCGCACGGGTCATCCGCGCAAACACCCACGACGCAGTACTGGTCAGGACCGCAGCCGCAATCCTGCTCGCAAGAGCTGCAGCTCTCGCCTTCTTCGCACTCCCCGTCGCCGCAAACACCTATGACACAGTCACCGGAGAACATGTTACAGGTGGCACCGCCGCTGCACCCACAATCCTGGGGACAGTTGTAGCACCCCTCGCTGCCGCTGCACTGGCCGTTGCCGCACCCGGCAGGTATCTGACATGAGGGGCTGCTACAGTCGTTGCAAAGACACTTCCACTCCGGTCCCCAGCAGCCCGGCACAGGCTCGGTGCCGGGGACGCACATTCCGCTGTAGGCGCCCTCTTCGCCCTGGCAAACTCCGCCGATGCACTGGCCGTCGGGCACCCACTTGGCAAAGGGCATTGCGGGGATGGTGCGGGTAACACAGTGCACGGCCCCCGAATAGAGCGAGATCTTGTCGCTGACGATGCCGACGTGGTCCCAGCCCGGCATTGCGTCTTCCCACACCTGGAGCGCTTCCGCTTCCAGGTCTTTGTCCACCGTATACATAGGCCACAGGTTGACTTTGTAGCCGCCGTCCGCGCTGGAGTACATGGTTGAGTTAAGATAGGTGCGCGGCGTGTTCTGATACTTGTGGGGGAACGGCAACCGCCAGACGGTGATTCCCGGCGAGCCGTCGGAATAGACCAGCGCTTCAAGTTTGTCCGCGTTGTCATCCATGCGCGCCTTGTTCACCGGGTCGTTGACAACGGTGTATTCGCCCACGATTGCACAGTGTTTTCCGCACAGCTTGAACAGCATATCTATGTGGCCGGTGCCATCGTCGGTAATGTCCTTGAGGACCACCGCCTTTTTGCAGCCGTAGTACTCCTGCATGAGGTCTTCAACCTGAGAAAACGACATTCCGGTGTACTGATAGACCCGCTGGCCGAAATAGCAGAATTCTTCGCCGTCCGCTTGAAAATTGCCCCCTTCGAAGTCAAAGGGCGAGCGATAGGTGTTGATGCCGAGGATGTTTCCGAGCCGGGTGGGAATCGCGTCGTCCCGGTAGCGCTGGTAGTAGTATTTGAAGTCGGCGAAGGCGAGGGTGTGGTCGTCTTCATGGATCAAGGGGAAGGGCCCGTAGTCGATGTGCCAGATGGAGTCGTTGTCCATGTTGTACCACTTGACCAGCGACGCGATCTTGCCGGCGGAGATCCCTTCGCCTGCGAGCCTGGCGATGAAGTTGGTCTTGGCAGCCGCGGTTTTGTAGATGATCCACACCTCTCCCGCATCCAGGGCGCCCACTGCGGTGTCCACCAGAGTCTGGGCCACAGGTTCGTCGTACTGAATCGAGTTGGTATAGGTCATCAACATGGCCTGCATGGGCTCCCATTCCTTCATGGGGCGGACGTTGCCGGAAGGACCTTCGGTAATCGCGAACCATTGAGGATGCGCGGCTCGGTAGTCGCTGGCTGCGTCAGCCTTGCCGGGGACTTTGTCCTCCCAAGGCAACTTGTGCGCAGGCAGGATGGAAGGGTGCAGCAGTTCACTCGCCTCCTTCATCGCAGGCTCCGCCTCGTCGGGCAGCGGCGCCCTGAACTCCACCGATTCCTGACAGGCGAACAGGGACAGAATCCCGACCAAAGCCAACGCTCTCTTCGTCATGGTCATCTCCTTCACATGAGAACAACATGGACCTTACCGACAGGAAGAATGTACTCAAAGGGAGCGAGCAAATCAACGGTGAGGGCGGCGCCGGTCTGCCAACCTTGCAAGGCAACTGCCTTCATGATACAAAACGATCCGTCTTAACTGTTGCCGTGCACGCGGGGGAGAGACGATGAAACTTGTTGAATGTGTGCCAAATTTCAGCGAGGGACGAAACCTGGCCGTGGTGGAAGCCATTGCCGCGGCGGCGGAGTCAGTGGAAGGGGTAAAAGCACTGGATGTCGACCCGGGCGCGGACACTAACCGCACGGTGTTTACCCTGGTCGGCCCCATCGACAAGATAGTCGACGGGGCGTTTGCCGCCATCGCCAAAGGGATCGAGCTTATCGACATGTCGAAGCACTCGGGCGCCCATGCCCGCCAGGGCGCGTGCGACGTATGCCCCTTTGTGCCCATCGGCGAAACCACCATGGACGATTGCGTCGAGCTGGCGAAGGAACTGGGGAGACGGGTGGGTGAAGAGTTGCAAATCCCGGTGTACCTGTACGAGTACGCGGCCACCAGGCCCGAGCGCAAAAGCATCGTAGACATCCGGGTAGGCGAATACGAGGCGCTGGAAGAGAAACTGAAGAAGCCGGAATTCGAGCCCGACTTCGGGCCCGCCACCTTCGAGCCCAGGAGCGGAGCCACGGTGATCGGCGCCCGGGAATTCCTGATTGCGTACAACATCAACCTCAACACCCGGAATACGAAAAAAGCCAAGACCATCGCGTTGGATATACGTGACCGGGGACGCATCGCCAGAGACGAGAAGGGCAAGCAGATAAAGGACGAGAACGGCGAGCCGGTGATGAAGCCGGGGCTGTTTCAGTTCTGCAAGGCCACGGGCTGGTATATCGAGGAGTACGGCTGCGCCCAGGTCACCATGAACCTTACCAACCACAAGGTTTCTCCACCACATGCGGTGTTCGACAAGGTATGCAGCCTGGCCGAGGGAAGGGGGGTACGCGTAACCGGCAGCGAAATTGTCGGGTTGGTGCCGTTGGAAGTCATTACTGAGGCTGGAAAATTCTTCCTGCAGAAGGCGGGGGCGAGCACCGGGGTGAGTGTTGACGAGCTCATACATACTGCGGTGCGCAGTATGGGCTTCGACGAGGTGGCTCCGTTCGACCCGGCCAAGAAGATCATCGAGTTCCAGATTGCGGACCGCCACGGCGGCCTTATGGGTATGACGGCCAACGCGTTTGTGGACGAGCTGGGCAGCGACTCTCCGGCGCCGGGAGGAGGCAGCGTGGCTGCGCTGGCAGGCTCGCTGTCTGCGGCTCTAAGCTCCATGGTGGCATCGCTGACCTACGGCAAGAAGAAGTTCAAGAAACGAAAAGCCGACATGGACAGGTTGGGTGCTGATGCACAGCGTCTAAAGGAGTTTTTCGCCCGGGCGGTTGACGAAGACACCGATGCGTTCAACCGGGTTATGGACGCGATGAAGCTGCCGAAGAAGACGTCTGCCGAGCAGGCCGAGCGGCTAGCGGCCATGGAAGAGACGACCAAGGGGGCGGTGATGGTGCCGCTGCAGGTTCTGGAGGCGAGCGTTGAGGCGGCCGAAATCGCTATCGAGGTGGCGGAGAAGGGCAACCCGGCATCTCTCAGCGATGCCGGAGTAGCCGGCCTTGCCGCCCGGCTGGCGGCTGTGGGTGCGTACTACAACGTGCTCATTAATCTCCCCGGTTTGGATGACGGGCAATGGTGTGCAGCCGCCCGGCAGCGGGCGGACAGGGCTTTGCAAAGGAACAAGGACCTTTGCGAGCAGTTGGATTCCGATGTTAGAGCCCGGCTCGAGGCCGACCTCGAGTGCGGCGGAGGATGAGAGATGCTTAGAGGAGAACGAATCAAGGCGGTGCTGGCTCAGGGCGGACCCCGGGAAGGGGTGGTGGTGTGCGGCTGGGCGAGATCGATACGGTCGAGCAAGAACGTGGCGTTCCTGGTGCTCAACGACGGCTCGACCTTCGATAGCCTGCAGGTGGTGGTGGACGCCGACCTGGACAATTTTGACGAGGTTACCGGTGCGGGGACCGGGGCGGCTTTCCGAGTGACCGGGGAGCTGATTCCGTCGCCGGCGAAGGGTCAGGAGTGGGAGATGAAAGCCGGCGCAGTCGAAGTTCTGGGCGCCAGCGACCCGACATATCCGCTGCAGAAGAAACGCCACAGCTTCGAGTTCTTGCGAGATATCGCTCACCTCAGGGTCCGCAGCAACACCTTTGGGGCGGTGTTCCGGGTGAGAAATGCGGCAGCCTTTGCGGTGCACAAATTCTTCCAGGAGCGGGGGTTCCAATGGGTGCATACGCCCATCGTGACGGGGAGCGACTGCGAAGGTGCGGGGGAGATGTTCCGGGTAACAACCCTGGACCTGGACAAGCTGCCGCGGACCGAAGGTGGAGAAATCGATTTCGAGAAGGACTTCTTCGGCAAGGAAGCGGGGCTGACGGTAAGCGGGCAGTTGGAAGCAGAGCTGTTCGCCCTGGCGTTTACCGATGTCTACACTTTCGGCCCGACGTTTAGAGCGGAGAACTCCCACACCGCCAGGCATGCGTCCGAGTTCTGGATGATCGAGCCGGAAATGGCGTTCGCCGACCTTGAAGACGATGTCGCCCTGGCCCGGGACTTCATGAAGTACGTGACTGCGTTCGTGCTGGACAAGTGCGAACGGGACATGGACTTCTTCAACCAGTGGGTCGAGAAGGGCATCAAGGAACGGCTGGAGAAGATTGTCACCGCCGACTTTGAGGTGATGACCTACACGGAAGCGATCAAACGGCTCGAAGGGTCGGGCAAAAAATTCGAGTATCTGCCCAAGTGGGGCGCTGAGTTGCAGACCGAGCACGAGCGTTACCTCACTGAAGAGGTAATCGACGGACCTCTGTTCGTGATCAACTACCCTCGTGAGGCAAAGGCGTTCTACATGTACGTCAACGACGATGAAAAGACGGTGGCCGCGCTGGACCTGTTGGTCCCGCGAGTTGGCGAAATCATCGGGGGCAGCCAGCGTGAGCACCGGCTGGACGTGCTGGAGGACCGCATCAAACAGTTCAATCTGGATATGACCGACTACTGGTGGTATCTGGACACCCGGAAATTCGGGTCCGCGCCCCATGCGGGGTTCGGGCTCGGTTTCGAGCGGGCAGTGATGTATTTGACGGGCATGAGCAACATTCGGGACGTCATACCGTTCCCACGGACTCCGGGAACGGCTGAATTCTAGTAAGGCGGGGTCCAGGGTCAGGGTCCAGGGTGAAGGGAAAGCAATGGCAGGGGCAAAGACGATGAGGACAACGACGACACTTTTTGTGACGATGCTGGTGGCGTGGAGCTTTGCTGCGGCCGCGGATGTGAAGCTGACGCGGAAGAGTGCGGCGGTGGAGATTATGGCTGCCTCGCCCGGCGATGAGGAAGCTGCGGCGCGGGTGCGAAAGCTGGTTTTGAGCACGTTGCAGGACTACCGCAACATGCTCACGAGACGTTACCTGGCGGACAAGGATTTAAAGGCCCACGAAGCACTCACGGAGTTGGTGGATGGAGGCGGCAAGAAAGTCCAGACCGGTTTGAGGAGCACGGTGTTCGACCGTGGCGTTGAGGAGTTGAATCAGGCCTACCTGGAGTCCAAGCGCCTTATTGGCGAATTGGATGCCAGCCTCGTGGCCAACCTGTACCGCGGGCTGGCCATGGCGCAGGTGGTGTTGGGTGACAAAGAGTTGGCCCTGGAATACATGTTGCTTTTTTTGAACCTCGCCCCCGCCACCACCCGGCAGTCTGTCGCCTATAGCGACGGAATTCTGGCGGTTTACGACCAGGCGGCTGCAAAGCAGAAAGAGGGCGGCCGTCACAAGGTAGCAATCCGCACGAATCCTGCGGGTGCGGCGGTGGTGGTGGATGGCACCACCCGGGGAGTCTCCCCTGTTGAAGTGGAATTGTCCGGCGGCGGTCACCTGGTGCAGGTGGAGGCGGACGGGTACTACCGCGGTGGCTGGCTGAAGGATCCGGCCCTGCACGGAAAATCGTGGGACGTAGAGCTAAGATCCATCGAATCCCGGAGCCGCTATCTTTCGACCCTGGAGCGCCTGCGTGTCGGTTACGGTGGAGAACCGAAGCAGGTGAAGACAAAGAAGAAGCGACGGAAGAAGCGGAAGAAGGAAGAAGCGGCGCCGCCTCCGGTGGACAAAGAGCGGCTGCTCTATTCCCTGCACGACCTGCTGGCTGCCGACCACCTGTTTTTCGGGGTGGTGTCTTCGGGGGAGACTACCATCACGATGCGGGGGGCATTCGTGTCATCCTGGGGCATCGTCCCCATCGAGGAGAATCTCCCACGGGACATGGCGGTTATCGAGTCGGTAAGAAAGCTGGTGCTGGACGTGTCGGACGTGGGCAAGCACAAGAAGGCCTTCGCGGACAAGGCCGCGGGACGCGCCCACGCGGCACAGGTGGCGCGATACCGGAAGATGACCGGTGAGATGGAAGCTGGCCGCCGGGAGCTGCTGGTGCGGGCCAGCAAGTGGGGCGTGTTGGGTGAGACCAAAAAGGTGGAGTTGTTCGCCACAACTTCGGCGGACGTTTCGGTGGCGCTGGAAGCTGTGCGGAACGCGTACGAAGGCAACCGCCTCGAAACCGCAAAACTGGCCAAGGAACTTGACCGCCACAACCGGGAATGGAACACGCTGCAGGAGAAGGTCAGATCATTGCTGGCCTGGGACGTGGACGGAGCGCTGAAGAACCGTCGCATCGCAGAAGTGAAGAAGCTGGACTCCAGGGCCCGGGAGAAGCTGAGCGCAGTGAAGGAACTGGCCAAGGAGAAGGATGCGGCACTGGAGAAAAAAGAGCGCCGTGGTCTGAAGAAACAACTGAAGAAGATGGACAAGTGGCTGAAGAAAGCCGCCAAGCTCATAAAGAAGGATCCGCTGCAGGCTGAGGCCCGGCTCATCTTATTCCGGGTGCTCATTCTGGAGGCGGAATTGAAAAGGACATTGTCGCTCAAATGATGAAGGTACTGATTACCGGTTGTGCGGGATTCATCGGGTCTCATCTGGCTGAGGCGCTGCTGGCGCGGGGAGTTGAAGTGGCGGGTATAGACTGCTTCGACCCGCTCTATCCGCGCAACCACAAGGAAGCCAATCTCGAGTCGATTCGGTCCTGTGGCGGCTCCTTCCACTTTGTGGAGGGTGACATTCGCAACCCGGAAGATCTGGCCAAGGCTGCGGGGAGCAAAGCCCCTGATGCCGTGGTTCACCTGGCGGCAAAGCCTGACCTCAGGCAGGCTCTGAAAGACCCTCCCGAATGCGTCGACGTGAACGTCACGGGAACGCTGCGAGTGTTGGAGATGTGCCGGGAAATCAACGTTTCCAACGTGGTCTTCGCCAGCAGCTCACTGGTGTACGGGAGCGACACGAAAGTGCCGTTCCGCGAGACCTATTCAGCGGACAGGCCGGTTTCTCTCTACGGCGCTACCAAGCGGGCCGGTGAGCTTCTCTGCCACACCTATCATCACATGTACGGCGCCAACATCACCTGTCTGCGCTTCTTCACGGTGTACGGTCCCCGGCAGCGGCCGGGCATGGCCATCCGCGTATTCGTAGAGCGGGTACTCAACGGAGAGAAGATTCCTGTCTACGGATTCGGCAAACCGGCGCGCGACTTCGCGCACGTTTCCGACATCGTCGAGGGAATCCTGGCGGCCTTAGACCGCATGGGCGGCTACCGAACCTACAACCTGGGCTACTCCCGGGCCTACAGTCTCACGGAGTTGATCCGTTCTATTGAGGTCGCGGTAGGGAAGAAAGCCTCGGTAGAGTTGCTGCCGGACCAGCCCGGAGATGTCATGGTCACTTTTGCCGGGATCGATCTGGCCAAGGCGGAGTTGGAATGGAAGCCTGAGGTTTCCTTGGAGGAGGGCATTGAGGGGTTCGTCAAATGGTACCGGGAAATCGGTCGAAATTTAGAGCTTGAAGAAGACACCACAAATCCCTCATAATGGGCCATCAAGTTTGAGGTACGCGTTGGCTGGCAGATTTTCGAACATAGGGATTCTCCTTTCCGTCACCGTGCTCGTTGCCATGGCCTGTCCCGATGTAGGCCGGGCGGATGAGGAAGCACCCCAGAGCACCACGGGATGGCGGCTGCCGCTCGACGGCCCCGGCACCGGCGAGGCGGTCAAGATCTGGCAGAACTGCAACCACTTCTATACCGCTGGGAAGTACTCCGACCTGCTGGTGGAGTTGGACAAGTTGAAGCAGGCCCGGCTGGACGCAGGGATTCGGAACCTCACCTCGATTTCGTCCGCGCTCATCTACATGTCACAGAAGATTGCCGAACGCTCAGCCGAGGACGTCGATGTCGCACTCGATGTCTCCAAGTACGCGACTGCGCTGTCCCCCGAAGTGCCGGACTTCTATTTTCTGCGCAGCAACATGGTGTGGTCGTTCGACAAGGGTCAGGTGGGAGAGTATGCCGGCGAGTATTTCCAAGGGCTGAAGGCCACCTTCAAGTTCCTGCCTTCGCTTCACGGCTTCTTGCTGGGAAGTACCGGGATCTTGTGGTTGGTGGGCATACTGGTGATGACGCTGTACTCCTTCATCCTGCTGTACCGCCGACTGGCGCTTTTCGCGCATGACGCCGGGCATCTCCTGCCCCGTTCGCTGTCACAAATCCAGCTAAACCTCATCGCCATCATACTGTTGTTCGTCCCATTTCTGGCCGACCTGGGATTGGTTCCTCTGTTCGCATTCTGGTGGGTGTGCCTGTGGGCGTATCAGAGCAAGCATGAACGAATAGTCACCGTTCTGATGGTGCTGTTCGTCTATTTGTGGCCCATCATGAACGGCCTGTTTACCAACTCGGTGACATTCTCCAGCAGCGGTGCGGAGAAGTCGTACGCCTGCTTCTATCAGCCGTGCGGCACCGACTCCCTGAATGACCTGCAGTATGAAGTCGACAGCGGGGAAGACGACGGTACGGCTCTTTATGCGCTGGCCTCGGCCCACTTCCGGGGCGCCATGACCAGCACCCAGGAATTGGAAAAGGCTCAGGTACTTTATCGGCAGGGGAGCCGGGCAGTCAGCGGCGAGCTTCAGCGCGACTTCCTCACCGGACTTGGGAACGTCTTTTTCGTCCAGGGGATGAAGCGGTGCAACCGCTCCCGGGGTAGAGTCGACGCGGGACTGGACGAGTTTCAGGATGCGCGCAAGCATTATGACAAGGCGCTGGACATCGACCCGAAGTACTGGCCCGCGCACTACAACCGCGCCCGGGTATTGTCGCTGTTGGCCGCGGAGGAAGACGCGGAACACGCACTGGCAACCGCCAATCACTTGAAGCCGGAGCAGGTGGCCGCTCTTGAACGTGCTTCCGTGGTGCCAAAGAAGAACGAGTGCACTGAGAATTTCAACGCCAACCGGGAACTTGCCCTGCCGTCACTCCAGTTGCCCCTAATGCGCGAAGACGGGGGCGGAGATGACGACTCGGGAACCTTCACCAACCTGCCGGCCGGCCATTCTTTGCTCATCGGTCCGCTCCAGGTCTGGATGCTCTCCCTGCTGGCCACCGGGGTGCTTCTGTGCATCATCGGCTTGACGGTCGCCAGCCGGTGGATGCGCCCTTCTTCCCGCTGCCTCAAGTGCGGTGAAATCAGTTGTGTCCGGTGCCGCCCGGAGTTGTCGGGAACCGGCTTATGCAACCAGTGTGTGTACTACAAGATCCGCAGCAGCTACGTCGACCCGAAGGAGACGTGGCTGAGGGAGAAACGGATCGAGAACCGCCACCGTGCGAGAAGGAAGGTAGAGGCGCTGCTGACCTTCGTGCTGCCGGGCGCGGGCCATATGCTGAGAGGCCGGCCGGTGCGCGGAGCGATCTTCATGATGGTAATGGGCGCGGCCCTGGCGGGAATCTTTCTGTTCCAACCCATTGCCGGCCTCGCCGCCTGGCCGGCAATGACGCTGAGTCAAACGTCTGTGGTAGGAACCGCATTCTGGTCCCTGGTGGCGTTCGTCGTATATTTCCTCTCTCTGCTCGACATCCACTCGTGGAGGTAGCCCGATGAATACCACGCGAAAACCCGAGCAGCTCAATTTCGCCGGAATTTTGAAACTCCTCTACCAGAACCGGAAGAGCGGTGTACTCAAGGTGCAGAGCGCCGAAGGCGAGCTGCTGATCCACTTCCGGGAAGGGAAGATCATCAACGTCGACATGCCGAAGGGCCAGGAGTGGATCATCGGCCAGTATCTCACCGAAGGTGAGGTGCTGACCGAGAAGAAGCTGCTCAAGGCAATGCGGATTGCAGCTCAGAAGCAAGTTCCTCCCGAAGAAGTTATCATCAGCAAGAAGTACATGTCGCCGGATGTGCTCAGACGCTATATGGACCTGTACTCCCGAGAAGTTGTCCTGCCCCTTTTCGGCAAGGTCGGACTGGTGTGTTCATTCGTGAGTGACGAGCCGGTGGAAAACAGGTGGCTGCCGCCGGTGTCGGTGCCTTTCCTGCTGAAAGAGGGAGAGAAGAGGGCCCGAGAGTGGCCCCTGCTGTCCAAGCGCGTGCCCTCCCCCAATGTGGTGTACGCCAAGGACAAGTCGTTCATCTCCCAGGTGGTCAAGGACGGCGACACCGAAGGCAATCCCCTTTTCTCCGAGAAGATGGACCCGGAACTGGGCGCCAACGAACGCATCGTCTACTATTTCGTCAACGGAAAGAAACCGGTGAAGCAGCTATCCCGCGCCAGCGGGCTTGACCTGTTCTCCACGTACAAGGCGCTGTACAACCTGGAGAACAAGTTCATGGTCAAGGTGGTGTCAGCCCAGGCCCATGAGATCGAGAAGAAGAACGCATTCGTCCCCATAGTCATCAAGGGACTGTTCTACCTCATTATCCTGGGCGCCATCGCAGGCCTGGCGCTGAATCGCCCCGGCCCCCTCCAACTGGCAACCGGGGAGCGGGATATCGACATCGACCTGATCATCGATGCCCAGGAGCGCCTGGGCAAACGGTCCGCGGAAGCGGCTGTCGAGACCGCGTTCCTGGAGAGCCTCGACTGCCCCGAATCACTTCAGCTACTGGCCCAGAAGGGGCTGGTGGAATTCTCCGCTGTGGGCAGCTACCGGCTGGCCTGCGACCCGGCCCGGGGGTACCGCCTCTATCCCAAATGAGCAGATAGCCACCGGAGACAAGCAATAGATATGTCCACTCACAAATTTACGCTCTCTTTCGCCGGCAGTTCGGATACGGATATCTTTGATCTGACACCGGAAATAGCCCGGGCGCTGGCAGACAGCGGCGTCGAGGAAGGCTTCCTGCTTATGTTCACCCCCGGTTCTACCGCCGCGCTCACCACCATCGAGCACGAGCCGGGCGTGGTCCACGACCTGAAAGAAGCTTTGGAGCGAATGGCGCCCCGTGGCATCCCCTACCGCCACGACCAGGCATGGGGAGACGGCAACGGCTACTCACACGTTCGTTCAGCTCTGGTGGGCCCCTCGCTCACGCTGCCGGTGGAATCAGGAGCGCTGGCTCTGGGCACCTGGCAGCAGGTAGTGCTGCTCGACTTCGACAACCGCCCCCGCAATCGCATCGTCAACGGTTACATCTACCAAGGGTGAAAATGGTATCCACGAAGCTGGAATTCGAAAACACTCATCACGCCAGGCAACTGCTCGGAGAACGGGGACGCAACCTCAAGCTGGTGGAAAAACGCACCGGCGCCCGGGTCACCGCCAGGGGTAACCGGCTGACCATCTCGGGAGAAGAAGACGCGGTAGCCACTGCTGCGAGGACTCTTACTGAAATATATGACCTGCTGGAAAAAGGCTATCCGGTGATGGGTGAAGACGTGCAGAAGACCCTGGACATGGTGGCCGCTGACTCCAACAACGACGTGAAACAGGTCTTTCTGGACACCATCTCCATCCCTTCGGCGTCAAAGCATATTTCACCCAAGAGCCCGGGGCAGAAGACCTATGTGGACGCGATCCGAAAGGAGACTCTGGTCTTCTCCGTAGGCCCCGCGGGAACGGGCAAGACCTACCTGGCGGTGGCCATGGCGGCGAGCGCCCTGTTCGAGAAGCAATTCAAACGCATCGTGCTGGCGAGACCAGCGGTTGAAGCGGGTGAGAAACTCGGCTTTCTGCCGGGGGACATTGCGGAAAAGGTCAATCCCTACCTGCGCCCCCTCTACGACGCCCTGGAAGACATGATGGACCTCGATCGCGTGAGAAGGTTCATTGAAAAGGGCGTTATCGAAATCGCGCCTCTGGCATTTATGCGCGGCAGAACGCTGAACGACTCATTCGTCATTCTGGATGAAGCCCAGAACACAACTCCTGAACAGATGAAGATGTTCCTCACGCGCCTGGGCTTCAACTCCAAGGCGGTGATTACAGGGGACGTGACGCAAATAGACCTCGGCCCCGAGAAGACCTCAGGCCTTATCCACGCCACCGGGCTACTCGCCGACCTCGATGGGGTCGCAATCTGCCGGTTGAGCCCCGACGATGTAGTCCGTCATCCTCTCGTGGCGCGCATTATCCGCGCGTATGAGAGTGAGAAGTAGAGACAATTGAAAATTGACTATTTCTTTTTAAGGATCTGCTTGTCGATAATCTCGATCATCTTGGGGCCTTCCCGGGGACCGTCGTACTTGCGGCCGTTGACGTAGATGGAAGGCGTGCCGCGGACACCGGCGCCCTGACCCAGAGCCATGTCCTCCTGGACTCGCTCCTTGTAGGTGCCGCTGTCCAGAGCCTCGTTGAATTTGTCCATGTCGAGGCCAAGCTGCGAGGCGTAGTTCTCAAGGTCGGTGCGGGCCAGCGCCTTGGTGTTCTGGAACAGCACGTCGTGATACTCCCAGAACTTACCCTGCGCGTTGGCCGCCATGGAGGCCTCAGCCGCCAGTTGAGCTTGCTTGTGGAATCCCAGCGGGAAATGCTTGAAAACGAGGGTTGCATCATCACCGTAGTGCTTTAAGACTTCTTCGAGGAGTGGACCCACTCTCCCGCAGTAAGGTCACTGAAAGTCGGAGAACTCGGTGATCACCACCTTGTCTCCGTTCCCTTTCCTGGGTGAGTCGCTGATAGCAAGCTCCACTGCACGCTTCGCCAGCGGAGGCTTGTCTTCCTCGGCCGCCTTCTGCTCAGGCGTCGGAGGCGTCTTGCCCTCGATTACGTATTTGCGGTACTTGCCTCCTTCCGCGTTACCAGACAACACGGCATGGAGCGCAGCAGCCGGCACCTTCTTCGCTATTAGGCGGTCAGCCTTGCTGATCTGGGCTTCGATGATTTCCTTGAACTCCTCGAACGGCTTTGCCCCGGCCATCTTCTGGCCGTTGACGAAGAACGCGGGCGTGCCGGTCGCGCCAAGAGCTACGGAGATGCCCTGCTGCTGAAGGATCCACCCTTCAATCTCCTTGGAGTCCTTGTCTTTCTTCCACTGCTCCAGGTCCAGCCCTTCAACCTGCTTGGCATAGGATTCAAGATCAGCATCTTCCAGCGCCTTGTTGTTCTCCCACAAGAGCTTGTCGTAGGCATCGTATTTGCCCTGCTTCATGGCCGCATAAACCGCCTTGGCTGCAGGCATGGCCCGCTTGTGGAACCCCAGGGGATTCATGCACACCGCGATCTTGACCTCATCCTTGAAAGCCTCGTGTATCTGGGTCATCGTACCGATGACTCGCTTGCAGAAAGGTCACTGGTAGTCGGTGAACTCCACGATGGTCACCTTGGCTTCGGCCGGCCCCTTGAACGGACAGTGCTCGATACCCTTGGCAACAGTGGGCAACGACTTAATCTTCTCTTCCGAAATTGGGGTCTCCCCCTCTTCAGTGGTCGAGGCGCCGACGATGTAGCCCACCACAAAGGCGACTACGGCCACGGCCACCACGGACAGCAGCACATTGAGTCTGTTCATCCAAAACCTCCGCTTGAAGCAATCAAAAATCGACAGCGGTTATAGCACCGCGCCCGACGCAAGTCAAAGCCATAGTGGAAACGCGCATACATCGTAACTTCCGTTGACAGCGGTCGGATGTGCCGATACTGTATCCGTCTGCACTATGGAGGTTTCCATGGATTTTGACTTCAGGCACCTAGAGGTCTTCTGCAAGGTAGTCGAGTTGGGAGGGTTCAGCCGGGCAGCACAAGTTGTTCACCTGGCCCAGGCTTCGGTGAGCGAGCGCATCGCCACGTTGGAGGACCGGGTGGGCGTGCGGCTGCTGGACCGGTTGGGGCGGCGGGTGACGCCGACGAAAGCGGGGGAGCTGCTGTACGACCGGGCTTTGACTCTGCTGGCCATGAAGCGCGACGTAAGCCTGGAGTTGGAGCAGTTCATGGGGGTCAAGCGCGGCTCCATCCTCATCGGGGCGAGCACCATCCCCGGAGAGTTCATTTTGCCCGGAGTGATCGGGAAGTTCCGCAAGGAGTACCCCGGGGTGGTGATCTCTCTGTCCATGGCGAGCACGGCCAAGACTGCGGCTGGGGTGGCCGACGGAACTTTCGAACTGGGGGTCGTGGGCTCCCGTAAGGACGATGACCGGTTGGATTACACCGCTTGCTGGGAGGACGAACTGGTGGTTGCGGTACGAGCGGGGCACCGTTGGGCCAGGCGCAAGTCTATCTCCATTGCCGAACTGGCTGAGGAACCCTTTGTCTGCCGCGATGCAGGTTCGGGTACTCAGAACATCCTCGAGCAGCACCTCCAGCGGGTGGAGCCCACCGGCCTCGCGGCACTGAACACAGTCGCGATCGTGGGCACATCGACTGCGGTGAAGGAGTCTGTGCGACAAGGGGTTGGCGTCTCGGTGCTCTCCTCGCTTGCCCTGGCTGCGGACCTGGCGGCCGGCACGGTAAAGACTCTGCACCTCAAGGAGTTCGACATACGCCGTCAGTTCTATCTCGTCCGAGACAGAAGAAGGACTTTGTCACCTGTATGCCAAGCGTTTCTGGAGTTTGTCGATAGACAGGAATAGCAGTGAGCAGTGAGCGGTAAGCAATTAGCCGTTCCTACAGCCTACCGCCTACCGCCTACCGCCTGCTTCTATTTCGCCGGAGCCGGCGCCCCAGGCTTCTTACCCAGAATCTGGGAGTCGATGACACCGATCATGCCCTTGGGGTCACGGGGACCCTGGTACCGACGACCGTTGACAAAGATGGTCGGGGTGCCGCGCACGCCGACTTTCTTCGCCAGAGCCATGTCCGCATCGATTGCGGCCTGGCCGGCCTTACCTTCGTAGGACGCCTTGAACTTGGCGACGTCGAGGCCGGTTTCCTCAGCCCATTTCACGAAGTTTTCGTCGGTGAGATTCCGCATGTTTTTGAAGATGAGTTCGGAATATTCCCAGAACTTCCCCTGCTCCTGAGCTGCATAAGCGGCCAGAGCGGCAGGCATGGCCTGCTTGTGGAACGACAGCGGGAAGTGCTTGAATACGAGGCTGGCATCGTCGCCGTAGTGCTCCAGTACGCCTTCGAAGAGTGGACCCACTCTTCCGCAGTAAGGTCACTGGAAGTCGGAGAACTCGACGATCACCACCTTGTCCCCCTTGCCTTTCCGCGGTGAGTCACCGATGGGAATCTCCATCGCTTCCTTGGAAAGCGGTTCTCTCGGCTGCTGCTTCCTGGGCTGGGGCTTGGGCGGCTTGTTGCCGTCCAGTATGAACTGCTTGTACTTGCCGCCAACCGCGGCTGCGGCCAACTTGGCGTGGAGATCTTTCACTGCCGTGCCTTCCGCCTCGGCGGCTTTGGCCGCGGCGAGCTGACGGTCGATGACCTCCTTGAACTTCTCAAACGGCTGGGCGCCACGCAGGTTTTCCCCGTTGATGAAGAATCCGGGGGTGCCGCGTGCGCCGAGGGAGCCGGCCAGGTTCTGCTGATGTATGGCCTGCGCTTCCACGGATGAGGAGTCCTTGTCCGACTTCCACTTGGCAACGTCGAGGCCGGCCTGCACTGCGTACTTCTCGAGGTCGGCATCTTCGAGGGCCTTCATGTTGTCCCACAGGATCGCCTCATACTCAAAGTACTTGCCCTGCAGATGGGCGGCCAGTGCAGCTTTGGCCGCGGGCATGGCCCGCTTGTGGAACGGCAGTGCGTTCATGCAGATGGCCACTTTCACGTCATTTCCATAAGTTTCAATTATCTGGTTCATCGTACCGATGACTCTCTTGCAGAAAGGTCACTGGAAGTCGGTGAACTCGACAATGGTCACCCGAGCGTCGCCGGGGCCCTTGAAGGGGCAACCGTTGATGCCTTTGGGTGCAACCATGTTGCCCGCAACTTTGACTGCCGCGGCGGGCCGCTCTTTCTTGGCCTCTACCTTCTTGACGTCGGGCCTTTTTACTTCCTTCTTTGCTTCAGCCACTTTGGCTGCCGGGGCAGCCGCCGGGGCAGCAGCAGGGGCGGCGGTCGGAGCAGCCCTTTTCATTTCCAGCAACTGCTGTTCAAGCAGCGCAACCCGGGTCTCAATCTGCTTGAGCTGTGCCGGGTCGGCCTTTGCAGCAGCCGCAGGTGCAGCCGCGGGAGCGGCGGCAGGCGCAGCAGCGGGCGCAGCAGCAGGTGCAGGCGCTTGCGTCTGCGGCTGACAGGCAACCGCAAGCAGCAACGTCGCACCGGCCGCCATGGCCAGCCATCGAACTTTCGTCACATGCATCACTTCCTCCTTTGAACGTTCAACTGATTCCAACATAGTCAATCTGCAATTCAAAACATCCTATACAACACACAAGATTCGTCAATCTTCCCGATTATTAAACTATCTCGTGGACAGAGTCAAGCGTTGTGGTCAGGGTTGGTAACACTTATGGTAGGTTTCCGGATCATTCTCGAAGGTGCCGCAGAACATCCCGGCGGGGCAGTCCTTCGACGTGGCGCACTGGACGCAGTATTCCGCGCCGGTGTCGGGGTCCTGCCAATACACAGGGGTTGGGTCGACACACTGAATAACGCACGAGTGACTTTCTGCATCGCAAATGGGTTTGCCCGGCGGACAATCGAACTCAGTCAGGCACTGTGCGCAACTACCGTCTTCCAGGCAGATGGGAGTGGGTTCCACGCAGGTGCAGGTGTCGCACCCCAGGCCGTAGCAACACACTTTTCCGGTGTACAGGCACACCAGGACGTCATCTCCTTCCCGCTGCTCACAGCCGGAGGCCAGGGGGCAGCTAAAACTCTCGACATCGCACTCCGGCGCGCAAAAGCCACTCTCGGGAGTTTCAGGCCAGCAGCGATAGCCATTGCCGCATTCATAGTCAAAGGAACAGGGGCCGCACTCAGGCACTTTCGCCATGCAGGTCCCCGTCTTGAAATCGCAGGTTTCGTCTTTTTCCGGGCACGCTTCGGGACCGACGCAGCCGCCGCACTGGCCGCCCGTCGGTTTGCACAAGGAATCCTGGCACGAATAACCGGAGGGGCAGTCCATGGCGGCCATGCAGTTCAGCAGACACACCGCGGTGTCCATGTACGGCACGCACACACCGGCGCCACAGCCGCAGTCGTCGGCGGACGTACATTCGACGCAGAGAAACTCGATAGGATCTTCGACAGCCACGCACCCGCTGTCTCCGGCCACATCCCCACTGACGACATCCTCCTCCACGACGTCGGAGACGATCCCGACGCACTTGGACTGTTCGATGTCGCAGCTATTGGACGGGCAATCCTCATCCAGGAGGCAGTAATCGACGAGGACGCACTCCCCGTTATAGCACTTCTCCGCTGGTTGCTTACACTCGGAGTTGCTAGTGCAAACCGGCTCCACATCCAAGCAGAGGAGCCCCAGGCACTGCTGTCCGGCAGGGCACGGCTTCGCCGGGGGCTGGCACTCCACCGCGGTGCAGATCCCGGCCAGTTCCGCCTCACCCTTCCAGCAGAATGTGCCGGTGTAGGGCACGGCGCAATCCATAGTCTGCGCGCAATCAACCACCTCGCACTTGCCGCCGGAGCACACTTTCCCCCGAACACACTCAGAGCTGTTGGCGCACTTGTCGCCGCCGCCCGAACCCCCGCAACCAAAGACAAAAAGGAGCAACAGAATTGGAATCCGCCGACTCACCGCTCCACCTCCACTTTTTTGCAAAAACAGTCGTAGCCGAAGCTCGTAATGTATATATCAGAGCCCGGCGACGAAGTCAAAGCAGTGGGCGCCTCTCGCTTATTGCTTTCCAAGACAGTGACTTATACAATAGGCTGTGGTTGAGTATAGGGAGGCCGGGATGATGAGAAGGCTGTTATTGGCGGGAGCACTGTTCTGCTTGTTCGGTTTGGCGGCATGCTCCGGCAGCGACCCAGTACAGGTTGACAAGGAAGTAGCAGCGGACAGTTCCGTCCCCGACAAAAATGACGCCTCAGCCGTCGATGGCAGCGGTGACATCCTAGCACCTCCCGACAGCGGCCCGGGCAAAGACGACGCCGACCCCGAGGACTCGGACCAGCCGGAGGACGGCACGGGTGAAGACGACAGCGGCGGCGACGACGTCAGCGATGTCACTGAAGCCCCCGATGTGCCTGCCGACGAAACTGCGCCGGCAGAAGTTACCGTGAGCACATATTCCAACGCCAGCTCGGTGGGGGCAGGCTCGGCGCTCCAATTTGATTGTATCGTTCAGGGCCTTCCGGAAGGAACCTACGCCACCTACCTCGCCATTTCCGGCCCCGCCAACCCGGACGTAGACGACCTGGCTGTGACCTTTAAAAAGGTCGGCAACTACAACGTTGCCTGCGTCGTCGCCTGGAGTGAAGGAGAGGTGAAGGACCCCACGCCGCTGAAGATTGCGGTCACCGCTGGCGCTGCGTTCAACGTCGAAACCGAGCTTTCCAAATCAGAAGTGATGGCGGGAGAGAAGGTGAGTGTTACCTGTACCTTCACCGACGGTTACGGAAACCTGGTGGAAAAGACGCCGAAAATCGCGGTGGACCCCCAGTTCGGCCTCGACGTTCTGGGGCTGCAGATCCTGGCCATCAAGGCGGGCACCTATGGGGTGGCGTGCGTTGAGCCGGAGTCGATGGCCGTGGACGACACCCCGGCGATGCTCACGGTGAACCCCGGCTTGCCCAAGGTGATTACAACCACCCTGCTCGACGACACAATCGTGGCTGGAGAATCGACCCAGGTGTCGTGTGCGGTGGAAGACGCCTACGGCAACGAAGTTACCGATTTTCCGGTGGCCATCTTCCTCTCCCCCGGCCTGGACATCGACGTCTTCTCCGTGAGCGGAACCAAGGCAGGCACTTTCCAAGTGGCCTGTGTGCCGCAGAACGTCGCCTGGGATCTTTTCACCCTTGACCCCAAGGTGCTGACGGTCATCCCCGGCGCGGCTTCAGGTGTGACCCTGTCACCGGTGCCGCCCAAACCGGTGTACAAGATGTTCGAGATGGTCCAGTTCATCGTGTCGGCCGTGGACGACTACGGAAACGTGGTGGAAGGGGTTGAGTTGTTGCCTATCACCTACGACCCGTTCGATGAAGGGATCATCCTCGTCGGAGACATGAAGTACAAGTTTGAAACCGAGGGTATCTTCACCTTCTCCGCCTGCCTTGCCGACAACCCTGCGGTGTGTGGCCAGGCGGAACTTGTCGTAGATGGCTACGGCCCGGTGATCACCATCAAGTTCCCGGAACGGGGCGCAACCATTCAAGGTAAGCCTGCGGTGAACGTCATGGGCAACGTCGTCGACCCGGTGAGCGGCGTCGAGTACTTCACCATCAACGGCCAGACGGTGTTTCCCGATGAAAACGGGGACTTCATCTTCCCCATTACGGCCAAACAAGGGCTCAATATCATCGTCGCCCTGGCCGAAGACCCCAACGGCTTCAAGACCCTGCATGTCCAAGCCTTCTATTATTCACCGGTCTGGTTCAAGGTCGACATCAACGACCCGGAAGGGAGCAAGATGCTGGACGCCATGCAGTTCTTCCTGGCCGACCAGTTCTTCGACCGTCCGGTGCACGACTACTCACAGCCGGACAACCTGTCCACCATCATCGAGATGGCGCTGACGTCTATCGATATCGGTTCATTCCTGCCCAATCCGGTGGCTTCCGCCGGCCCATACAAAGTGTACGTGGGCCCGTTCAGCTACAACCCTCCGGAGATCCACGTGTTCCCGATGCCGGGGGGCATCCAGAGCCAGGTTTGGATCAACAACATCAATATCGGGGTTGCGGCCAAGGGCACGTGCAAGGTGCTGTTCATCGACTTCTGCCCCGACGTTTCCGGCACGGTGGAAATCGACCAGATCAACATCCTTCTGGGGCTCAACATCTCGGCCAACAACGGCAACATCGAGTACTCCATCGTGGAGAGCAAGGCGTTCATGTACGGGCTTAACCTGGACATCGACGGCATTATGGGGTTCCTGTTCGGATGGCTGATAAACTGGTTCATCGACTCCTACACTCCCACCATCCAGAACATGATCAACGACATGATGCTGGAGCAGGTGCAGGGGATCTTAGGCGGTATTCTGGATGCGCTGGCGTTGAACATGCAGTTCGAGGTGCCCAATCCACTGGATCCCAACGCACCGCCGGTGGAGCTGTCTTTTGTGAGCACCATCCGGGAGTTGGAGTTCGACCAGGACGGCGTGGAAGTGCGCTTGGACGCCGCAATTCTGGGCCCCAAGAATGTAACCAAGAACCCCCTCGGGTCCATCGGAAGAGCATCGTGCCTCAAGTGGCAGCCGGAGGAGTTCATCTTCACCAAGTGGGAAGAGTACATGTTGATGGCGATCCACGACGACCTGGTGAACGAAATCCTGTTCTCCGCGTGGTACGCAGGCCTGTTGGACATGGTCGTCCCGCTGGAGGACTTCATGGACCCGGACGCGATCGGAGGCCTCATCGAAGGGTTCGACCTGGCCGCATTGGGCATAGACGACATGACCATCCGCACCGAATTCTTCCTCCCCCCGATCATTACGTCATGCAACGTGAATGATCAGTTGCTGGAGCAACTCCAGTTCCAGGTGGGGGATATTTACGTGGAACTGAACATGAAGCTGCTCAACGAGCCGGTGACCATGGGCATGTTCGTAACCATGGCCGCCGAGGCTAACATGGAGATCATCGACGGACCGGAGGGTCCGGAGGTGGCGTTGAGCATCGGGGAGATCGACCCGATGATCGCGCAAATGACATATGCTTCGGACAACATGGCGGGCATTCAAGGCATCATGTCCATGTTGATCCAGGGGCTGGTGCTGCCCTCGCTGCTGGACAGCATCGCCGAGAGCACCATGGCCTCCATTCCGTTGCCGGTGATAAACATCTCCGAAATGGCGCCGGAGTTCCTGCCGCCCAACATCGTTTGGAAATTCGTGGTGGACAAGCTGTTCCGGGAACTGGGATACACCGTCCTGAAGGCGCACATTGAGGCGCAATAGGACGGCAATTAGCAATTATCAATGTTCAATTTTCAATGTTCAATGAGAGGCAAGAACAGGGATTCATAATTGAGAATTGGTAATTGGAAATTGATAATTGTCCTCTTGCTGACGGGCTGCGGCCCGGAGAAGGTAGCGGACCCGCCGGGCGGGCCGCCGTCGGAAATCCTTGGGGTTGAGCGGCTGGTCGTCACTGAGGCGGCGGCGCCAAAACAGCTACAACTGATGCCGGAAGAGGGCGGGCTGGGGCTAACTGCTCCCGTGCCTTTCTGCGGGATGGACATCGCGTGGCAGGCTAATGCCGCCGCGGAAGGGGAACTTCTTCGAGTCTACCTGTTCCAGTCGTGCGGCGACCGGCAGCCGGCGGGCAAGGCCCGTCTTGACTGCTTTATCGCGGGCGAGCCAGCAGCGCGCTCCCGGCGCGTCGAGTTGTACCTTTTCAACGAGAAGAAAGGGGGGTTCGAAACCGCGTTCCGGGTGAAGCGGGACCTTACACCCTGAACACCGTGCCAAACTCTTTGGTCTTCGCCATCACCAGCAGTCCGGATGCGGCCAGCGCCTGGCCGACGGTGAGGGATTCCACCCGGCGGTCGAGGAAACGGGCGACCTCCAGGGTCGGAAGGGGCACGGTTTTGAGTAGCTTGCGAAGTGCGAGCGGCAACAGCATCAGCCGCTCGGTGAACACGCCCAGCGAAACAAACTCTTCAAGATTGAGGAACTGGTCGGCCGCTTCCTTGACGTCGTCCAATTTGCACGCATCGGGCAGGCTCAAGGCAGCCGCGACGCCATGGGGAAGCGAGGCCACGGCAGGTTCAATATTCACCTTCAGGTACAGCGTGCTGCCCGCTTTGAGTTCCCGCCTCGCCTTCTTGAAGAAGCGGGCCGGTTCCATTTCCTCGGGCAGCCCGCCCCAGGCAACGATGACGTTGTAGGAACTGGAGAGGAACTCGATGCCAGAGTAGGGCCTGGAGTCGATGGATACGTTGCGGTCCATTTTTGCGGCCCGAAGTGGGTCCAGAAATCCATCCAGGCGGGTCGCGTCGGACTCCACTACCGTGATGGTGAGTCCCTTGTTCAACAGATGGAGCGCCACCTCGGGAAGATCGGCGCCGATGAACAGGGCGTGGCCGATACGATTATCCATGCGGGCGATGAGCGCGTCTGCAGCCAGCTCTTTTACGACCCGGGCCGGGCGGTCCATAGCTACTCCCCGGTAATGGTCTTGGCCGCGATCTCTTCCCGGCACATTTCAATAAATTCGGCGAGAGGCTTGACGCCCATCTGGCGGTTGCCCCGCGTCCTCACCGACACCGTGCCCTCCTCGGCCTCCCTTCCGCCCACCACCAACTGGTAGTTGACCCGGTCGAGCTGAGCGCCGCGCACCTTCTTGGATACTGTCTCGTTGCGGCCGTCCAATTCCACCCGCACGCCCGCTTCTTCAAGCTGCTTCACAACCTCGCCGGCGTAGTCCAGGAATTGATCGCTCACGGGAATCACTCTTGCCTGCCGGGGCGAGAGCCAGAGCGGCAGTTTGCCCGCAAAGTGCTCCAGCAGGATGCCGATAAAACGCTCCAGACTGCCGAATATTGCCCGGTGAACCATCACTGCGCTGTGGCGGTTGCCGTCCGCACCTTCGTAAGTAGCGTTGAATCGCTCCTCCGAAGGCATGGAGAAGTCCACCTGCACTGTCCCGCACTGCCATGAACGGTTCATACAGTCCTTGATGTGAAAATCTATCTTCGGGCCGTAGAACGCGCCGTCGCCGGGATTGAGCTGATAGTCGATCTCCAACGATTCCAGAGCCAGCCGCAACGCGTCCTCGGCGCGGTCCCACACCTCGTCGCCACCAATTCGCTTGGCCGGCCGGGTGCTCAGCTCCACCAGCACATCTTCGAAACCGAAGGTCCGATAGATTTCGAACACCAGCTTCACCACCCCGATCACTTCATCGGTCAGTTGTTCGGGAGTGCAATAGATGTGCGCATCGTCCTGGGTGAAGCACCTCACCCTGAACAACCCGTGGAGCACGCCCGACATCTCGTGACGGTGCACCAGCCCGAGTTCCGCAATTCGCAGCGGCAGATCCCGGTAGGAGCGCCGGGCGTTGTTGTAGACCAGCAGCCCGCCGGGGCAGTTCATCGGCTTGACCGCGAAGGGGCGCTTGTCTATCTGGGTGAAATACATGTTGTCTTGATAGTGGTCCCAATGGCCCGACCGGTGCCACAACGACTCATCGAGGACCATCGGGGTAGAGATTTCATGATACTTCTCCCGCTTGTGCACTCCCCGCCAGTAGCTGATGGCCTCTTCTTTGAGGATCATTCCGTTAGGGTGCCAGAAGGGGAAACCGGGTCCTTCCGCATGGAACGAAAACAGGTCGAGTTCCTTGCCCACTTTGCGGTGGTCGCGAAGCTTTGCTTCTTCCAGAAGTTTCAGGTGCTTCTTGAGCTGCTTCTTGTCGGGGAAGGTGATGGCGTAGATGCGCTGAAGCTGCGGGTTGCGCGCGTCCCCGCGCCAGTAGGCCCCAGCCACCTTCAGCACTTTGATCCCCTTGATTATGCCGGTACGCGGAACGTGGGGACCGCGACACAGGTCGATGAAGTCGCCCTGGCGGTAAGCCGACACCGTCTCGTCCCCGAAATCTTCGATCATCTCCACCTTGTAGACGTTGTCGCCGAACATCTGCAGCGCTTCGTCTTTGGAGATGACTTTGCGCTCGAAGGTGAAGTCCTCCTTGGCCAGCTCCTTCATGCGCTGCTCGATGCGCTCAAGGTCTTCGGTGGTAAAGGGATCATGGTCAAAATCGTAGTAGAACCCCTCATCCACGGGCGGGCCGATGGTCGGCTTGGCGTCCGGGAAGAGGTCCACAACGGCCTGAGCGAGGAGGTGGGCGCTGGAGTGATGGAACACTTCAACCCCGTCCCGGTCCTTGAAAGTCAACAGTTTGAAGGTAGCGTCCTCTTCGAGGGGGCTGTTCACGTCGATGACGGTACCGTTGACACGGGCCGCAATGGTAGCCCTGGCCAGCCCCTCGGATATCTGCGTAGCCACTTCCAAGGAAGTGATGCCCGCGGGGTATTCAGCTTGTCTACCGTCGGGAAACTCAAGGGTGATCTGTTTGGCTGTGCTCTCCATCGCTTCTCCTGCTTGGCAATCTGCCTCGGTTCAACCGGCAAGGACAACCTTATTATCATGGTCATTGTCAGGATGCAAGTACAGGCGGGCGGGCGCATTTGACATTCTCCGGGGGGGACTGCTAGACTCCGGCGCGTTCCT
>CAZVFX010000104.1:0-25611 GCA_964626565.1 uncultured Myxococcales bacterium
CGACAATCAATGGTGGACCTCGAGAAATCAGCCGCCCGGATTTCCGAAGTTCTGTATCGGGACCTGGCCTGATCCATGACCGCGATGGACAAAGATCGAGACAGCGAAGCGGGAACTGTGACCAGAGTTGAGCAACGGCGCCATGTCCGGTGGCAACTCAGGGAGCCGGTGCACTGCTACCTGGACGGGTTTCGCTGGGAAGGGTTCACCGAGAACCTGTCAGGTGGCGGGGTCTTTGTGACCACAACGGAGGACGTACACCGGGGAAGTCATCTGGCCATCGTGTTGAAAGAGCGACCGGAGCCCGGCGGGGAACCGGTCTTCCTGCTGGGCAAGGTGATGCGAAGCCAACTCAATCCGGTCCGCGGTTTCGGACTGGAATGGGTAAAGGCCGTCTCTCCGTGCAATGCCAAGAACCTGGACCAGTTTCTCCGCTCTAGTCTAAGGACGTATCCGGATAGTATTGCGTTGAAGGAGCAGGAGTCGGGCGGGATGTTCGCCTCGGTCTTCTGTTTTCCCTCGAATGCGGACATGGCGGCTCGGCCCCTCCCGGCCGTCTCGTCCGGAGCCTCGAAGGCCGTGGGTGCAACGCTCGCGGCTGGCTCAATTGGGAGGGCCGCCATTCCGGCAGCTTACGTACCTGCGAGCTGCTCTGAACACAATGACGGTGCCCCGGGCGGCGGGTCGCAGTTCCCCGCTTCAAGACTGCGTACCCGCCGCTCCTCCCAAACTGACTCGTCCTCAGGTCCCTTGACCGGGCTCATCAGCCGCGCCGATGCACGTGCACCTGCAAATCTGGGTGCCGCCCTCGACTTACAGGGGCACTCGCACCAGGTACGCATTCCCTACATCGGGCAAGGAGGCTTGTTCGTGGAAACCAGGGAACTGCCCCCGTTGAAGGACCCGTCAGTCGTGGTTCGCTTCAGTGTCCTCACGTCGGATGGCCTTCAGACAATCCGATGCAACTGCGAGGTGGAAGCGATCACCGCGGGTGCCGGCGATTCTCCCCCCGGACTGGACCTTTCAATTACTGGTGTCGGTGACGATTCGCAGGAGCGCCTGCTCAACGGGTACGTGCGATGGTTGCATATGCGAGCAATTGCCAACGCCTGAGTCCAGTCCCCACGCTTCCACGACCCGCCCTTGCCAAAAACGCCTCCTTGTGGCAAAACATTGGCGCTGACGAAGGAGGCTGATATGCGCTACATGCTCATCGTTTTACTGCTGGTTGTTTCCGGGTGTTGCAAGGAAAGGCCGGCGGAATGTCCCGAATGCGAGCAGAAAGAGGCGCCGGAATGTCCGCAGACTGTAGCGGCTGCTCCGGCCGTGGCTGTCGCCGGCCTGGCTGAGAGCGTCGTAGCAGAGGAATCCGCCGGTGACGAGGATTGCCCCTCTACCTGCACCGCCGAGGACTTGGACAAGGCCTGTGGGGAGGAAGGCGAGGAGGCCGCGGTCGAGGCCGAGTCTACCGGCGTCCAATCGGAAGAAGCTGCTGGGGAACCTGTGGTCGAAACTGCTGAGTCCGGTAAGCCCACCGTAGCAGAGGCCGAGGCGTTCATGGCGGCTTTGGAAGAAGAGCTCCTGACACTCTGGATCCGCATGGAGCGCACCAACTGGCTCAAGGCAACGCACATTACTCACGATACCGAAGTGCTCGCGGCCGAAGCCGACGCTGCAGTGATGGAGTTCATCGGGCGCAAGGCGGCCGAAACCACCCGTTTCGACGGGCTGGACCTCCCGCCGGAACTGGGTCGAAAATTCAGGCTGCTTCGTACCGCAATGCCGCTGGCAGCTCCCCAGGACTCGAGCAAGCGCAACGAGTTGACCGAAATCGCCACCTTCATGGACAGCACCTACGGCAAGGGCAAGTACTGCTCGGACCGGGCCGGAGGTACGTGCTTTGATCTTGTCGAGATGTACAACATCATGGCCGAAAGCAGCGACTACGATGAGTTGCTCGATATTTGGCGAGGATGGCGGTTGATCTCCCGGCCCATGCGGTCGAAATTCCAGCGTTATGTGGAGCTGGCCAACGAAGGGGCCGCTGAACTCGGGTTCAAGGACCTCGGCGACCTGTGGAAATCGGGCTACGACATGCCGCCTGCTGACTTCCAGAAAGAGACCGATCGGTTGTGGGAGCAGGTGAAACCGCTCTACCAGGATCTCCACTGCTTTGTGCGGGGGAAGCTGGTGGAGAAATACGGCGCCGACCGGGTTCCCGCAGGCGGCCCGATCCCTGCACATCTGCTGGGCAACATGTGGGCCCAGGAGTGGAACAACATTTACCCGCTCCTGGCTCCGGAGAAGGAGGCCTCCTTCAGCCTGGATGAGGTGTTGAAGAGCAAGGAACTGGATGAAGTGGGAATGACGAAGATCGCAGAGGCGTTCTTTGTCTCCCTCGGCCTCGACCCGCTGCCAGAGTCTTTCTGGGAACGCTCCATGTTCTCGAAACCCCGGGACCGGGAGGTGGTCTGCCACGCCAGTGCCTGGGACATTGACTATGTCGATGATCTCAGAATCAAGATGTGCATCCGCATCAACGCCGAAGACTTCACCACCATCCACCACGAACTCGGCCACAATTACTACCAGCGGGCATACGCCGGCCTGCCCACGCTGTTCCGCAACAGCGCCAACGATGGTTTTCACGAAGCGCTGGGCGATGTGATTTCCTTGTCTGTCACTCCTTCGTACCTGGTACAGGCGGGCCTGCTGGCCGAGGAGCCGCCCGACAGCTTGAATCCGCTGATGAAGAGGGCTCTCGACAAGGTCGCATTTCTGCCTTTCGGGCTGCTTGTTGACCGCTGGCGATGGGATGTGTTCTCCGGCAGGATTACCGCGGGGAACTACAACGAGGGGTGGTGGGAACTCAGGCAGAGGTACCAGGGGGTTGCTCCTCCAACCGCGCGCACGGAAGAGGATTTCGACCCGGGCGCCAAGTACCACGTGCCCGCCAACGTACCGTACACCCGGTATTTTCTGGCCACCATCCTCCAGTTCCAGTTCCACCGTGAGTTGTGCAAGATTGCCGGCCACGAAGGCCCCCTGCACAAGTGCTCAATATACAACAACAAGGAGGCGGGGAAGCGGCTGAACGAGATGATGAAGCTGGGCATGGGCCGCCCCTGGCCCGAAGCCCTCAAGGCCCTGACCGGGCAGACCGAAATGGACGCCACCGCTATGCTCGACTACTTCAAACCCCTCCATGACTGGCTGAAAGAGCAGAACCAGGGTCGCACCTGCGGCTGGTAGTTACTGAACAGGACCGGTTGAGATGAAGTGATCCGGGTTGCCGCCGCCCGTGAAGTGCTGAAGTTGTGTCTCCAACAGCTCCGCCTGCGGGTTCGTTGCAATGAACCCGTCGGGGTTGATCGCTACCTTCGACCCCGACGGCAGGTCCACATCCAAAGTGAACGCCAATTCCAGGAACAGGCTCGTTCCCTGCGCAATTCCGCCATCAAGATAGGCCCCGGTGATGGGTAGCGACTCTGTACCCCAGAACAACATGTGGAAGCTGTCCTCAAGGCAGTTCGCCGGAGGCACCGCGCACGTTACGATGGTGTGACCGGTGGCCAACTGAGCCGAGTCGTCATCAACGAGATAGGTGTTGCACTGGCTGCAGGTGAGTGTTTCCGTGTCACAATAGACTGTCGGGTCGCCAAACGCGTTACACTCTCCGCCGACTACGGTGCAGGGCAGATTAAAGGGCGCGGCCAGTTCGCCACAAGCCTCCATGCTAACCGGTGTCAACTCGGAATCCTCATAGCTTACGAAAAACTCCAGCATCACTGCCGACGTGAATGCCTGGTCTTCTCTTGCGAGGTGGAATTCGCAGCCGGCGGTCTCCCCCTGGTTGCCTGTTGGCGTGCACAGTACGTGGCCGCACACCGCACCAACACACTTACCGTTATCGGAGCATCCGGTATCATCGACGCAGGATGACGCGCACACTGGCGGCCCTTGGACCGGGTCGCCGGTGCACGGTGCATCCGCGTACGGCTCGCAGCTCATGCCGGTTGGAACCGTGACATCGCAAGCGCTGTCATCATCGGCCGCTGCCGTACCGCAAATGCCGCCTACGCAAGTGGCCTCCAACCGGCTCCCCTGGCACGCCAGGGGAGTGTCGCAGGTAGCTGCGGCCGAGTATTCGGCAGGGCAGTCTGCTGGGAGCAGGCAGCAGTCCAGGGCCGCATCGCAGCAGACGCCGGCTACGCAACTATCACCTGCGCAGTCGCTGTCCGCATCGCACGGCTCTCCGGCCCCCAGGTCTGCAACGCACAAGCCCGAAGATTCGTCGCAGTGGGTTCCGTCCTCACAGTCACTGTCCTCGACACAAGACCCGCCCTCAGGTTGGTCCGCTTCGCATATCCCGGCGACTTCGTTGCAGTGCAAACCGTCCGCACATTCGAGGTCCGCGGTACAGGCTTCTCCCGCTAACTTGTCCTCTTCGCACGTTCCGTCGGCACAGTGGTAGCCGGCTTCGCACTCGGCCGAGTCGTCGCAGGTGTCGATTCTGAACAGCGGGTCGAAGGGGCTGGCTACATTTTCGAAGGGAGTCTTCAGGTAGACCTTGGGGTCTCCCTTGTCGCTGCCGTTAGCAAACTTGTTCTGCAGGATAACGACTACCCCGACCTGGTCGCTGCCGGGCAGGTCCGACCAGCTACCTACCGTTGCTTCATACACCCCGGAGCCGACGTGGGTGGCCGCATACAAGTGGCGCTCCGGTACCGGATTGCTGTCCGCGTCCGAAGAAGCCGCGCACCCGGCCCCGCAGCCCAGATGGTCTGCCATGCTGGCGCCGGACATGAGCCCCAGCTCGAACGTCACGTCCAGATTCTCGGTTACCGCAGTGGGCGTGGACGAGCCATCCTTGACCGTTGCTCTCAGCGTAACTGCATTGGCGCCGACATCGTAGTCCCCTTCCACAAAGTGGCTGAGCCCCACCGAGATCATCGCTCCGTAGAAAGCGTCGAACGCCTGCACCTTGTCTGCATCCGCCTCCGTCTTGTCGGGGAAGATGTTCGCTGCCGTGGTGGAAAGGCCGACGAATTCGGCGCTTCCGGGGTCCACAACATAGTTGACGATTGCCTGCAGGTCGCCCGCCCCGAACTTGCCATCGTCGTTGAAATCGCCTTCTTCAGCCAGATTCCCTTCCGGGTCGATGGAGACGAGGCCGGCATCGATCCCCCGGGGCGCCGGTCCCCAGGCTCCCTCGATGGAGGGACAGGTGGCGTCCGGGCAGTTGCGATACATCTCCAATATCTGCCCCGACAGTTGGGTGTAGATGGGACCTCCCGACTTGGTATTCAAGGCGCGCAGAGTCATGGTGGCCACGTGGGTGGTGCCGGTGAGATTGGAGCCTGAAGTGGGCACCACCGTGACCTTGACTGTGCCCGGAGAGGGATCGTTGATCGCACCGGCATCCGACGCAATCTCGATGCTCAAGTAGTCCTCGCTCGGAAGGGGGACCTCGAACACGGTGTCGTCGAAGTAGACCTCGACAGTGAACGCACCCAACGGGTCGGTGCCGGAGTTGAGGCGGATGTTGACGTCAAACGTTTCGCCGGGGTCGACCACCAACGGAACGGCCAGGCCCGTCGAGTCGCCCAAATCTGCGTCACCCGTGGTCGGATTGAGGTTGCATTTGATCCAGCGGGTGCCCGGGTGTGCCGAAGGGATCACCAACGGGTTGGCCTGGGTAATCTCAGGCGAAGCGCCCGGTGCATAGGCCGGGGCCGCATCAGCGCCGGCCGCCAACTGCGCGATGACCCGGACCAGCCCGTTGCCCTGAAGTGTGGCAACGCCGGTCGTAGCGTTGATGGTCGCATACAAACTGTCTGCCGGATTTGTGAACTGGGCGTTGCCCAGCAAAAACTCCGCCAGGTCGGGAACGATCACCGAACCGGCGTTGATGATCACTTCGTGAGTGCCGTCGTCATAGGTCGCCTGCACCTTGGTGGTCTTGGTTGCAGAAGCTTTCACTCCCACCAGGCCGCCCGGATTGAAGAGGTACAGTTCGGTGACATCGGCGTGCTCTTTACCGTCGCCGTCATCGATTCCGCCGCCTTCCACCATCATCTCCACCTGGTTGCTGGTGTTGCCGTTATTGACCCCCTCTACGAAAACGGTCCCCGGCGCCACGGCAAGTAGCTTTGTGCCCGACAGCGAGACTACCCCTGCTTCGGGTTGCCCGGCACCGTCCTTCAACAGGTAGGTTGTGCCTCCGTGACTCGTGATGTCCGAAGTGCTGCCGTCCGAGAAAGTCTCTACGAGCTTCAACCTGGCCTTCTGATAGTTGGAGGTGGCCTCCACCAGAGAAAGAACCGTTTCCTGAACCCCCGGGGGCGAGAAGTCTTCCCAGGTGGTGAGGGTCATGGATTGGTGGGATACAACCTCAACCACCGCGTACGCGGCTACCTCAGCGGAATACAGGCCGGGCCAACTCGCCTTGACGGTTACCTCGCCAATCCCGGCCTCGAGGCTGATCACCCGCCCCGGGGCGCAGCCAGGCATCGCGTCGTCGACGTTGCACACATAACCCAGCGTCTCGCCGTCGGTTATTTCGTAGTAGGTGCGGGAATCGTCGGTCATGTCCGTGTCGGTGCCGTTGCCGTAGTACACCGTTACCGATAGATCGACCGTCGTGCTCAGACCTTTCACCGTGGCGGCCGAATCGGTGGCGCTGATCGCAATCTTGGTCGAAGACGGCGTGAAGTCGGCGCTTTCGGCGTCTGGGAGAGATACCTCAACAATGCCCTGGCCGGCCGCGATGGCTCCGCCGCCGGGGTTGATTTCCACGTCGATAGTGTCTGAACCGGTACCCACCGCGGTTACCAGTCCATCGGCAACCGTGACCACGGTTCCGGCGCCCTGAGGCGTCAACACGAGGTCCGCATCCCCGGTAACTTCCGACGAAGCCCCGTCCGCGCAGGTGAGGTAGACCGCGTATACCGACTGCTGGCCGTCTACCGTGAACAGGGACGAGATCCGGACCCTTGCGAGGATCTCTCCTACCGAGGCCAGTACCGGAGAAGGCGCGGCCTTGGTCAACTGCACCAGCGATGGGATTATGAGTGTCAACGAATCAGGCGCCACAGTGGAACTGGTCACTGTGATGCTGTCTGTGGCCAGGGTCTGCGCACCGTCGCCCAGAACCGAGATGTTGGCGCTGCCCGGCGCTTCGCCTTGAATCTGGAAGTGCGGCTGATCCCACGACGCGATGGCAGGAGAGTCGCTGGACAGAGTTACGTCCCGGGTGACATCCAACTCCACTGTGCCGGTGGGGCCGTCGAGTTGCGCAACCACGGTGTACCAACTCGCCTGGTAGTGTCCCGCCCAACCCGCGATCGCCTCAAGGGAAGGGTCCGCCAGCGTGAAGACCACCTGATTGTAGTCGTAGGTGTCCACGGTCAGCACTCGCTCCGAGCCTGCCGCGGACAGAGTAACCTCCGACTGTCCGCCTCCGGTTACGGAAACCACCCCTCCGGTGCAGGAGCAGACTGCGGGAGTGCCGCAGACGCAGCCGAAGGAACCTGCTACCCCGGGATTGGCAGAGTTGTTGCGGAAGATGTACACGTGGGCCACGCCGGTGTCGCCCGAACCGAAGACCTCGTTCACATCCGCCAGGCTCAAATCATCGATCCAGCCGATCATGCCCCGGTCGGCTACCACGTAAGCGGACGCCAGGCCGCTTTGCGCCTGGCCGGTCCCGCTGAGAATGTCGAAGGCGACTTGCGAAAAGATCGGATTGCCGCTGCCATCGGACAACTCCAACACTTCGCCGGAAAATGCACCCGACGCGCCTTGGGCCGCCCCCGACTCTATTTGGAAGGTCATGGTGCCCAGAAGCACGTCGCCGGTCAGCAGGCCGGCATCAGTCCCGACATCTCGCGTCGTAGCCATGTTCACAGTGCCCGCACCCGCGTCGTGATTCACCGAGGCAGGGTTCAATCCGCCGTTGCTCACCTGGAACGTAACGTAGTCCACCAGCGCCGTCGGGTAGGTCACTTCGAATTGGAAGGAAGCCAGGGTAGCGGTGCCGGTGTTTACTCGAATGGGAACGGTGAAATTGGCGCCGGCCAACCGTGGCCCCAGGGGCAGCGTTGCACCCACGACTCCCACCGGCAGGGTGAGCGTGGCTGGTGTCGGCAACGGCGTGAGAACCACGGAACGCTGCGTCGAAGAGATGGCCCCGGTGCTCGCTACCAGATCCTCTGTCCCGCCGGTATTGAACGAGGCGGCGTCGGGACTGTAGCTGCCCGTGTACATGCCGCTGCCGAAACTCGAGAGCCCAACCTGACTGGCCCCGAAGGGCCCGCTGACATCAACCTGCACGTTGGCCAGACCGGAAACCGGCCTTCCCACCGAATCGGTCACGAAAGCCACCAGCCGCAGAACCTTGTCGTCCGAATAGAGGGTATCCCGTCCGGTGTAGAAGTCGATGGCCGCCGCGGCGGAAGGGGTGATAGGTACGGTGGAGTTGCCCGACGCCACCCCGTGGCAATCCGCGTCCACCGTTGTGCTCTTCGTAATGTCGGTGAGATCCCACACGTCGCTGTCGTAGTAGCCCAGGCCCTTGTCGATCACCTCCACCGGATAGCCCACTGTGGCATCGAAATCCACCCTGGCCCCGATCATCGGCGGCTTGTAAGCTTCGCAAGGGCTCTCGGGCGTGTTCTCATCGACAGATCCATCGCAGTCATCGTCAACGCTGTTGTTGCAGGTCTCGACGATCGCCTCGGGGAATTCATTGGTGCACGCGGTGCCCACGCCGTTGGCTGCACAAGTGAGCGTGCCGTTTTCACACAGGTCCCCGTCGGTGCCGTCACAGACTGCGCCCAGGGTGGGGTAGGGCTCGTCGATTTGCGCGTTGCAGTCGTTGTCCAACGAGTCGCACAGTGTTTCCGTCGCTTCGTAGGCTGCGTTGTGGGCCAGGTAGGCTGCAGCGTCGCAGGCAGCCCAGCCGCCCGCTTCGCACTGGGCCGAAGTTTTCTGCGCGCCTAGGCAAACACCCTCTTGGATTTCACACGGAGGAGCTGCAATATCCGGGTCGTCCGCGTCAATCAAGCCGTCGCAGTCGTTGTCCAGACCGTCACACAAGGTTTCGGCAGCCTCCCACATACCGCTGTGAGCCAGGTACTCAGCGTCGCCGCACGCACTCCATGAACCGCCGGAGCAGAACTCCGCCGGCTTGGTGGACCCGGCGCAAACGCCCTGCTGGGACTCGCAATCCTCGGCAGCCAGGGAAGGGTCGTCGGCATCCACAAGGGAGTCGCAGTCGTTGTCTTCTCCGTCGCAGAGCTCGGGGTTCAGAGAGTTCACCAATTCGTCCAGATCCTCGCAGTCAGTGGTGTCCGGATCCCCGTCGCCGTCACTGTCGTCATCACAGAAATTCAACTTGCCGTCCGAATCGTAGTCCGCGGTGTTGGCGCCTCCCAGTTTGCTCACCAGAACCTGGACCAGGAAGAGGAAATCGACGTTGGTTATGTCGCCGTCGCAATTGAGGTCAGCGTTGCGCTTCTGCACCAGGCCTAGGCAATCTGCGTCGTCAGCGTCGGGGTTGTCGCAAACCACTGAGGCCGACTCGCCGATGCTGACTCCGGCGCCGATGCACGCGGGTAGGCAGATGTCCGCCCCGCCAAAAGCCGGGCCGCAGGACAGAGGGGGCTCAGACCCATAGATAGCCTCGCAATCGGCAGCCGTGCCGCACGGCTCGTCATAGACGATCATCGTGAACAACAGCACCTCACACTGAATGTCTACGGCATCCACCTTGCCGTCGCCGTTGATCTCTGCCGACGGAGCCGTATATGGCTCCACCGCCAATGACGGCAGGGCCGTGAAAACCACGGCAAAGGCGAAGGCCACGACGCCGGCACGGAATAACGGTGCGAAATTGCTTGATTTCATGCGCATCTCCCAAGGCTGTCACCTACTTTATATCCTATCGGACATCAGTAACTCAAGGAGCTTGCGCCTGCGGGCGTATGCGCCTGGTGCGAGCCGAAGTCGGAATAGTTGTTGCATCACTGTTGGCTAGCGCCGAGAATAACCTCGGCGCTGCAGCCCGTTATTCGGCAGGAGGGAAGCGATGCGGCTCACCCTATTTCTCGATCATGTTTGCAACCTCAGATGCACCTACTGCTACAACGGCGAGAAGTTCATGAAGCCCATGCCGGAAGAAACGGCCCGGGCCGCGGTCGACATGGTCCTCGCCGATGGCCATACCCTCAAACAGGTGGGCTATTTTGGCGGCGAGCCCCTCATGAGGCTCGATCTGATCAAGCCGGTCACCGCCTATATCGCAGAGCGCACTGCCCACTACGAAAAGCAGGTTATCCGGGTGGTTACCACCAACGCCACTCTGCTGACTGACGAGACCGTGGGGTGGTTGGGGGATAATGGTTTTCACATTGGGGTGAGTATCGATGGCTGTCCCGAAGCGCACGACGCCTGCAGGGTCTACACCAACGGGCGCGGATCTCATGCCGAGGTTGAGGCGGGAATCAAGCGAGTCATTGCAAAAGGCCTGCCCATCAAGAGCATCGCGGTCATCGATCCTTTGAACGTGCGCTTTCTGCCCGAGTCGTTTGACCATTTGCGCAGCATCGGGCTCAAAGACATGAGCATGAACGTCAACTACGAGGCCAATTGGGACGAGCCCGCCCGGGAGTTGTTTGCCGAGGCTGTGGAACGACTCGCAGACCGCTACATCGAAGCGTATCGGCGGGGCGGAGGGTTCAAGCTGAACCTCCTCGACAGCAAGATCATCACCCATGTGAAAATGGGTTTCTCCTGCGCGGACTTGTGTGATTTCGGATGCCAGGAGATCGCGGTGTCACCGTCCGGCAAGCTGTACCCCTGCGACCGGCTCATTGGCGAAGACACTCGGGACGACGTGATAATCGGCACGGTGTTCGACGGCGTCGACCCGGTGCGCCGGGATGCGCTCATCGCGGACAAGAACAACGTCCTGGACGAATGCGGTGACTGCGATATCGTGGGTAGATGCATGCACTGGTGTGGCTGCGTCAACTATGCCATGACCGGCAGCGTGGGAGATGTTTCCGGCCTGCTCTGCTGGTTCGAGCAGACCATCGTCAAAGCCGCCGACCGCGCGGCCGAAACCTTGTATTCGGAGAAGAACCCGGCCTTCGTTAAACGTTTCTACGCCAAACACCTGCGCAAGTAGGCCGAGCTAGTAGTCACCTCCAACATCGCCCTGGACCTCCCAGTGCTCTTCCACCACCTGGGGTTGGGCCCTGGTCTCGGGTTGGACCTTGAATTCAGAGATGTCTATCGGGCGGTACGGGCTTCGGCGGTAGTCGGGTAGTCGGTACTCGTGCTGCTCTTCACACGTTTCCTTTCAGCGCCCCCCTATCCCCCCGCCGGCACCCAGTCTTCGTCGTCATTCCAGGGCGTCACTTCCGGGTCGGGTGCCCCAGGCTTCTCCTCCCAGGTCAAGTCGCCCGGGACCGGCCACTTCTCTTCCTCCACAAGCACCTCCAGTCCTCCCGGGGCCGGCCACTGGTCCTCAGCGTCAGGGGGAGGTTGGAGACCCACAAGGTCTTGCCGGTCCTTCAGGTCTATCCAGATCCCTCCCGCATAGCCCCATTCGTCCTCAACCGGGCCGGCGTCCTTGGCGTCCACCGCCATCTTTCGACCCACCCTCGTGCACGCAGCCAGCCCGAAAACGGAAGCGGCCAACAGGCTTCGCCCCAACAGTTTCAGGAACTTCCGCCGGTTGGCAACCGCTTCGGACGCGGTGGGGTAGTTGGCTCTGCCGCTGTTCTTCACTCCGCGCCGCTTCAGTGCCATTACGGACCTCCCATCATCTACTCCATCGGGTGCTTACATAATTGATGATATCAGTTGAGGACGGCCGTGGCCAGAAGGCGGGCACAGATTACTCGGGAAGGGCCATATCGCCATCGAGGGGCGGGAATTCTTCGGTCTCTTCCTTAATGTCCTCTTCGTGAGGCTGTTCCCAACTGTCGGGTGCTGCCAGGCCGCCCGCGATTCCCCACTCGTCTTCTTCCTGGATATCTTCCTCAGGATAGTACACGTCGGGTTCAGGGGCCACGCCGCCCAACTCCCAGTCCGGCTCGTCGATCTCCGGCTCCACCTTGCAGACGTCCGGTTCGTCGACCACGTCCGGCGGTAGCTTCACGTCGGGCGGAGGCATGTCTCCCATGAGCTGCGGGAATTCCTCGTCCTCAAGATCCGGGGATATAATGTCCGGTTCCGGCTGGTCCCAACCGTCGGGGGGCCGGGCCACACCGCCGAGCTGCCAGTCCGGCTCAACCCACACGTCCGGATCTACGTCCGGCCCACCGGCAGAGTCATCCAGCAACTGCTTACCCACAAACTCTCCACAACGGGAAACCGACAGCACCGAGGCTCCCAGCAATCCCCTGCCCATGAGGCGCAAGAACCAACGCCTATCTCGCTTCGCATCAACCGCGGTAGGGTAGGCGGCCGAGTCGTTTCGTTTTACTTTTTGTCGCTTCATGACATCCTCCTGCTAACGTCGCACGGACAGCAGTAAGAGCAAGACGCGTACCAGAACTCGAATCGCCCCTCGGACAATACCCAGTGTAGCCCGCAAACCGTTGCGGTTCAAGGGTCTGGCGGACTATACAACGGCAAAACAAGTCCGCAGGAACACCTCGAGTGAACAGCCGCCACAGGTGGTTAAGTGTAAACTCGGTGCACACGCGGTGAAAAATGCATCACGCGTCCCAGGCGATTACGTACGCCCCGTTGCGCATCAGCGGCAGAACCGCGCCGTCTTCCATTTCGAGATCCGCGGAGACTACTTTGATCAAGGGCTGCATTTCGTCGATGTAGACCCGGTCTATATGGACTACCGCGTCGGCCGAAGTGAAATCCGACGGTGCCACCTGGCCTCCGAAGTGGTCGCTGCGGCCGAAGGCTATGTGCAGCCCCAGTTTTTCATCCAGCAGGATTTCGCCGGTCGGTTTCAGACCGTAGTCGCCCAGCACGCCCAGGCCCAACTCAGCCATATTGCCGTAGGCGGGTTCCCCTGCCAGTTTTTCGGCTTCCCGAACAGATTCCGGTCCCGTGGTGAGTACTTCCACCGCCCGGTTTTCGACTATGCGGTAGACCACCACCTCGTCGCCGAACTGCACCGGCAGGGTGCCGGCCGAGAGGGTCGGTTCCCCTTCCACCTCGCCTTCGTATGGAACGATGTAGGTCTCCCCGGAAGGCAGGTTGCCCGCGGTGCCGCGTTGGGGGAAGAAGCCTCCGGAAGCGTGGGCCGGCCGGTGACGGAGATCGAGGGTGAGCTTGTGCTGCTCGCCCCGGGCGTCGAATACGATGCGGGCCTGGCGGCACGGGTCGAGGAGTCCCTTGAGTTGCATGCAGCGAGTGTTGATCGCTGTGTAATCCAGGCGCAACGCGGGAATCATTGCGGAAGAGAAGCCTGGCATGGTGGTAGCTCTGAACCCGAACTGCCGGGCCGCGTTCTTGAGCGGAGCGGTAGCGCTGAATTGGGTGGGGGCGATGAGAATATCGTGAGAAGACAACACCGACTCGAAGGTCTCGGCGTTCGCGGGGTCGAGATCCTCGGCGGTTGCCGGCAATTCCCCGAAACGGTGCGCCCAGGCAATAGGCGGCAGGTCCGCGTTGTTGTGGTGCACGTTGCGATAGAGGTACAGGTGCACATTGAGTCCCAACTGGTCTTTCACCGAAGCCAGGGCTCCGGCCCACTCCAGCGCCATGGCCCGGCGAGCCTGCCACAGAGGTCTGTCCCCCACTTCCGCGTCCGGCAAATCTATGATGATGGCGAGAGCTTTGTCATGCTCCCGGAGCTCGAACACCCGGCGTACCAGGGCGAGGAGTTCTTCAGCGGACAGTCGTTCCATTGTGTTTTCTCCTTGTAGTTTTCAACATCTCTTGTCTACGGCGGCGCAGCGGCGTCGTCAAGTAGAAGATTCGCCCCCTTGATGGACTCCCAGTACGCAAAGGCATCGCCGTGGCTTCCCTCCACCTCTCCGGGACCGTCGGCCACAGGGAAATCTCCTACCTGAAACAACCAGTACCCATCCGAATCGATGCCTCCGTTGTACAGCGCGGTAGCCAGGTCTTCGGGCGTGAAGCGAACGCCCAATACCCCCGCCAACACACGCACGTGGATACCTTCCTGGTTGAACACCTTTCGTATGCTGTTGGTCGCCATGTCGTACGACAGGTGGGTGACAGGCTTGTCCGCGGTACCCCAACCCTTCATCAAACCACGGTAGAACCACCCGGTGGCCAGCAGGTGGTTGTAAAAAGCCAACTCAAAATCCGGGTCCAACTCCCTGGCCTTGACCCTGAGGTCCCCGGCGCGGTCGGCAATCTCCTCCTCGAGGCTGGAATACACAAAGCCGGTCAACCCCTGGTCGACCAACCAGGCCATTCTCTCGGTGGGCTCCAGGGCCGAGGCAGCAGCCCCGAGTTCAGGGGACAGACCTCCAAGACTCTCGACGACAAAAGTCCACGTTTCCGGGTCGAAGATGTAGGCCTGTGCGAACCATAGCGCCCCCGCACCATAGAGTTCCAGGTCGAAGTGTACGCCCGCCACTCCCTGATGTTGTTTTGCGGCTTCCGCAGCACCCAGGACCATGGGGGACAGACCTTGCTCCCACCACGCCGAGCTGAGGGGCGGTGGTGCAGCCACCAGTTGGCCCTGGGGTCCCATCGCCTCCCCGGCCTCCTCCTTGATTCCGCCATACATTGGAGCCAGGTAGTTCACCCCAAGAAAAA
Organism: uncultured Myxococcales bacterium; assembly: GCA_964626565.1. Classification (GTDB taxonomy): domain Bacteria; phylum Myxococcota_A; class UBA9042; order CAIXZC01; family CAIXZC01; genus CAZVFX01. The sequence continues at coordinate 14,770 of CAZVFX010000104.1, forward strand.
CCACGGCCCCGGTCTCAAGCGCGACGTCGGCAAGTTCCACCAGGCCCGGGTCCAGTTCCCCGGTCTCATGTGCGTCAACCAACCAGCCTGCCGGTACTGTCACAACATAGGAGTTGATCCCAGCAGCCACCCCGGTTTGAAGCCAGACCAGCATCTCGTCATAGGGCTGGACTCCCATGTATCCGAATCGGGCGCGGCCGGCGGGATACCACGGCGGTGTTGCGGTGGTGCTTTCGCTGCCCGCCGCAGGGAGCGTGGACAAAAGGCCGCCGGCAGCCTCAGGCGGTGACGGCGCCGATGGCGCGACCGGAATGTCTGGTGGGGGATACATCGCGTCCACGGGCGGATGCTCTCCAATGGCCGGGTACCCCTCGGCAACCGCGGAGTACACCTTGTCACCCGTTGGAGAGAGGCACCCGTTGGGAGTGAACGTGGCCGAGCCTTCTGCCAGTGACACCAGCCGAGCGAGCGTCGCCGCGCCGAACGCCTCCGTGCCCTCGATGAGGCTCAGATCAAGAACCGGCTTGTCGGAGGCATCCTCAGTGTGGGCCGGAACCTGGAACACCCCCCTCGGCATCACCGCGATGTGGCCACCATTGCTGTTGGGAGGGCCGATCGCGACCAGCGGCTGCGACATGAAGGGCTGGATCACTTTGTCGGAGTGAAGGTTGTCCGGGTCCAGCCAGCGCCAGATAACGGCTGCGGAATGGGACCAGGCGAGTACCTCCGCATCGTCTTGCTCGCAAGCTAGCGAAGAGACGATCCCGGCAGCAAAGGGCCCCAGGTCACTGAACCCGGGTATCTCATCAGAGGGATAGGCGACCGGATGTCCGATGCTCCACTCGAGAGTCCCGGGGTAACCCCAGTCCTGCGAGGTGTGGAGCGGGGGTTTCCCTTCCTGGGACATGGCCACCATGCCGATGAGGGTGTTGCGGCCGGTGCGAATGCCCAACCCCGCGGCCTCCAGGAAACGGTTTTGGAAGAACCAGTCGGTTTCACCTGAGTAAGCGTCCCGCCAGGTGTTCCGGGTGAGCAGGATAACCGTTCCCCCCGCCTCATAATGCGCCAGCAGATTGGCAACGTCTGTGGGCCTCATCATTTCGGTGGGGATACCCGGAGCGCTCCCCTGGCATACGAAAATATATGTGTACGGTGACTCGGCGCCCCCGTCGGCAACTACGTCTTCCTCGGTTAGATGGGGAAACCAGCGTCGATAGGTGAGTTCGACCCCCATCTTGTCCAGTTCCTCGATCAAGAAACGCCAGGACGCGGGGTGACGCATTTCGAAGTCAAGGAGAAGCGCGGTGCGAGGCGGGCCAGCGGTCACCTCGGGCACCAAATCTTCTACTTCGGACGTAAGCTCAGCGTCGACAAAGCCGTCAGGCACAGCGAGGTCTGTCCCCCAATCTTCATCGCTTGTTCGGGCATCGGCCATGGTCTCCGTTGCGACGGTCCCATCGGGGGCGGAGTCCGTAACCGTCACCAAGTCCGCCTCCTGGCCCTTACCGTTCCCGGATGCGCTGCACGCCGCTGCGAGCGCCACTAACAGAATCAAGGCAGTGGGCATGCACTGCTGCACGTGCTTGCGCGCCAGACAAAGCCTCGCCATCCTCTTCCTCCCGGGGGTTGGTCGTCCCGAACGCATAATGCAACGACCCGGGAGGGGAGTCAAGGGCCGGTCATTTGCACGGCAGAAGCAACAAAACCTACAAGAGTCATTGACAAACAAGGAACAGATGGGGAAGTTTGTCTTGGTGGGCAGAGGAAAGCAGAGATTTTGGATATCCGGAAAAGGGGAGGAAGGGCGTGGGGCTACCGTTGGACCTGAGGACCGGTTTCGGCAGGTTGGATGAGCAGCATCTGGCCATGCTTCAGGTTACCGAAAATATCCTGGACGGGGCAAAGGACGGCGATTGGGAGTCAAGCTTGTTCAATTGCCTGTCGGCCTTGAAGGAATACACGTCGCTGCATTTCGACATCGAGCAGGAGTTGATGGGTGAGTACCACTATCCGCATCGACGTGAACACGAAGCCCAGCATTCAGCTTTCAGAACGGAACTGGAAGAAATCGAGAAGGAGGTGCGGCGCTTTGGCGCCAGCGCCGACCTGGCTGAGCACACCCGGCGAGTTCTCATCGACGTCTTGATGCGCCATATTCGTGACCACGACTTGAAGATGGCCGCCTACCTGAAAGAGCGTATGAGCTAGAGACAGATCCCGGTGCCCGCCGTGCAAGCGCTGCGGGTCGGATTTCGCGCCCTCCGTCCCTGTCGTTTTCGGGCCCCCCGTCCCTGCTGTTCGGGTCCGATTTGAGCGCCCTCCGTCCCTGTTGTTTTGGCGTGCACTAGCGGTGGGGTTCCGCTATGATTGTTGGGGACAGGTGGGAGGTAGGGCGATGAGGTACCCGCTGGTGGTAGCGCTGGGGATCGGGGCGGCGGCGTGCGGGCTGCTGGGCGGTGCGGTGCCTTTCACTGCCCCGCAAGGGGACCTGGATCTGGACGGCACGGTCAACGTGGTGGATGTGCAGTGCCTGGTGATCGTGTATCTGCAGTTGTCGTTGGACGACCTTGAGACATCTTGCGTGGTGGATGCGGACTGCAAGCAGGGGTACTACTGTCGCCTGGGGTTTACTGCTCATCCTCTGTGCCTGCCGGAATGCCTCGACGAGAACGTGGGTTTAGGAGCCGCGCAATCTACGTCCTGCACTCACCCGGGGCAGGAAGATGCGGATTGCCTGGGTACTACGGCGAAGAAGAACGCGGATCTGAACTGTGACGGCAAGATCGGCAACGAGGACCTGGGCTTCATGGTCGCGATATCCATCGGCAAAGTCGGGGGCATCGGCACTGCGGACGTTGACGGTGACGGGCAGTTGAACTTCTGCGATGATGACAGCGACGCAGATGGTGCGCCGGACGAGAGTGACTGCGAGCCGTTGGACGCCGGAGTGGGCGGCGCCGGCACCGAAATCTGCAACGGCGAGGACGATGATTGCGATGGCGAGGTGGATGAGGAGCTGGCCCCGCTTACGTGCGGGCTAGGTCCGTGCGCGCACAGCGTGGACGCGTGTGAGAACGGAGTTCAGCAGGATTGCGATCCCTTCGAAGGCGCCGAGGTCGAGGCGTGCAACGGGGTGGACGATGACTGCGATGGCGAGGTAGACGAGGGATTGGGCAGTCTTACGTGTGGCTCCGGCGGATGCGCCGTAGAGATCCCCGCTTGTGAAAACGGAGAGCCGCAGCAGTGCAGCGGGCAGGGCCAGCCCCAGACCGAGACCTGTGACTGCCAGGACAACGATTGCGACGGTCAGATCGATGAGGAAGGAGCGCAGGGTTGCACCTGGTACTATGCGGACCAGGACTCCGACGGTTGGGGCGCAGACGACAACAAAAAGTGCCTGTGCCAGTCCAGTTGGCCCCACACAAAGTCCAGCGGCGGTGACTGTTACGACGATAGCTGGCAAGCGAAGCCGGGGCAAACGGGCTGGTTCGAAAATCATCGAGGGGACGGATCGTTTGACTATAATTGTGACGGCATGGAGAACTACCAGTTCGACGACCTGTTCTACTGCAACGGAGCGTGCAATTTCTCGACTCCGGGCTGGTACATTATGAAACCGCAGTGCGGCCAGAACGGCGCTTTCGGGACCGTGTGCCTGGACTTGATGGGCTGGTTATGTGACATCAAAACCGTGAGTATGAAGGCAGCCTGCCATTGAGGTAAATTATGGTCCATTCAGCGTGGATGGACCGGGGAGGGGAAGCAAATGCGATACTTGAGGGAAGTAGTTGTAATTGTCTGTGTACTAACGATTGCCGGCGGAGCCATGGCGGGTGAACGTGAAGACGCCAAATGCCTCGCTGACATGGTCAACGGGTGGGCCGAAGCGCTAAAAGCCGGGGACTTGAACCGGACCTTGTTTCACTACGCCTCTACCCCTGACGTCATGGCAATCGACTCGGCTGGCCGCGTCCACAAGGGGCCCGAAGGGCTCAAGGCGATGTATGTTGAGGCGTTCAAGGAGGTGAAGTTCCTGGACGTCAAGGTCGAGATGAAGAGCACCCATCTTGCCGGCATTCATGGGGTCTGTCACCTGACGTTCAGATCCACCATGGAAACCAAGTCTGAAGAGGGCAAGGGAGAGGCTGCCAAAGTCGAACTCTACGTTCAGGCCACCTGGGTGCTGAAGAAGAACAAGGCGGGTTGGAAAATTGCTCACGAGCATTTCTCACCAATTAATGGAATCGAGCGGGTGCGCCCCCTGGGTGTTCCGGAGGGTGTGGAAGACCCCGCAAACAAACCCAAGCCTGATGAGCAGAAGTAGCCGTTCTCGATTTCCGTATCCCCGCAGGGCCGCCATGGTATAATATGTCTCCCGTTGGAGGGTGACATGGCAGTTAGAATAAGTCTCACAATATGTCTTTTCAGTCTGCTGATTTCGTGCAGTGGTTCAGGCGGGACAACGTTGGAGAAGGGCGATGTAGATGCCCTTCCAGCGGACGTGTCCGGCGACGCTGGCGTCGGCGTGCCCGACGAAATCTCAGGCACGCCTGATCTGGGCAAGCCATCACCGGAAGTGGTGGAAGACCTCTCTGTATTCGAAGAGAGCTCTTGTCTCCCCGGCGCGGGTTGTTTTCTGGAACCGTGTAGCAGCGGTGATGACTGCGACTCAGGATATTGTGTCCTCCATCAGGGGGAGAAGGTGTGCACCCAGACGTGCGTTGAAGAGTGCCCCCAGGGGTTTGAATGCAGCCAGCTTGCAGGAGCGGATCCGGATATTGTGTTCGTCTGCGCCAGCCTGTTCCCCCCGCTGTGTCTGCCGTGCGATGAAAGCGGCGATTGCGAGGAGTTTGCCGGGCTGGGTTCCGCCTGTGTCAGCTATGGCGACGAAGGCCATTTTTGCGGTGCGGCCTGCTCGGGAGACGGCGACTGTCCCGCAGGATACCAGTGCGGCCAGGTCGCCACCGTAGATGGCCTGCTGACCGCCCAATGCCTCCGGGAGGAAGGGGCCTGCGACTGCACGGCATACGCGGTGCAAAGCTCCCTCACAACGACCTGCATCGTTGAGAACGAATGGGGCGTTTGCTACGGGGAGAGGGCTTGTCAGGATGACCAATTGACCCCTTGCGATGCCGCCAGTCCGGGACAGGAAGTATGCGACGGCGTGGACAACAACTGCGACGGTGAAGTTGATGAAGCGCCCCCGGGAATGGCCGGCATCTGTGACGATGCCAATCCTTGTACCACCGATTCCTGCAACGGGGAGTCCGGGTGTGCCAACGACCCTGCCACCGGCGGCGAGTGCCTGGACGGCGATGCGTGCACCATCGGTGACCACTGTGAAGCCGGAGAGTGCGTCGGGTCCGCGATTTCGTGCGACGATGACAACCCGTGCACCTCGGAGATGTGCGACACGGAACTGGGCTGCCTGTCGGAGTACGTTTCCTCACCTTGCGATGACCTCAACCCGTGCACCTTCAGCGACACCTGCCTCGCGGGAGAATGCGTGGGTCTTCCCGGTTTGTGTGAGTGCTCTTCGGACGACGATTGTGCGGGAATCACTGAGGGGAACCTGTGTCTGGGGACCTGGTACTGCGACAAGAGTGCGAGTCCGTACCAGTGCGTTCAGGTGCCGGGCAGCGCGGTGAAGTGCCCGGCTGCTGAAGGTGTGGACAAGCAGTGCTACGAAAACGTATGCGACCCGGCTACAGGAGAGTGCGCCTCTGCCCCCCACAACCAGGGGCAGCCGTGTGACGATGGCGACCTGTGCACCGCGGGAGAGCAGTGCGTGGATGGAGTGTGCGTGGGCGGTGTTTCGGTGAATTGCGCGGATGACAACCTGTGCACCGATGACTTGTGTGAGCCTGCCTTTGGGTGCATCCACATTCCCAATGCGGGTGCGTGCTCGGACGATGACGCCTGTACCTCGGGTGACGCTTGTGCAGGCGGCGATTGCGTTGCGGGAGGGGCGGTCATTTGTGACGACGAAAATCCGTGCACCGTTGAATCCTGCGACCCGGGTTCCGGTTGCACCTATGCAACCGCTCAAGGGGACTGCGACGACGGCAACGCGTGCACTTCCGGCGATCACTGCCTGGGGGGCTGGTGCGTTCCGGACGAGGTCGTGGGCTGCGACGACCAGAATCCCTGCACCGACGACTCGTGTGACCCAACGGCCGGTTGCGTAAACAGCGCCAACGACGCCTGGTGTTCCGATGGCTCGGCCTGCACTGCCGGGGACCAGTGTGTGGCGGGCAGTTGCATTGCCGGTGAGCCGCTGGATTGCGACGATGAAAACGTCTGCACTGATGATGCTTGCGACCAGATACTCGGTTGCGTGCACGTCGCCAACCAGGCCGATTGCGACGATGGGAACGAGTGTACCCAGGGTGATCAATGTGCAAACGGCTGGTGCACGCCATCGGGGCTGGCGCAATGTGATGACAACAACGCGTGCACTGATGACTCCTGTCATCCGGTGGACGGATGTGTGTTTCAGTTGAACACTAAGCCTTGCGACGACGGGGACGTGTGCACCTTGAACGACGCGTGTTCATTGGGTTCCTGCAAGCCGGGCGTGTCGTTGTTTTGCAACGACTTCAATCCGTGCACCGAGGATTCCTGCGATCCCGGCGTCGGGTGTGAATTCACTCCGTTCCCCGGGGAATGCACCGACGGCAACGAGTGTACCGCAGGTGACCATTGCTCCGGCGGCATCTGTCTGACCGACGGCATTCTCGACTGCGATGACGACAATCCGTGCACCTTCGACTGGTGCGACGCGGTGTTGGGTTGCCTGCATGAGGCAGCCGAAGGCGAGTGCAGCGACGGAGACCCCTGCACCACTGGGGACGCTTGTCTCGACGGCCAGTGCAAGCCGGGGCCACAGTTGGATTGCGACGACAACAACGAATGCACGGTGGACCTGTGCGACGAGGTGGAGTTGTGCGTGCACCAGCCGTTGGAGGCGGGCTGCGATGACGGCAATCTGTGCACGGTGACCGATGCATGTGTTGACGGCGAATGCGTGGGCACAGATCCGTTGGTCTGCAGCGACGGGGACGCTTGCACCAGCGACCTGTGCGACCCCTCCCAGGGGTGTATCTTTACTCCCATTTCTCCCTGTTGCGGCAACGGCGTTGAGGAAGGTGGAGAGGATTGCGACGACGGAAACCTGGTGAACGGGGACGGCTGCTCCGGCCTGTGTCAGTTTGAGGGTGGAACATGCTCCAACGGTTCACAAACCGACTGCAATGTACCCGGGTCCACGCTCATCCCTTCCAGCGCGTTCGTTGATCCCAATCCGCCAGATGGCTGGACCCAGTGCGGCGGCTTCGTGAATACGGGTGGGGACGATGTATCCAATTCTTTCATGGATGGTTGCCTGAATACCAACCGGCTTCGGGTGAAAGCCTGGAATGTGGGGTCCGGGCAGCTTGAAGAGGACGTATACGATGATCAGATATCTCTCGGCGGGTCGTGGCCCAACTGGAACTACCTGGGCGGTAGCATGACCAAGATCAAGTTCACATATTGGACCGGCAACACGACGTTCTTCACCACGGCCAACGGCCAGGATGCCTGCAATTCGGGTTGCTGCAACGCCGCGCCGGGCGGCACTATCACGCTGGGCACCGGAAATGGCGACAGCGCCATTATCGCACCGGGCAACACCAATGGCCTGGAATGGCGGGTGAGCTGTGGCGGCCAGGCCTTGCCCGGGCGGAAGATCGCGATCTACAGGTAGCGGAGGCAAACACGATGCGCAATTCTCTTCATACTCTGGTGTTTTCCATCTTCGCGGCTCTATGGGCCTGCTCTACATCGCCCGGGACCGTTGTGAAAAACGATGCTGCGCCGGATGCGGGGGAGGCTGACCAACTGGCGGTGGATGCTCTGCCGTCCGACTCCGGAGGACCGGAGTTCGTTGCCGAGTTCGTAGCTCAGGAGCTTGTCCCCGAAGACCTGTCGCAATTTGAAGAGAAGAGCTGTGAAGAGGGGGCGGGCTGTTTCTTCGACCCGTGCGCCAGTGGCAAGGACTGCCAATCAGGCTACTGCGTGTTGCACATGGGGGAACAGGTGTGCAGCCAGACCTGCGTTGAGGAGTGCCCGGCAGGTTTCGAGTGCACGCAACTGGCGATGGCCGAACCTGACGTCGTGTTTGTATGCGCCAGCCTGTTTCCCGCGCTTTGCCTTCCCTGCAGCAGCGGGAGTGGATGCGAGGACGTTGCAGGCCTCGGGGTCGCATGTGTGAGTTACGGCGACGCGGGCCATTTCTGCGCGTCTGCCTGTTCCTCGGACGAGGAGTGCCCGGCAGGATATCAATGCAGCCAGGTAGCCACGGTGGAAGGGTTGCTGACCGCACAGTGCGTGAATGAGGCCAATGATTGTGATTGCACCGAGTATGCAATCGAGCAGTCGTTGTCCACTTCCTGCAGCGCCACCAATGAGTTCGGAGTGTGTACCGGGTCGATCGCGTGCACTCCGGAAGGTAAGAGTCAGTGTGATGCTGAGACTCCGGAGGAAGAGGTTTGCGACGGCGTCGACAACGATTGCAACGGCCAGGCGGACGACGTGACTTGTGATGACGGAAATGCCTGCACTGACGACCAGTGTCTTGGGGGCGACGGGTGCAGCAACGTGCCCCTGGACGGCGGAGAGTGCCTGGACGGGGACGCGTGCACCATCGGCGACCACTGCGAGGCCGGGATGTGCGTCGGTAGTCCGGTGGTGTGCGATGACCAGAACCCGTGCACCGATGAGTGGTGCGATGTGGAGTTTGGTTGTCGGTACGAGTTCAACTCGCTTGCTTGCGACGACTCCAACCCCTGTTCGTTCGGCGACACCTGCCTGGCCGGGAATTGCGTGGGACTCCCCGGCAACTGCGAGTGCACCACCGACGAGGAGTGTCAGTTCGTAACCGAGGACAACAAATGTCTCGGAAATTGGTATTGTGACACCATGGCGCCACCTTTCACCTGTACCCAGGTGCCCGGGAGCGAGACTGCGTGCGACGAACCGGAAGGCGTGGACAAGGACTGCTACGTTAACGGGTGCGTGCCGGAGACCGGGGAGTGCGAGGCCAAGCCGGTGGCTACGGGCTCGGCCTGCGATGATGGTGATGCGTGCACAACGGGCGAGCAATGCGTCGACGGGGAGTGCACCGGTGGCATACCCCTCAATTGCAACGACGGCAATCAGTGCACAGACGACTTCTGCGAAACCGCCACCGGCTGCATCAACCTGGAGGTCTCCACCAGTTGCTCGGACGGCGACGCATGCACGGTGGGAGATGAATGTGTGGATGGCGTTTGCCTGGTGGGCGCGCCTGCGGACTGCGACGATTTGAATCCTTGCACCGATGATTCGTGCGACCCTGCGGTTGGCTGCGTGAGTGTGGCCAACGATGACCAGTGCGACGACGCGAATGCCTGCACGTCCGGCGACCACTGCGAGGGCGGGTGGTGTGTCTTCGATGAGCTCGAGGATTGCAACGATGACAACCCGTGCACCGACGATTCGTGTGACGCGCTGCAGGGTTGTGCCTACCAGTTGAATTCCAACCCGTGCGACGATGGGGATGTGTGCACGGTGAACGATAAGTGCTCCCTGGGTAGTTGCCAGGCCGGAATATCCCTTTTTTGCAACGACTCCAACGACTGTACGGAAGACACCTGCGACCCGGAGGTAGGTTGCGAGTTTGTTCCCACCGCCGCCCCCTGCGACGACGGAAACGCCTGTACCGTGGACGACCATTGTTTCAACGGTGGTTGCGTATCGGAAGACATGCTGGTTTGTGATGATGACAACGTCTGCACCAAGGATAAGTGCGTTCCGGCGCTGGGTTGTTTGAACGATCCGCTGCTGGGCGCGTGTGACGACGGTTCATCCTGCACGGTGGAAGACTACTGCAGTGGTGGTGAGTGCCAGCCGGGAGCGACGTTGGATTGCGATGACGGGAATCAGTGCACCGCCGATTCTTGCGACGCGCTTGAAGGCTGCGTCAATCAGCCCACCGGCGCTGGTTGCGACGATGGTGACCCGTGCACCGTTGACGACCAGTGTTCCGGCTTCGACTGTGTGCCCGGCCCCACCATGGACTGTGATGACGAAAGTGTGTGCACCCTCGACTATTGCGACTCGGACCTGTTGTGCGTAAACGAGCCCGTTTCGGGCTCCTGTGACGATGGAGACCTTTGCACAGACGGCGACAGTTGCCAGGGGGGAACGTGCGTGGGAGGCGAGGCTGTGGTGTGCCAGGATGCCGACCAGTGCACGTCGGACAGTTGCGACCCGGATCAGGGGTGCCTGTTCCTCCCGGTAGTGCCGTGTTGTGGCAATGGCGTCGTTGAGGTGGGAGAGGAGTGTGATGACGGCAACCTCAACGGCGGCGATGGCTGTACCGGACAGTGCATGGAGGAGGTGGGGCAGTGCTTCGAGAATTGGCTCGTGGGCACCCCCTGCAACGGCACCGACTATGGCAACGGATGCAGCCCCTCGGACACCGGGTATCATTTCGTGGGCATTTACAGTGGGTATGCGTGCTGGTGGCACCACAAGAATCAAGCGTGGAACACCACACCCAGTTCCAACTTCTACCATCTGGCACTTAACTTCGGAATAACGCCGGGCGTGGGGAAGTGCAGTTGGTGCCACGACAAGAACTCCACCCCGGATCCTAACGGGTACGGGTCCTGTGGTGGATACTTCGGCATCAACCAGGTGGGAGCGTGGGGATGGTGTGCGGAGAGTAACCCGAATAGCGCGGGCTTCGTGTGCATCCCAACAGAGGGTCATCCCCCCTGTTGACCGCAGGTCCCAAGCCCCAAGTCTGCCTCTAGT
>CAZVFX010000105.1:0-25472 GCA_964626565.1 uncultured Myxococcales bacterium
TCGCAGCGGGGGGTGCCCGAAGGGCGGGGGGGTGGCAAACAGCATCGGCCGTCGTTACCGCGGCCTCACCTGCGCCTATGGGCGCGGCTTCTCCCCGACCGGCCCGAACTCGGGGCCGGCGCACCCGCCTCCCGCCTGTTCTCTTGACAGGCGTACGCGCCCCGATTATAGTGCGCTTACTTAAATTTGATGAACAGTAAAGGAGAAGCCATGAGGAGATTGCTGGTAGTCGGAATGAGTATGTTTGTTATGGCCTTTGCCGCGTCGTGTGGCTCCGACGGTGGCGAGGACGATGGCGCCTGCGAGCCCGCCTGCACCGCGGGGTTCACCTGCGTGGAAGGTGACTGCGTAGCGGCCACCGAGGTTTGCGACCCTGAGTGCCCTGCGGGCCAGGAATGCAAGAACGGTGTGTGCGTAGCCGAAACCCCCGGCTGCGACCCCGCTTGCGGCGAAGGGTTCGAGTGCCAGAACGGCGCCTGCGTGGCCTTGACGCCCGAATGTGTACCTGAGTGCGGCCAGGGCATGGTGTGCGAGAACGGCGCGTGCGTGCCGGATGCCACCGGCTGTGACCCGGCCTGCGGCGAGGGTTTTGAGTGTGAAAACGGCGCTTGCGTGCCCGTGGCCACCGGCTGCGACCCGGCTTGCGGCGAAGGCTTCGAATGTCAAAATGATGCCTGCGTGCCCGTGGCCACCGGCTGCGACCCGGCATGCCAGGACGGGTGGGAATGTCAGGATGGCCAGTGCGTAGAGATCGTCGTTGGCTGCGACCCGGCCTGCCAGGACGGCTGGGAATGCCAGGATGGCCAGTGCGTGGAAATCGTGGTCGAATGCGACCCGGCTTGCCAGCAGGGATGGGAATGCCAGAACGGCGAGTGCGTGGAAATCGTAGTGCCTTCCACCGGCGTTGTGATCAACGAGTTTGTCGCCACTCCCACTGACCAGGAAGCGGTGGAACTGCTCAACTCCGGCGCCAATGCAGTGGACCTTACCGGCTGGACTTATAACTGGCAGACCGACGCCGAAGTCAAGACCTGGGGCCTTCCTGCCCAGGAGATCGCCGGCGGCGCGTTCCTCGTAATCGACATAAACAACCTCACCGACCTCGGTGGCGGCAGCGCGCTTATCCCCAACAACGGCGCTACCATGTGGATCGCGGACGGGGACGGCGCGACCAAGGACGAAGTGGCCTACGGCACCAAGGGTGCGGCCCCGACCCCCATTTACGCCACCTCCACCGCCCGGGTCAAAGACGGTGTGGACAACGACGACAATGCCGGCGACTTCAACTGGGATGCAACCCCGACTCTGGGCGCGTCCAACGACGTCAACGGCGTGGCATTGGGCAGCAACGAAATCAGGATCAGCGAAGTGTACATGAACGCCGAAGACGACGCGGCGGACTTCTTCGAATACGAAGTGATGGCCGACGCGGCCCTGGATATCACCGGCTGGACCATCGTGCTTTCCGCGGGCGGCGGCGATGATTACGTCATCGAGAACGGCCTGATGCAGCCCGGCCTGGTCGCGTTCGAGCAGGCGGAATTCCCTGAGTACGCCAGCGAACTGAATGTCACCGGCGTCATCTACCTGTACGATGCCAGTGGCGTACGTCGCTACCAGATGGGCTGGGACGGCCTGGCCGAAGACGGCTCATCTTCCCTGGGCTATGCCCCGGGAGACACCGGCGCGGCCGATTGCTACGACACCGCGACCTGCAACCTCTCAGTGCTGACTCCGACTAAGGGCACTGAGAATCAGCTCTAGAGGCAGGCGGTAGCAACGGATAGGCTGTAGGCGGTAGGTAAGGAAAGACTGTGGGCAAGGAAAGGCATCTAGCTGGTTTTTTCACCCTTGCAGCCGCGGGCTTCCTACTCATGTTTTCCTACGGGGTCGTACGCCCCATTGCCTATCCTCTTTTCGTTCAGAGCTATGACGCCACGGACATTTTGTGGGGCATGGCGCTGCTGCCGGTGCTGGTGACGTTTATGCTGTGGGTTTACGGGGCGGCTTTGTCCCGTTTCGGTCCCCGCCAGACTCTCGTGTTGTCCTCTATCGTCTCCATTGTCCTGCTGCTCATTCCTTCGCTGTGTCATTCATCGAGTGCGGCGAAAATGATCACTGCGGTGGGCGGTTCACCCGCGGCGTGGGCCTCTGCCTCGGCGTTCTTCCTTTATGTGTGGAAGGATGCGTTCATCGTCCTGTTGGTCGAACAATTCTGGGCGTTCGCCAACAGCACCAACTCGGTGGAGTCGGGCAAGAAAGCCTTTGGCTTCCTGCTGCTGGCGGGGGGCTTAGGCGCCACTGCGGGCAACCAGCTTGTCACCTGGCTTTCCGAACCCTGGGGGACCTGGCCTGTGTATCTTGTGGGAGTCGGAGTGTTGGTTCCTTTCGCCGCACTCATGGTCAGCGCTTACGGTCGCGCGGACAACGTGGGCGCAGCTCCTGCGGCCTCACCAACCGGTGATGGCGGGATGGGGCTGAAGACGTTGTTCCGGTCGCGGTACCTGCTTGGCATCGCGGCGGTAGTGGGTCTGGGGCAGGTCATGGTGGCCAACCTCGAGGTGGTGTGGCTTCATCAGCTATCTCTGGAAGGTGCGGGGTTGGACAAAGGCTCGGCCGCGTCGGGCCACTTCTGGACCTGGGTCAACGTAGGTTCCATGTCGCTCCAGGTTTTCACCCCGCTGATAATGACGGTCATTTCCGTAAGGGTGTTGCATCTGCTCGTCCCCCTTTCCCACCTGGTGGCCGTTGGCGCGCTTATCGTCTATCCGAGCCTGCTGACGGCAGGTATCGCATTTGCCTGGTTCAAGATGGTGGACTACTCCGTGTTCAGGGTGTGCAAGGAGGTGTTGTACGTGCCGTTGGGGTTTGACGCCAGGTACCGGGCCAAGATGGCCATCGACATGGTGGTGTATCGCACCACGAAAGGCGGCGCCGGCCTGCTGTTGAAGCTCGCCGAACGAGCCGCCCTGCTGCCTGTCGCCTGGCTCCCCGCGGTTGCCGCGGTCGCCGCCCTGGCCTGGCTTCCCTTCGGCTCTCGCCTCGGCAAAGAATTCCAGACTCGGGAATAGCCTCTACCACGAATATCCCAATCCAAACAGCGCCGCCAGGCCCGAAATTGAATAGCCCACGCCGTGAGCCGTGGGTCAAGGCGCCGCGAGAGCCTTTTTTTTTTGCCTTGGAACGGCTACCGCGACGCGCTATTATCCGCAGCAGTAAACGGGATTTGACATGCCAACCACTGTGAAGGGAGGACGCCGATGAGTCTTGATTGGACGCCGAGAGATGACGGACTGAAAGACCACTCTTTAGGAGGAGAGCAGTTCTGGGGTACTCACGATAGCCCGCCGTGCACGGTTTACGAGAAAGTCCCTGTGACCGATGCTGCCGGCAACGTCGTGGACGGCCTGTACATTGGCCGCATCACCCTCAACAATCCTCGCCAGTTCAATTCCTACACCACCGAGATGGCCAAGGGCGTGATCGCCGGGTTTACCGCGGCGTCCAGCGACCGCAGCGTGGTGGCCGCAGTGTTCACCGCCACTGGAGACCGGGCGTTTTGCACCGGCGGCAACACCAAGGAGTACGCCGAGTACTACGGGCGGCGCCCCGCGGAATATGGCGAGTACATGGATATCTTCAACGCCATGGTGGATGCCATTTTGAACTGCAAGAAGCCCACTATCTGCCGGGTCAACGGCATGCGGGTGGCGGGCGGCCAGGAGATCGGCATGGCCTGCGACCTGACGGTCACGTCAGACCTTGCGGTTTTCGGCCAGGCGGGCCCCAAGCACGGCTCCGCCCCGGACGGTGGCAGCACCGACTTCCTGCCGTGGTACCTCGGCATCGAAGACGCCATGTGGAACTGCATTTCCTGCGAGTTGTGGTCTTCATATAAGAGCAAAGAGAAGGGGCTGGTGACCAAGGTGGTCCCGGTGATGAAGATCGATGGGGAGTGGGTGCGTAACCCGCTGGTCATCACTGATAAGTACGTGGACAACGGCGAAATCGTCTACGGCGAATTCAAAACCGGCGCAGAGGCGAAGGAAGGCAGGCAGCTCATCAAGGAGACGCCCAAAGACTTCGAGCTGCTCGACAAAGAGGTCGACAAGATAATCTGGCGATTCACCAACCTCTTCCCCGGCTGCCTTATCAAGAGCATTGACGGTATCCGGGCCAAGAAGAAATTCTTCTGGGACCAGATGAAGCTTGCCAATCGCCACTGGTTGTCGGCCAACATGGACTGCGAAGCGTATCTCGGGTTCACCGCGTTCAATACCAAGAAGATCACCGGCAAGGACGTCATCGACTTTGTGCGCTTCCGCCAGCTTGTCGCCGCGGGCGAAATCATGGGCGAAGAGGTCTTCGAAGAGGTTCTCGGAAAACCGATTCAGGAATAGGTCTCAGGTGCGCCGCCTGACCGCGTTCTGGTCCATTCTGGGACCGGGTATTCTGCTGGCTGCGACCAGTGTGGGGGCCAGCCACCTGGTGTTGGCGCCCCGGGCGGGCATGCTCTACGGCCCTTCCCTCCTGTGGCTGATTCTTGTCGCGCACATCATCAAGTACCCCGCTTTCATGCTGGGGCCGCGTTATGCGGTCGCCACGGGTGAAAACCTGCTGTCGGGCTATGCCCGGGTGCCGGGGCCGAAGCGCTGGCCGTTGGTGCTGTTTGCACTGTTCTCCGTGGCTCAGGGCATCGGTGTCGCGGTCGCGGTTGTCGGCATTGCAGCCTCGGTGCTGGTAGTGACCTTCGGCGATGGCTGGCTTTCCTGGTGGACGGGCCTGGGGTTTTCGCCCCTGGCTTTCTGGGGGGTCGCGATCGCCACCGTCAGCTATGTCCTTCTGGTGGTGGGAAAATATCCGGGCATGGACCTTGTCAATCGGGTCATGATGCTGGTGCTGGCTGTGCTTACCGTCGTGGCGTTCGCGCTAAAACCGCCGCCGGTTGAAGCGTATTCCGGCCTGTTGGTCCCCGTAGTTCCGGTGGGAAGCCTTGTTCTTATTGCAGCCATTCTAGGCTGGATGCCTACCGGTATCGACGTGAGCATCTGGCACTCCATGTGGGCCTTGGAGAAGAAGGGACGCTGGGCAAAGGTGGGTGGAGAAGAAAAGGGGAAACTGATGAAGACGGCCATGCTCGACCTGAAAGTCGGGTACGGACTCAGCATTTTCCTCGGGGTAGTGTTCTACTTGCTGGGCACCTATCTTTCAGCGGAAGGAGGCGGACCCGACAAAGCCTACGTCGCGGTGGCCATTGCGGATGTCTACCGGGGGATTTTGGGGCGCTGGGCGTTTCCGTTGTTTATGCTGGCCGCGTTCTGCGCCATGTTCTCCACCACCTACATCGTGATGGACGGCTTCCCCCGCTCCCTCGCCGCAGCGCTGAAAGAGTTCTCTCCATCCCGAAGAGGGCGACCGGGGCTCTGGGCCGGTCCCTACTGGGCGCTTCTCACCGTCATCTGGTTGGCCGTCATCCCCATCCTCATCTTTGTTCCCAAACCGATGCTCCTGGTCAAGACCGCCGCAGTGTTGGGTTTTCTGGTGGCCCCCCTCTACTACGGCCTCAACGTCTACTGCGCGTCCCGTTTCATCCCCGAAGGCCCTTTTCGGCCTTCCCGCATCACCCTCATTGCATCCTGGGCCGGCGCGGCCTTCATGGCCGCTGCGTCAGCACTGTTCCTGTGGACCATGCTGGGATAAGCTCCGTATCATCCTGGACGCACTTCCGGCTGGGCGGAGCGGTGGCCTATCTACACAACAGGGATTACGCTGAAAAGCAGGCTATCCGCCGGGCGGGTCGCAGGTCATCTCCACGTTGGGCTCGCCGGGAGTCCCGTTGTCTCCGGCCCCGAATTGTGACTCCGACGGACACCAGTTGGCGCCGGCATCATTGGCGTTGTGATCGTATGCGCTGGGGTTCAACTGCATTGAACTGCCCGATATGTCGGGGAAGGTCACGCCGTTATCGTACGCCACCTGGTCGATGACGTACCCGTTCCACTCAAGCACCACCTCGTCGGTCGTGTTGCCCAAAGTGAAACCCGTTGGAGCAGTACTCCAATCCCAGGCGACATCCACACCACCGTTGATTTCGAAGTTTGCCTCGACCCCGAGCACTCGATAGCCGGCCGGCGGGATGACCAGGCCGGCTGGAACGTCTATTATGACGCTGTCGCCGCCGTTGTCACGCAGCACCCAACCGTTGATGTCTATTCCCTCGTTTCCCGGGTTGTACAACTCGACCCATTCTCCGACGAAGTCCGACACTACCCCCGGGTTGTTCATTATCTCAGTAATGAGGACCTCGCCCGCCGAATAACTGTCGATGCATTCTCCCTCGTAACAGGCCTTGCCTTCAGCGCAAAACGAAGGGGGACCCCACGTAAAACAGGTGTCGTCTTCATTCCACTTGCCACAAAGACTGATCAGCTCTCCATAACATTTGCCTGGCTCTCCCGGGTCGCACTCGTCCGTACATTGGCTATCCTCGCCCGCGTCAATGACCTCGGAATAGGTGTCGGTGTCCACGACCTCGAAATACGTGTCGGCCTGCTCAACAACATCTGATCCGGGGTCCGGCTCTATTGGCGGGTCGACCGATTCCTTTTCACAGTAACCCGAGGGTTCGACGCAGACCCAGAACTCCCAGCAGTCGCCGCAGCTTCCGCCGCAGCCGTCATCTCCGCATTCCTTGTCGTCGCAATCGGGGAGGCAACAGCCATGGTTGTTTTGGCCAGGCGTGCCGTAATCGCCGAGACCATAATGTTGTTTGGAGGGGCACCAGTTTGCCCCGGAGTCGTTGGCGGTCCAGTCGAAAGCCAGCGGGTCCAACTGGATGGACTCCCCAGCCGCGCTGGGGAAGCTCGGATCGTACCAGATGTCATCCACGACCGCGCTTTCGTTACCGGCAACCAGGATTACCGCCGTCGCAGAAATATCCGGGGCGAAGCCCGGTTCTTTCCAGGACGCCCATACGGGTTCCGGAATCCCGCCGTTTTCACCCGGGTCACCGTTGGCCGCCAGAACCACGAAGCTTCCGGCCGGAGTCAGGAGCTTGCCGCCGACGTCGATGGTGGCCGACTCGCCCTGCCCGTCCAGAAGTGTCCATCCGTTGATGTCGATGTCCGCGTCAGTGGTGTTGAACAACTCCACCCACGCTCCATTCGGGCTCCCCACCTGCATGGGCGACCTCATGACTTCGGTAATGATCACGTCGCCGGCCGCGGCCGACTGCACGCACATGCCTTCATGTAGCCCGTACCCGGCTTCGCAGGTGCATATCTGGTCTTCGCAGGTAGAACTTGCAGGGCAATCCCCGCAGGACCCGCCGCAGCCGTCGTCGCCACAGTCGAGGCCCAGGCAGTTGAGTTCGTAGTTGCAGCACGCCTCCAGGTAGCACAGCTTGCCCTCACCGCACGAGACGCCTTCAGCTAGGGGAGTCCAGTTTGTGGCCGACTCGCCGGGAAGACACTGTTTGCAGGAATTCTCCGGGTTCAGTGTGTTGCCGGCAACGCAGTCGGGACCGATAAGACAGAATTCTTCTGTGAGGGGATACATGCACATTCCGAGGTCATCACAATACTCTTCAGTGCAGTCGATGCCATCGTCGCACAGCCCGCAGGTCCCCCCGCACCCGTCATCGCCACAGTCCTTCTGCTCGCAGTTGGCGCCGTGGTCGCAGCACGTACCGGCAAAGCAAACCTGCTCCAATCCGCAGTCTGTCCCATCCTCCGCGGTGCTCCAGTCGTCTTGGGACGCGGCTGGGTCGCAATCCTGACAGGGATTGCCTGGCAGTTCGGCCCCGGATGGCACACACTCGCCGTCGATGAGGCAGTAAAAGCCCTGCAGCTCGTGGACGCAGACCGTGGAATTGCCGCTGTCGTCACACGAGTCAACGGTGCACGGGAGTTGGTCTTCGCAGTCGCCGCAATGGCACTCCTCATCTTTGCCGGCCGCGCCGCACTCCCCCAGGTCAAGACAAAGGACATCACAATTCGCGACGCACAGGCCGGTCTCCCCCTCGTCGTCACAAGAGTAACCTTCGTCGCTGCAGTCACCGCACTGACCGCCGCAGCCGTCATCCCCGCACTCCCTGCCGGCGCAGTCCGCCAGGCATCCGCCGGCGTCGTCTGCATCAGGCTTGCTGGTAGTTTCCTCGGGCCCGGACACATCGGGAGCCGCATTGTCCGAGATGATCTCAACTGAAGATTGGTGCTCGGAGAAGTCGGGCTGCTCAGTACCGCTGGACGCGTCGCTGGGAGTCCAAGGCGATGGTTTGGAGAGGCATCCCCCCGTGAGCAACCCGCAAACAAGAACCGCGGAGAATACCCGCTCTCTGATTCTTGTCATGCCCCTCCCCGGGGAATATGCACCAGTAACCACAAGTTGAGCTGACCTCCGACAGTTGAAATGAGATTATCATTGGTGAGTTGAGTCAACAAGGTCTTTTTCGACTTACAGGGTTTTGCGGGCTAGCCGCGTCGGCCCTTCTCCTCTGGACCATGCTGGGGTAAACCGCAGTTTTGCCCTGGGGGGCACAGGTAGGACTTGACAAAGACTACATTTGGACCCATATTTAGACCAGAAAACGAACCTAAACGGAGGTCCGAAATGAGACCCATTCACATTGCGGAAGACATCGTTCCCGTCGGCGAATTCAAGACCCATGCGTCACGCCTCATTCGTCGCTTGAGAGAGACCCAGCGGGCCGTTGTGATCACTCAAAACGGCCGGCCGGCAGCCGTATTGATTCCAGCCGAAGACTACGATCGATTCATGGCGCACCAGCATTTTGTGCACTCTGTGCAACGCGGTCTGGCGGATGCGGACGCAGGGAGGCTGCACTCTCACGAGGAAGTGCGAGCGCAAATGGAAGAGGAATTTGGGCCTCTGGAGGAGTAATGGTTGTCTTCTGGACGGACGCGGCCCTGGAAGACCTGAGGGAGGTCGGGTGCTATGTCGCTCTGGACGATCCCCGTGCATCGGTCAGAGTAGTGGACGGGCTGCTGCAGGCTGCGCTGCTCGTGGGTGATCAGCCTCATGCCGGGCGGATGGTCCCTGAATTCGGAAGGAATGAGCTGCGTGAGCGAATAGTGGGCAACTACCGACTCGTCTACCGAATCGGCGCCAAGCGAATCGAAATCCTGACTGTGCTGGAGGGACATCGACTTCTGCGCACGAAGTTTGACACTGAGGGGCCTTGACCTTCGCTTTGTGGCACGATATCAAATCACCGGAGGTGACTTATGAGTGAAACTACTTCAAAGGCCGGGTTGGACCATATCTTCCGGCCGAAAAACATAGCGGTAATCGGGGCATCCAACAGGCCGGGGAAGATCGGCGGGGAGATTATCAAAAACCTGTTTGGCTTCGGGTTCAACGGGCCCATCTTCCCGGTGAACTCCAAGGCCGAGTTTGTTTACTCGACCAAGTGCTATGCTTCCATTCTGGACATTCCTGACCCGGTAGACCTGGCCATCATTTCAGTTCCCAAACGGGCGGTCCTCGGCGTGCTGGAGGAGTGCCGGGAAAAAGGAGTGAACGGCCTGGTGATTATCTCGGCAGGATTCAAGGAAACCGGAGCCGAAGGCGCCATTGAAGAGCGGGAGCTTAGAGATATCGTCAACGAGGCGGGCATGGTCGCAGTCGGTCCCAACTGCATGGGCGTGATCAACACCGACCTCCCCGTGAGCATGAACGCCACGTTTGGACCCAAGTCGGTGCTGCCCGGCAACGTGAGCTTCCTCTCCCAGAGCGGGGCGCTGGGCGTCGTGCTCATCGAGCAGGCTTCGGAAATCGGCATGGGACTGAGGATGTTCGTGTCCCAGGGCAACCGCATGGACGCGTCTGCGGATGAGTTCCTGGAGTACTGGCACAAAGATCCCGGCACCGACGTAATTCTCATGTACATCGAGAGTTTTGGGGCGCCCCGCCGCTTTCCACAAGTTGCGGCCAAAGTGGCCCGGGACAAGCCGGTGGTGGTGGTGCGCAGCGGAAGGAGCGCGGCGGGCGCCAGGGCCGCCAGCTCCCACACCGGTGCGCTGGCCGGCACAGACGCGGCCTATGACGCACTGTTCCGCCAGTGCGGTGTACAGCGAGCCTCCTCCATCGAAGAGCTCTTTGATGTCGGAAAAGTTCTGTCTTTCCAGAACCCTCCTCCCGGCGACCGCGTCGCCATTCTGACCAACGCGGGCGGTCCTGCCATTATGGCCGCTGATGCCTGCTCGGCACTGGGGCTCAAGCTCCCAGCCCTCGATAAGAAGACGGTGGATAAGCTGCACGATTTTCTCCCCCCTGAAGCGGGTGTGGGAAACCCGGTAGACATGATCGCTTCTGCAAATCCCGCCAGCTATCGGTTTTGTCTGCAGGCGCTGTTTGAAGACCCCAACATCGACTCGGTTATCGTTATCCTGGTGGCTCCGCCCACTACGGACCCCACGGAAACGCTGGTGGCGGTCGCCGAAGTAGCGGCTGCCAATACAGACAAGACCATCATCGCCTGCCTCATGGGAAGGCTCGAACAGCTCGGTAAAACCGGGCCCTTGCGCGCGGCGAAGGTGCCGGCCTATGTCTATCCTGAATCAGCGGCGAGAGCCCTGGCCGCGCTGGTGGAGCGGGGAAGGTGGCTGAGCAAACCCCGGGGCAAGGTGGACAGCTTCGACGTGGACCGGGATCGGGCCAGGCGCATCGTGGCTGCAGGCGCAAAACGTGGCGGCGGGTACCTTTACGACGACGAGGCGTACGAACTGCTAGAGATCTATGGCGTGCCCACAGTGGAAGGGGTCCGGTGCACCAGTGAGGAAGACGCGGTGAAGGTCGCGGCCGATCTGGGGCTTCCCGTGGTGATGAAAGTGTCCTCCCCGCGCATCGTGCACAAGTCGGATGCCGGCGGTGTCTTTCTCAACCTGAAATCGGAGTTGGAGGTGCGAGGCGCCTACCACCAGATCCAGTCGGCCGCGGCTAGTTTCCTCGATGACCCGGCTTCTGTGGGGGTGTTGGTTCAAAAACTGGTTGGCACCGGAGTGGAGACCATTATCGGCATGTCCACCGACCCCAACCTGGGAGCGCTGCTGATGTTCGGCATGGGCGGCATCAGGGTGGAAGTGCTGAAAGACGTGGTGTTCCGCCTTTGCCCCGTCACCGATGTGGACGCGGCCGAGATGGTGAGGGAACTCAAAGGATTTCCACTCCTCACAGGGTTCCGGGGCCTGGAGCCGGCCAATCTGGAGTTTCTCGAGGAGATGATCCGGAGAGTATCCGCCCTGGTGAGCGATTTTCACGAGATCGCAGAGTTGGACGTCAATCCAATTATGGCGTTCGCCGACCGGGCGAAATGCCGCGCCCTCGATGCCAGGATACGAATTGGCTAGCGGTTGGCAGTTCTGGATCGACCGGGGCGGCACGTTCACCGATGTCGTGGCCAGGTCCCCGGAAGGCGAAATCCACACCCGCAAACTGCTATCGGAAGCCCCGGGCCGCTACGCGGACGCAGCCCTCCAGGGAATACGGAAAGGGTTGGGAATCCGGACAAACGAGCCCATTCCCCGCGGTGAAATTCAGGCGGTGAAGATGGGCACTACCGTGGCCACCAACGCGTTGCTGGAACGAAAGGGTGAGCCTTCCGTACTCGTCATCACGCGCGGTTTTGGCGACGCGTTGCGTATCGGCTACCAGAACCGGCCCCGCATCTTCGCCCGACGCATCGACTTACCCGAGATGCTCTACAGCCGGGTCATCGAAGCGGATGAGCGGGTTGATGCGGAAGGCAACGTCCTGGTCCCCCTGGACGGCGATCTGCTAAAGCGAGAGCTGGCCGCAGCCCGGGCCGACGGCTTTCGAGCCGCAGCCGTGGTGTTCATGCATGGCTATCGCTATCCGGAGCATGAACGAAAAGCCGGAGCCATTGCCCGGAAGGCTGGTTTCGAACAGGTGTCGGTTTCCCACCAAGTAAGCCCGCTGGCCAAGCTTGTGCGCCGGGGCGACACCACCGTCGTCGATGCCTATCTTTCCCCGGTCCTCCGGAACTACGTGGACGGGGTCAGGAGCGAACTCGAAGGCGTGAAGCTCCGGTTCATGCAGTCCCATGGCGGGCTTGCCGATGCGGCTGAATTTCGGGGCAAGGACAGTCTGCTGTCCGGTCCAGCCGGCGGCATTACGGGCGCGGTGCACACCAGTGCCATGGCTGGCTTTGACCGCGTCGTGACTTTCGATATGGGCGGCACGTCCACCGACGTGGCCCTGTATCGGGGCGAGTTCGAGCGTACCCACGACAGCGTCGTCGCCGGGGTGAGGGTGCAGGCGCCCATGCTGCGCATCCACACCGTGGCTGCGGGCGGCGGCTCGATCTGCAGATTCGACGGTTCCCGCTATCGGGTGGGCCCCGCCTCGGCAGGTGCGGATCCGGGGCCTTCCTGCTATCGCCGGGGCGGCCCCCTCACCGTCACCGACTGCAACGTCATGGTGGGCAAGCTCCACCCCCGGTTCTTCCCGCACATCTTCGGACCGGACGCCAAACAGCCCTTGGACGGGGATCTGGTAGCCCGCAAATTCGCCGACCTGGCCGGCGAAATCAAGGCTGGTGCCGGGGACGACCGCGCCCCCGTGGAAGTGGCCGATGGGTTCCTGAAGATCGCGGTGGACAACATGGCCAATGCGATCAAGAAAGTCTCCATCCAGCGAGGTTTTGACATCACCGAATATGTTCTGACCTGCTTCGGCGGGGCTGCCGGACAACACGCCTGCCGGGTGGCCGACGCATTGGGCGTCACCAACGTGCTGCTCCATCCCCTGGCCGGCGTGCTTTCCGCGTACGGCATGGGGCTGGCGAACCTCAGCACCGTCCGGGAGCGCGCGGTGCAAAAGACCCTCGTCCACGAACTTATGGACGAACTCGAGGAGGCCGCCGAGGCGCTGTCCGAAGAGGGCAAGGCCGCTCTGGTGGCCCGGGGAGCAGACCCGGGCAAGCTCGACCACGCCGTAACCGTCCGCCTCAAGTACGAGGGCACCGACGCACCCCTGGCCCTTGACCTGGAAGGACATGACGCCCTCGTCGCCGCCTTCGCCCGTATCCACCGGGAACGGTTTGGCTTTGTCATGCCGGAAAAGGACCTGGTGGTGGAGTCCATCTCAGTGGAAACAACTGCCGCCGGAGAGAAGGTGCGGGAACCTCACTATCCGCTGGCGGACCCCGACGACCTGCCGGAGCCCCTGGCCGAGGTCCCGGTGTACACGGCTGGAACTGAGCTTGAAAGCCCGGTCTACTCTCGGGCCGCACTAAAGCCGGGGAACCGCATCACGGGACCGGCCATCATCATCGAAGATAACTCCACCACCGTAGTCGAGCCCGGCTGGAAGGCCGAAGTCACCGACCGCAACCACCTGTTGCTGAGCAGACACCAGGAAGGTGTCGTCCTGAGCGGAGCAAGGCGGAGTCGAAGGACCTCATCGACCCTGGACCCTGACCCTGGACCCTGCCTTTCCCCCGACCCAGTCATGCTGGAACTGTTCAACAACATGTTCATGTCCATCGCGGAGCAGATGGGTTACGCCCTGGCCAACACCGCATACTCGGTAAACATCAAGGAGCGCCTCGATTTCTCCTGCGCTCTTTTCGACGAACAGGGCCGGCTGGTGGCCAACGCCCCCCACCAGCCCGTGCACTTAGGCTCCATGGGCGAGAGTGTCCAGGCAGTAATCAGGAAGTGGGGGGCGAAGATGAAGCCCGGCGATGTCTTCGCACTCAACGACCCTTACAACGGCGGTACCCATCTACCCGACATTACGGTGGTGGCTCCGGTCTTCATCGCAGGAAGGGTGGAGAACTTTGTGGCCGCCCGGGGCCATCACGCCGATGTGGGCGGCGTCACCCCCGGCTCCATGCCGCCACACAGCGCATCGATCGAGGAGGAAGGCGCGCTCATAGACTGTTTCAAGTTGGTGGATGACGGCAGGTTCCGCGAGAAGGAATTGGTAAGACTGCTCGGCGAAGGCCCGTATCCGGCGCGCAACCCCGACCAGAACGTCGCGGATCTGAAGGCCCAGGTTGCGGCCTGCCGCAAAGGAGCAACTGAGCTTCTGCGGATGGTTGAAGAATATGGGATGACCTTGGTGCGGGGCTACATGGGGCACGTGCAGGACAATGCGGGAGAATCGGTGCGCCGGGTCATCGACAAACTGGGCGACGGTCAGTGGACTTACCCCATGGACAACGGGGCCGAAATCCGAGTCAAGGTGGCCATTCACCGCCACACACGAAGCGCAACCATCGATTTCAGCGGCTCCTCCTCCCAACTCCCGGACAATTTCAATGCGCCCTTCGGAGTCGTTCGGGCCGCAGTGCTCTACGTGTTTCGCACCCTGGTAGATGATGATATCCCGTTGAATCACGGGGCGCTGAAGCCTCTGGATATTATCGTTTCGGAGGGCTCCATGCTGGCCCCCCGTCCCCCTTCTGCGGTGGTGGCCGGAAACGTGGAAACTTCCCAGTGCATCGTCAACGCTTTGTACGCAGCCCTCGGTGTAATGGCCGCGGCCCAGGGGACGATGAACAACTTCACTTTCGGCAATGACGATTGTCAGTACTACGAAACCATTTGCGGTGGGGCAGGAGCAGGCCCTGACTACCACGGAACCGACGCGGTGCACACCCACATGACCAATACGCGGCTCACCGATCCCGAAATACTGGAGAGCCAATTCCCTGTCATCGTGGACCGCCACGGCATTCGCAAGGGGTCCGGCGGGGCAGGAAGATGGAAAGGCGGTGACGGGACGGTGCGTCGGCTCCGCTTCCTGGAACCGATGACTGCATCCATCCTCTCCGGACATCGCAGGATCCCGCCCGTCGGGATCGAGGGCGGTGGACCGGGACAACCGGGCGGCAACTACGTGATGCGGGCGGAAGGGAAGGTGGAACAACTTTCGGGAACAGCATCTGTGGAGTTGTGCCCCGGAGATACATTCGTTGTTGAAACTCCCGGCGGAGGTGGTTTCGGACCCGAAAGAGAGTGACCACTCCGGTTCGGATCTGAATCCTGTAATCTGCCGGCAATTCAAGCTATGATTGGCATGGTTTGCGGTGAGACCACTTGAGGAGTGGAAATGTTCTCAAAGAAACTGACGTGTCTGCTGTGGGCCTTGTCTTTGCTTGGGGGCGGATGTCTGTCCAAGCCTGAACCGTGGCAGCCGGGGGACGGGGGGGCTCCGGCCGACACCCGAACATCGGATCACGCGATTGAAACCGAAGTTGTCACCCCTCCGGAAGACCAGTTCGAGATTGACGACGACGCAGGGGCTGAACTGGTTGTCCCCCCTGGGGATATCGAGGAGATGGAGGGGCTGATCCCGCCCGCCGATATCGTCGAAGTCGCGGACCTGTTGGCCGAGATTGCCGATCTGTCGCCCGAAGCTGCCGATGCTCTACCCGAGGTTGCCGACGTTCTGCCTGAGGTTGCAGATATTTTGGCTGAGGTCGATGCAGAAGACCTTGCGGCGGAGGCAGAGGTCTGCGAGCCCGAGACGTGTGAATCACTGGGCTGGAATTGCGGCGAACCGGAGGACGGATGCGGTGGGATACTTGACTGCGACGTTTGTACGGGAGAACAGGATGCGTGTCTTCTCGGCATTTGCGTTTGTCAGGTCGATTGCGATGGCAAGGCCTGCGGCGACGATGGGTGCGGGGGGGACTGTGGCGAGTGTGAGCCCCTGTCTGTGTGCTCCACCGAGGGACTATGCGAGTGCGAGTTCGCCCTGTGCAACGGGAAGTGCTGTGATGATGAGGAGGTCTGCTTCGACGAGGAATGTTGTGTGGTTGACTGCGTGGACAAGGCATGTGGCGACGACGGCTGCGGGGGAAGTTGCGGTGAGTGCACGGGCGAGCAGGAAGCTTGCGACGGCGGTTTATGTATTTGCCAGCCGGACTGTACAGGCAAGGACTGCGGCGACGACGGGTGCGGGGGAAGCTGCGGCAACTGCCTCGATGACGGCAACTCCTGCACGGACGATCTGTGCGAAAACGGACTCTGCGGACATCCGGTCCTCGCCAACGTGGAGTGCGAGGATGAACTGGCCTGTACCATGGAAACTGCTTGCTTGGCGGACGGCACATGCGGCGGGGGCAGTCCTGTGACGGGTGCGGATTGCGCCGATGATGTTGGAGAAACCGGTCAGTGCGAAGAGCCGGCCTGCGTCGAGCCGACAGGTTGTACCAAACAACCGTTGGTTGACGGCACTTTGTGCGAGTTGGACAACGCCGCTGCAGCTTGCCTGGCCGGCATATGTGAGGTTGCGGATTGCGAGGAGGGGTTCGCTCACTGCAACGATTCCCACGAAGACGGTTGCGAGGTGGCCCTCCTCTCTGACCCCAGTAACTGTGGCGAGTGTGGGGAACTGTGCGCGCCGGACAACGCGGCTGGTACGTGTACGGGCGGAGAGTGCCTGCTGGGGGACTGCGAAGAAGGCTTCGGCAATTGCGACAGTGTTGACGGCAACGGCTGTGAGGCGGATCTGACCGCAGACCCCGAGAACTGCAGTTTGTGCGGCCAGGTTTGCACTACCACGAATCCGGCCAAGGTGGGGACCTGCGTCGCGTCTCAGTGCTCGTTTGCCGCATGCGCCCCCGGTACCTGGAACATGGACGGCCTCCCCGGCAACGGCTGCGAGTGCTCCGAAGGGCCCGAAATATGCAACAACGAAGATGATAATTGTGACGGTCAGGTGGACGAGGGATTTGACCTCGCCGCGGACCCTGCCAATTGCGGAGAATGCGGCCAGGCCTGCGCTCCGCCCGACGCGGTGGAGTGGGCCTGCGTAGGCGGCGTCTGCGTGGTCCTCGCCTGTCCCGACGGCTTCATGGACAAAGACGGCGAATGGACCAACGGCTGCGAGGAGCCGCTCTTCTACGTGGCTGAAATCTGGGTGGACTCCATCAACGGTGGAGGAGCGGATGAAGACGGCTCGTCGGAAAAACCGTACGATTCGCTGGCGGAGGCGGTGCAGTTCTCGTCTCCCAGCACGCTGATCCACATTCGAACCGGGACGTACGGGGGCGGCATCGAGGTGGACAAGGCCGGACTGTCGCTGGTAGCCGAAGAAGGGGCAGACGTTACGGTCACCGTTGCGGCGGGGGGCAAAGGCTTCCACATAACCGCTGACGAGGTGACCATCGCCGGGGTGAAAATCACCGGCGGAAGATTCGGTGTCCACTTCGATGGGCCGGAGCCGGACCGACTCCTTGTCGGAACAGTTTTCGATGTGGAGGTGATTGGCCTCGAGGGGCTTGACGACGAAGGCCAGACTTCGGCAGCAGTCCTGGTGCAGTATGCAGACCACGTGACCGTCTCCGCAGTGACTGCGGAGTTCATCGAGGGAGGAACAGGCAAGGACAACGGCCAGAGCGCGGGCCAACTCGGCGGGACCGCGGCAGGGATTGTCTTTGCGTATGCCGACGACGCGGTGGCCGCGGCCAACGATTTGTCGGTAATACTGGGCGGTGACGGCGGACCAATGGCCCAGAAGAGCAAGACCGGCTCGGGAGGCCGAGGGGTCGGCATCATCCTGGAGCACGCGGATAATGCCTGGCTCGCAGGTAACTTCCTCAGCGAGATCTGGGGCGGGGATGGTGGCACCGGCGGGTACAGCATGACCTCATGCGATACGGGCGGCCCCAGCGTCGGCATCGACTTTGACTCCTCTACGGGCGCGCTCGCGAAGGGCAACGTTATCGTCGGGTTGCTGGGCGGACAGGGGGGCGACTGCCCTCAGGGCTTCAATGGCAAAGACCAGGAGGCATTCGGCATCTACCTCGACAATGATTCCGTGGCTAACACCATCGCCATGTCCAATACCCTTGACGGCGACCCAATCGTCTACCTGCACGGCGTCGACGACGTGGTTGTGGAAGGGCTGGTTCTCGTCGAGGATGTCAACCCTACCAACTGGGGTAAGCTGGCAGTGCTCGAGTCCTCCAACGTGCAGATCAAGAACAACGAGTTGGCTTGGTTCAGGGGAAGGGCGGGGCTTGCCGGCTTTTCGGGTTGGAACGGCCAGGACGGGTTTTCCGCGGTGGGGATTCGCCTCGTGCAGTGCACCAACTGCACTGTCGCCGGGAACGTCGTGACTGACATCGTCGGCGGGCAGGGCGGTAACGGCGGCTATCACGGGGCGGGAGCCCCGGGTGGGGCAGGCATCGGCGTACTGGTGAGCGAGAGCTCCGGCTGTACCGTGCGCGGCAACTACGTCCGGTCTGTTACCGGCGGCCACGTGGGCTACAACGGATACGCCTATGCCAACTACACCACCCCAGAACCGGGAGGAGAGGGTCTCGGATACTCCCTCGATGAGGTCCAGTCCATCGATTTCTCTCACAATGTGGCTGCCGCGATCCTTGGTGGTGGTTCATACGTGTGTGAACTCGCAGCCAGGTGCGTCCTCGTGGACGCTTCGGATTCGGTGAAAGTGAAACACTTGACCTGCTACGATACGGGGATGATCGAGGACTGCGCAGCCGGGTACGGCGTTGAGGTAGGCCCTCTCCAGGAAGCTCCGGTCCAAGTTCTCGATTCCATCATCTCCGCCGTGGACGACCACTGCCTTTACAGCGAGGCGTCCGGACCGGGCGTGCTCTCGGCGCATTTCACCGACCTCCACTCTTGCGGCGGCGGCATGACGGACAACGCTACCCTTGGGTCGGGGTGCATTGAGGTGGATCCGGAGTTCGAGGATGCGGAAGGTGGGGACTATCACCTGGAAGAGACGTCCCTCTGTATCGACGCCGGGAATGATGCCGGCTCCTGCGCAGAAGAGCCTCCGCCCAACGGCTGCCGAGTCAATTTGGGCGCCTACGGCAACACACCCGACGCCACCTCAACGCTCGGCGCCGACCACTGCGACGTCTGTCCTCAGTAGGACTACCGCTGGGTAGCGTCGTTTCTAGGTGGCCGGCTCCCTGCCCCACGGCAGGATTCATGGTGTTCGAACTTGAACGGAAAAAACAGCGAGGGACAAGATGAAGAGCCCTTTTTTCAATTGACTGCTCATTGCCGACCTGCTGTACTGGCTTCTCCGGAGGAGGAAGTCATGCGGCATCGATACGGATTGTTGTTTCTGGTGATGGTGGTGGCGGCGGCCGGCTGCAAGTCCGGCGCGTGCGTCGACCTGAAGGAGTTGACCTACAAGATCACCCGGGATGGGGACATGGAGGCGGGGAAGGCCGGCGGGGCGACCCTGTCGGTGACCAACCGTTCCGACCGCTACATGCTGGTGGAGCGCATTGGTGGTGCGGGGATAGCCCCCGGCAGCGCGCGGACGTTTACGAAGTCCATGTACGGTGCGCTGTCCAAGTCCAAGGACGGAAAGAGCTACCATCACGACCAACTCGCTCAGCAGCAGACTCCGCCGTTGTTCGCACACGGGCTCATTCCGCCCGGCCAGCGGGCCGGCTTTCCGTTGACGTTGCTGCCGGTGGAGGCGAGGGGAGAGTTGGTGGTGCACTACCGGGCGCTTACTCCCCTCCAGGCCGCCCAGCAGTTTTTCCTCCTCCCTTTGGCCGCTCACAACGGTCAGGCGGTGTTTGAAAAGACCGCCTCCGCTCATTGGGAGGCTCCGGATACGGGGAAGGGTGAGGAACGTCATCCACGGTACGACGTCGTCCTGGTGGATGGGGACGCGGCGTGGAAAGAGTCGGAATGCACGGTTGACCTGCCCTATGGATTCAAACTGAAATCAGCGCCTGTGCCCGTAGTAAAACTTGCTCCACATGTGGGGGAAGGCGCGGACTGGGCTCTCTATAGCGAGACCCTCAAGGGTTGGATCGCGAAGGTCGGCGATGGTGTGATCCTGTTCGACGGCCAGGACGTCTCCCGCCTCCCCGACGCTCCGCCCACCTTCTTCCTGGATCTGGACGCCAAGTCGGGAGGCGGCAAATTGTCGCTGAAGGTGGGGGAGATCGGCAATCCCATGACCAATCAGCCGCCCCAGCCTGAGCCGGAGCGTGCGTTCCTCAACGACCTGGGTGATCTGGCCTGCGGCGACGGCATGTACACCACCGGCGCGTTCATCGATATCGAGCCTTCCACTGCTCCGGAGGCGCTGAAGCGCTTGAAATTGCACAAATGTGCGCTTGTAAAGGTGAACTTCTTCATGGAGAGCTACTTCTTCGAAGTCGTCTGCCCTTAGCCTCTGCAAAAAGGCGGGGCCTCAGTTTCCAATACATGAGGTGGTTGTTTCGGTAGCGACAGTGGCTGCGCTGCAGTTGGCGGGGATGTTACTGTTGCACATCTGCAGTTCGATGCCCGCGTATATCGGTATTGCCGGAATGGGGTCAATCATTTCGTCCAACGGCACAATCTTCTCGACGCATTCCCCCGCAAGGCAGAAGAAGTCCGACTTGTTCACGAGCAGTCCGTCCGCGTTCTCGATATTTCCACAGTCGTCGAACGACTTAGAGTAAACCACGCGCGCCTGGGCCCCGAAGGTCTGCACCGCGTGGAGCACGACCTCCTCGCCTTGGAGGCCGTTGCAGGGAACGTCCGGAAGGGTGCACATGTCATCGGAGGTGTCGGGGTTTCCATCGTTGCAAGGGAGGGTGTCGTGAAGGTATCGGCAAGCGTAATCCGGGCCACAGGAGTCCACCGTGCATTGCCACGTGTCATGGCATCCGCCGCAACTGCCGCCGCAGCCGTCGTCTCCGCACTCCTTACCCTTGCAGTCGGGAATGCACAGGCAGGTGAAGTCGGACAGGCAGTAGTGGTCCGGCGGACAGACATCGCACTCCCCACCGCAGCCGTCATCGCCGCAATCCTTACCGTCGCACGCTACAAAGGAGCAATGCCCGTCCTGGCAAATCTCTCCGCAGCCGCAGATACCGCACTCTCCCCCGCAGCCGTCGCCTCCGCACTCCAACCCGTCGCATTGGAGCTGGCAGCAGCCACCATCGACGCACACCTCTCCCTGCGCGCAGCACTTGTCATCGCAACCTCCACCCGGGCACTGACACTGCCCGTTCTGGTCACAGGTTGCGTTCTCTCCGCAGGCTCCGCAGCTCCCGCCGCAGCCGTCGTCTCCGCATTCCTTGTCAAGGCAAGCCGGTAAGCATGTCACTGCGCACGAGCCGTTAAGACAAGCCTCACCGGGGCCGTCACAGATTCCGCAGGAGCCGCCACAGCCATCGCCGCCGCACTCCTTGCCAAGGCAGTTGGCGGAGCAGGGTGGGCACTCGAGGGGATACAGTCCGGTGGGGTCGCCGTCTGTGTTGACTTCGTCCGGGGTTCCGCATTCGTATGCCTGCGGCAGCCCCGCCCCCGGATCCCACCATCCGCAGACAAGCCCGAACTCGGCGCAGTCGATGAACTGCAGCCCGCCGAAGCAGCGCAGGAGCCCATTGTCCTGGCAGCACCCCTGGACGCCGATTCCGTCGGCGCAGTAGTCGGTGATGCACTCCTGTTCGCTACAGAGCGAGCCTGGTCCGCACTGACAGTCGGCGGGGCAGGTGCCGCAGTTTTCCGAATTCCCCGGCTCGCAGAAGCCGTCACCACAACTTGGCAGCGGATCACAGCCGCCGCACAGGAGAGCGCACAGTTGGGCGCAGTCGGGGTCCCAGCCGGCAGTGCAACAGTGGGGCATGGCTGCACAAACGCACTCCTCGCAGGAGCAGCCTCCGCATGTCGGCTGCTTGCTTTCTACGCATCCCAATACGCCGTGGCAGTTGCCGTCGGAGAAGCACAGGTGTCCTGCGGGGCAGCATTCGTCCTCGCACCAGTCGCCGGCGCAAATGCAGTTGCCGTCGTCCGCACACAGTTGGTTCACGCCGCACTCACCGCAACTTCCTCCGCAGCTATCATCTCCGCAGTTCTTATCCTGGCAGTCAGGAAGACACACGTCGGCACACGAGCCGTTGAAGCACACCAGGTCGCCGGAGCAGTCGCCGCAACTGCCGCCGCAACCGTCGTCGCCGCATTCTTTGCCCACGCAGGAGCCTGTGCATTGGGGGCAAGCCAGGGGGAAATTGCCCAGCGGGTCGCCGGCAGGGTCGACCTGCGTTTCATTGCCACAATGATATCCCATGGGCAGACTGCCGCTTCCATCGGACCATCCGCACACTTCGCCATGCTTGCCGCAATCGCTCTCGCCCTGGCCGTTGAAGCACCAGAAGAGCTGGTTCCCGAAGCAGCAACCGTACAGATCCACGCCTGCCTGGCAGTAGTCGAAATGGCACTTCTGCTGATGGCAGAAGGTGTCCTCGGGGCATTTGCAGTCCAGGGGGCAGGTGCTGCAGTTTTCTTCCAGTGTGGCTTCGCACTGGCCGTCCCCACAGCCTACAATGGGGTCGCATCCCCCACACTCCGTAGCGCAAAGGACCGCGCAATCCTCGTCCCAATTTGTGGTGCAGCACGAAGGCTTCAGGAGGCACACGCACTCCTGGCAGGAGCAGCCCCCGCAGGTAGGCTGACCGCCCGGTTCGCACCCCTTTCCGCCGGCGCAGAGGTCACCGGGAAAGCAGGATTCGCCGGCCCCACAGCAGCCACCGGCGCAATCGTCGCCTTCGCACTGGCAGTTGCCCTCCTCATTACAGAACTCGTTCTCCCCGCACTCTTCGCACTCTCCCCCGCAGCCGTCGCTGCCGCACTTACCGTCTTCGCACGAGGGCAGGCAGATGTCGGCGCAGGAACCGTTGAAACAGACCTGTTTACTGGGGCAGTGGCCGCAACTGCCTCCGCAGCCGTCGCCTCCACATTCTTTCCCCAGACAATTGGCGATGCATTGAGGGCATTCAAGGGGATGCTCTCCCGACGGGTCCCCTTCCGGGTCGACCTCGGCCTCGTTCCCGCATGAATAGCCTTCAAGCAAGCCGACGCTGCCGTCGGACCATCCACACGTCTGCTGCTTTTGCTCGCAATCGTCCATCCACATGCCCCCGCCGACACAGCGGACCATGGTCTGGCCCACGCAGCAGCCGAGCATGTCCACACCCAACTGGCAGAAGTTGGGGACGCACTCCTGCCCATGGCAGTCGGTGCCTTCCGGGCAGGTGCAATCATAGGGGCAGGTGCCGCAGTTCTCCATATGCTGCGGCTCGCAGCTTCCATCACCGCACTGGTCGATCTGCTCGCAGCCGCCACAATCCTGCGCGCAAATGGAAGCGCAGACTTCATCCCAGCTTCCCTGACAACAGTATTCGTCCATTTCGCACACACACGGCTCGCAGCTACACCCGGCACAGGTGGGCTGCTGAGAAGGCACACACCCCTTTCCTTCCTGGCACTGACCGAAAACACAGTAGGACGCGCAGTCGCCGCAGTCCTGACCGCAGCCGTCATCGCCACAGCTCTTGCCCTCGCAGGACGGGGTGCAGCAGTAGGAACCGTATGCACACACGTCGCCTTCAGGACAGCACCCGCTGTCGCAGCCGTCCCCGGGACAATAGCAGAAGCCTTCTTCGTGGCAGACCTGGTTCTCGCCACACACGCCGCAGCTTCCGCCGCAGCCGTCGTCGCCGCAATCTTTCCCCCAGCAGGAAGGGAGGCAGGCGCCTATGCAGGAGCCGTTGAAACAACTGAGGCCGTCCCCACACACTCCGCAACTGCCGCTGCACCCGTCGTTGCCGCATTCTTTACCCACGCAGTTGGCGACGCATCCGGGGCACTCGAGAGGGTACTCGCCGTCGGGATCTCCCGCCGGGTTCACGCTCCCTTCTCCTCCGCAGTAGTAGCCGTCCGCCCCGCCTTCCCCGGCAGTGTCCCACCCGCACACAGCTCCCGTCAGAGCGCAGTCCTGGACGAACATGCCTCCCGTGACACACTTGACCAACGTGTTCCCCTGGCAGCAGCCGGTAATTTCCACGCCGGCCGCGCAGTAGTTGAAGTGGCACTCCTGACCGCTGCACACAGTGTCGTCCGGGCACTTGCAATCCGCGGGACAGGTGCCGCAGTTTTCCATGGACTCCGGTTGACACTGTCCGTCTCCGCATGACTCAATGGGTTCGCAGCCGCCGCACGCGGTGGCACAGAGCAGGGTGCAGATGTGATCCCACCATTCCTGGCAGCAGAAGGAATCAAAGGCGCAGACGCAGGACTCGCACGAGCATCCCCCGCAGGTACCCGTCGTGCTGGGTGTGCAGCCGACTCCTTCCTGGCAGTGCCCTTCCACGCAGAAACCCGACGGGCAGTTGCCACAACTACCGCCACAGTCGTCGGGGCCGCAGTTCTTGCCCTCGCACTGGGGTGCACAGCAATGTCCTTCCGGAGCGCACGCCGCGCCTGAAGGGCAGCAATTGTCGCCGCATGGCAGCCCGCAAAAACAGGAACCGTCGCCCAGGCACAATGCGTTCTCGGCGCATTCACCGCAGCTTCCGCCGCAGCCGTCCGGTCCGCAGTCTTTGCCTGCGCAGTCCGGATGGCAGATGCAAATGCCGTCCTGGCAGCCAGTGCCTTCAGGGCACCCGACGGGCATGCCCCAGTCCAGGCACTCGTCCGCGTCGTACTGGCCACATTTGGCCGCGGCCTGCCCGAAGCAAATCGTTTCTTCGTGGGTGCACTCATCCTGGCACTCCGCCAGGCACACTCCGTTGACGCAATCCCAGCCCGCGGGGCATTGGCCGCACCAACCGCCGCAACTGTCCGGGCCACATTCCTTATCCGCACATTCCGGGAGGCAGCAGTCGGCGACACAAGTATTAGAAGTCTCCGCGATGTATTCACACTTGCCGATGCAGTAGCCGTCACCACAGAACCCGCAATCCACCGGGCAGTTGCCGTAGGATTCATCTCCCTGACACTCACAGTCCCCGCAGTTTGCGGCACAGTCCTCGGCGCATTTCTCCGGGCTCTCACCCGGCTCACAGGTGCCGTTGCCGCAGGCGTACGGCTCGCAGTCCTGGAGGCAATCCACCGGGTTTTCACCCGGGTCGCAGGAACCGTCCCCACATGCGAACTTGCCGCAGTCCTCCTCGCACGTCTCGGGCCCTTCCCCGCACTCCCCGCCTTTACACACCCCGTCGCCGCAGGAGCCGCAGCAGTCCACCGCGCACAGCTTCGGCCCTTCCCCCGGGTCGCACGAGCCGTTGCCGCACTCAGCGCAATCGGTGGAGCAGGTCTTGAGCTTCTCGTCCCAGGCTTCGCCGCACAACTCGAACTCACACTCCCCGTTTCCGCAAACGCAACAATCCGCCTGGCAGAACCCTGCACCGGCCACGCTCTCCCCGCACGACTCGTCGCAAAATCCGTCCCCGCACTGGTCCTCACCGCACACTATTTCGGCCTCGCCTGTGTCGACTCCCCCTACTTCAGGCGTGTCCGGCTTCTCCACCGACCCGCCGGACCCGCCGCAGGAAGCGGCGAGGAGCGCGGCGGTGAGCACTGCTGTCAGTGCGCCACCGAAGGCTCTTCGAGTTTCACAAGTTCTCACCTTGGTCACCCATTTCCAATTGTTGTCGTCTTCCTTCGCTTCGATTCTACGCGCGCAAGGAACAAAGACAAGGA
>CAZVFX010000106.1:0-24980 GCA_964626565.1 uncultured Myxococcales bacterium
ACTAGGAAGGGATGTTATTTGTGGAAGAAGACGCAGCCGGTCAAGATTCTGCTCCGCAAAGTCGGGAATAAGCTGAAGCTGAGATATACCCGGGACAACGGTAAGTCCCGCGAATTCGAACTCAATCGAAAGGAGCCCGGTGCCGCTGAGAAAACAAGGGAGAAGAAGAAGAAGAAACGGAGGAAGAAGGCGAAGAAGAAGGGGAAAACCCAGGATTATTGCACCCAGCACCCTGAGGATTGCTGGTAGCGCTCGAAGCGCATTCCGACTAAGCTACCGCGTCTTCACGTGGCCGATTCTGGCGTAATTCTTCCAGTCGTTGGAAGGAGGCTCCAGAACTTCCTTTTTCCAGATGAAGCGGGCGTACAGGTTCAGCTTTTTCCCTTTCCTCTTTTTCTTCGGGATCTTGAGGGTGATTTCCTGGCGGAACATCTCGCCCTCTTCCCACTGGGTCAGAGGATAGTAGCCGAACACCGGGTCGATCTTGGTGGGTTTTCGCACCGGTGGTTTTGCGGCCACCCCTACCTGGAGGTTGTAGTTCAAGTCGGCCTGTCCAACCGACCTCAAGAACAACTCAATGCGAGCTTCCCGTCTCTTCACCTCGACCTGGCGATAGGCCACGATCTCCACTGCGTCACCGAAGACCAGGTTCAAGCGCGTGGCGTCGTCGGGCACCTCGTCCACCCGGTATTTCTCCACCACCGACGCCTGGACCGGCAAGCTGACACGGTCCATAATGGACAGCAGTTGCTCCTTGTGGTCCGCGGCAACATCCGGATGCTCGTCGACAACGTTCTCCTTCTCCCCGGGGTCGTTTTCCAGGTCAAACAGGTACTCGAGGCCGTTGGTGTAGTCGTAGATGTACTTCCAGCGCACGCCCACTAAAGCCTTGGTGATCTGCTTGATCACCTTGCCCTTGTTGTTCTCCATGAACACTCGGCGGTCAAGCTCTTCATAATCTTCGTCGAACAGGAAAGGAATCAGTGAGCTGCCTTCGAGCCCCTGCTGGTCGATGCCCGCCGCATTGCAGAAAGTGGGGATTATGTCCACCAAGCCCACCGGGGTCTCCACCCGCCTCGGTTTTGCGCCGGGCGCCCAAACCACAAAGGGAACGTGGGTCTGTTCCTCGAACAGGCCGTAGCCGTGAGTTCGCTTGCCCCGGTCGGAAGGGAATCCCTCCCCGTGGTCGCCGCCCAGAATAATCACCGTCCGATCCGCGTGCTCATAGGTCTGCAGGTACTCGATGAGTTCTCCCACGTGCTTGTCCGCATAGAGGATTTCGTGATCGTAGAGGTCGATATCGTCGGTGGAGTCGGAGAATCTGGGCGTGCCCTCGTGGATGGCGTATGACGAATGGGGCTCGTAGTAGTGCGCCCAGAGTAGGAACTTCCGGTCCCCGTTTTTGCGTGCGAACTCGATGGACGCCCGGGTCACGTCCGGTGCGTTCTCGCAGTCGCTGTACGGCTTAGAAACCATGGAAGTGTCCACGACGTCCATGCCCTGGGTAATGCCCCAATCGTTGGTGATGTACCTGATGGTATTCACGGTGCCGGTGAAGTAGCCCGCGGCGCTGAAGATCTCGCCCATCATCACATTCTCTTCCGCGATTCGCTTGGGCCGGGCTTTTTCGCTGGAGTAGACAAGCTGATATGGATAGAGAGATGACGTGAAGGACGGTGCGGAGGGGATGGTGCCGGGGCCTTGCGAGTAGCCCCGCTCAAAGACCACGGCGGAGCGCGCCAGGCGGTCGATGCTCGGTGTCGTCTCGCGCTCGTAACCGTACAGGCTGGTGTGGTCCCAGCGTACTGCGTCCACGGTAATGAGCACCAGGTTTACCCCCTCCGGGAAATCCTCCGGCAGGTCGTAGTACTTCGTATCCGCGCTGCCCGCGCCATCGAATACGAGATCTCCGCCCATGCAGTTTTCATCGAGCCCGTTGTTGGGAATGTCCGACGCGTCGGGGTTGAATTTCTCGTCGAAGGGCCTGCAGTCCCCGCCGCCCAGGAAGCCCGAATAGCCGTCCCCATCGAAATCGGTCGCCTTCTGGAGCAGGCCCGAAGCCAGTGCCTGGGGTGTGCCTCCCCGAAGTGCGGCCGAGCGCACCCCGGGAAATTCGCCCAAGCCGAGGGCTATCCCCAGAAAGACGAGAAACCAGGCTGACTGCCAGCGCAATCGCACCAGGAGTGCGGGGAGATGATGCTGCCAGCGCGCCGCGGCTGTCCAGGAGGCAAAGACCAGCACCGCACCTGCAAGTCCCCCAAGGACAAGACTGAAGCCGATGTCGGCGATGGTCTTGCGATAGCCCACAAATACTCCGACGCCCAGTCCCACACCCACCGCCAGGGTGGCAGGGATCAGAAAGGAGAGACTCCCCAGAAAACGAAATATCTCGGCGCGGAGAAAGAGCTTCCTGGCGAGGGCGGATATCAGGTCGGCTGTCACCTTCGCCGCACCACGGGCGGCCAGATAGGTCGCGAACGCCAGGGCCGCCCCCAGGAGCGCCTTGAGGGTGGCGTGCTTGAACGCCCGGTCGATGATCATGTATTCCACGGCCACCAGCGCCAGGAACATGGCAACGAAAAGAAGGGTGCCGAGGTATTTTCCGGTTTTCGCCGGGTCCGGCTCAACAAGGCTCTTCACCCACCCGTCCACCGTTTCGCCAGGGGTGCCGCGGGTAAGGGCAAAAGCCGCGGCTCCGCCGGCCAGGCCGAGGGTGAAAGAGGCAGCGGTCAGAAGTGCCAGCACCAACGGGGCTGCTCCGAGCAGGGCGGACACCGTCGCATATTCCCCGGCTTGGCCATATGCGCTCACCAGCCCCAGAGTCGTGGCGGCCAGAGCCGCGGCAAACGCAGCGAGAACGGCCGTGGTGATGTGTAGTCGCAGTCTCTCCAGCATCCGGGCAACTCCCTGAGCTACGTCGTGGCTAAGGCGCAGCGGTCCTATTGTACGCCTTGGCGCTTCGGTTGCAACGGCAAGTTGCCCGAGACCCTGTTTCTGTCCGGCACAGACGTAGCCTGCTGCTGTACAATCCGGCCTGGTTCGGCTACAGTTTCAGCAAAGACGATGTGGAGGCAGATATGCGTTTCACCGGTTTGATTCTGGCGACATTCATTGCTGCCGCGTGCGGGTCCGGCGCGGGGACAGCAGTTTTGGAAGATTCAGGCGATATGGACCCGGGCGTGGACGCAGGTGTCGAACTGCCGTGGGTTGATGCCGGCTTTGACCTGGCGGTCGACGATGCGGGGGGTGACGACACGGGGCTGGACTTGCTGCCGCTGGAACTACCTGACGTCGGTTTTGCGCCCGACCCCGGCGAGCCGGGCTACCCTTGCGAAAGCGGCGCCGAGTGCGATGGCGGCTATTGTATCCAGACGCCGGACGGTATGCAGTGCACCGCTACCTGCGAGGAGGAATGTCCCTTTGACTGGAGTTGCGCGTTGCACCAGCCGAGCCTGCCTGACCAGGTGTTCATTTGCGTTCCCGCGATGCTGGAGTTGTGCCGGCCGTGCGAGCTCAATACCGATTGCTGGACCAACGGGGTCGACGCGGGGCAGGCTTGCGTGCAGTACGGGGCGGGAGGGAACTTCTGCGGCGCGGCCTGCGACGCCAGTGGCAGGGAAGACGATGAATGCCCCGAAGGGTATTCCTGCCAGGAAGCGTTGGATTTCTCAGGCTCTGATGTTGCTCAATGTGTGCTGGTGGCAGCGGAGTGCAACTGCACCCAGTGGGACGTCGACGCGGGGGCGACTACAACCTGCCATATGGAAAACGAATGGGGCCTGTGTCCCGGGGAACGGGTATGCCTGGCGGAAGGCTTGAGCCCCTGTGATGCTGCAACACCTGCGGAGGAAAGCTGCAACGAAATTGATGACGATTGTGATGGCGACGTGGACGAGG
The DNA here is from genome assembly GCA_964626565.1 of uncultured Myxococcales bacterium. GTDB lineage: Bacteria > Myxococcota_A > UBA9042 > CAIXZC01 > CAIXZC01 > CAZVFX01. The sequence continues at coordinate 3,898 of CAZVFX010000106.1, forward strand.
AGCTTTCCGGCGGTCCCTGTCTCAACACCAACGAGCACGGCACGTGCGCGGGACTCGAATCGTGCGCCGGGGGCGTGCTGACCTGCGTCGGAGAGAGCGCTGCCCCCGAGCAGTGCGACGGGTTGGACAACGACTGCGACGGTGACGTCGACGAGACCTTCTCCGACACCGATGGTGATGGAGTTGCCGATTGCCTGGAAGACGATATTGACGGCGACGGAATCCCCGACGTGCTGGACAACTGCGTCGGTGCATTCAACCCGCTGCAGGAGGATTTCGACCTGGACACCGTGGGGGATAAGTGCGACCCCGATGACGACAACGACCTGGTTGCCGACGAAGAGGACTGCGACCCCAAAGATCCGGAGACCAACCCCGGCGCGGATGACATTTGCGATGGCAAGGACAACAACTGCAACCTCCTGGTTGACGAGGGTTTTGAAGACAGCGACAGCGATGGGTGGAAGGACTGTGTGGATAGTGATGACGACAACGACGGCGCGTCCGATGAAGCCGACTGTGCGCCGCTGAATCCGCTGGCGTTCCCGGGGGCGGAGGAGACGTGCGACGGCGTGGACAACGACTGTGACTCCGAGGTGGACGAGGGGTTTGCAGACACGGACGCGGACGGTGAAGCGGACTGTGTGGATAACGACGATGACAACGATGGGATTGACGATAGCGCGGACAATTGTGTGGGTGTGGAAAACCCGGGACAGGAGGATTCTGACCAGGACGGGATTGGCGACTCGTGTGATGCGGACGCAGATGGCGACGGCATCCCCGACGGCGTGGACAATTGCATCGGTGTGAAGAACACCATGCAGGGGGACCTGGACGGGGACGGGCTGGGCGACAAATGCGATGAGGATGTGGATGGCGACGGGTGGGCCAACGATGCCGATAATTGTCCCCTGGTGGCCAACGAGGACCAGCAGGATACCGATGGCGATGGGACCGGGGACAAGTGCGCTGAAGACAAAGACGGCGATGGAGTGCCGGATGAGCAGGATTGCGCTCCCTTGAACGCAGCTATCTACCCGGGGGCCGACGAGGTGTGCGACGGTGCGGACAACGACTGCGACCAGTCAGAAGATGAAGGATATGTCGATAGTGACTTTGACGGGCTGAAGGACTGCGTGGACCTGGACGACGACAATGACGGGGACCCGGATGACTCGGACTGTGCTCCCCTGGACCCGGCAATCAACCACGGAGTTGACGAGACTTGTGACGGAGAGGACAACAACTGCGACGGCGTTGCCGACGAGGACACCGGTACCCTGGCGTGTGGCAAGGGAGTCTGTTTCCACACGGTCGCAGCCTGCATCGACGGGGTCGGGCAGGTTTGCGACCCGTACTTGGGTGCAACCATGGAAGAATGTGACGGGCTGGACAACGATTGCGACGGCATTGTGGACGAGGACTTGGGGTGGACGCTTTGCGGCCTGGGGAACTGCCAGCAGTTGCTCTACAGTTGCGCTGATGGCGTCCCTCAGGACTGCGATCCCATGGCTGGCGCTGAGCTTGAGAAATGTGACGGCGTGGACAACGACTGCGACGGCATGATTGATGAGCAGTTGGGGCTGGTGGAATGCGGCCTGGGCGTATGCAAGCACACTGTTTATTCATGTGTGGAAGGCGACCCCCAGGTGTGCGATCCCTTTGACGGGGCAGGTCTGGAGGTCTGCGACGGCCTGGACAACGACTGCAACGGTTTCGTGGATGAGGAGTTGGGTTCGGTCACCTGCGGTCTGGGTCAGTGCGAACATGTGGAGGACAACTGCCAGGGGGGGGAGCCCAACGTGTGCGATCCCATGGCAGGTGCCGGCGATGAGATTTGTGACGGCATCGACAACGATTGCAACGGTTCGGTTGATGAGGGGCTGCAGCCGGTCACCTGCGGATTGGGAGAGTGTGAGCACTCGGTGGAGAGCTGCGTTGAAGGTGTTCCACAGATCTGCGACCCCATGGAAGGCTCTGATCTTGAGAAATGCAACGACCTGGACGACAACTGCAATGGCGAAGTGGACGACGATCCGGTGGATTGTGCGGAATACTACGCCGACTTTGATGGGGATGGATTTCCGGGGGCGGAGAGCCAGTGTCTGTGCGAGGCGCAGGGGGAGTGGCTCTATCTCGAGTCCACCGACTGTGACGATGAAGACGAGAATGTGAAACCGGGGGTCATCGAGTTGTGCGGCAACGGCAAGGACGACAATTGCAATGAACTGGCCGACGGGGCGGACCCCTGGTGTGCCCTTGTCGGCGATTACGATTTCTGGCGCATGATTGAGGTGGACAACAGCGGCGGCCCCGACATCGTTGATTACGCGGTGCCGGTGGATGTGACGACTCTGAAATATGATCTTTCGGACCTGTTCGTCTCGCTGCATTTCAGCGAAGGAGCAGGTGCATATGCCGACGATTCGTCAGGCAATCGCTACCGGCGGCCGGCGCGCCTGAACGGACCAGGGTGGACGGAAGGGGTGGAAGGTACTGCGCTCAACTGCTCCGGAGGCAGCCAGCACGCCCGTGCTCCACTCCCAAACGCGGATTTGGCCCAGGGCTTCACCTATACCAGTTGGGTCTATGTTTCCGGCATCGAGAGCAATCACGGCAGCTTCGCGTACGTCACCGGCAATTGGATGCGACTGTTCATTCAGGGGACCCCCGGCCCGTTCTACAGCGGTTTCGAATTCTGCAACCATCAGGGGTGCAATTCCCCCGAGGGGTGGAGCGACAGCCACCCGCCGGTGTCACAGTTCAAGGGCAACGAGTGGATGCATCTTGCCTTCCGTTTCGACGGGGCTGCAAGCCAGGCGCTCCTCTACGTGGATGGGGTAAAAGCGCTGACCTACAACGGCATCAACTTCCCCCAGTTCAACGGCGGTGACCTCATCATTTGCGGAGACCAGGACCCGGGCGGCACGTACAATTTGAACGGAAGAATCGATGAAGTGTTGTGGTTCACCCGGGTCCTTTCGGAGGGCGAAATGTTGGCCCTTTACTGCCAGGGCGCCCGCCAGTTGGGTCAAGAGCCTGGGAAATGCGCCGGGGTGGTGGGCCAGGGGCGAGTCGACCAGCGGGACCTGACGTTCTTCTCGGCCGACGGCGCGGATGTGTTGGACTCCTGGGTCGAAAGCGACGTCAGAGTCTGGTTCAAGGCGCCCGCAGTTGCCGGGGGAGAAGTGGCTGGTTACAACCTCATGTACGGCGGCCTGGACGCAGCCGGTGCGGACGACCCGGAATCGGTATTCCACTTGTACGACAGCTTCTCTCTGCCCGACGACAGTGTCCCGGAAGCGGCGCGCTGGAACGTGAACCAGGGGAGCGGCTGGGTAAAGACGAAGGAGCATGCACTGTGCACTCGTTCGGAGGGTGGCAAATCGGACGACACCACCGCCGCGTTTGTGGCTTCTCAAAGCTCGTTTGAACCGGGCCTGCTGGTTGAAGCGGACCTGCTTTCGTACTCAGCCAGCATCAACACCTTTTACTCAGTGCTGCTTGAGAGTGGCCCCCCTTCCTTCTACCCCGGGGGGCAGCATCTGCGAGCCAGAGACGGCACCGCACCGGTGGAGCAGGACTTCCGGGTGATCGTGGACGGCCAGACCGAGCACAATGAGCCGGGTATCAGCGTTTCACACACTCTGGGCCTGGCGGTCCACGAGGACGAGGCCCGGGCGACCGTGGACGAGGCTGTCAAATACACCGGTCCGTGGAGCCCTGCAGAGGCGCTTGCTTGTGTTGTCGGCACCCGCGGCGGGGGTACTCCGGGAGAGTTCGCCGAGGGGTGTTTTGACCGCGTTGTGATGCGCCCGTTCGTATTTCCTGAACCATCTGTTCTGGTCGGGGAATTGCAGTAAGGTGATCTTTTTTTCAATAACTTGGGAACCTATCTTTGGCGTCGGTGTCTACTTACGGTTAACTGACCCCGGGTGTAGCGTTTGGGGGTGCCCAACGCGTAAGAGCGAGTGCTTTGCTTTGAAACAAGATGTTTCTTGAAGCCCGGGGTCAGAACCACTTTCCCCTCAGCAGGCGGGTCAACCGGCATTGAAAAATCAGGTTGCCCTTGTTAACCGATATTGGTATGTTCTGCCGGTGAAAACCGAGGCGTGATCGAATGAAGGATGATAAGAGGAAGCTGAAGACTTTTCTGCTCTGGGCGAGCCTCCTGCTGCTGTTTCTCGTGGTTTTTCAATACCTCAAGCAGTCGGGCACCGAGGAGGAAGTTGCGTTCTCCGAGTTTCTTGCTGATGCCCGCACCATCGATGGTTTGGACAAGGGGCTCAAGCCTCTCAGTGGGGTTAAGGGAATCACTGTGCGCGGCAACGTCATCGCAGGCGAACTGCACGATGGCACCCCCTTTCATACCGAAGGGGACCTGGAGGCGCTGGGAGACCAACGTCTGTTGTTGCTGAAGAAAGGCGTCAGAATAGACTACAAGAGCGAGGAAGGTCCGAAGCTGGACATTCCGGAGGAGTCTACCTACCTGGCCCACTCCGAGTTTATCGGCAAGTTGATGTCGGTTCCTCCTGATGCGGACAAAGGCAACTATGCGCGCAGCCTGGTGCAGGAGGTCGAGGCCCGCGGCGATCAGGTAACGGCCAAATACTACGATGGCAAGGTGAGGAAAACCTCGGGACAGATTGAGGGCTTTGAGCCGGAGTTGCTCTTCCTGGGGATAAAGGTCAAGCACGAGCCGGAGCAGGAGGGGTTCTGGATCCAGTTCCTGCTGTCGTGGGTGCCCATGATCTTCTTGTTCCTCATTTTCTTCTTCTTCATCAGGCAGTTGCAGTCGGGCGGCGGCAAAGCGATGAGCTTTGGCAAAAGCCGGCACCGGCTGATGGCAGACAGTTCGAAGACGGTGACTTTCGACGACATCGCGGGCATCGATGAATCCAAAGAGGAGTTGAAGGAGATCGTTGATTTCCTGAAAGAGCCCAAGAAGTACACCCGGTTGGGCGGGCGTATTCCCAAAGGTGTGCTGCTCATGGGGCCTCCCGGCACCGGCAAGACCTTGCTGGCCCGGGGCGTGGCCGGAGAGGCGGGGGTACCCTTCTTCTCCATCAGCGGCTCCGACTTTGTAGAGATGTTTGTGGGGGTGGGCGCCAGTCGTGTAAGAGACCTGTTCGAGCAGGGCAAGAAGCACGCACCCTGCATCATTTTTATCGACGAGATCGATGCGGTGGGCCGCCACCGGGGCGCCGGCCTTGGGGGCGGACACGACGAGCGGGAACAGACTTTGAACCAGCTCCTGGTGGAAATGGACGGCTTTGAGGCCAACGAGGGGGTGATTCTCGTCGCGGCTACCAACCGTCCCGATGTCCTTGACCCGGCGCTGCTGCGGCCCGGCCGTTTCGACCGCCGTATCATCATACCGCTGCCCGACCTGCCGGGAAGGGCGGGGATCCTCGACGTGCACACCCGCAACAAGCCCATGTCAGACGGGGTCAACCTCCGGACGGTGGCGAGAGGCACGCCCGGATTCTCGGGAGCAGACCTCGAGAACCTGGCCAACGAGGCCGCGCTGCTGGCGGCCCGCCGGGGAAGGGACCAGATTTTCGAAGATGACTTCGAAGAAGCCAAGGACAAGGTGCTCATGGGAGCGGAGCGGCGCAGCATGGCGCTGACCAAAGACGAGAAGCGCACCACCGCGTACCATGAAGCGGGGCACGCCCTGGTCGCTCGCCTGCTGCCCAACGCCGACCCCCTGTACAAAGTGACCATCATTCCCCGCGGCAGGGCGCTGGGGCTCACCCAGTTGCTGCCGGAAAAGGACCGCTACAAGTACACCAAGAAGTGGATCCTGGATACCATGGGCATGCTCATGGCCGGCCGGGTTGCGGAAGAAAAGATCTTCGAGGAACAAACCACTGGTGCGGGCCAGGATATCGAGCACGCCACTGAACTGGCCCGGAAGATGGTCACCGAATGGGGCATGAGCAATCTGGGGCCCATCGCGTTTGAACGCAAAGGTGACGAGGTCTTCCTGGGAAGGGACTTCACTCGGCAGAAGCCCTATTCCGAAGCAGTGGCCCAGCGCATCGACCGGGAAATCAAGCACCTGGTAAACGAAGCCTACGACCGGGCCCGGCTGCTTGTGGATCAGTACGGCGGGGCGCTGGAAGAGATGGCTCAGGAGTTGCTCAAAAAAGAGACCCTGTCCGGAGATGACGTGGAGGACATCGTGCTGAGGCACGGCGTGCCGCCCCGGCCGTCCAACGGACCGGACAACGATGATACGAAGGATCCCGTTGTGGCCCCGGTGGAGCCGTTGCCCGAACCCAGCTAGCCGTCAAACAGAGTCGCTCAAATGGTCGATTGCAAAACCCTGGAAACCTGCGCCGGTGCAATTCAGTTCGATCGCACTCGTATCATGGGCATCATAAACGTCACGCCGGACTCGTTCTACGATGGCGGCAGATACTCCACGGTGGAAGCCGCGGTTGCAAGGGCCGTGGAAATGGCCGAGGCGGGTGCGGATATCATCGACGTTGGCGGAGAGTCGACCCGTCCCGGTTCGCCCCGTGTTCCTCTCGACGAGGAATTCAAGCGGGTGGTGCCGGTGGTGGCAGAGATTGTCAAACGCACGGGCCTGCCTGTCTCCGTGGATACGTACAAGGCCGAGGTGGCTAAAGGGGCGTTGGACGCTGGGGCCGGGCTGGTAAACGACGTCACCGCGCTGCGGGGCGATGCGGAAATGGTGAAGGTGGTGGCCCGGTCCGGCGCTCCGGTTGTGCTTATGCACTCTTTGTGGCCGCCGGAGACTATGCAGGAGCAGCCTGAGTACGTCGACGTGGTCCAGGATGTCCAGGCGTTTCTGGAGGCGAGGGCGTCGCTGGCCATGGGGTTCGGCGTGAGCCGGGATAAGATCGTCCTCGACCCGGGCATAGGATTCGGCAAGACGCTGGAACACAACCTCGAACTGCTGCGGAATCTGCCCGCCTTGCTCAGCTCCGGCTACCCGATCCTGGCCGGGCCATCCAACAAGAGTTTTATCGGCCAGCTCACGGGCAAGCCCGCGTCCGAGCGCGCCTGGGGCACTGCAGGCGCGGTGGCCGTGTGCGCGGCTTCGGGTGCGCACCTGGTGCGGGTGCACGACGTCGCGACCATGAAAGATGTAGTACGGGTAGTTGACGCCATAGTCTGGCAAGTCTAGAATGTTGTACGTACTGCGGTACGGCGATGGCCCATAGGGAAACACCACCGGTGAGTTTGCAGCAGACGTCATTGCGGAGCGTAGCTATCCGGTCGTCAGTGAAGCTCGGTCGTTGGAGCGTATAAGGGTGGAAACACCACCGATGAACTGGCAGCAGACGTCATTGCGGAGCGTAGCTGTCCGGTCGTCAGTGAAGCTCGGTCGTTGGAGCGTAAGGGTGGAAACACCAGTGGTGTGCTGGCAGCAGACGTCATTGCGGAGCGTAGCTATCCGGTCGTCAGTGAAGCTCGGTCGTTGGAGCGTAAGGGTGTAAAAATGTACTTCGGGACTACCTTGGATATCTTCAAGCAGCTATTGGATATCGTTGTAGTCGCGTACATCATCTACAAGTTCCTGCAGTTTTCGAAGGGTACCCGAACCATTCAGATCATTGTGTTGCTCATCGCGATCCTGGCGCTGTACCTGGTGTCTCAGGAGCGGCTCCTCGACCTGCCCACCTTCCGTTGGCTGCTGGACAAGTTCTGGAGCGTCATATTCCTGGTGTTCATTATCCTGTTCCAGGACGACATCAGGCGCAGTCTCAGTCGCTTCAAGTGGATGGAGACGGTGTTGCGGGAGCGCACTACGGGAGCGTCCAGAACGCTGGAGGAAGTTGTGCGCGCGGCGCGTTCTCTTTCAGCCAAGCGGTTGGGCGGCCTCATCGCAATCGAGCGCTCGGGCAACCTCGAAGCGTTTATCGCTGAGACCGGCGTCAGGGTGGACGGTTACGTCAGTAAGGAGTTGCTTTTCGCTCTCTTTCTGCCGGTCCATGAGAACCCCACCCACGACGGGGCCGTGGTGTTGAGCAAAGACCGGATACTGAAAGCCGGCTGTATTCTGCCGTTGACCTCCCGCATGGATTTGGAGCCCTGGGTAGGTACACGTCATCGGGCCGCGCTGGGGCTTTCCGAGCGTGTGGACGCGGTGGTGGTTGTTGTCTCCGAGGAATCCGGCCGTATCAGCGTGGCTGTCGGCGGCGAACTCAATGCGGGGCTTTCCCCCGACGAACTTCGGCAGGCCTTACTGGCCGAATGGAGCGAGAGTACTCGAGGTTCGGTGTTCGACAAGCTCAAAGAGTTGGCCCGTCGGCGCCGGGAAGGGCGGGAGGCGAAATGACGCGATTTCGAGAATCGCTGCGCAGCCTCTTTGTGCATAACGTTGGCCTGAAGCTGGTCGCGGTCTCCATCGCGGTGGTGTTGTACATCATTGCCCGGGAAGAGACTATCCGCGAAGTGGAGATCGAGATTCCGCTGGTGGTTTCCGGCATTTCCGGCGACCGGATGCTCATGTCTCAGCCCCCGACGGCGCTGAGGGTGAGAATCCGAGGCAATGTGAAGAAACTCACCGAGATTCTCGCTCGCCGTACTCCCTACGAACTGGACCTATCGGAATATCAGGCCGACCAGACGGTTTTCATCGTGCCCAGCGCACTGGAGAATCATCTGGGCGAGGGGGTGAAGGCGTTGTCGGTGACTCCCTCCAGTTTCAATCTGGAGTTCGACGAAATGCAGAGCAAGCGGGTCCCGGTGGCTGTGAACATATTGAAGGAGCCCGGACCCTATTGGCAGGTGGTGCGCGAGAAGATGCACACTGAGCCCAGGTTCGTGGAGGTCAAGGGGCCGGCCAGCTTGTTGGGCAAGATCAGGCAGTACCACACCGAGCCTCTGGACCTCACCAATGTGACTCGTGATTTCACAGGCAAAGTAGCGCTGGAGCGGCGCCAGGGGATCAAGGTGGCTCCCACCAGCGTGCAGTTGAACATTCCCATCAACGAGAAGAAGGGTTCCAAGACCATCAAGAGCGCGAAGATCTCGGTGAATGGGTGCCCTGCGGGGTACGCCTGCACTGCGTCGCCCGCCTTCTTCAAGTTGGAAATCCGGGGCCGTCAGCGTATGGCCGATCAGGTGACGGAAGAGAACGTTTCGCAGTACGTGTATATTGATGCGTCCAAGCTCCCACTTGAGCCGGAAGTTCTGCAGAAGCACTTCCCGGCCGTGGAGCCGACCGTGGAGAAACTCAAGGGGGTCACCATGATCCTCCAACGACCCAAATACTTCAACATCACGTTAACCAGGAAGTAGCCGAACGTAGGAAGTCGAAATGCGAGAGTTATTCGAAACCGATGGTATTCGCGGCAAAGCCAACGTACACCCCATGACGCCGGAAATGGCGTTGCGATTGGGGCAGGCGCTGGCCATCTATTTTTCAGGGGACGACCCCGATCCTCGCATCGTCATTGGCAAAGACCCCCGGCGGTCCAGCTACATTTTTGAATTCGCGGTCGCTGCCGGGGCCTGTTCCATGGGGGCCTCGACTTTCCAGCTAGGCCCTCTTCCCACACCGGCCATCGCCTTTCTGACCGTCGGCATGCGGGCCCGGGCGGGCGTGGTGATCTCCGCCTCCCATAACCCGTTTTCGGACAACGGGATCAAGGTGTTCGGTGGTGATGGATTCAAACTTCCGGACAGCCAGGAAGAGGAGATCGAAGCGATCATGTTCGACGAGGCACGCCTCGCGGACAGGCCCACCGGCGCGGACCTGGGAAGGGCCTATCGCATCGAAGACGCGCGTGGGCGCTACATTGCTTTCGCCAAGGAGGCGTTCCCACAGCATCTGAGTCTGCGTGGCGTGAAGATAGTCGTGGACTGCGCCAACGGGGCAGCCTATACGGTGGGCCCGTCGGTGTTCGAGGAGTTGGGCGCGACGGTGGTTGAATTGGGCGTCTTCCCCGACGGCACCAACATCAATCGTGACTGTGGGGCGTTGTACCCGGAAACCGTGGCGGACATTGTGCGCCAGGAGGACGCTCACCTCGGCGTCTGCCTCGACGGAGATGCGGATCGCGTGATCCTGGTGGACGAGAAGGGCAACATCGCGGACGGCGACGCAATCATGGCTCTGGCCGCACGTAACCTCATCAACAAGGGGGAACTGAGCCACAACACCGTGGTCTCCACCATCATGAGCAACATGGCTCTTGAGGAAGAACTGCAGAAGGTGGGCGGAAAGCTGGTGCGCACTCAAGTGGGCGACCGCTATGTTCTGGAGGAGATGCGCCGCTCCGGCTACAACTTCGGCGGCGAGCAGTCCGGCCACCTGATCTTCCTCGATCACACCACCACCGGGGACGGCATCGTGGCCGCGCTTCAGGTGTTGTCCGCCATGGCTGAGCAGGGCAAGCCGATGTCGGAACTCGTGGCAGGTTTCTCCCCGTTCCCGCAGTTCAGTACCAAAGTGACGGTGGCATCCAAACCTCCGGTCGAGGATGTTCCCGCGCTGCAGAAAGCCATCGCCGCGGCCGCGGCCAGGTTTGGCAAAGAGGGGCGCACCGTGGTCCGTTATTCGGGCACCGAGCCCGTGCTGAGGATTATGGCCGAAGGGCGGGATGAGGCGCTGGTGAAGGAGATAGTCGCCGACCTGGCAGAGGTGGCGAAGAAGGTGCTGTGAGATTCCCACCGGTGAACCGCGAGACGAGGAGAGGCGGCCTGGGGCTTGAAGCCCGGGGCCTGGGAAGGGTGGTGGGCTTGGGGCTGGCCATTGTTTTGGCCGGTTGCGCGGCCGGAGCAGGTGAAAGCGACATATCAAAGGACATTCTCGAGACTGCGGAACCGGTGGACGTCCCGGTGGAATTGGAGCTGGTCGCGCCAAAGGATGTTCCACGCGACGAAATAGCCCAGGACTTGTTTGCTGTTGACCCGGGTTCCGAGGCGGAGGTGGTGCCCTACCTTCCGCCCCTTCCTTCCGCACCCGGCGTTATCGTGGAGGTGCAGTCGGAGATCCCGGTGCTGCCTGTGCCCTGGGACTGGTTCACCGTCGATGACCCGAGCAGTCCCACGGGGCAGAGGCTCTCGTTTGTGGGGCCGCGTCAGGACTCGGTGCTCACCTTTCCCCTTCTGGACATGTTTACCAGCTATCGCACCGAAGCGTCGGCGCTGGACGGATACGGAGCCTCCGGGCTCATCATGGTGCCCATCAACGTGGAGATGGACCCGGCCTCACTGCCGCCGATCACCGGCCCGGGCCTGGCCCTGGAGCTACTTGAAGTGGGCGCCGAACCGGGGGGCCATGGCCCGCAGTGCCAGGTTTCCTATCGTGAACTCGAGGATGAGGGAGAGGTCTTACGTTACCTTGAGTTCGCTCCCGAAGCGCCGCTGGTAGAACGCACCAGCTATCTTCTGGTGGTGCGCCGCTCCCTCACCGACATCGACGAAGTCGCGTTCGAGCCCTATCCGCTCATGAGGGTTGTGCTGGGGCTCGACGAGCCTTACGGGCCGCCCGAGGTCGTTGACGCAGCGGTGAGGATGCGTGAGGCCACGCTTGCCGCACTGGAGGCTACGCCCGGAGCCCCGGCTGTCGATGATCTGGCGGCCGCGATTCTGTTTACGGTGGGTACCATGACCGCGGACATGCTGGTCGCCGCCGACATGCTCTTAGACGAAGAGGTCGGCTACGACCTCGACCCCGACGAAGACGGGGTTCCCAACGTGGTCTCTGCCGAGGAGTTTTTCGGCTCTCCCCAGGCAGGGCTGTCCGCGGTGGTGTCCGGTCGTTTTCTCGCTCCCCAGTTTCTGAATGAAGACGGGTTGGTGATTGCCAACGAAGAAGGCGATATGGTGGTCACCGGGTTTGAATGGCGGGAGTTCTTCCTCATTGTCCCGGATGCTCCGGACAAGGCGCCTTATCCCGTCGGGTTGTTCCAGCACGGAATCAACTCCTGGAAGGAAACCGAGTACTCCATTGCCAGGGAGTTGGCGGCCCAGGGGGTCGCGGCCGCGGTGTTCGATTTCATCTATCACGGCAAGGGCAACGAATCGAGCGGTTTCTACTTCCTCCAAATTGACAAGCCGACCATTACCGCGGGTAATTTCCGGCAGTCGGTTCTTGACACGCTGTCGTTCCGGCTCGCACTCAAGCTCATGGCTGAAGAGCAGGATCTTTACCCTCTTGGAGGGGACGGTCTTCCCGACTTCGATTTTTCCGCTTTTCTGTTTGCCGGACATTCTCTGGGCGCTCTAGTCACGAGCATGGCTTGCGCGCTTTCCCCTGACGCCCGGATTGGCGGGTTCGTTTCAGGCGGCGGCAACTTCCGTTTCCTGCTGGTGGACACGCTCAAGGCGGTAGGCTTGTACGACTTCATTCCCCCTGACGTGATGTTGGGCTTCAGGCTGCTGAGCGGCCACCTCATCGGCGCAGCCGATCCGGTGAACTACGGCCCCTTGCTGGTCCATGACCCTGTTGCCGGCCGGGGGTCCTGCCCCTTCCTGCTGCAAGTGGGGCTAAAGGATGAAACCATTCCTTCCAAGTGCGGCCGCGCCCTGGCCGGAGCCGCTCGTTCCCCTCTCATCAAACCGGTGCTGGAAGAGTGGGCGGAGCTGGACGCGGTGCCGGCTGCCGGCCTTACCTACGGGACGGTCCAGTTTGCCGGCGGACACGAGTTCTTCAATGGCGGCGAAGGCCCCGAAGAAAAAGCCCGGGCCCGGGGCCTGTTCCTCCACTTTGTAACGTCGTATATTGAGACAGGGGTGCCGGAGATTATCTGGCCGTAGAACCTGCCAGGGTCCTTCGGACCTGCACGCTGGTCACGTCGATGGTGGACGCGGTCTCCAGCTTCTTTCTTACCAACTGCGGCAACGGACAAGACGCGGTAGGGATGCCCGGGACGTGCATCTCCCCGTGCTGAGCGTAGACGTTCAGCAAGGTCTTGCCCGCGGGAGAAAAAGGCGGCTCCTTCCGGCTGGAGTTCAACAACCACACCTCTCCGGTGCGCGAGAAAGAGACGGTGTCCGCGGTAAACAGGTGGGCCAGCAGATCTCGTGGGCAGGAAGGGAACGAGCAATCGAAGATTACGCCGGGTGCGGCGAAGGTGAGGACGCATTCCGCTCCGCCTGAGGAGGGGGCAGGCCTGGTGACCGGCTCCGGTGCGGGGGCGTTTTCGGCCACAGGTGCGGGGTTGCCCCTGGTGACCGGCTCGGCGCGTTTCCCTTTGGTGGTTTCCGGAGGCCGGGGGCTGTTGCAGGCTACTGCCGCTAATACGCTGAAGCAAAGGAAGAGCGCAGTTCTCATTCTCCTCGTTCCCAGTCGGTGAGACCCTTCTGTATGGCGGCTCTTACGTCGGCCATCAATCGTTCGCGGTCGTCGTGACTATAGGCCGTCGTGTCGATGGCCTCCTGAATGGTGATTGTGGCGCTCCCCGGCAGCAGCTTCAGCGTCTTGCAGGGAAGTATCTTGTGAGTGCCGGAGACAGACACTGGAAGGATCGGCAGTCCCAGGTCGAGAGCCATAACGAATCCGCCCTTCTTAAAGGTTCTTAGCCTGCCGTCTCGGCTGCGGGTCCCCTCCGGGAAAAAGAGCACCGAGACCCCATTTGTAAGCTGGGGCCGTGCCGCTTCCAGGCTGGCGATCGCTCTCTCCCGGTTGGAACGATCGATGAAAATGTGCCCCATCTTGTAGCAGGCCGGCCCTAAGAATGGGACCTTACGCAACTCCTGCTTGATCACCCATCTGAATTGGCCGGCCCAATGTCCGTACAAAGTGAGCACGTCGAAGTGACTTTGATGGTTGGACATGATCACGTACGAGCGATTCGTGTCCAGATTCTCGCTCCCCTCGACCTGAATCCGGGCGAAATTCAGCCGGCACAGCACCCAGGCCCACGCGGTGCCGATACGGAACGCCCAGTGTGGCTTGAAATGGGCGACTACGAAAGCCACCGAGCCGAACAGGGCGGTGCTTACGCCAAGGTAGGGAATCCAAATAAGCCAACTGTAAGGAAAATAGAGGATCCGCTTCAACAAGGTCGTGGAACCTGTCTCCGGCTTGGGAGCAACGTCTCTTTCACTCATGCGAGAACCCCCCGCAAAACGGTGCGCGTTTCCGGTCAACTTGAGCAAGAATAGCGCGTCCCCGCTCCCAATGCAACCGGGCCTGAGATGAAATCGATTGCAACCCCGGCGCTGGACCTATACATTTGAAGAAGCATCAGCAGGTGGTCAATGGCAAGCGGTCCGGTACGTCTAGTAGCACTACTCAGCATTCTGCTCCTCAGTTGCGGCGGTACGAAAATCCGTCTTATGCCTGCGGACTGTCTGTGCAACTCAGAAGGCGAAATTGCCGGTGCGAACTGCCCCGTGCCCGACATCGCAGCCCCGGATGTTTCGTGCCCGTTATGCTCTGAGCTTGCCTGCCCCACGGATATCTGCCCCGCTTTTCCGGAGACGATTTGCCAATGGGATACCGGCGGGTCTCAGGACCTGGCCGCGGAACTCGGCCCGGACATTGTGGACGAAGAGGTGGCGCCGCTGCCCGAAGTGGTCGGACCGGAATGCCCCCTGCCTGAGCAAACAGTGGCCCCGGCCATTTCCGGATTGGTCTACTTCGATGGGGACAAGACCTCCGACTCCTTCTATGACCAGGGGTTGTACCCAGCCTACGACCACCCTCTGGAAGGTATGGAAGTGAGGCTGCTCAACTACGAGTCGGAGTGGGGAGCGGAAACATGTCCTGACGGCCGCTTCTCTTTCGGTGGCCTTGAGTCCGGGTACTATGTACTGGATGTTTTGGCCCCCGACGATTGTCAGTGCACCAGCGCCAATTACGGGGTGAACTTCGTCAACGCCGTGCGCAACGGCGAAGTGAAGATAGTCACCATTGGGGACAGCATCCCGACCCACGGCCCGGGGCCCCACTTTCCAGAGGTTCTGGGTGGCATCGTGAGCCAGGTGGCGGACACCATCAGCCTGAACAAGGCGGTGCCGGGCAGCGTGGCCGGCGGTTGGCTGCCCGGCGGCAGCTATTTCGAAAACAGGCTGGATCCGGAACTGGCCGACTCGGACGTCGTGGTCATCTCCATTGGCGGCAACGATGTTATGGCTTGGATGGGACCGGCCCTCTACAGCGGCAACTACAGCCAGCTTCTCCAGAAAGTGATGGAGTTCCCCGAGTTTCAGGCGGACTTGCGAGCCAAAGTGGTAGCAATCGTCAAGGAGATCCAGGCCCGCGCCCCCCATGTCGATGTGGTGTACTGCTTGTACGTGAACTACGCCAAGGCGACCTATTGGAAGAACGTCGCGGGCAGCTATTATGACATGCTCATGGATGTGGCGGTCAACGCGCTCAACAAGGCAAGAGAAGAGATGAGCTCCCACAAGGGCGTGGTTCTGGCCGACATGTTCGGCGCGCTGGGCGATGAGAACCCCGACCCCTACATGTCGGATTCAGTGCACCTGAGCAAGTTGGGCCACCAGCTTTACGGCGAGCAGATCTTCCAGGCCCTGGGCGGCGCCATAGTCGCCGAGGAACCGCTGGGCCTCGATCGGATGTATGGGTTTCACTGGGAAGAAGAAGAGTAGAGAGGCAATTGACGTTTAATAGCTCCCGCTGACTTCCAGAATGACGTTCAGGCCCGGCGCCAGGATTCCCGAACCGTGATATTTGTACCGAACGTCGGTCAGGTTCTCCACTGACAGGTTGAAGCCGAGCTGCTCCAGAGGGCGGAAACCTGCCCGGGCGTTGTAAGTAGCCCAACCGGCGGTGCCCTCACAATCGGCCAACAACTGCCCCGGGTTGGCGGGGTCTTCGCAAATGCGCAGATCGGCCAGGTCACCTTCGTTGAGCTGGTGCTGGCGGGAGGCCCATTTTACGTAGGTTTCGACGTAGAAACGCAACCGCTCGCTCTCATATCGTAGCGCAGCCAGTCCGGAGAACGGCGGCACTCGCCGCGCAGGCTGGGTCTCCCCGGCCGAGTTCTCCACCTCGCCTTCGAGCCAGGCGAAATTGGAGCGGGCCGACAAGTTGTGGAACGGCTCGGTCCATACCTGCAACTCGGTGCCCCGATAGGTCGCCTCCGCAGAATTAAACCTGCGCACGACCCGTTGAGACCCCACATCCGCAGCCTGGACTCCCAGCCCCTCCCATTCCTCGGCAGGAACGGTTTCTCTTTCGATGGCGTTGGGCATCCGAGTGACAAATCCGGACTGGTATATGTGGACGAAGCCGGTGTTAAGCTTGTAGCCAACCTCGAAGGTGTTGGATTTCACCGGCTCCAGGTCGCCGTTGGGGATCTCGAAGGTCGCACCCGTATCACCCATGGCGGTAGTTTCCTGGAGGTTGGGAGCGCGGAACCCCTGAGAGAAATCCGCGTACAGGTTGAGCAGCGATCCCTGCCTGAAGTTGATCCCGGCGGAGCCGACAAAGCCGGCATGCGCATACGTGACATCACCGACTCCCGGCACATCCTCGGCAAACGCGTTGAACGTCGTCATGCGAGCGCCACCTGACACTGCGACGACGGAATCATCAGCGCGCCACGCGTCCAGTTCCGCCCTTACAAAAGTGCCCACCGACCGGTAGGTGGAGCCGTCCGAGAAATTGCCCCGGTCCCTCTTCTCCATGCTCCACCCCTCGGGCATGGCCCGCCGGGCCTCGGACGACACAAAGTCGAAATACCCTTCCGCACCGAGGATAGCGACAAGCCTGTTATCCCAGAATCTGGCCTCAGCACTGGCGACGAAGCCGGGGGTGAGCACTGAATCTTCAGCTTCATCCCGCCTGGTCAGATTGTCCTCGTCCTGGTCGAGGCAGGCCTGCAGGTCGAGTACTGCGCCGCCAGAGCCGGTGCGGCAGCGAAAGGCTCGGTCGAGTTCCCTCATGTAGTGCAATGAGACGTTGAGGCGGGCGACCCGCAACCAGCCGGCCGCTGGTTTGCGCTCGATTCTAACATACGCCATGATGTCGTCGTTGTCGTAGAACCGGCCCCTTCCCCGGTTGATCCGGTCAACCCTTCCCGCATCCCGAATCATGGTGCTGAACAGGGCACCCTTAACCACCAGGTCGTCAGCCAGCCGGTACTGGTCCTTGAACCGGATACTCGAGCGGGTGAAATCGCTCAGTGGCTGAACCTCTCCGCCCGCGGCGCGGACTTCCGAAAACACGTTGTGACTCAGCCCCAGGTATCCGGCATAGTCGCCCCGCTCGTAGTCGCCCTGCAAAGTTCCGCCGCCGCCGGCTACCGCGCTGGCGCCCATGAGGCGCCCGCTCAGGCGCCAGGGGCGTTCAGCCCCCACCATCGGATCCAGGGTCAGGATGTTGATCACGCCACCCATCGCGTCGGAACCGTACAATACCGAGCCGGGCCCGTGGAGCACTTCCAGACGCTTGATCGACCACGGGTCGATAAGGCCCAGGTACTGGTTGGGGCCGGTGCGGAAGGTAGAGTTGTTGTACCGCACCCCGTCAATGAGAATCAGGTTCTCCGGACCTACCAGACCCCTGATGAAAGGGGCGCCCGCACCCGCATTGGTTTTCTGCACGTGCACGCCTACCGCCTCGTCCAGCGCGTCGGGAGTCGACTTGGGAGCCCTCTCCTGCAACTTCTTGGCCGGAATGACCTCGATGCAACGAGGCTCTTCGAACTTCTTCTTCTCCGTGAGGCTGGCGGTCACCACGATTTCGGATACGCCGATATCGCAGGGCTCCAGCTCTTCTTCCGGTTTCTCTTGAGCCATAGCGGCGGCGCACACCAAAGCAAGCGCCACAAAAACCGTCAAACAAAAACTACATCTGCACATGGATGGTTCCCTCCCTACTTCGAGCCTATTATGTTGCGGCCCGCGGCCGGTGTAAAGGCGTTTCGTGAAGGAAGAAACGCCTGTTACTGACTTGAGGACCGGATGTGTAAACGAAGGTCACCAGGCCTTCGACTTGCCGCCGGGACGGCTGCGCTCTGGCTAAACTCCATCTCTGTCAGCCGGCCGCCAAGGCGGACGGGCTGGCAAGCAGCATCGGCCTTCATCCTGATAACGGGTTCACCGTGAGCGCCGCGGCTTTAGCCGCAAGTCGAAGGGCTGGTGACCTTGCATCATCCCCGGTCGTCATTGAATAGCTCCGGACCTGCAGGTCCCCAGCACCCGAGGTCTAGCCGCCACCGACCAGCCCCCCCCGTCGTCTGGCGGGCGTGCCGTGAGCAGAGTTGTGCGTCGAGTTGTTGTTGGGTGATTTGAGTTGGTTGATGGGCTACTCCTTCTTCTTCTTCCTCCCTTTTTCCGAGGGCAGACTTCTCCCCCGGGGTGAGTTGGGTGAACCGGCCCGGAGCGGGTCGCATGTTTTAGGTGGGCCTACCGCCATTGTGCTCCGGCCACCCTCCACCGCTGACCTTCCCCCCGAAGGGTTCCGGCCGTTCTACCCCATGCCATATCAAGGTGCCAACGGCGCCTCACGACCCGATCCCGGGACCAGACCGCGAAACGACCGGCTCTTAAGTTATCAGTGTTTGGATCGCGATGTGGCCAAACTTTTTTCGTTTTTTTTTGTGTCGCCCTGTGGGTTCTCGTCGGAAGGGCACTCCCATCGGGAAGGCTAGGGGCCGTCGTTGCAGGAACCGACCTGGTGTACTATCCACGTCCTTTGGAGCAGGGGTTTCCCTCCGGTGTCCACGGGAGGCTCAAGGTTGGAGTCCCATTTGAGGACTCCGTCGCTGACCGACACGGAGACCTGGAAGTACTCGGCTTGGGCTAGGTCGGAAAACTCGCACGGAGCAACCGTAGTGTTCAGGACCCCGGTGCCGATGAGTCTTGCGGGGCCCCAGTTGTGGGACAGGTACCAGACGGTGTCAATTTCGTCTCCATCGGGGTCGACCACTGCATTAGCAATGCTGAACGACAGCGACGAGTCGACTCCGGGTTGAAACGTCAATTCTGCCCCCGTCGGTTCTGTCTTGGCCCAGTCTATGATTGGGGCGTGGGCGCACTCCGTCTCGTCGACGCATCCGAGGCTGTAAATGAGTACGACGAAGGCACTGATGGTTGCCGCAGTTCTCATCTGCTTCTCCTTGTTCGCCTGGGCTGGGATCTTACTGGAGCTCGGCTACCGAGACAAGGATTAGGCGAACCTGCCGGACAGATCGACCGACGCTACAGGAATTCACCCTGAGCGCCGCGGCTTTGGCCGCAAGTCGAAGGGCTGGTGATGTTGCACCACCTCCGGTCGTAGTCAAAGAGCCCTCCGGACGGTTGACAGGGGCGTCCGGAATTGGTATGCATTAATCGATTGATTGATTAATGGGTGGGCCATGAACGAAAAGACCTACAGCGCTACTGAGGCGCGAATACACTTTGGGGAGTTGCTGCGTCTGGTGACTGAACAGGACCGCCAGGTGATCGTGGAGCGTGGAGGGAAGCCTGCGGCGGTGGTTATGTCGCTGAGGCGGTTCGAGGATTTGCGGCGGCGCACCGAGCCTGCGCGGGCAGACCCTCTTGACGGTGCGCTTGCTTTGGGAAGGCGCGTCGCAGAACGAAGAGAAGGCAAGCCTCTCACCCCGCCTGAGGACGTAATCAGAGCGATGCGGGAGGAACGTGATGTCCGCTAGCCCGGAAACCGTCTGTGTAGACGCCAGCTTCGTGGTGCGACTGCTGCTGGCGGGAAGCAACGATCATGTTTCAGTTGTTCGCTGGCGACAGTGGAGGGATGAGGGACTGGTTCCGGTGGCGCCGGCTCTCCTGCATTACGAGGTAGCCAATGCGCTATACCGCTATGAGCGGATGGGGGAACTGGTTGCCGACGAAGTGGACGAGGCGCTGGCCCTGGCCTTGCTGCTCGATATCCGCCTGGTGGAGGACGATGATCTTCATCGGCGGGCTGTGGCCGCAGCCCGGGAGTACGACCTGGGCGCGGCATACGATGCGCACTACCTCGCCCTCGGAAAGCGCCTCGACTGCGAGGTGTGGACCTTCGACAGCAAACTCGCCCGCTCCGTGGGCGACAAATTGCCCCAGCTTCGCCTCGTTGAGTACCCCGGTTCACCCTGAGCGCCGCCGCCCCGGCGGCAAGTCGAAGGGCTGGTGATCGGGCACCACCCCCAATCGTCATCGAAGTGTTACTTCAGCCAGTCCGGGACCGGTTCTGGTTTGAACCCCGCGCCATAGAACAGGTCGTCGGCTTTGATCAGTGCCGACCTGGCGAACGGGGCGTTCACTGCGGTGGCGGCCACGGCGCGGTGGAACAAGGTCTGCGGTTTGGTCCATGGGCAAACCGTCTGACAGATGGCGCATGGATAGCCGGTTTTCTTCCAGAAGTCCAGGCAGGCGTCGGCGTCGATGACCCAGCGGCGCACGCCGTTTGATACTGTCTGGTCGCCTTCGGGTATGGCGTTGGCTGGGCAGGTAGTTGCGCACTTTTTGCATCGGCTGCAGAAGTCGGTCATGCCCAGATCGATGGGCGGGTCGTGTTCCAGAGGCATGTCCGTCGTGATACAGGAGAGTCGAAAATTGGCGCCGAACCGGCGGCTGACCACATAGCCGCACCGGGCCGACTCGCCCAATCCCGCGTCCACGGCCACGGGCGGCATGATGACCTTGGTGCTGCGCAGGTGGTGGGCGCGGGCCCGGAAGCCCAGAGCCCGGATGTAGCGGGCCAATTGTGTTGCGGCCAGGGCTGCCAGCGCGTACACCCTTCCTACCTCGAATTGAGTCGCCCCGGTTGCACCGGTCCCGATGAGTTCGCGGTTCTGGGAGAAAGCCATGACGGCCGTGTTCGGCAGTTCGTGATCGGGCGCGCCTGCGCGCGGGCGATAGACCCACTCACGCTTCAAGGGGCCGAAGCGCACCTCATGCGCGCCCAGTCCGAGCGCGAACTGCCTGACCCGGGCAGCCGCGCCGGCCGCATCCAGGTCCACCTTGTCCGGGCAGGGCTGGCCATCGACATAGTCCGGGGCTGCCAGTGCGGTGGTGGTGGAGAACAAACCGTCGTACGCGGCCCGGGACGCCTGGCTCTGGATAAGGCTGAAGTGGGACTCGGACCGGACGAACGCAGTCTGGTCCTTGTCGTATCGTTCCACCTCCCCTTCCACAACGTATGTCGGGTCGCGACGCATGTGACAACCTTACTAGTC
>CAZVFX010000107.1:0-24619 GCA_964626565.1 uncultured Myxococcales bacterium
GAGTGTGGCGACGATGGCTGCGGGGGCAGTTGCGGACAGTGTTCCACTGAGTCCACTTGCGTAGAAGGCTCGTGCTGCGCTCCCGACTGCGAAAGCGACCCTTGCGGGCCGGACGGCTGTGGCGGCGAATGCGACTTTTGTGAAGTATGCGGTGAAGGGTGTGTGCAGGGAGTTTGCACGTTCACCGCATGTGACGGCAAAGAGTGCGGCGACGACGGCTGCGGCGGCTCGTGCGGCTCTTGCGCTCCTGACGAGGTTTGCCTGGTGCAGTTTTGCGCTCCTACGTCGGGCAGCATCTGGGTGGATGCCGGCAACGCCGACGATCCCCTCGAGGACGGATCTGAGGAGCACCCCTTCGACACCCTGGCCGAGGCCTTCGAAGTGGTCGTCAACGATTCGACCGTCCTCGTTCTCCCCGGCCTCTACCAGGGGGGCAACGTGATTTCGGCTCCAGGCGTCTCGGTGATCGGAGCCGGCGCCTTACATGTGACGGTTGAATCACCAACGCTGGTCGGGGCGGGATTGCCGGAACCCGAGGAAGAGTCGGCATTCATCGTTACGGCCGACTCGGCGTCCGTGAAAGGGATGTCCCTGCTGGGAGGAGCAGCCGGAGTCAGTTTCCTGGGAAGTCCGGGCACCCCGCTGCAGGGCGGTTCGGCCTCGTACCTGAGAGTTTCGATGCCCGACTCCGGCCAGACTTTCGAGGGTGAGTGCGGGGTGTTCAAAGTTGGAATTCTCGCGCGGCACGTCGATGACCTGGTTGTAGAAAAAGTGGAGATTGACGTCATCAACTCCGAAACGAGCCACTACGACGGCTGCCCCGCCACCGGCATACGGCTTGAAGACTGCAAGTCATGTACGGTGGCGAGCAACGTGGTCTCCAATCTTGCCGGAGGAGCCGCACCGGGGTTGTACACCTGGTCCTGCGCAAGTCCGAGCGGGTCAGCGTACGGGATCGACCTCCATGACTGCTTTGGTGGCACGGTGTCGGACAACGTGATCAACGACGTTTCAAGTGGTTTCTCCGGACAAGGGGACAGCGGAGAGGCCCATGGGATACGTCTGACCAGCACAACCGGTTGCGACGTCATCGGGAACTCGGTGGCCGCGGTGCAGACGGCAAATACAGATGATGGGGTCGCCGGTCTGGCCTCGGGCATCAGCCTCGTCGGCCCTCAGGACTGTGCTGTTGACCAGAACTCCGTTTTCGACATACACGGCGCAAAGTCGGACTATCATTGGCAGTGCGGCGGCCATTTGAGCAGGGGGGCAAGGGGCATCGTACTGTCCGAGGCACCATACAACTGTACAGTAACGAACAACGTAGTTTCACAGGTAACATCCGCCTCTGGCGGAGGCTGGTCTGAGGTTGGAACCGTTCATGGAATTCATCTTGAGACCCCGACCTCGTGCCTGCTCTCCGGCAACCTGGTATCGGGTTTGACCGGCCCGGACGCCAAATGCGAAGCGAAATCGACTACAGGCATCAGTTTGACCGACGCCACCGACTGCCAGGTGTTGGATTCTACGGTAGAATCGCTTGCCGCAGGCAACGGAGGCAGCACTGAACCGGTTCACTGCATCACCCAATCCAGCACCAAGAGGGGCGGGGAAGCTGCGGGAATCCGGGTAGAAGGGATCAACTGTGCAGTCTCGGGGAACACAGTCCATGGAGTCAAAGGGGGACCACCAGCGGGGTGTTACACCGGGCCACGTGGAGGGCCGGGAATCGGATTAGATTTCCTCGGCTCGGGCATTGAAGCATCGCGCAACAAGATCCTGTTGGTCTCGGGCGGTGACGGTCCTGACGTCAACGGTTATTCGGCACATGATGGTGGTCCCGGCATCGGCGTTCGGGCGGTTTGGACCGGCTGCGACAACTGCATTCTGACGGGGAATCTAGTGTCGGTGGTCGCGGGCGGCGATGGAGGGGACACTTGTAATGCCCAGCCGGGATCGGGAGGTTCGGGCACAGGGGTAGAGCTAACTTGTGAAGGTTGTCAGGTAGCCGGCAACACGCTCCACGAAGTAAAGGGAGGAGCCGCGGGTCAGCAGCAAGGCGACCCTGGTCAAGACTGTCAGGGCGGCTCAGGTACGGCGGGGTCGGCACGCGGACTCTACCTGCCGGAAGGTCAGTCGACGCCAGTCGTTGTCTCCAGCGCGATCATCACCAACATCGATGGCGCTTGCCTCGACAATCATTTGTCGAACCCCGCCGACATGCTGGTAGCAGAGCATTCCGATCTGTTCGGCTGCGCCGGCGGGTTGGAGCAGAACGCGGTGGTCCAGCCCACATGTATCGAAGCGAACCCGATGTTCGTCGACGCAGCAGGTGGCGATTTGCACCTGCTGCCCACCTCCCCGTGTATCGACACGGGCGACCCGGCACAACTGTGCACCAACGAACCCGCACCCAACGGGTGCCGGGTCAACATGGGCGCGTATGGAAATACGCCGGAAGCGACTTCGGCGCTGGGGGCGCCGCATTGCGATGTGTGCCCGTAGGGCTAAGGCCCTGGTTCCGTTCGTAGACACCCCAATCCAAACACAGCCCCGATGGAGGCCAAAGCCGGTAGCGAAGGGCCTTAGCCCTGGAACCCGATCATCCAGCTCCGATTCAACCACCGTCGCATCGTCTCCGGCCTTCGCCACCGCGTCTTCACGCACCGAAGTGGGCGGCAAAAAGAATGAGAGGCTCCAGGCACACCAACCAGTGCCGCCGCATTAGCACCGCTAAGGATTTGGATGTTCCGATGTCCAGGGCTGACGCCCTTCGCTACCCACTCTCGCCGCTCTGCGGCTGATTCGGATTTGGATGTTCCGATGTCCAGGGCTGACGCCCTTCGCTACCCACTCTCGCCGCTCTGCGGCTGATTCGGATTTGGATGTTCCGATGTCCTAAAACAAACTATCCATGCTGATCAGATCGAACATGAGCTTCTTGGCTTCCTTGGTGCCCCACTCCATGATGACGTCGAGTCTTACACCCTCGAAGTAATCTTCCTTGCCTTCGATGACGTTAGCGGTGAGTTTGACCAGCTCCCAGAAGCCGTCTTCCTTGAGAATGTCCAGGGCCCAGGAGTCCAGGTCCAGCTCCAACTCTCTCAACAACTTCGGCAACAGATTGATGGGGTCGAACCCGCCGATGTCCGCATCCCCTTCCGTCTCGTGGAGCCAGCGGGTGGCGAGGCGGCGCACTTTCTTTTCCTTGTCCCCGGCCTGGGCTGCAAACGCGTCTATCAGGTTGGTGGGAGTTGCTTCCTTGAACAGATACTCGCCGTAGTAGCCTGAGATCGCCTTGAGGAACGCACGGTCTCCTAGGGTGCGGCGCAACTCATGTAGGAATAGCGCCCCCTTGCCGTACACAATGGCCGAATATTGGACCATGTCGTCGAACGCCGAGGTCGGTGCATCCACCACTTTGTCCTCGCCGCCCAGGAAACGATGCAACTGGTAAGTGAGCTTCAACTGGAACAGGATCTGCCGGTTCATGGCCGGCTTGCCGTGATTCTTGTCGAAGTAAAGAATCGCGCTGTAGTTGGCCAGCGCCTCATCCACGAACGGGTGTTTACGAGAGTGACTGCCCACCACCGCGTTCCACCACTGGTGGGCCACTTCGTGAGCAACCACGAAGTCCACGGACTCACGCATGAACCGGGAGTCGAGTACCGCGGCAGCTTCCGGCACCGTGTTTTTCATTTCATCGAGGTACAACATGCTGGCGATGGTCACCATGCCGGGGAATTCCACACCGCCGATGCCCGCACCGAGGTCCACTCTGACGATGTCCAACTCCCGATAGGGGTACTGTCCAAACAACTCCTCGAAAATCTTAACCGAGGCGGCCCCGGCGTTGAGCACCTGCTGCTGAGTGTCCCGGTCCCCGCCGAAACCGTACGAGGTTACCCGCACATCGCCCTTCTCTCCCACCGGTTTCTCCAGCAGAGTCAGGCCCTTGCCCGCAATGAGCGCAAACTCCCGCACCGCGCCGGCACCAAAGGTGACCCGCTCTCCCTCGTCGGCGAGAGTGTTGCCGCTGGTGACTACGGTGAACCCTCTATCCATAGCCAGGGAAACGTAGTAGTCGGCAACGGTGAAGAAGGAGAAATCACCCACGGCAGGGTCGCCGCCCGCCATGTCCCACCCATCTTCATCAAAAGCCGCCAGCACCGGATGCCACAACGCCATGGTCACCACTCCCGAGCTGTGCGCGAATATGCCGTAGTCTCCGGTGCCGCCGCCAAAGAAAATGGAGAGCTGGTCGATCATGTCGGCCATGGGGTCTACACCCCGGGGCGGCCAACGCTTCACGATCCCTTTGAAATCCAGCGCCGCGTGCACCGCTTCGCCAGGTTTCAGCACTGCCGGCAGAGGCAACACATACCGGCCCCCTTCATCCCTTCCTTCCACCGCGTCCAGGCCGATACGCGCCCCGGTGACCTTGAGGTTCTTCAACCCCTCCGAAATCGCGTCGGTGTTGGGGTACATGTGGAAGACCAGCTCCTTCCACTCACTTTCCGAGTTGTTCTTGACCCACAGGTCGCACACGCCGTCATAGGTCATGAATTCCGCGTCCATATCCAACGTGATCCGGTAGAATGGGATCGACTCGTCCACGACGACGTCGCTGCGCAGCGACGCCTGCCGCACCTTCTTTCTCAGCTCCGGCACCTGGCCCGGGAACTCGTCTACCGGAAGCGCGGGTTCGGAAGGCGCAGCAACCTTGGCTGCGGCATCCGCAGTTGCGACGGCTTTTTGTGCTGGAGCGGCGTCTTTCGTCTCGTCCTTATCTCCGCAGGAAAACGCGAGTGAGGCGGCAAGCGTTAGCAGCAACGGTAGTCCCCGGCGCATAGTCATTTCGAACCTCCCTAAAAATATTGCCAGCCAAAATTGAGGCCGGTGCCGATTACGGTCAAATCTTCGTAACGGGCCGGCGTGACTTCAAGGCTGAATCTCAGTGAGTGGTGTTCCCAGTTAGCGAAAGAGTATCCGGCCCGGATCAACCCGCCGAAACCGGTCTTGGATTCAACGTCTTCATCTTCCCACGGGAAAGCCAGTTCCCCCCAGCGGGCGATTCCGATACCCAAGCTCCAGAACAGCCGGTCGTTAAGCCAGTTCTGCACCGCGACCGCGTCGATGCTGTTGAAGAACTGCTTGCTCTCCCCAGCCACATCCTCATAGTACGAGGTGCTGCTGGCGCGATACATTATGGCCCAATCCCGGGTGAGAAATGCACCAATGCTCAACGGGAGGCCCGTCATTCCGCCGCCGCCGCTGTTGTCTCCCTCCGCCGGACTGGCGTGGGTGTAGCCGCCGCCAATGTCCAATTCCAGGGTGAAACCGGCCCGTTTCGGCTTCCGCTGGTCGTTGCGCTCCTGGCCAAGCGCGGGCGCTGCCCCTCCGGCCACCAGCAGCCCAACTCCCAGCAGCAAAATCGATTGAATTGCGAACGGTCTCAATCTGCACCTCCCCTCCGGAAAACAGCGGGCTTGCCCTGCGCCCGCGTCGCGCCATACGACGCTCACACAATGAGCGTGCTACAGCGGATCAAACTCACTTTTGTCGACGTAGCACATAGGGCAACGCCACTCCTCCGGAATATCCTCGAACGCGGTGCCCGGCGCTACATTCTGATCCGGATCACCTTCATCCGGGTCATATATATAACCACAGTTGACGCAAACATATTTCTCCATCCCTTCCTCCGGTGCACCGTTCTTCTAACGACTTTCCGTTATCGAATGTGACGTGTCAAGCCTAGCCAAGGTTGAAATACCTGGCTTGCGGATGATGTACCACGATGGCGGAAACGGAATACTCCGGGTTCATCTGGCACCCCTCGGTGAGCTTGACGCCGATCTGCAGTGGGTCGAGGAGCTTGAACAGGATCTTCTGCTGCTCCAGGTCGGGGCATGCGGGGTAACCGAAGCTGTAGCGGGAGCCGCGGTAACCCTGGCGCGCGACGGCCTGGTCCCCCTGTTGGTCATCGTGATGGATGCCAAGCTCCCCGCGCATGCGGGTGTGAAGCCACTCCGCCACCGTCTCGGCAGTCTCTACCGCCAGGCCGTGGAAATGCAGGTAGTCCTTGTACCGGTTGAGAGCATACAGGTCCGCGGTGCGACGCTGCGCGAATTTCCCGATGGTCACAACGAACATACCCAGCACGTCCGGCTCGCCCGATCCCTCGGGGCGGATGAAGTCAGCGATGCAGTAGCGGGGAGCTGATGACCGGCGTGGGAAACTCAGGGTGGCAAGTTCATTCTGCCCCTCGTCGAGAATCACAACGTCATTCCCTCTCGAGAACGCGTTGAAGTAACCGTAGATGGCTTCGGGGCGGATGAATCCCTGCCGGATCGAGTCTGCCTTCATATCATCCAGCAGCGGCCTTACTTCCCTCTCCACAAAAGCGTCATACTCCTCCCTCGACATCTTGCCGCGGCGATACCGCCACTGCCCGCGGAATAACGTCAGCTCATTGAGGTTGGAGAAGATCTCGCTGCGGGGGACTTTGAAGATTGGGCGCACCCCGAGGAACGGAGGCCTGGGGACCTCCATGGAATAGTCGATGTCGGGAAGAGGTGCATCGGGAGCGGGAGCGCTCTTCTTGCCCGCTTCTTTCGCTTCCGCGCCCGCAACCCCGGCTCGCGCCGGAGACGGGTTTGCACCCTCTTCGATGCGGTTCATCTCGTGCAGGCCCGCAAACGCGTCCGCACAGTAGTGGACGTCGGGGCCGTATACTTTCCGAAGGTCCTCTTCTACAAACTTGCGGGTCAACGCGGCGCCGCCCAGCAGTACCGGGACGTCCAGGCCCCGGCGCTTGATCTCCTCGAGATTCTCTTTCATGAACACCGTGGATTTCACCAGCAGCCCGCTCATGCCGATGGCCGTGGCGTTGTGCTCCTCCGCAGCCCGTATCATCTCCTCCACCGGCACCTTGATTCCAAGGTTTACGACGCTAAAACCGTTGTTGGAGACGATGATGTCCACGAGATTCTTGCCGATGTCGTGAACGTCGCCCCGAACCGTGGCCAGCACCAGCACCCCCCGGTCCGCAACGTCGGCCTGGTCCATGAACTGCTCCAGGTGGGTCACCGACCGCTTCATCACTTCCGCGGCCTGCAGCACAAAGGGAAGCTGCATCTCCCCCGCGCCGAACAGTTCTCCAACCCTCTTCATCGCGACGATGAGAATCTGGTTGATTATGTCGACCGGTTTTTTGCCCTCGCCGAGAACCAGGTCGAGGACCTCTTCGACCCCCTTTCCCACCCCGTCCACAACCATGTCGTGCAGCCGCCCAGCGGGCGGCTGATCATCGGCGGCGGGACCGGCCGCGGCAGCCGTCTTGGCGTCGGCAAATAGGGCCATGTAAGCGTGCAGAGGATCTCCACCGGACCGGTCGTTGTTCAGCAGCTTCAACGCGGCGTTTTTCACACCGTCATCGATGGAGTGTGTTGATACAATGCCTTTGGCATTTACGATGGCCTGGTCCAATCCGGCCTCAACCGCTTGCTGCAGGAATACGCTGTTCAGCACCCTGCGCGCCGGCGGTCTTAGCCCGAAAGACACGTTACTGACTCCCAACACGGTGTGACACTCCGGGTGGGCTGCCTTGAAGCGGGATATGGCGTCCAACGTCTCCACCGCGGCATTACGGGTGGATTCGTCGCCGCTCGCCACGGTAAACGTGAGCATGTCGAAGATGAGGTCGGAAGGGGCGAGGCCGTGCTCGTTGGTGCAGATGTCGAAAATGCGCTCGGCCACCTCCAACTTCCTGTCCGCGGTCATGGCCATGCCGTCTTCGTCGATAGTGAGTGCAATTACCGCGGCCCCGAAACGGGCTGCAAGAGTTGCGACCTGGTCAAGGCGCTCTCTTCCATCTTCCAGATTGATGGAGTTGATCACACACCTTCCGCCGTGTTTCTTCAGTCCTGTGGTAAGGACGTCGGGGTCGGTCGAGTCGAGCACGAGCGGCAGCCGGATGTTGCGAGCAAGCATGGGAATGAACCTTTCCACGTCTGCCTTCTCATCTCTTCCTACATAGGCAACCGACACGTCCAACACGTGTGCACCGCCCTTTTCCTGCTCCCGGGCTACTGCCAGCATGCCGTCGAAATCGTCTGCCAGCAGATGCTTGCGAAACACTTTGGAGCCGTTGGCGTTGGTGCGCTCACCGATGATCAGCGGCGGGGGCGTCTGGCGAAGGGAAACAGCCTGGTAGAGGCTTGATACACCATTTTCAGGGCGGTTCGGGTTGCGGGTTTCGGGTTTCGGGTTTGTGCGGGTCGGCGCGGCCAGGTTTTCCACCCGCTTCACCAGCGCGGCCAGGTGCTCCGGCGTTGTGCCGCAGCAGCCGCCCACGATGCCCACGCCATTCTCACGCACGAACCCTTCCACCCAGTCGGCAAATTCGTCCGGCGTCAGGGTATACACAATCTCACCGTCCACGTTCACCGGAAGCCCCGCGTTGGGCATGGCCATGAGTCTTGCCGGGCCGTGGAGGGAGAGGTGTTCCACGTGCCGTTTCATCTCGGCTGGTCCCGTAGCGCAATTGAGCCCCAGTACGTCAATACAGAGGGGTTTAAGGGTAGAAATCGCGGCCTGGACGTCGGAACCCAGCAGCATGGTGCCCGTAGATTCGATGGTCACCGACACCTGCAGCGGCAATTCTACTCCCGTCTTCCGAAACGCTTCCCGGGCTGCGTCGATGGCCGCCTTGACTTGCAGAAGATCCTGGCACGTTTCGATGCAAATTGCGTCCGCACCCCCGGAAACAAGCCCCAGCATCTGTGGCAGAAACGCCTCCCGCAATTCATCGAACGTGGCGTGTCCCAGAGAGGGCAGCTTGGTGCCCGGGCCGACGGAGCCGATGACGAATTTCGGCGCTTCTTCGGTCTCGAACCGGTCAGCTACCTTCCGCGCCAGCGCCGCAGCTTTCCGGTTCAACTCTTCGGTACGCGCTTCCAGGCCGTATTCGGCCAGCACCACACCGTTGGCGCCAAAGGTGTTGGTCTCCACCGCGTCGCATCCAACCGCAAAATATCCGGCGTGTATTTGTTCAATAACGTCCGGCCGGGTCTCCACCAGCAGTTCGTTGCACCCTTCGTGGCCGTCAAAATCGTCGGGGGTAAGCTCAAATCCCTGGATTCCGGTGCCCATGCCGCCGTCCAGGACCACCACCTTTCGGTCCGCATACTCAAGCAGGTCTGTCTTCCTCATGGGTCACCTCCAGCCGGATAGGGCGTTCTCCCCGAGCGCCGAGTGTACACTAATTGCTCTCCTTTGCAATCGCGCGCCCGACCATGGTAACCTTCCTGGCAGTTGATTTGGAGGGTATGATGAGAAGTTGGAGTCGAGTCATCTTAATGATTTGCGTGGTTGTTGCCGGGTGTGGTGGGAATGGGAACGGAGACGGGGACGGGGGCAAGACCGCGGACACGAAGGTAACGGTTGATGTCGCACAGGAGGTTGTGGCCCCGGATATTGCTGCTGACAAGGCAGCCGAGCTGGCGCCGGAAGAGGTCGCTCCCGAAGTGCCGGAATCTCCCTTCGGCTGGGGGTTTGCTGCGCGCGGCTGGCAGGAAATGCGAGGGATCGTACACCTGCACTCGGCCTACTCCCACGACGGCTGCGGTCCCGATGGATACGAGGACAATGGCGGGCCCGACCCGAGCTGCCTTGATGAGCTGCGCGCAGCTCCATGCGCTACCGACATCGACTTCATGATGATGACCGACCATCCCGGCGAAGTGAAGCACCACACCTTCGAGGAAGGGCTGCAATACCGCCCGGACCAGGGGGACGTGCTGGTGCTGGACGGCCAGGACCGCCCGTTCGCCAATCGGATGACTTGCCCCGAAGGTAGTCTAGTGGACAAGGCCTACTTCTTCTTCGGCACGGAAGGGTCGAAGAACATGCCCATCGGCATGTCGGGGCCCGTGCCCATGGAGGTGTTCGACACCAACTACGGGCAGGCGGAGCCCCTCGAGAACGCCCAGGCTGCAGTGGCCATAGTCCACGAGCTGGAAGGATATGCCTTTGCCTGTCATACCGAGGAGAGCAGCATCTCGGTGGAGCGCATGATCGAACTTCCTCTGGACGGTATGGAGATCTACAACCTCCACGCCGGCCTCATGGGTGCGTTCAACGACCTGGACACCATCCTCACCATCGACCGCTTCATGACTGAGGGGGGGCCGGACCCGGACCTGGCCGTCATGTTGTTCCTCCAGCCGGTAGAGAAGGACGTGGAGAAATTCGATCTTGCGTCACCTTACACGCCCATTTCCATCATCGCCGCGACAGACATTCATCGCAACGTGGAGATCCCGGCCCTGTGTCCCGACGGCCCGGATACAGGGCTGTGCTGGAAGTTCTCGGAAGAGTATCCCCAGTTCGCCAACTTCGCGACCGTGGGCGGGCCCTTGCCCCTGTCCGACGGCGACCGGGTGGATTCGTATGCCCGGAGTTTCCGCTGGTTCTCCAACCGGGCGCTGGTGAAAGAGGACGACCCGGATCTTCTGCGCCAGGCCGTGGGCACCGGTCGCTCCTACACCGTGTTCGACGTCTTCGGCTATCCCGCCGAGTTCGATTTTTACGTTGCGGCAGACGGAGCCGCAGTGGAGTTGGGCGAGGAGATTACAACTCCTGCGAGCGCCCACGCCTACATCCGCACGCCGGTCATCGAAGCGCCGCCCTGGCGTGACGACCAGGAGGTGGATTACTCCCAGTGCCAGGTGTCTACCCGCCTCGTTCGTGCGTCCGAGGAAGGCTCAGAAGTGCTTATCGAAGTAACCGGGCAAGGGGTCTACATGGATATGGAATTACCAAAGCCCGGCGCCTACCGGGTCGAAGTGCGGGTCCGACCCTTCCACTACGAACCACTCCTCCCCGGCGTAGAAACCGTAGCTCAGAGTGAATTCCCATATATCTACACCAACGCGATCTTCATTAGATAGCTTCGGGCTATCAGCTATCAGCGGTCAACGGTCAGCCAAAATCCAACAGTACCCCAAACGTAAGTGCGCGGGCCTACGCTGCGCGGGAACGGCCGGCGTTGGGAGTCAGTTGATCACTATGCATCCACCCTCGAGACAGAAGTCGACGGTGCCCGGGTCGTCGTCGCTGCATTGGTTGCAGTTGTTGGGGACCGAATGGCAGTCCCACGTGAAAGGGTCGCACGAGTCGTCGGTGCACGGGTTTCCATCGTCGCAATCTTCGTCGTTCCCACAACAGTACGGGGGAAACTCGGCCGACGGGGGAGCTTCTCCCAACGGAAGGTGAACGCAGGTGTCGTAAACGCAATGATCCCAGGTGCATTCTATTCCATCCGTGCACCCACCAGGGTGACAGCAGCCAGCGATGTGTTTGTTCTGGCACTCGTAGTTCACGCACGTGTCCACGGTACACATGTCCGAATCGTAACAGTCTGTCCCAGAGATGCAGCAGTTCGGTTTCTCGGGGTCTTGCTCGAACTTGCATTCGCCCTCTGCGCAGGTGTTGAGGGTGCACAGATTGTCATCTTCACAATCGCCTTCGTCGCTGCAGCAATTGGCGGGAAAGGTGCAGGAGGGTGGGGCCAGTGATTCGAGGAGGTTATAGCAGGCTCCGAACGCGCAGACGTCGCACGTACAGGGGTTGTCGTCTTCGCAATGGCTGTTCTCAGAACAACAACTGGAGACGGGACTGTTTGTGCACTGGAAGTCAATGCAGAGATCCTCGGTGCACACGATCGCGTCGTCGCAGTCCTGAACCGTCACGCAACAGCCCGGATCATCGAGGT
Organism: uncultured Myxococcales bacterium; assembly: GCA_964626565.1. Taxonomy (GTDB): domain Bacteria; phylum Myxococcota_A; class UBA9042; order CAIXZC01; family CAIXZC01; genus CAZVFX01. Next base: position 11,780 of record CAZVFX010000107.1, read on the forward strand.
CGACCCCGAGGTCGAGGCAGACCCAACCGTCGCACACCTCCTTGGTGCAAGGATTTCCATCCTGGCAATCCTCATCCTTGCAGCAATGAGGACAGGTGAACTGTCCGGGAACGCAGTTACCGTCTTCGCAGGCGCCGTCTTCGATGCAAGGATCGTCGCTGCCGCACGGGGTATTGTCGCCGAAAGGGATCGGTTCAAAAGAGCAACCCTGCCCGGGATGGCATTTTGCCCAACTGCAACTGTTGCCGGGGTCCGGATTCGGGCACTGCGCGTCCATGTAGCATTCGCCGCAAGGCGACCATAGGCGCATATTGTCCAGATAGACCCCCTCGAAATGATTGAGCGTGTCGTCCAGGGTGTCGAAGCTCCACACAAGGTCCACCTTCTCCCCGGCGAACTCCCAGAGGTCGATACCTGCCGTCACGCAGAGGCCGTCGGTGTTGAACAGATCCTTGGTGGAGAACACCTCGATGGGGAAGCTGTCCTCCGGTTCGACGTGGAGTCGTAGGATGTCAAACTGCATGGGCGAGCCGGGAAAGGGCGGCTCCAGATCTGTCCGGATGTCGAAACTGAGGGCCACGTCCGGGAAATTGGGGATCTCCACGTCGGCAATCCGAAGAGACAGCACGATTGTTGTCGGAGGCGGGTCAGGCTTGCACCCATTGGTCACCGGGTCGCACTGCGCCAGCGGCAAAGGGCAGTCCTCTGCCTCTGTCTCCGGCGTGCAGGGGATTCCGTCCACGGGCACACAGTCTACCAGTTGGCCGTTGTAGTAGGTCCTGCATTCGCTGTCGCCCAGGTATAGTGCCATGCCTTCGTGGCACGGGCTGTCGACGATGCTCCAGGTGGTGCTACCGGAAGGCTGTACCGGCGGGATGGGCTGCGGCCAGACGCCGTCGTCGAAGTCGAGTTCCAGAACCGGATCGGGGCAGCAATCGGGACTCACGATGGGGGACCAGACGCAGTAGTTGGCCAGGCACCCTTCGTTCTCGGTGCACGGGTCGTTGTCGGCGCAGTCGATGTCAGCGATGCAGCATTCGGGCGGTTCAGTCAGCTCGAGCACGCACTGGTACGCCATGTCGGGTGATTTTTCGGCGCAGGCCTCGACGAGTTGACAGACCGGCGTCTCACAAGGCGAGGCCTGGGGGAACAAGCCTGCGCAATCGGCCTGGATCTGACACGGCAGGCTGCACAGCTCTACGGGCAACTCATCGGCTGAGTCGAGCAGTCCCTCGCAGCAATCTACATCGGGCAGAGAAGACTCGTCGAGAAAGTCAGATGCTGGGATGTCCGCTGGAGGGGAGGGCCAGTCTGTCTCCATTGCTATTGGACTTCCGTCCTGCTCTGATGAATCCTGTGGTACGTCTGATGCGTCCTCGGGCCGCGGCTGAACTCGGTCCCCCTCTCTTGGGCAAGAAATGAATATGACCGACAGGCAGGCAAGAAAGCAGACCGCCGGGCTCTTGTGACTCCTCATGGCGTCGTCCTTCCTGCGGGGCCGTGCAGTTTGACTTCCAATAAGATCATAGCAGGACTGTGCCCAGAGGGCAATCAGGCGATGGTTGTCGGGCCGGGGCTACGGTTCATGGGGCGTGAAGTCGGGGATAAGGAGGGTGGCCGTTGCGATTGTGCGTGACCAATTGACTTGGCCTACTCATCTTCGCCGCCGATGCGCCCGGACAGTCCCAGCTCAATCGTCGCCCCGCTGCCCTGGTCCACGGAATTGCGATACTCAGCGAGGCCGCCGGCAAGGTGGATCGCGATCGGTCCTATGACTATTTCCGCTCCGCCCAGGGCTGAGGTCCAAAGGGTGGTGGGGATACCCTCGCTACTTGTGAGCTGTTCACGCACCCTTGCGAACAGGGCGAAACTCTCCGCGAGATGATATCCGATGCCGGTACCGAGGTAGGCCCCCCCAGCCAGCCGACCGAAGGTGTCGTTATCCTCGGTTTCGCGATGTTCTCCCCCCCAACCGGCACCGACGCCGACTTCAATGTCCCAACCCGCCCATGAATTGGGCCTGGTGCGTCCTTCCCGCAAGCGGAGCATCCCGAAGCGGAAGCCCGCCCGACCAAGCAGCCAACCTCCGTCCAGACCTTTCACAATTGCAACAGGTACCGATTCCACGCCTGCCTCCAGGCGAATCCCCTCTTGCAACGGTCGGGATATCCACGGTCCTCCGGTTGTGTAGACAGTAGCGCCGAGCCCAACTTCGGTGACGCCCCTGAGGTTGCGCTCCGGGGCTCCGTAGTGCGTGCTGCTGAGGGGAGGAGCGTAGGTGGGATTGCAGGCCGCCGCGCCGCCGAGGAGGAGGAGGATAATGACAAATGAGCCGGTCCAGTCCCCCCAGGCTGCAAATACGGAAACATCATCCTTTCGCTTGCGCATGCTTCAACCCTCCCCGGTTGTGCTCTGCGAACTACTAGGGTCAGTTCTTCTCTATTGTCACTTTCTTCTGGCCCGACGGTGCTGCGGTATCTGTACTGGGCTTAGAAACTAACGCCGCCGCACACGCCGGCGCCGTCCGGCACATACATGGGAGACACCCATGCACTAGCCGCCTTTGGCGAGTCCGCCGTCAGGTCCGGATACAACAAGATGGCGCTCGCGATCGCGGTAACGCCGGCGTATCCCCACAACACGTAACTGGTGGTCACCCACGGAGTAACCTCGTCTGAGATGCGCTGGTCCCATTCTCCCTGTACTGTAGCTTCCTCGGAAGCGGAGATCCCCTGGCCCAGATTGTACTTGGCTGTGATCGCGTCCCGCTCATCGGTGGCGTTGCCTGCGGCGATGTAGAACGTCATTCCTCCGGCCAACGCCGCGGCTACGGACGACCCGGCCAGGATCCACTTCCAGGCCGGGGCGCCGGCAGGCTTGACGTCGCCGTTGCTTACGGGCGGGGGCGGCACTTCGGTGGGAATGAGCACGACGTGTTCCTTGATGCGGCTGCCCGCGGAAACGTGGACGCCCCAGAAATGGTCCTTGTACCCGTCAAGCTTGACGTCGATTACGTGGCTTCCTTCGTCGACATTTCCGTGGAAGCCGCCGCTGCCCACCTGCTTCTTGTTCAGGTATACGGCAGCCTCCCGGGGTTCGACCGTGAAGATGATCGTGCCCCGCTTGCGGTCTTTCTTCAGGTAGAGTTCAACTTCGGTCGACTTGCTGTTGACGACAATGTCAATGTCCTTGCCCTTGTATCCCTCTGCCCGCGCGGTGAGCTTGTGACTCCCCGGCTTGAACCACCAGGTGAACGGCGCGGGGTACCACTGCTCTTTCTTGCCGTGAATGAATCTCACCCGGGTTCCCGGTGAGAAGCCTTTGACGGTTACTTTCACGTGGCCCTTGCCCAGCGCGGTTTCAACCTCGTCCAGCCATTTCAATGTCTTCTTATGGGCTGGGTTCAGCTCCGCGCTCCGGGTGAGATGCCACCACGCAGGAGCCGGGTCCAGCAGCTTGTGGAAAGCTCTTCCGATATTCAGGTGGAACGCCCACAGATATTCGTACTCCGGATCGACTTTCTCCACCAGACCGAGCCAGATCTCAATGGCCTCCATGAATTCCCCGGCCTTGGTAAGTTGGACCGCCTTGTTATTGAGGTCGGCCACGTCCTGGGCCATGGCTGGAGCGGCTGCTGATAACAGAGCCACAAACAGTGCTGCTGTCGCCAATCTATGAAGCATCCGGGGACTCCTGAACGTCGTTCTTACTAACGATTACTAGGAATAGCAGGAGTGGGGGCGGGAATCAACGGTTGTCTTACTTGGGAATGACGATGAAGTCGCCGTCTTCCTGCGGGCGCGGTTTGCCGTTGTCTTTGGGTTTCAGCTCCACAAAGCCGCCGTCTTTTCCCTCTTTGGGGTCGCGATCCGATTTGCCCGGGCCTCCCAGCCGTGGAGGTTTGTCCCCCTTTTTCTCGGGCGGGAGTGGGGCGGTCAGGTCGGCGGCAACCGGTGCGGACGCGTCCGGAGTGGGCGCAGCCGCAGGAAGGTCAGCGCCGGCCACGTCGGGAGTTACCGCCGCGGTATCCGCGAAGGGATCAATCAAGGCATCCGGGTTGGGCGCAGGTACTACATCCGCCAAAACCGGCGCTACTTCCACGACATCACCCCGCACCGGCGGGACTTCGGCAGTCACTTCTACCGGCGGGATTTCGGCAGTCACATCTACCGGCGGCGACGAGACGTCGGCTCCGGCGGGAACGGCCCGGACGTCTCGACTCATAGGCTCGGCAGCCGGCGCAGAGGTGTCCTGTGCGGTTTCGTCACCGGCAACCGCGGTCGGGTCCGGCTTATCCCACGGCTGAGCGATGAGCAGTATAACCGCGATAATCACTGCGATGGCGCCGCCCGCAGCCAACCAGGTCCTGGGCTGGCGGCCGGTAGCCAGGATCATGTGGGTTTCCGCCTTGGCCGCGGAATGCTCCGCGGCCAGGGTATCAAGGAGTCCCGGGTCGGAAGGGTCCACGGTCGCAAGGGGGTCGGGAGCTGGTGTGAAAGGCTGGGTCGGAGCAGACAGGAGGTCGGGCGTCATTGAGGACAGCCGCTCCTCATCCGTGGGTGGTGCGGGGGCCTGACGAGGAGCGGGGGAGGGCGGCCTGAAGGGCGCGGTCCCGGCCTCTACCGTGGGGTCGATGGACGCCAGCAAAGTGTGGGCAAACTCCTCTGCTGATGCGGGCCTTCCTTCCGGCGCCTTGTTCAACACGCACTCCAACACCCGGGCCAGGCCGGTTGGGATTTCAACCGCAGGATTGACCTTCTCAACCGGGGGAGGCGCGTCCCCGATGTGGCTCATGAGAACCTTCACCGGAGTGTCCGCGGTAAACGGCGGCTTCCCGGCCAGCATTTCGTACAAGACGACACCCAGCGAATACAGGTCGCTGCGATGGTCGAGGGGTTTGGACTGAGCCTGCTCCGGGCTCAAGTAAGCCGGGGTGCCGCAAACGATGCCCGTCGCCGTAAGGTTCTCGTTGGAACCGGCAAGTTTGGCGATGCCGAAATCGAGCACGCTGGCGTGCTCATTCCCCTCGGCGGTCCGGGTAATGAAGATGTTCTCAGGCTTCATGTCACGGTGCCAGATCTTCTGTTCGTGGGCTTCGGCGAGGGAGCGGCATACCTGCACGGTCAAATCCACTGCACGTTCATACGCCAACGGCCCTTCCTGCGCGATCAGCTTGTTCAAGGGCAGGCCCTGCAGCAACTCCATGGTGAAGTAAAGAAGGCCCTCGTCGGTGACGCCGAAGTCGTGGACGGTCACCGTGTGCGGGCTGGTGAGCCCCGACGCGGCCCGGGCTTCGAGCATGAACCGCTTGACCGAACCTTCCTGGTCAAGGATGTCCCGGCGCAGCACCTTCAGCGCAACCTCTCTCTCCAGGTAACGTTGACGGGCCCGATAGACCACGCCCATGCCGCCCTTGCCCAATAGCTCGGTGATGGCATAGCGGTCGTCAATGGTCTTGCCCACAAGGCTGTCTTCCTTGATAGGCATGAGGGGGCCGCCGCAGGTGGGGCAGTGATTGCCTCCCTCAACGTATTCTTCCATGCATTTGGAACAGAACTTCCGCATTCGCATCTTCCGGGTCGAGCCGGTTATTAGAAACCTGAATCATGGTACGACGGGAAAGTGCGGAGTGCAACCACGAATCAAGAGTGATGGTCGATGCGTGTACCTATCGCGGCCGCTTGAGGCCATAGACGGGGTGGGGCTCGGGATCGGAAGGGGTGAGGCCCCAAATGACGTACTTCATGTACTTGCCTTCCATGGCGGAGCGGCTCATGGCCGCGTGCATCACTTCGGCAGGGGCGCCGCCGTTCTGCATCCGCTTGCCGTAACCGAGTTGCTTGTCGAAGACTTTCCTTATCTCGGGCATGGGTGCGGTGGCGCTGACGCCAACTCCGTTAATGAACAGGTGGGGTCCCTCCGATACCGACAGCCAGCCGGCCAGGGTGGACTGCTTCCTGACCTCGGCCCAGGTCTCTTTCGAAGCGACTTCCTTCTTCCATTCGCCGATATCGAGACCGGCTTCGGTGGCAGCCTTTTCGAAGACCGCAGCGTTGACCTCGCCGGCAGTTTGCTCCAGCGCAGCCCGGAAGGGGGCAAGCTTACCCAGCTTGTGCGCCGCCACCATGGTTCTCGCCGCGGCGTTGGAAAGCTCGTCCCCGGGCTTCTGGAACACGCACACGACGGTGGCGGTTTCGCCGCCACCGGCCGTTTCCAGCGCGGTCAAGGCCTCTGCGACTTTGCCCCGGTCAGGTGACGAAAGGTCCAGGAATGCAAGAATAGTGACCTTCGGCCCGTATGCCCCGTGGGTGGCGCAGCCGGAGATACCCTTGGCTTCCGTGGGCAACTGCTCGATGTCTGCCGAACGCAAAATTACCGGCTTCCACTTGCCCGGCTTCTTGCGCTCAGCGGCTGGGGCGCGGTCCGCCCCGTGGGCCTCGTGTCCGCAACCGCCGTCTCCGCCGCATCCTTCCTGGCCGCACCCGGAAGGCGCTTCGCGCCCGGCGGGCCGTTCCTTGTTCCGAGACGCACGTTCACGCATCGCTGCGGCTGCACGGCGCGCAGCGTCGCGCTCACGCGCCTTGACCGCGCGCTCCCTGCGCACTTCAGCCTCCGATAGCCTCTCGGGAGCCGGGGCAGGAGCCTCCACCGGCGCCGGGGCCGCCGCGACCGCGGCCGGGGGCTCCGCCACCTTGGCGGTAGCAGCACCCTGGACCGCCGGCACCGCACAGACCTGGACCCGGATCGCCCCGGGGTAGCCGCCCGCCATGTTTCCCAGCAGCAGACTGGCATGCTCCGCCAGGTTGGCGTCCCGGTCGACGAAAGCCACCACGGTGAGGGGCGCGTCGGGAGGGCCGAACCCGGGACACGCGGCAACACTCTCAGGGATCCCTTCCGCCAACACCACGCTCTTTGTCGCGGCCGGCTGAGCGGGTGCAGCAGCCGGTTGCGGCGCAGGCTCAACCGGGGCCTTTGCGTCGGTGCAGGACCAAATACCCAAACAGGCAGCCAGCGCCAGGCAAGCCGCAGGGAACAAAGCTCGATTCAATACAGTCTTCATGTGCTGTCTCCTGGAAACTCTACTTCAACTCTTTGACCTTGACCTTCACCGAAACATCACCCGACCGGGCGAACACCGCTTCGTCGCCGTCCTTCAGCAACATGCTTGCATCGACCTCGAAACTGGTGCCCGCACTGGATTTGCTCCTGTTGCCCGTGTAGCCCACCTTGCATCGCACCAGGAACCGGTCCTCCTTGACCTTGACGAAACCGTAGGTGCTGATGTGCCGCCCTTCTGCCGAAATCTGGGAATTGTACTTCTCCAGCGCGGTGACGAGCGTGGTGGAAAGCTCGGCACCGTCACCCTCAACAGTGATCTCGAGTTGAACGTTCTTGCCCAACTCCTTGTGCCATTCCTTCTTCCATTTTTTGCCCTTCTTGCCTTTGTAGTCTTCCGCCGAAGCGGCGCCCATGGCGAAAGTAGTAGCTGCGAGAAAGCCCAGCAGTACAGCGAGTTGACGCATCATTGTTCAGCCTCCACGTTAGGTCTGCCCGAGCTCTTCAGCCCCGGGGCATTGTCGAATCCTAACCCATGAAACCCTGCGGGGCCAAGACTATTCCGTGGCCGCCCGTGCGGTTGCAAAGGTCGGAAAGTGCGGTTTGTGCGGGAACATCTTTCGGGAACAGAGCCTCTATGTTAGGGGTTATGGGTACGTTTGAAACTTTCAGGGGCCGCGGCCGTAGATATTGCCCGGATATATCCAGCTCTCGGAGAGCAACCGGAGGAAACGATGAGTTTGTTGCGCAATTATGTCGGCTGTTTGTTGCTTGTCTGCTGCACCTTCTTCCACCTGCCTGCTGCTGAAGGCGAAAACCTGGCCGGTGCGGTCCGCTCAGGAAGGGTGGCTGATCTGCAGGGCATGGTGTCGATTCGGTCAGCGGGCCACCGTCGGTGGACTACGGCTACCAAGAAGCTGGCGATCCTGCCCGGCGATCAGGTGAGAACCGGTGTCAGGGGCGCCAACGCGGTGATGCTGGAGTTGTCCGGTGGCGGCAAGGTCACGTTGGGGCCGGGTTCACGGGCCGAAGTGGTCGACGGGGGAAGTGTGCGCCTGCTGGCCGGAGATGCCGAGGTAGTGCCGCCGGAAAAGGGCAAGCTGACCGTCTTCGGGGCGGGCGGGTATGAAGACCCGGTGAGTGCGACGAAGCTGTTCAGGGCGGACAAAGGAGAAATCGTCATTCTGGCCTGGGACCCTGATTGGCTGAAGGGGTTCAAGGGTGTCGTCACTCGTGAATCCATGGGCTCGCTGCTGGCCAACGTCGATGGCCGTAACGTGCCGCTGACTCTCGGCTATCACAAGGTCACGGTGGATATCCGAGACCAGATCGCACGCACGGTAATTGAGGAATCATTCGTGAATCGCACCGACGGCGTACTGGAAGGTGTGTTCTACTTCCCCCTTCCGGCCGGCGCTTCAGTCTCTGGTTTCGGCATGTGGATCGGCGGGGAACTGGTGGAAGCGGACGTGGTGGAAAAACAGCGCGCCCGAGAGATCTACGAAACGATCCTGCGGGAGAAACGAGATCCCGGACTGCTGGAATGGACCGGCGGCAACATGTTTAAGGCCCGGGTGTACCCCATCAACCCAAACTCGGAGAAACGGGTAAAGATCTCCTACACCGAGGTTCTTCCTCTGCGGGGCGACGTCTTTCGGTATACATACGGGTTGCGCAGTGAACTCACCCGCCAATATCCGCTGCGTGAGTTGGACATAGAGGTGAAGATCCACTCCACCATGAAGATCATGGGGGTGTCGTGCCCGACGCACGAGGTGCGGGCCGGAAATACCGAGCACTCCGCATCCATCGAGTTCGGTGCGGAAGAGTACACTCCCACCGCTGATCTGGAAGTGGAAGTGCAGGTGCAGCGCACCGGCGCCGGTGCGGTGTTTGTACCCCACCGCCGGGGCGACGACGGCTATTTCCTGCTGCTCATTACTCCGCCTGCGGCCAACCTGAAGACGGAACGTGAGGAGTTGCCTGATTCGGCCCCTCTGGACTTGATCTTTCTGGCCGATACGTCCGGCTCCATGGACGAGGTTGCCCGCCAGGCTCAGGCCCGCTTCTTTTCCGCCGCACTGTCGTTGCTGTCCGAAGAGGACAACTTCCGCCTGGCCGCGGTTGACGCCCATGTCCACTGGTTGGGGGATGACCCGTTGCCGCCTTCTTTCGAGAACCTCGACCGGGCGCTGGATTTCCTGGGCAACAGGACCTCCCTTGGCTGGACCGACCTGGACGGTGCGTTCGACGAGGCCCTGAAAAAGGCTGGCCCCAACACTCACATTATCTACCTAGGCGACGGCATGGTCACGACCAAGGCGGCTGACCCGGTCGCGTTTGCGCGCCGCCTGGAAGCGCTGGCAAGCGGGCTTGAAGTTTCTTTTCACGCGGTGGCGCCGGGCAACGCGTACGAACCTGCGGTTCTGTCGGCCATTGCGGCTGCGGGCAAAGGCACCTACCGGCGCGTCGAGAACGAGGAGCGGGCGCCTGAAGCGGCCTACGCTCTACTCGGCGAGATCATTCGCCCCTCGCTCCGGGATGTGAAAGTGGAGTTCACCGGTTTCTCCACCGCACGGGTCTATCCCGACGTGATTCCCGCGGTGGCTATCGGAGCGCAGCAGGTTGTACTGGGAAGATATCTGCCGGAGGGAGCCCGCGGTGAGGGCCGGGTGGTGGTCACCGGGCTCCTCAACGGCGAGCCGCTGGAGCTTAGCGCACCGGTGTCATTTGCCGCGGACGAAAAGGGGAACTCCTTTATCCCGCGCCTCTGGGCTCGCTTGCACCTGGACGAGCTGCTCGAACAAGGCAGATCCAAAGGTATCCAAGAAGAGATAGTCCACCTTTCGGAAGAGTATCAAATCATCACCCCGTACACGTCGCTCCTGGTGTTGGAGAGCGACGCGGACAGGGCCCGATTCGGCGTCAAACGCCGGTTTAGAATCAGGGACGGGGAGCGGTTTTTTGCCGACGGGCGGGACGCGGCCGAGTTTGAGCTGCTCCAGCAGCAGATGAAGCTGGCCGGCACCTGGCGATTGGGCCTTCGGGACGCGGTGCTGGCGGACATCGCCGGATTGGGCCGCCACCTGTTCCAGAGCGCCTATGGCGCCTACCCCTACGGCGACATGAACGGCAAGGGTCGTCTGCTGGGTTCAGCGGGAGGCAAGGACTACTCGGTGCGGATGGCGGAACAATCAATTTCGTTCTCGTCGTCGAGCAGCTTCTATCGGTACGAACTGCCCGCAGCCTCGGCCGCTCCAGCCGAGTTCAAGTTCATGGATGAGGAGACCGAGAGTGGGCGTTGGGACTTTGGGGTGGAGGCGGACCGCGAGAAAGGGGACTGGGCCAACGCACCGATTGTAGAAGAGCCTCCGGCAATCATGAACGGACTGGCGGACATGCCGCTGGAACTGGCCGGCAATATTGCGACCAAGAAAGAGAGAAAGAAGGCCGTGTCGAAGGAGGTAATGAGGGGCGCTCGGATCAGTAGCGGCAAGCACCGGATTAGCCTCGCAACCACTCCTTCGGCAGGGGAGTCGTATTGGAGCATGGACGGCCGGGCGGCGGCCGGGCCCGTTTCGCTGGTGGTGGACAAGTCGGGGAGCATGGATGCTATTCTCGACGGGACCCGATACAGCGACCCGTACTCGTCCTGGTTCTACAGGTTGTTTCCGACGCTTCCGGCTCCCCCGGTTGAGGTGGAAGCCCCGGAGCGGGAAACCAAGTGGCCCGACGACGCGCTGAAGCTGTCGGCAGAGTTGCACAAATGGAAGGACCTCACCGAACTCGATACCCCGCTCAAAGTGGAGACCGAAACGCGGTACACTGCGCAGCCGAGAGGCACGGTCAATTCGGTCAACACGACCCTCGCCTACCTTTGGAAGGAAGGTTGGGTCACCAGAACCTCCGGTCCGGGCCAGGCCACGACGTTGGCGTGGTGCGAAGGTGGTGAGCGCGGTGCAATCCACCTTCCCTTCGGTTTGGGTCGGGTGCGGTCCGCCACGGCCGGGGAGTGTGCCCCGATGCCGGTCTATCTGTGGACCTGGGCGTTCAGTTCGCTGGAGGACTCGTACTGGAACTACCGGCCGGTAATCGAGCAGTTGGGCCAGGACAGAATCAAAGTCAGCTTCCTGGCGGCCGAGAAAACTCCCGACGCCTATGGCGCCTACCTGGTAATCGACATGAAGCGCAAAGTGGTGCTCGAGGCCGAAAGCTGGTACGCAGGCAAGCTGTCGTCGAAGTCCATCTACTCGGACTTTGTGGAGGCCGGTGGAGTCTGGTGGCCCGGCAAGATAGAAGTCCAAGATGCAGAGGGCGCAACTACCCAGATAGTCACCATGACGGTGGCCGCGCTGGACCGCAAGGGATTGAGAGGCGCAGCAGGGGCCGAGCTTTCAGTGCGCAGAACCTCCCTTATTGCCGATTATCCTCTTATGAGCGCGGGGGCGGCCAGAAGGGCGCTGGCCTCCGGGAAGGGCACCTTCGAGGCCCACCTCGTAATGCTCCTCAGCTACTCCTTCTCGCAGCGGTGGGAATTGGCGCAGCTTCATCTGGAACGACTCAAGACGCTGGCCGCGAAACGGCCAGGGGCCTACTGGTTGGAGAATGCGGTCCTGCTCATGAGCAGAGAGCACCGGCCGCTTGCCGCCAGGGTGCTTGAATGGGCTAAAAAGACGGCAACCTCGCCTACCCTGGACGAAATGTTTCTGGCCGAGTTCGTCGTGGACCAGACCAATCAGATGTTCGAGGCCAACGAGCAGTTGGAACTGCTGGACCTCCTGGAGCCGCTGTTCGCACGTCAGCCCGCCCATTTGCTGGGCCGGAAGAAGTGGCTGGAAAAAAAGACCTACGCATTCCAGATGACCGGCCGGCAGGACGAGGTTTTCCGCTTGCGTAAGGCGCTGGCCGAGGAGTTTTCCTGGGACTACAATGCGCTCTACCAGTACGCCTGGGAGCTGAGCAATCGCGGGGAATTCACCGAGGCCCACAGGGTGCTGGAGGAAGCGCTGCAAAAGGGCGGTCCCTGGTCGACGTGGGAAGATGAATACTTGCGGGGCCAGCGTCTGGAGCTGTTCAGGCAGGAAGGCAGGTTCAAGGAGAAGGTGGCCTACCTTGAAGCGTGGCTTGCCAGGGAACCTGAGGGAACCACCGCGTACCAGCACTATCTGAGCGCTCTGGTGCGCACCGGCAACCTGGAGCAGATCGACAAGACGCTCACCGCCTGGTTTGCCGAAGCAAAGCCGGGCAAGTTGTCGACTGCGGCCGCGTCCAGGATCCAGGCTGCCGTGTACCACGCGCTCGGCCAGGGCTGGGGCATGTACACCAACCGGCTGGACAAGCGCTGGCTCCCTCAATTGGTGCAGGTGGTAAAGGCTTTGGCCGGGAACTACCAGCATACCTACCTGGCGCAGACCGTTGCACAGCATGGGGAATTCGCCCGCACCGACCAGGCACGGGCGTTGCGCAAAGAGCTGCTGGTTGAGCTTGGCAGGAGCGTGTCCACCATCGAGCCGCGGGTTGTGAACAACTACATCACTCTGTCCACCCTCGGCGGCGAGAATCCCGGTGATAAGAAAACGTGGCTAAAAATCGCGGCAATCCTCGAAACCCGCTGGGCCAAAGGCGAAGACGTCAATGAGCGGGACCTGCTGGCCGGATCGATTGTCACCCTGTTCCGATCCCACGCCAAACCTGCCCGGCTTCTCGGATTCTTGCGCAAGCAGTTGGAGCTAGGCCATAAGGACCGCCGCTCTGCACACGTGGCGCAGCTGTTTGCCGAGCTTC
>CAZVFX010000108.1:0-24111 GCA_964626565.1 uncultured Myxococcales bacterium
CGTCGCAGGCTCCAGCAAACTCCTCAAACACGCAGCCGCCGTCAGGATCGCAACTATCATCCGTGCACGGATTTCCATCGTCGCATTCGACAGCCTTGCCTCCGGCAACGCACTCGCCCTCTGAGCAGTGCTCGCCTTCCAGGCACGCGTCTCCATCATCGCATTCGTTACTGTCATCGGCGGACCATTCAGACTTGGAGACTGAAGACAAACACTCCCGGCACCCGTTGCCGGGCTTCAGATCGCCGTTGCCAAAACACGACCCGTCGATAAGGCACTTCCCCGGCTTGATCTTGGAGTCGCAGTTGCCCGCACCATCGCAGACGTCTTCGGTGCAAACCTTACCGTCGTCACAGTTGTAGGCCGTGCCAGAGCACACACCTTCGACACAAGCATCGTCGTAAGTGCACGGATCGCCATCGTCGCACGGCTCATCCGGCGTACACGCGGGGGGGCCGCAGACCCCTTCTGAGCACTCTGCAGAGTCCGGACAGTCGCCGCAGACACCACCGCACCCATCGCCCCCGCACTCCTTGCCCCCGCAATCGGGGGTACATCCGCCCTCCTCGGAAACAGCATCACTGCCGGTTCGAACGTCGTTCCCGCCACCCTCGTCTGAGGACCTGGTTGAGCATGAAAGGCACAGCGCAACCGACACCACGAGGCATACCCCGGTCTGACTCCACATCGTCCCCTCCATTTGAGCTACTCGTGTTCTCTTCGTTGAACGTGTCTCATTTTAGCTAATAGGCCGTAGATTATCAATCATATTAAACTATCTTCACACATGGGCGCAAAGGGCTCCCCGCGGAACCGTGCACAGCGTTTACACATGCGATTCACACGGGGGTATGAATTCTACACGTTCAGATGCCGGCTCCGCCGCTGCAGTCCTGCTGGGTCGGGCGGAGCTCTCCGTCGAGCAGAGGGGATATCCCGGGGACTCATAGAGCAATTCCCCAGCGTTGGCACAGCACTTGCTCAGTATACCGGCGGGCGAGTATGTCATCAGCAACAGGCCGTGTGGAACGCCATGGAGCGGAAGGAGACCGAATCTAGGTACCTGGCCATTGTCATTCCAGCAGTTGTGCTGGCTGTGACGTTGTGTGTTGTGGGCAAGTACAAACCCCATTCGTTCATCGTCCGCGACGCTTCGTTCTATGCCACTACAACTCGTGGCCTCGTCACCACATTCTCTCTCGACCAGCGTAAACTGCAGCCCGAATCGTGGTACACAGGCAGCCACCCCAGCTACAAGAACCTCGACCTCGCCTGGAGCAACATCTCCGTCGGAATCGACGGCACGTGGTACCCGAAGCACTCCATTGTTATGCCGCTGTTTGCAGCACCCTTCTACGCCGTGTTCGGTACAGTTGGGCTGCTGGTTTTTAATGCGCTTTGCGTGAGCATCTTGCTCTCAGCAGCGTACCTGCTTGCGGTCCGCTTTGCGCCGCCTGCGGCGGCGATCCTTGCGATAATGCTCTGCGCCCTCTGCCCGGCGGTACAAGAGCACACCTATCACTTCAGTTTTGATATGTTCACAGCCGCCCTGGTTGCAGTCGGCGCCCTGGCGCTGCTGAAGCCAAGGCCTTTGGCGGCAGGGCTGTTGCTCGGCATCGCCGTGTGGGCGCGGCCGCCCCTCGTGCTGCTCGTTCTTCCCCTGGCCGTCGCTTGCCTGTGGCGGAAGGCTGACCGCCGGGGTCACGCCCTCTTTGCCGCTGCGATGGCCGTGCCCATCGGAGCAGCTGCAATCCTTAACACCGCAATGTACGGCGCGCCCTGGGTCACCTCCTACGAACGGGTATTGACGGTAGTTGACGGGATACCGGCGATCAGAAGCCACCGGGAGCTGTGGACCTTGTCCGCCGGCAAGGGGTTCGAGCGTCTATTTCTGGCCCGGGATGACGGACTGTTTTTTCGCAGCCCGTCTGCCCTGCTTGCCGTGCCGGGACTGGCGTGTTTGTGGCGCCGCAGCCGGCCCCTGGCCGTTGCCCTCGCTTTCGCAGTGGCCGGCTTCGTGCTTTTCTTTCTGCGCTACAAGTACACTACCGCACGTTTCTTTTTGCCCTGGCAAACGCTTCTGTGCGTACCCCTGGCACTGCTCCTCACCGACGCCTGCCTCTGGCCCGCAGCGAAGTTTTCCGTGGTCAAGGAGTTCCTGGAGACTCGACGTGGCCGGCGAGTCCTGACTACCTGCGGTGTGTTCACAGCCAGCGCTGCCGTGGCGCTCTTCGCCATGTTCAGAAGCGACCTCCCGGAAAAGTACGTCCTGGCGGACCACATCACCGAGGCCAAAGTATTCAGGAACGAGTTGCCGTGCGACTACTTCAATATGCGGTACCACCGCTGGGAGTGCTCCCAGGTGGAGGACGACCCCTGGGAGTGGACCGGCCTGGCCCTCGGTGACAAGGAGTGCGTTTTCGAAGGGAAGAAGGAGAGCTTGCTGTGGTTGCACCCACCTTCGGGCGGCGCCACCAAGCGAGTGTTGTTCGAAGGGGTCCCACCGGAGGGAGTTCTGAAGCTCAGCTACGGCCTGTCGGACACATCCGTCAGCAGGAAGACATGCTTCACCGTCGCCTATGGCGACATCGGGCCGATAGAACTGTGCGCAGAAAAAGCGGGCAAACTCGAGACATACAAGCTGGAAGTGCCGCCGGCGACTCTGACCGCATCGGTCCAACTCACAGTCAAATCCCCCGCCCACAGCAAGCGGCACCTGTGCGTCGGCGGCGCCATCTACGAGGATGGCGTTCCGTAGCGGTCCATCTGCGCTGTGCGCGGTGGCAGACTTGACTTCTTGCCTCGCCGGTCCGGTTGGGGGATAATCATCGCCTGTTGCCAGTGTGAGTCGAACCAAAGGAGGACCACCATGCCCAAGAACTTTGCTCTGACCCTGGCGGGGCTTCTGACTGCCGCGGTCGCGTCTTTTGCCGCCTGCAGTTCGTCCTCGAAGGTGCGCGTGGACGCGGGCGGAGATGCGGTCTTGTTGGACGCGGGCGGTGATGCTGCCGTTGGAGTGCCCGACGCCGCCGATTCGTCAGCCTTCGAGACGTCCCCGGCGCCCACCCCGCTGAAGCTCACCATCTCCACCCAGGGCGGATTCGACGATTTCTCCAGTCCCGGTGCGGCACTGGGCTATGCAGTGGACGAGGCGCAGGGGATGATTCTGATCGTAGCGTTAAAATTCAACCTGCCCCTGGCTGCCAAGGATTTTTCCATCTCACCGGACCTGGCCGCCACGCTGCTGGCCTACACGGTCAAGCCGGACGCCGAGTTGCTGCAGGACGACGTAGCCGCCTGGCCACTCCTGCAGGCCGGCATCACCGACACCATCGGCATCCGGACCATGGATTCGGACGCAACGGTCATTCTCCTGGAAGGCGACCTGCAGTCAGAGGTAGCCGACCGCATCTTCGTAGCCAACAGCGGCGACCTGGCGCTGTTCAGAAACGACGGCCCCAGCGATACCATCGAGGGTTCGGCCACCCTGGTCGAGGTCACTGAATTGGGGGCCGAGGGGCTCGCGATGACGGGCGGAGAGGAGCTCGCATTGTCGCCCTTTTACTTTGAGTTCTAGCAATCAGGGCTTGACTCCCGGTCGAAACTGGGAGCCGCAAGTGACGCTCAATTGTGACCCATTCGGCTCACAGGCAGAACCAGGGCACGGCGATGACGTCTCTCGCCGGCCTGTAAACCTCCCGCCCGGCATACACTACCAGCGCGGTGGCGACTTGCTCTCCATATGTTTCTCGAAACGCTCTTAGACCCCGCAGCGCGTGGCCGGAAAGACGGCTCCCCGCTTTGACCTCAACGGGGAACAGGCGTCCGTCCTGCTCCAGCACCAAATCCACCTCCGCCCCTCCCACGGTGCGCCAGTGAAACGCGGCGGGAGGAAGAGGAAGCCGGATGAACTCCTTGTGTATCGCATTGACCACCCAGCTCTCAAAAAAAGCGCCGAAGTAGGGGCTCACCGGTAATGCTTCCGGAGTCGTGATTCGCTGTAGCCAGCAGGCCAGGCCCATGTCGCACATATGCCCCTTGCGCCGGCCGCTGAGCCGCTTAATCGCGTTGCCATGGAAGGGAGGAAGTTCCCGCCATTGGTAGGTGTGCACCAACACCTCCCGCCACTGCCGGGCCGTGGGCGGGCTCACACCCAACTCACGCCCGAGGTGGGAGTCGTTGATCTCCTGTGCCGTCAACGCCGCGCTCAATCCCAGGAAACGGCTGAAATCGCCCAGATTACGCAGGTTGGACATGGTGCGCACATCCCGTTCCAGGTAGGTCTGCACGTAGGAGCGCAAATAGTCGGGGATGAGATGCGGGGGAAAATCCAGCACTCCGGGCAAAGAACCGCCCCACAGCACCTCTGGGAGAGTGGCACGGGCATCTGCACCTTCCGCCACCGCCGGAAGAACGTCCGGCTGCCGTAGCCAGTCAGCCAGCCAGGATGAGCGGTCTGTTTGCTCCATCTGCTCCACCGGAGACAGCCCCTCGAGGGGGAGAATCCCCACCCGCCCGGCCATGCTCTCGGAGACCTGCCGTAATACCATGAGATTCTGCGAACCGGAGAGCAGGTACTGGCCCGCCTCGTCGCTCCTGTCCACCCTCCTCTTGAGGGCCGGAAGCAGCTCGGGAGCGTACTGGATCTCGTCGAGAATCAATGGGCCGGGGAAGTTGTCCAGGAAAAAGTCCGGATCGGCCCGCGCACCGAAAAGGTCCTGATCGGGGTCGAAGGTAAATTCCCGCATCTCGGGAAACACGTGGCGCAACAGGGTACTCTTGCCCACCTGGCGGGCGCCGGTGACCAGAACGACCTTGAAATGGCCGGCCATATCCTTGAGCTTGGCCTCAGCCAGACGCGTTCGATAGCGCATGTGCACCCCCTGCTCCCAGCAGAATACTTCATGGATAATTAAAAGTCAAACTTTCAACTATACGGGCAATCCCCTCGGCCCGTCGCACAAGCACTTGCCGGTTTTGACGAAGGCAGCGTTGATAAAGCGACGTTTGCAGCAGGCGACTGTCTGGCGCGGCGTCCTAGAAGAAGATCCCCGTACTGGCCGACAGGGCCGGGCCGTACTGAAGCGCGGTCACCGGGCTCATGGGATAGTGAACGAGTGCGTTGGCTACGAATGGACGCAACCGGAACTCCAGCCCTGCTCCCATGTGAAGGATCGGAGTCGGATCCCAATCCCTTCCGTCGGGGTGGGATTCCTCCTGAGGGTTGTAGGTCACCGTATCGGAGTAGCTGTTGGTGCCTCGAATCGCCAAGGCAGCCAGCCCCAGCACATGGAGGTGAGGAAGCACCTCCCATGCTGCGTTGAACCCGGCGGTGAGGTTGGAGCCGACCTCTTTGTCCCCTTCCTCGGCCAGGTCAGTCGACAGGGCATAGCAGGAGGTGCTCCAGGAATCCGACCACTCGGAACAGTAGCTGGTTTCCTTGATCAACTCCTCCCTGAACACCAGGTTGAGCTCGCCTAAGAAAGAGACCTGCAGCGGGTCGTCGGGATGGCTCAGGTTGGACCTGATACCCACTCCCCACTGCATGACGTACTTCCCTTCCAGCTCCAGTTCCAACGCCTGGACGGTAGTGGGACTCGCCCACTCCGCCTTTGAGCCGCGCACCTGCATCCCCAACTCGATAGTGTCGCTCACCGCCTGGTAGATGTGGCCCCCAAACTGCAGCCGGGGAATCCACATGGCCGGGGCTGAATCGTTGCGATTCTCGAAGGTCTTGACTCCGCTGAACAACACCGGATTGAGTTCCGCTGCCATCTGGATCTGGCCTTCCTTGAGGCGAGCGCCGACCCGTGACGGCAACTGGGGAGCCTCTGCAGTCGCCCCCCGGTAAAAGGTTACGGTCTGTTCCGTACAACACGAAGACAGTCCAACGATCAGCAACAACCCCGCACCCGCTCCCATTAATCGGATCATGTTGTCCTCCGCCCCGAAGTCCAACTATCCCTAAAGCAATGTCGGTGCCAACCTTTCTCACGTCGAGGGGACCCTGTCTGCGGGACATTCAGGCCGCAGGTGTAGCGTGAAACTGCTCCAACATGGAGTAGCGATGCCCCGGGGCGCTGCAATGGCAGTGACATTCCACGTTTCTCCCCCTATAATCCAACGTGATGAAGAACCCTGCCAAGGAGGATGTAGATGCGCACCTTTTCTATTCGGTTGTCGGTGGTTTGGTTCATGTTCATATTTGCCGGGAGCGTGATGGCTGGGGAGCCGGCCCGGCCCGACGCCCGCACTCGCTGCACCGCTTCTTCTTCGGCAAAGAACTTCAAGCACATCAGCTACGGCCCAGGTAGTGTTTTCGACGGAGACCCGGCCACTGCCTGGTGCGCATTCAAGGAGGGGGAAGCAGTGGGTGAAGCCGTGGCGGTATACCTCGGGGACGCGTCCCTGATGGGCGGGCCTCAGGACGTGAGTTTCACCTTCCACCGTGGGTACCAGAAGTCGATAAAGACGTACGACGGGAACTGGCGGCCTTCCCGAGTTCGGGTGGAGCTTTTCGCCGACGCCGGGAAGCTTGCATCAGCCGAGGGAATCCTGGAGTACTCGATTTCCGAGGTGACCCTGAAGGGAGTGCCCAGCGCCAAAGGCGCCCTGTGGATGAAGACCACAATACTGGCGTCCACGGGAGGCTCGGCCGATACCAACGCGTGCATCAGCGAGATCCGCCCGAACTTCAAGGGGGCCAACCCCCACAACATGCGGGAATTCTCAAAGCGGATCTGCGACATGATCAACAACCCGAAGCTCGGGGAGACGAACGCCAAGCTCAAGGCGCTGGTGAAGGGGATCAAAAAGCACTTCGTCAACCCCTTGGGAGCAAAACCGGTGACCGAATGCTCCCTGGAGGGCTTCGCCGTGGTGTCAGAGGATGATTTTGAGCTGCGGGGTTTCTTCGAGGGGGACGCCATGCTGGTCCTGCGCTTCCGCCGGAAAGGCATTGTCTGGGCCCTTCTCAAGGACGGCTGGTTCGGACTCCTGGACTGAGCTTGACTGCCACTGTGAACGAAACGGGATGTCGAGGATACGCAAGGCGGTAAGGAGCACATGTGAGCGACGAGTTGGTTACCATTGCCACTGCCGGATCGGCCGTGGAAGCCGAGATGCTGAAGGGGCAACTGGAGGCTGAGGGCATTCCCGCGTTCATCATCGGCGAGCACACCCACGGTTTGCATCTAAGAGGGTTGGACCCGCTGGACGCGGGGATTCGAATCCAGGTCCCGGCTGCCGCGGTTGACGACGCGCTGACTGTCCTCAACGATGACGATGGCGAGCCTGCGGAAGGTGCAGGCAGCCTGGAGTTGGATCCCGGCTTGCTGGCCGAAATGGCCGCGGGCGACGACGTCGAAAGCGACGGGCCGTTCTGTGCTCAATGCGGCTCCGACCTCATCTGTTTTGAGCCCCGGTCGGGGCTGACGTACATGCTGGCCATCCCTCTCCTGGGACTGCCGTTGCTGTTCATGCGACGCCGGCTGCAGTGCCGCAGTTGCGGCCGGTACGTGGACCGGGCGGGGTAGAGTGCCCTGTCACTGGGCTGCCCGCCCGGCGGCGAGGGGAAGGGATGGGAGGTTGGAGCTGACGGTCAGGAAGCGACAATCTATCCCCTATCCGCCCTCCGCTACGCTCCGGGCACCTTTCCCAGCGGGAAAGGACCTGTTCTACGGCCACCACTCCAGCCGATCCGGGTCGTAAGCGCCGAAAGGCGCGGAACGTCATGCTTCGGCCCGCGCACCAGAAGGTGCATAGGCCCTCAGGAGAATCGGCCCCAGTGGTGGTGGAATAAGCGGCCCTTTCCCGTTGGGAAAGGTGCCCGGAACCGAGCGCGTCAGCCGAGGTGGAGGGCGGATAGGGGATAGCTTGTTCGCAACCCACCGTCAAAAAACCCGGCGGCGGGCGCCGCCAAGCAAAAAAGGCCGAGCTTGCGCCCGGCCTTTTGTATACCTGCATCTGCCGTTCGGCAGTGAGTACAGGGCATTCACGCCCGTTGCCGGGTGTGCCCTGCGAAGTGGGCGATACAAGATTTGAACTTGTGACTTCTACCGTGTGAAGGTAGCACTCTCCCACTGAGTTAATCGCCCGTGTTTTCAACGGGCGGATTTTTGACACGAAAACGGAGACGTGTCAAGTATTTTTCTCGCCATAGGGCGGGGATCCGCTCTGACATCCAAATCCGAATCAGCCGCGGAGCGGCGAGAGTTGGTAGCGAAGGGCATGAGCCCTGGACATCGGATCATCCAAATCCTTACCGCTGATCGTGCGCTGGCACTGGTTGGCGTGCTTGGAGGCCTCTTTTCCGCGGGCCCGCAAGCGGGCGGGGAAGACGCGGCAATGGGAGCTGTAGGCCATGCCACGGTGGTTGAATCGGAATTGGATAATCGGGATCCAGGCCTGAAGGCCTTTGCTACCGGCTTTGGCCCTTGTCGGAGCTGTGTTCGGATTTGGATGTCAGAACATAATGCGAAGCCCGCTTGGGTAACAGCACCAGCTTCGCTATACTAAGGCCGCAAAACGTATGAGGCCTGCCATGCCGATCCGAATCTGGCTCCTGTTCCTTCTCGCCGCGGGCTGCGGCAAGACAACCATCGAGACGAACTATCTCGACCTCCCCTTTAAAGAGGTGGTAGCCGAAGCGGCAGACGAGTCTGACGTCGAAGAGTTGGCGCCGGAGGCGGTGGAGGATATCGTCGAGGCGGAACTGCCGGCACAGCCACTACCCGACGCTGAGGTTAAAGACGCGGGAGAAGAAACGGACGCGTTCGAACCGCAGGAAATCGAGGAGATGGAAGAGGTGGTGGAGGAGGTTGCGGAGGAAGACACCGGCCCCTGCCAGTGCACAGTGGACGAAGACTGCCCGGTGCAACAGGCCGGGCCGTGCCTGGTAGTCGTCTGCGACGCCGAGAACTGCCAGTGCAACCTGGCCATCGCACCCGACGGCACCGGGTGCGACGACGGTGACGAGTGCACCTGGCCTGACGGCTGCGTTAACGGTGAATGCACCGGCGGGCCCGACACCTGCCCCGCGTGCGGGGACGGGGAGTGCAACGGTGACGAAACCTGCGACTCGTGCCCCGACGATTGCGACCAGTGCCCCCCGGCCCCCTGCCAGACCAACCCCGATTGCCAGGAAGGCCACTACTGCCTGTTCGGTAAGTGCGACGATGACTGGGGAGAATGCGAACCGATCCCCGAAGAATGCCCCGAGATCCTGCTGCCCGTGTGCGGCTGTGACGGAAAGACCTATAGTAACGACTGCTTCGCGGCCAAGGCAGGCAAGAGCGTCGACTACCCGGGCCAATGCCCGCCTCCCGACCCGGGCGGGTGCGACGGCAACGAAGATTGCCCGGCCAAGCAGTTCTGCGCCCTGGAGAAATGCCAGCCCCCGGGGGTGTGTTCCCAGATGCCGGAAATGTGCCCGGCCGTCTACGACCCCGTCTGCGGCTGCAACGGCAAAACCTATTCCAATTTCTGCGTCGCCGCAGCCGCGGGCATGTCCGTCGACAACGACGGCCAATGCGGACCGGATGTACCGTTCTGAGACAAGCGGAATTGTCTCAGCTCTCGAATACTTTCATTGAAAATTGGTAATTGCCTCTACGGCACTATCCCCCTCAGGGTGAAGCCGTAGAGACTCATGCCCGCATCCTGCTGGGCTTTTTCCTGCATGCGAGCAGGATCCTTCACCCAGGAATCGAAGAGTACGGGCAGCACGTGTACTTCCGATCCTTCCGCCACCGCGAAGCGGCGGCCGTTGGGGGCAAAACCCACGCCGGTTACCTCCCCCGAAAGCTCACGAACGTAAAGGACCCTGCCGGTTGCCGCATCCCAGATGCGCACCGAGTTGTCGTCTCCTCCGGAGAGAATCAGGGTGCCATCGGGTGAGAACTCGGCCAGATTGACCCATTCGGTATGGCCGGTGAGTGTTTTCAGGAGCGTGCCTTCCTGCACATCCCACACCTTGATGGTGCCGTCTTTGCTGGAGGTGGCCAGCTTTTTTCCGTCCCCGGTAAAGGAGAGCCCGGAGACCAGCGCCTCGTGGCCCACAAGTTCATGAACCGCGCTGCCGTCCTGGATGCTCCACAACTTCACGACGTGCCCTTCATCACCGGTGGCCACCAGGGCGCCGTCAGGCGAGAACGCAACCGAGTAGGCCCTTCTCAGCCCCGCGCCAAAGCGCCGTACTTCTCGTTTCTCCGCGACGTTCCACAGCGTCACATCCCGGCTGCCGCCGGAAACGAGGAACGCACCGTCCGGGGAAAACGCCACCCCGCCGATCCACTCTTTATCCGCGTCAAGCACGCCCACGCTCTTGCGGCCGGTGACGCTCCACAGTCTGACCTTGCCATCAGTGCCGGCCGAGGCCAGAAGGGTGCCGTCGGGGGAGAAATCCATGCCCCAGACAAAACGCTCGTGGCCTGCGAACTCGGCCACTGTTTCCCGGGCCACCGTGTCCCACAGCCGGATGGAGGCGTCCAGACTCGCGGACGCGAGCAGTCGCCCATCAGGGGAAAACGCGATCCTGAAGATCGATGCATCATGGCCCGGCATCGCGTCCACCACCTTGCCTTCGTGAAGATCCCACAGCCGCACATGCCCGTCCGCGCCGCCCGAAGCGAGCACCCCGCCCACCGGCGAGAAACGCACGGCCCGAACCCAGGAGTCGTGAGCAACAAACGAGGTCACAAGGCGACGCTCGGGCACGCTCCACAGAACGATCCTGCGGTCGTGACCACCCGAGGCGAGAAGGCGGCCATCGGGTGAAAACGACACCGAAATGACGTGTCCGCGGTGGCCCTCCAGAGTGGCGAGGAGCTTGCCGCCCGCCACATCCCAGAGCCTCACCGTACCGTCGAAGCTACCCGACGCCAGCAGCGATGAGTCGTGGGAAAAAGCTGCGGCAAAGACGATCTCCTCGTGCCCTTCAAGAACCGCCTGCGGCTGCCACCCGTCGACTTTCCACAACCTCACAGTTTTGTCCTCTCCGGCCGACGCGACCAGCCGTCCGTCAGGAGAAAAGGCTACTCTACGCAGTGGTCCCTGGTGCCCTTCCAAGGCGGCGACCATTTTCCTTCCGGGAACACCCCAGACCATCACCTTGCCGTCCTCCGCTCCGGCCGCGACAAAGGCGCCGTCCGGAGAAAACGCGATGGATCTGAGCATGGCGCCGTGAGAAATGGGCTCCATGGCAGGCTTGCGGCTTCTAACGTCCCACAACCGCAACGTCCCGTCCTTACCCGCGAAAGCCAGGTGCTTCCCGTCGCCGGGGGAAAACGCGACCGAAGTCACCCGCCCATCGTGGCCGGTGAGCCGGTCAACCACGCGACGTTCATTGGCGCTCACCAAACCAACTTTGCCGTCGAATCCGGCAGTAGCCAGGAGGGTCCCGTCAGGGTGCCAGACCAAATCCATCACCAGTTCGCCGGCACCGGGAACAACTCCCTTGAGGGAAACGTTACGGTTCACCGCGGCCGCGAACATCTGAGAGTGCAAGGTCGCCAGTTGCAGCAGCGACTCGTCGGTTTCGTGTTGTTCGTCGTCGGGATAACGATAGGGGCTCAAGGTGTTGTGCGGGTTATTGACCAGAGCCGCGGCCGCGAAAATGCCGGCGCCCATGAAGTCCTTTTCCTCGAGAAGACGTCCCGCCTCTTCCTGGTAGGCAATGGATAGGTTCAGGTGCGCTTGCCGCTCCTTTTTCTCGGCCAGGATCCTGGCCTCCTCTTCATTGGCGCGGGAGGTCTCTGCGTTCTGCCTTTCGTGCTCGGCTTTTACGCGGTTGGTTTCCGCGGTGCGATAGGCGGAGAAGATCACGCCCGCACCCACCACCAGACAAACCACCAGCAGCGCGACTACCGCGGAGGTGGCCTTGTTCTGCAACAACAACCGTTTCAACAGTTCCATGGAACTGTACTCGTAGGCGCCTACCCGCCTTCCCGCCTGGTAGGCCTCAATCTCATCGGCCAGCTCCAGCGCACTGCGGTACCTCTTCGACGTGTCACGGGTCAACGCCTTGAGGCACACCGAAGAGAGGTCCGCGGGGATCGCCTCGTCAAGCGTTTCGGGCCGCTCCACTTCGGCGTTCATGACCTTGTCCAACACTTCGTATGGATGCTCGCCGGGAAACGGCGGACGGCCGGTGAGAATCTCGAAGAGTACGGTGCCCAACGACCAGACGTCGGACTGCTCATTGATCTCGTCGATGCGGCCTTCGGCCTGCTCCGGGCTCATGTACGCCGGAGTGCCCACTGCTGTGCCGTACATGGTCTTGCCCGCGGCAGCGTCCCTGAACAGCTCGATTTCGTGCTCCAGTTCCTCCCCGCGGATGTCGGCCTTGCCTTTGACCTTGGCCAATCCCCAATCCAGCACCACCGTCTCGCCGAACTCCCCAACCATAACGTTGTGGGGCTTAATGTCCCGGTGGATGACGCCTCTCGAGTGTGCGTATGCAAGGGCCTGGCACAAGTCGACGTAGTGGGGAAGCAGGCGCAGGCGGTCTTTGAGCGAATCGCAATCCTCCAGAGCCTCGTCGAAGGTCTTTCCCCGCACCAGCTTCATGGTGTAGTAGAGGGTGCCGTCTTTGCGCGACCCAACCTCGTAGACGGGCACGATGTTGGGGTGCTCCAACTGTCCGGTGACCCTGGCCTCTCTAAGGAACCTGGCCACCTGCGCGGTGGTGGCGGTAGTTGGGTCGAGGTCCGATGCAAGTTCGGAGACCCCACCGCCGGGATTCAACAACTCCTTGACCGCAATTTCCCTTCCTAAGTGGCCATCATGAGCCACCAGCACCCGCCCGATGCCGCCCCTTCCGATTTCGGCAGTTTCGCGGCCGCCTCGAAACACATAGCGGCCCTTGGCTTCGCCGGTCACCGCGTCCAGATCAACCAGGGTGGTGCTCGGACCCTCGAGTGAGGCAGGCAAGGTCGGCGCGGTAGCTGCCAGACCGTTGGGAAGCCCGCCGAAAATGGCGTATATCGCCTCCCCGCCGCCCAGAGTATCCAGCGCTCCCCTGGAATCTCCGCCGTGGGCAGCCAGCGCCTCGTCCACCACTTTCTCGAGCATCTGTCGACGGTCCGGGGTGAGCATCCCTTTGGCCTGCAATCGCTCAGGGAGGGTGCGCTGCTCGTCCTTGTCACGGGGCGAGCTTTCCATGATTTGCGCCGCAGTGGCGAATCCCAGTTGCACGGCCAGCAGCCCGAATATTGCGTCGCGTTCCATGAGTATCAGCTATCGGCGTTCAGCTATCAGCTATCAGCCATCAGTAGAGTCAACATCCAAAAATACTTATTCAGCATGCTAGCATAGGGTTAATTGACAGTCCAAATTCTCGCGGGGGGGCGCGGGGCGTGCATGATCGTTACGGTTGTGTGGAATATGATCCCGCACCAGCTTGCAATGGAAGGGTCGAAGCCGTATGCTACAGGCTATCGACGCGCTAACTCTGGCGACGAGAAGCGAGGCCAACGCCCTATGTGGCACGCAGGTTGCACTTGTGCCGCGGGTTGATGTGGAGGGGGCAATGAGAATACTGTACACCACTATTCTGCTGGCGGCTTCTGTGGCCCTGGCAGCTTCATGTTTCGAATCCAATCCGCAGCCGGCTCCGGAAAAGGCCGGCGGACCTGAAGTAATGACCGGGGATGACATCGGCATACACCAGGGTACCGGAGGCGATGCCGACTTCGATGTTGACGAAGAGTTGATGTTCGTCAGCGCCCCGGGTGACGGAGACACGGTGCTGGTGTTCGGTGAAGCCGGCTCGGCCGCCGGCGCGGATGGAATAGAAGCCGAGGCGGATGGGGCGGCAGCAGGTGATGACTCCTATTCCCTGGACGAGGACGGCTCGTTTGTGGTGCTTCTCACCGGCGTGGTGGGGGCCGAAGTGACCCTGAAATTCATCTCGTCAGAGACGGACGAGGAAGTGACGGTAGACCTGGCCGTGCCCATGGCGTTGGACACCGACGATGACGGCAAGTCTGTGTGGGTTTACAACGGCGCAGCAGAAGCTGAAGAGCCTTCCGGAACGCCGCCGCCCGACGAAGGGTACGCCGGCGCCGGCGATTTTAACCAATCGGCAATTACCATTTCCCTCGTGGCCCAGGATGGCACGGTGACGGTAACCGGGACCGCACTGAGTGTCACGCCCTTGTCCACCGTGGCACTGGCAAACCTCAACTCGCTGGACAAGGCAATAGTTCAGGCCAGCAACATCGGGGAGTTCAGTGCGACTCTGGAGGCCGAGGCCGGAGACCTCATCTCCATCGTGGCAACCAATCCGACGGATCACACCAAGACTACGGCGCCTTTGGTTTTGGAGGTGCCGGCAGAGTAGGTGGTAGGCGGCGCCAGGGCAGGCCCCTCGCTCGCTCTCAGGGTACCGCCGGTTTTTCGGGTTCGGCGTACTTGATGATGTTGAACTCGACGCGGCGGTTGTTGAAGTTGGCTTCCGGTCCCGAGCGATAGTCAATGCGGCGGGAATGGCCGTAGCCCACAGCTTTGAGCCGCTTCTTTGCGATCCCTTCCTTGATCAGGTAATCAACCACAGCTTTCGCCCGCGAACGGGACAACCCCATGTTGAAGGCAGCGCTTCCGGTCTTGTCCGTGTGCCCTTCCACCTGGATCTTCAACACATGCGGATTGTCTTTCAGAATCTTCACTATCTGGTTGAGAAGCGGGTATGAATCGGCCTTGATCTTCGAACTCATGAAGCTGAAGTGAATCTTCTCCATGATCTCGATCTTCTTCGATTCAGGCTTAAACTCGGCCAGCTTCTTGTCCGGGCAGCCGTCTTCATCTTCGAAGTCGTTGAACGTCTCCCTTTCGTTAGGGCATTTGTCGTCGACGTCGGGGATTCCATCCTTGTCGTTGTCCGGGTCGGGGCAGCCGTCGGCATCCTCGAATTCGTCAATATCTTCCGGCACGTCGGGGCACTTGTCCCGCTCATCCGGGATCCCATCCTTGTCGTTGTCGAGGTCGGGGCAACCGTCCTCATCTTCGAACTTGTCGAAATCCTCCGGATCGTCCGGGCACTTGTCCCGTTTGTCCGGGATTTTATCTTTGTCGTTGTCCGGGTCGGGGCAGCCGTCCTCATCCTTGTAGCCGTCCTTGTCCTCAGCCCGGTCGGGGCACTTGTCAACTTCATTGAGAATGCCGTCGCCGTCCCGGTCGGGATTGGGCCTGGCCGCGTACTCCACCTTGGTGAACAGCCGGTAGTCCGGCGTCATGAACCCCGGCGCCAGGCCGGTGCCGCCGCCCACGGTGAAGACCAGGTCGCCTATGTGCACCTTGACACCGGTATCCGCTTCGGCCTGCAGTTCGGAGGAATCGGCGAAAGCGTCGGCCGCTGGAGTAAACGCCAGGACCTCCAATCCCACCTCGATGAGCGCGTCTTTGGGCGAGTATCCCAGGCCCATTCCGCCAAAGTATTTGTCGTCGTCGGTGATGTTGAATATGGCGGTCTCAGGTTGCAGCAGGTACCCGGCGTTCAGATTGTAAACGACGGACCCGGTGCGCTTGGTGAAGACAAGGGTCGGGCTGGTCCCAAACCCGTCGAAGCCCATGTAGGCCTTGGAATTGCCCGTCGGCAAATATGCGGGCAGATAGAAGGCGAGACCGGCGCCCCCGGGCTTGCTGGACGAAAGGATCTGGACCTTTGCAAAGGCCATGACATTGCCCAAGCCGAACGCGTCCACGCTTCCCAGCTTGAGCCCCGGGTATTCGGCGCTCTGGTAAAGCACCAACGGAGCGTGGAGTCCCACCTCCAGAAACCCCCACAAACCCAGCACCGCAGCGGCCTGAGCCTCCCATCGCGACGCAATGAGTTCTCGCAGCACCTTCCCGGATTTGACGACGGTAAGGGGGGAATCCACGTAGTGGAACGACAGGCTGGCCCGATACTCCATGTGAGCCGGGACCTGGTCGGACAGCAGGTAGAAGAATGCGCTGCCGTCAGGGTCGAGACGGAAGTAGTTACCGTCTATGGATGTGTTCCGCGCGGTAGGGTCCTCGGCAGCCGCGGCGGGTTTGACCGTCGCCGCGGCGACAACGAAAAAAAGTAGAGCCACCAGGTTGGCTGATCGACGCCGAGCCAACACTCCAAGGGTCAAAATCAGCAGGCCCAGCAGGGCGAGGCCCGGCCACAAACCGCCGGCATTCCCTGCGGTTCCGCACGTGGGGCCACCCTGTATGTGCGCCCCCGGCTCAAGCCAGCCGCGGAAATCGTCGGCCGGATCCAGCGGGTCGGTTTCGTGAACCATCACCTCCAGGTGGTCGTCAGCCCCGCCACCATCGGTATCGGCCAGGGTGGGGTCAGTCTGGTATTTCTGGGCCTCATCCTGGTCATCCAACCCTTCATCGTCGGAATCGAGGTCCAGGTAGTCGGGGGTGCCGTCCTCGTCACTGTCCACCGGCGGGGTGGCGGGATCAACGTCTCCCGCTTCATCCGCGTCCAAGATGGTATCGTCGTCCGAATCGGGATCGACGTAGTCGGCCAAGCCGTCTTCGTCGCTGTCTATCGGAATGGTCAGCAGGTCTTCATCCCCCGCCTCATCTGCATCGGGAATGGTGTCATCGTCCGCGTCGAGGTCAACAAAGTCGGGATCTCCGTCTTCATCGGTATCCACCGGCGCACTGTCTACGGAGTCGTCACCTGCTTCGTCGAGGTCGAGAATCGAGTCGCCATCGGAGTCGTCGTCCCGGTAGTCAGGGAGTTGATCGCCATCGGTGTCCACCGGCGGGGTGGCGAGGTCGTCGTCCCCCGCCTCGTCCTCGTCCGCGATGGTATCGTCGTCGGAGTCGAGGTCCAAGGCATCAATTTCGCCATCGCCATCAGTATCGAGAGGATTCTGGTGGTCGTCTCCCACCTCAACGTTGTCGGGTATGTAGTCCCCGTCGCTATCCTTGTTATACGGGTCGGTGCCGATCTCCAGTTCAAGCTCGGTAGGGAGAGTGTCCCCGTCAGGATCGTCGTCGGTCTCGCCACCGTCATCGGCGGGGTCGTTGGGGTCGGTTTCACCCGCGTCCACCATGCCGTCGTGGTTGATATCTTCGGTGCCGTCCGCAATGCCGCCATGGTCGCTGTCCGGGACCACCATGAAGGTGCAGGTTTCAGGGTCTGCGTCCAAGACGAAATGGCCTGCTTCCTCGTCGGTGTCGGACCACGGGTCAGCCACGCACAACTCAAGACCGTCGACGAGAAGATCCGAATCAGAGTCGTAATCCAAGACGTTCAGAACGCCATCGCCGTCGCTGTCGAAAGCCCAGTTGTGCTCGTCGCCGTCCAACACGCCGTCGTCGTCGCTGTCTGCATCATCGGTGGTAGTGCCGAACAGAATCTCCTCGGCATTGCACAGGCCGTCGTCATCTGTGTCGACACACACGGTGTAGTCATCGGCGGGAGACAGAGGATCCGATTCGTCCACATCCACCGCACCGTTTTTGTTGGCATCCTCACTGCCGTCTTTCACCCCGCCCCGATCCGCATCATCCACCAGCACCGGCGTGGTAGACGACGGATCTGCGTCGGCCACAAAGTTGCCCGCGTCCGCGTCGGTTCCGCCCGGTCCCTGCACCATCGGCTCTGCGACGCCCGCCTCAGTGCCGTCGGCCAGGCCGTCGTTATCGGAGTCGGGGTCGTTGGCAGAGTTCAAGCCGTCAAGATCCGTGTCATAGGCAAACGTCGGTTCATCGCCGTCGGCGAGGCCGTCGTCATCACTGTCGTAATCCGCCGGGTCGGTGAAAACCGCCGGCTCTTCTACGTCGGGGAGGCCGTCGCCGTCGGTGTCGTCGAGTTCCGGGGCGATGTTGTCCATAGCGTCGTTGGGATCGGACTCGCCTTCATCGAGGCCGCCGTCGTGGTCCCAGTCCTCCACCCCGTCCCGGGCCAAGTCGCCGTCGGAGTCCCACAACAGACTCGCAGTGGTCGTCTCCGGGTCGCTGTCGGCAATGAAATTGCGATATCGGATGTCGGTCCAGGTCGAGTCGGAAGGTGCCGCCAGGCCCTCTTCGGTGCCGTCGGCAAGGCCGTCGTCGTCGCTGTCCGGATCCAGGAAATTGGGCAGGCCGTCCCGGTCGGTGTCGCACCGCCAGTTGTGCTCGACGCCGTCGGCAATTCCGTCATCGTCGAGGTCCCCGTCCGCCTGGATAATGCCCAGCAGATACTCTTCCTGGTTGGTGAGGCCGTCGCCATCATCGTCCACGATGTCGGGTACATCTTCCGGGTCGGAAGGGTCGGACTCAGCGACATCCAACTTGCCGTTGTGGTTGGGGTCTTCGGCCCCGTCGTCCGCACCGTCACCATCGGTATCGGCCAGAGTGTGGTCAGTGAGAGTCGAGGGATCCTGGTCGGGCTCGAAGTTGCCGGCCGCAAGGTCGGTGCCCTTGATTTCGTAGGTCGTCCCCGCGGTGGATTTGTAGCTGAAGTCCTCCAGCGGTTGACCCACTCCTCGCTCGGCTCCATCAAATATGCCGTCATCATCAGAGTCCGGGTCAAGGGCATGAACAAGCCAGTCCCCATCGCCATCCTCGAGGCCGTCGAGGCCGTCGGCTAGACCGTCATCATCGGTATCCGCATCCAGAGGCAGCGTCGGCCCTTCCACCTCCACCTTGTCGTTAAGTTCGTCCCCATCTGTGTCGGGGTTGTTGGGGTCGGTGCCCAACTGCTCCTCTTCGTGATTCTTCAGCCCATCGCCGTCGGAATCCAGATTCTCCGGCTCATCGTCAACGGGGTCAACAAAGTTGGCATAACCGTCGCCATCATCGTCCCCTACCCCTTCCTGCTCATCGGGGCCCTGGGCATCATCAGAGTCCAGGTCCAGATAGTTGGGAGTACCGTCGCCGTCGGCATCGGTATCAGGGACGCCGTCGGCATCAGCGTGCGCGGAATGCTCCACCGCATCGGGGATGGTGTCGTTGTCTGAATCCGGATCACGATAGTCGGGCAACTCGTCGTCGTCAGAGTTCACAGGTGCGGTTTCAAGATCGGCGTCGCCGGCCTCGATGCTATCGAGAATGCCATCGTTATCCGAGTCGGTATCCATGGCGTCAATAACGCCATCGTCGTCGGTGTCGATTGGATTCAGGTGATTTTCACCCACCTCCACGTTGTCCGGAATAGTGTCCCCGTCACTGTCCGCGTTGTAGGGGTCGGTGCCGATCTCCTTTTCTTCCGCGTTGGTGATGGTATCGCCGTCGGGGTCTGCGGTGTTGTCATCCAACGGGTCCAGTGGGTCGGTGCCGTCCACCAGCACCTCGGTGCCGTCGGCGACCCCGCCGTCGTCGGTGTCTTTGTCGTTAGGATCGGTTTCCTGGCCATCCTGAGCGCCGTTCTTGTTCTTGTCCTCATGGCTATCCCACAGCCCGTCGTCGTCGGAGTCCTTGGCCAGGGGGTCGGTAGTGGACTCGGGATCGGTGTCTCCGGCAACACCGGACTCAAGGCCGTCCCCCAGTTTGTCTCCGTCGGTGTCCGGGTCCAGGGGATTGGTTTCTCCTTCGTTTTTGTTCCAACAGCCGTCGAGGCTTGCGTCCTCTTCGCCGTCCATGAGGCCGTCGCCGTCGGTGTCAGCCTTGTGGGGGTTGGTTTTGGAGCCGGGACAGAGGTCTTCTCCCAGGCCGACTTCCAGGCCATCCCACAGCCCGTCGTCATCGGTATCCGGATCCAGCGGGTCGGTGCCCAGGAGATTGTGCTCCATGCCGTCGTTGAGGCCATCACCATCGGTATCAGGAATGGTGGGATCGGTGCCCACGGAACCTTCGTGCCCGTCGCCCAGATTATCGCCGTCGGTGTCGTACTGGAGAGGGTTGGTTTCCTGGAGGGGAGACCAGGCGCCGTCCTGGTTGGCATCTTCCTCGCCATCTTCGAGGCCGTCACCATCCGTATCTTCATCGTTGGGATCGCTGCCCTTGCCAAAGGGACCGCCGGCCCCGTAACTGGCATAGTGCTCCTGCCCGTCCAGCAAGCCGTCGTCGTCGCTGTCTTCATCGCAAGGGTTGGTGTCATTCTTCACCACTCCCGAAGGCCCCCACTTCTCCAGCTTGTATTCCTTGAAGTTGGACAGGCCGTCCCCATCGTTGTCCAGCAATTTGTCCGCGGGGTCGAGTGGGTCGAGAGGGCCCTGGGCAGCAGAATCGCAAAGGTCACCGGACGAGTATTTGGTTTCCCAGCCATCGTCGATATCATCGCCGTCGGTGTCGAACAGATTGGGATCGGTTTCATCCGCGTCCTTGAAACCGTTCTGGTTGGCGTCCTCTTCCCCGTCTTTCAAGCCGTCGTCGTCGCTGTCGTGGTCGAGAGGCCCGGTTTTGGTAGAAGGGTCGGTGTCCGCGGCGAAAACCGCAAGATCGGTGTCGTCCCCTTCCGGGTCTTTATCGGAAAGTTCAGGCTCGGCGAGACCCTTCTCCATGCCGTCGGACAGACCGTCTTCCTCAGTGTCCCACTTGAGGGGATGAGTGCCGAGTTTCAGCTTCCCTTCCACCATCTGGCCGCCCTCATTGCCGTCCAGAATACCGTCGTCATCGCTGTCCGCATCCAGCGCATCGGTGATGAACGCATCCTGGAGCGGAATCGACTCTTCAGCATCGTCCAGGCCGTCGCCGTCGGTATCGGGATCGGAGGGGTCGGTGCCGGTGACGTTGTTCTCGAAATTGTCGGAAAGCCCGTCGTCGTCTTCGTCATCCAGGGCATCTGCCGGATCCGACGGATCGGTGCCGTCGAAATCCTCGGAGACGTCGTATACTCCGTCCCCGTCCGAATCGGGCACGCACGGGTCGGACAGGCTATCCCCTCCCACCTCCGAGGCATCGTCGAGTCCATCCATGTCCGAATCAACTTCAGCGGGGCTCAAGCACTCGTACTGCCCCATTTTCAGGGCGTGCTCGTCGCCGTCGGTGAGGCCGTCACCGTCCGAATCCTCGGCAAAAGGATCGGTGTCGTAGACCATCAACTCCCAGCCGTCATGGAGGCCGTCGCCATCGGTGTCGCTGCCGATGGGGTCGGTTTCGCCCCCGCCCTCATCCCAGACGCAATCGCCATTGGCATCTTCCAGGCCGTCGGCTATCCAGTCCCCGTCGGTATCCGCGGCAAAAGGATTGGTGCCCAACTGGTTCTCGCACCAGTTGGTGAGCCCGTCGTTATCCGAATCCATGAGATCGTCGGCTTCATCAAGAGGGTTGGTCTTATCCACCAGCACCTCTTCCCCATCCCAGACTCCCCCGCCATCGCTGTCCCCGATGGTTGGGGAAAAGCCTTTGACGATTTCGATGTAGTCCGACAGGCCGTCCGCGTCGCTGTCGTGGTTGGTCGGGTCGGTGCCGTGGACGTTTACCTCTTCTCCGTCACCCAGGAAATCTCCATCCGTATCCATGAGGGTGGGGTCCAGTTCGTAGGCACTGTCCACCTCGGCCTTGTCCTCAAGCCCGTCGCCGTCGGTATCTTCCTTGGTGGGATCGGTTTCGAGATCCTGCTCTTCCAGGTTGGTCAGGCCGTCGCCGTCGGGATCGCCGCTGCCATCCTCCTCGGCCAGCGAGAAGAAGTACGAGAGCTCCCAGTTGTCGTCCAGACTGTCGCCGTCGGTGTCGACGAAGTCTTCGGGCGCCGCCAGGGCTGGGGAGAGGGCGAGAAGCACCCCAAAAAAAGAAACAAACAGGCTTAACCTGATCATGTTAATCACCTTCATGGTCCTATACATACGGTAATACTCATGGGGAGAAAAGCAAAAAGTCGGTACCCCAACCGTTAGCGCCGGGCCTTCGGGGCGCGGGCACAACTTCTCATCCGCAAGCCTGCGGCGACCAGGAAAGCGAGGACTAGGAGCAGGGCTGCGCCGGAGTGGCCGGCGGGCTGTGAGGAGCAGCCGCCCGAGCGGTCCGCGCCCGAGCCACCCGGCTCGATGATATCGCCCGGCTGCTCTACTATTTCGGGTCCCGGGATGGCCGGCGTGACGGCCGGCAGGTCGCAGATAGAGTGCCAGAGTCCGTCCGCACCTTGCACTTCAATGCCCTCCAATTGCAGCCCCCACCGGAAGGGATACACATCGCGCTGGTCCACCGAGAAGGCAAACCCGACTTCGGTGAACCCGGACCTGTGCACCTCGACTTCCTCGTCTGCAGGACTCGACAGGAAATGCTCCCGGGCCAGCTTGCCGTCAAGAAGCAACCGCAATGAAAACAGCGGTGCGGGGAAGGTGTGGGCGAGGCGATACCTGATGCCTACCGCCTCGCCTTCCAACATGCGATGGACAAGCAGCCTTCCGAACGCCTCCTTCCCTTCCATCCCCCACCAACGCAGGTTGCTGAAGCCGACGCCGCAGCCGGAAGGGCGTTCGTCCCGGATGCCTGCAAAGCCGGAGGTCGGCGTGGTCCACCAACCGTTTCGCCGATAGCTGACTCCCGCCAGTTCAATAAACCCGGGCGGACTTTCTTCAGTGCAATCATCGTCAGCCAGAAGAGCGACACCCAGAGTGTGGCCCTTGGCGTCTATTTCAAGCTGTTCGTCGCCCGCCCCTACCGCGAGCACGCGCACCGGTACGCCGTCCAACGTCACGAGACCGTGGTAGCACACGCCGGGAAAGGAATAGATGAGGGTGCCACGCACCGCGTCCATGGGCGGCTCCGGAACCAGGAACTCCGCCAGTAGCCCGCCGGTGGGAATGTAGTCCGTTCCGCCCGGCGCCAGCACGATGGAGAGCCCGGCAGCAGGTTCTGCGGGCAGCATCGCGTCTAATCCCCAAGCCCGGGCCGCTGTGAGAACCCAGGGCGGAGCCAGTTGCTCGCCGCTCTTGAACACCCGAACCCGGCTGATATCCAGCAGCCAGTTCCCTTCCGCCCCGCCCACGGCACAGTCGGCGCCGAGGGTGAGGGTCTGGCCGGAGAGCTCGTCCAGTACGCAGGCACCGGTCCCCGGACAGTGGGCCGGATCGCCCTGGCCCGCAGAGTCGGTTGAAACCTGGAGCAACGGCCCCTGACCTTCCCGCTCAACCTCGAACTTGACTCCGCCAAAAGGAGCAGCAAAAGTCCGGGAAGCGGAAAGTACGCCCTGACATCCATCCGCCTGTTCCCGGCTCTTGAAGGTGAAACGGTCAGGCTCGTGGCTGCCCCAGATCGCACCGTCGGCGTCGAAAGAGTAGTCGAAGCGCCACCCGTTCGCCCAGGCTCCCAGGTCGGCCAGCTCGAACTGACGGGAGGGCGGGTCTTTCACCATTTTGAGGGCTTGAAGCAGGGCGGAGACGGAATCCCCGGGGCCGGGCAGTTCCAGGGGCAAGCAGGAATGGGAAACCTCGCCGGGAAAAACCGATTCCTCCGGCCCCCCGGCGACGGTTGTGCTGTAAAGGGCGCTCTCGAGGCCGCCGCAAATTGCCGCCTCCAGACGGTCGAACTGAGTAAAGCTGAGCTGGGCCTGGGCAATCACCGAACCGGAGTTGGGATAAGGCAGCCCGCCGGGGTGAGACAACAGGAGGGAGGTTGACCGGGGGTCGCTTCCTGCGACTGGCGAGATCTCGAGTCCGGCGGAGTCAACGTGTTGGAACGTCCAGATGCCGGACTGCACCGTTTCGTTGCGGCATCGCAGGGCCTTGCCTGACCCCTGCACCGGCGTATCCAACTCTCCCTGGTCGTCCAACGCCTCTACCTTGATGCTGTAGACCTGGCCGTCCTTCAATTCCGGACCCGGTTGGTAGGAGAACCCGTGGCCGGGATGAGAGGGGTGCTGCCCCTTGGCCTTGATGGTCGCCACCGTTTCCTGGTCCGCAATTATCCTGACTTTGATCGGTCCGTCCTTGTCCGGGTCCTTGGCCCAACCCGAGATCTCCGCGCAGGTCACGGTTTCCAGAGCGCCTTTTGGCGCCTGGTTGCAGGCCCCGCAGTCTTCAGGGCAGGAACTGCACGTCTCGCTGGCGCTGCACTTGCCGTTGGGGCAGCATGGGCCGCAATCCTGGGGGCATGAACCACACGATTCGTTGGCGCCGCACTTGCCGTTAGGGCAGCACGGGCCGCAATCCTCTGGGCATGAACCGCAAGACTCGTTGGCGCCGCACTTGCCGTTGGGGCAGCACGGACCGCAATCCTGGGGGCACGAGTTGCACCCCTCCCCGTTCTTGCACTGGCCATCGC
>CAZVFX010000109.1:0-23648 GCA_964626565.1 uncultured Myxococcales bacterium
CGGTGGTGAGTACCAGGTCGGCCCCGAACACGAACTTCTCAACCTGGTCGGCTAGGTCCATGGTGTAGAGCTTGTACGCAGTGTACTGAGTGTTGGCGTTGCCCCAATAAAGGCGATTTCCATCGATGTGTATGAACCTGTGGTCCCAGGCCTGCTTCATGGTTGGCGTCGAGATGGAAACGACGGCATCCGGATTCTCCAAGTCGAAAATGTCGATGGCGTGAGCGCCCAGCGGAATCGCCTTGGAGGTGACTCTCTGGCCGTCGAAGCTGGTGAGGCCCCCTTGTCCCACGTTGATCAGCTTCCGGCTGGGCAGATGCACCGCTCCGATCATGTTGGGAATGTGGGACCAAACGGCGTAGTCCCCTTTCAGCCGTACCTCAGACTGGTGCGCCTTCTGAACGTTGATGGCGATCTGCCTGCTGCCTGTTTCGCCGGTAGCGAGATTCGTGAATTCGCAGGCAATGTTCGCCATGCCCTCCTCGGACGCGAGGAAACGCACCTCCGTAGCGCTTTCGTCGAGGAACTGGCCGTGGTCGGTGGCCCAGGAGAAATCGAGGGTCTCAGCCTCGCCGTCAAGCATCTCCACCGAAAGTCGGACTAGGTTGTCGGGCTCGGTGAGTTGCGGGGTGTTGGGATTGATCTTACGAGGATTGCCCTGGGCCAGGTGGATATCCTCGAATTTGATCTGAGTGACCGCAAAGCCGTCATCGGGCGGCTCCGGCACGGCCACGGCTTCTTCCTCCTCGAGGTCCGGGGCAGGTTGGGTGTCAGGGACGAGCGGCAGGGCATCAAAAAACAGCCCCCCGTCCCCTGCCCTCCAGTCGTCGCCAGAGGGCCAGGCGGATGGTTCTCCGGGCGTGGCCGGAAGTCCGGTGCGGCCGACCCCGCAGGCGGCTGCGAAGAGCAGCAGTGCCGCCAATGTCCCTATGAGTTGCGATGACATGTTGAGGCCCCCTCCCTTTTTGTGCCCGGCCAACCTACTAACCCCACAGGGGTTGGGAATGGGACAATGTCGGTTACTACGGCTGCGGCAATTCGTACTCACCGGGGACGCAGATTACGCCGGCGAGGGCGTGGGACATGTTGTTGGCGGAGCCGGTGCCTTTGTTGCACGACGGCCCCCCGAGCCACAGGTCCTGCCATCCGGACTCAATGTGGTAGCCCCAGTCCGGATTGGGCACGTACAGGTCGCCGTGCTCCTCGGGTTGGCAGCCGCCTCGACGTTTCTGCCCGGTGCGAATGTAGTTGCCGTTGTTGGGCACCACGCCGTTGTACCAGTCGCGGAACACCTGGTGCTGCGGGAGTGTGGGCATCTGAAGGCCCTGGACCAGCTTGTTGGTAGCAGGGGTGCACCCGGCCTTGCAAAGGGCGTTGTTCTCGGCATAAGTGTTGACGATGCCGTTGTTGACGCAGGCCCAAACGCCAGGGGTGACTTCATACTCAAACTCGGCGGTGCCGCTGCAGCAACTGAAGGAACAACTGTTGGGACAGGCATCGTTGTTGTTGTCGTTACCGTCGTCGCACTCTTCAGGCGGCTCGGTTACGTTGTTCCCGCAACACGGGACAATGGGGTCGAAGACGCAGCCGGAATCCGGGTCACAACTATCCTCGGTGCACTTCTCGTCGTCCTGGCACACCAAGGGGACGGTGCCGACACATTCGCCAGCGTCACACTGGTCAACGGTGGTGCATGCGTCCTCGTCATTACACAGGTTTGAGTTGAACCCATGAATGCAGCCGGCATCGGCGCTACACGCATCGTCGGTGCAGGGATTCTGATCGTCGCAATCGAGGGGGTCGCTGGCCACGCACTCGCCGCCATCGCAATGGTCATCCTGGGTGCATACGTCACCGTCGCTGCACGCCTCCTGGTTGGGCGTGTACACACACCCGGCGTCGGGGTCGCACGAGTCGTCGGTGCAGACGTTGCCGTCGCTACAGGCCACGGGGTTGCCGCCGCCGCACACGCCGTCCTGGCAAATCTCACCGTTGGTGCATGCGTTCCCGTCTTCGCACAGCGCCAGGTTGTTGAGATGCACACACCCGACGCCGGGCACGCAGGAGTCGTCGGTGCAAGCATTGCCGTCGTTGCAGTTGGCAGCATCTCCGCCCAGGCACACTCCCTGGTCGCACATGTCACCCAGGGTGCAGGGGTCACCATCGTTACAGAACGCCTGATTGTGGGAGTGAATGCATCCCAATTCGGTGCTGCACGAATCATCGGTGCAGGGATTACCGTCGTCACAATCCTCCCATTCTCCGGGTACACAGGAGCCGTTGGTGCAGGTGTCGCCGGTAGTACACTCACTGCCATCATCACAGGGGAGAGTGTTGGGCACGAACTCGCAGCCTGCGTCAGGATCGCATGAATCGTCGGTGCACGAATTGGAATCATTGCACAACATCGCATCCGCGGAAATACAGCCGCCCAGGTGGCAGTGGTCGCCGGTGGTGCACATGTCCCCGTCATCGCACGGCGCTTCGTTCACAGTGTACTGGCACCCCTGGGCCGGGTCGCATACATCGTCGGTGCACCCGTTTCCGTCGTCGCACTCGGCCACACCGTCGATTACGCACCAGCCTCCTTCGCAGTGGTCTCCAAGGGTGCATTCATTGCCATCATCGCAGGGCCCAGCGTTGGCCACGTTTGCACAACCCGAATCGGGATGGCACGAGTCGTCGGTACAGGGATTTGAATCGTTACATTGCGCCACGTCCTCGTTCACGCAGAGCCCCTGAGAGCAGTGGTCGCCGAGAGTGCACATATTGCCATCATCGCAAGGGTCGTCGTTGAAACTGCTGACACAGCCCTGCAGCGGGTCGCAGACGTCGTCGGTGCACCCGTTGCCGTCGTCGCAGACCGCTACCGCGTCGAACACGCACCAGCCGTCGGCACAGTAGTCTCCAAGGGTACACTCGTTACCGTCATCGCACGCGCCTGAATGGGGCTTGTTGCTGCAACCGGCGGCTGGGTCACAAAGGTCGTCGGTGCACGGGTTTCCGTCGTCGCACGCCAGGGGTGGCCCGCCCACGCATTCCCCCTGAATGCACAGGTCGTCCACGGTACATGCATCGCCATCGGTGCACGGATCAGAATTGGCGAAGTGCAGACAGCCGGTGTCAGAGTCGCACTCATCGTCGGTGCACAAGTTGCCGTCGTTGCAGATCACCGGCTGGCCAGCCACGCACTCCCCTTCCAGGCAACTGTCACCAGCGGTGCACTTGTCCCCGTCCTCGCACAGGTAGCCGTCGTGATCCGGAGCGAAATAGCACTCCCCGGTTTCAGGCTCGCAAGCAGCCTGCTTGCACACCGCGTCCAAACCTTCCGGCGGGGAACAGGCGATGACGGAATCGATGTCCACCTTGCACTTAAAAGGAAGGTCGTCGAGGTCGCAGTAGAGGGTCCCGTTGCAGGCATTGCCGTCTTCAAGGCCGGCGCAATCTTCATCGGTGAGGCAGTCGCAGGAGGTAGGAATTCCCACGCAGTCACCGGACTCGCATTCGTCCCCGAGGGTGCACACATCTCCGTCGTCGCAGGCCATTGTGTTATCGGTAAAATGGCATCCTCCGGCCTCATCGCATGAATCATCGGTACATGGATTGCTGTCGTCACAAACCACCGGCGAGCCTACGCATACTCCCTGCTCGCAGTGGTCGGCCACCGTACACGGATTGCCGTCGACACACTCGGTGCCGTCCAACCCGACATGGTCGCAGCCTTCCTCACCGTTGCACAGGTCTTCCGTGCAATCGTTATCGTCGTTGCACACCCCGGTGTACTGGCCTTCCACCTCGACCGGCTCGTCTACATCACCGTCACAGTTGTCGTCTTCGCCGTTGCACATTTCCACTGCCGGCGCCGGCGCGTCACACGGGGACAGGCCGTCCTCGGTGCACACTCTCTTTCCTGCGCACATTCCCCATTCATTTTCCACGGCGCAAGGGGTGTTGAGCCCGAGTTGCACAGACCTTTCGGTGCAGGGACAGACTCCGGCGTCATTGACGCACTGGGTGAGTTCCACGCCGTCCACGGTTGTAGCAGTCTGGCAGGTGAATCCCCACGGGCATTTTTCACCTCCCCCGGGTGCGTCGTCACAGGCACCGCCACAGAAGCTTCCCCCCTCCCCGTACTGCACGCACACGTCTTCGGCACCTGCCGTGCCCTTGCAGTTGTCGCTGCTGGAACACGGCTTGCACAGGTTGGCGTGGTCCGAAACACAGATGTAGACCACGTCGGGGTCGGAAGCAGCCACCTGCTTGCACGACCAGCCCGGGGGGCATTCTTCGTGGCAGGTCATGGTGCAAACCGCGTCGCCCATATGCTCCACGCACCACTTCGACTGGCAGTCGCCGTTCTCCTGGCACTTGTCGAGGAAGCACCCTTCGCCGGGATCACACTCGGTGAAAAAGGTGTCCGAACCCGCATCAAAATACAGTTCAAACAGGTCCTTCTCGACGGGCACATCCGGAGTTACGGCGATCTCCTCCGGCGCGACCTCTGCGTCGCCCGCGGTATCGGCGGTGGTCTCCGGAAACAGGTTCACCGCCCCTCCCGAATTGCCACAGGCAAGCAAACCAACGAGACCCAATCCAACGATCAATCTACGCATTTATCATCCCCCGAAACGCGTTGTCAGGACCCACAGTATATCAGGACCGGGCTGTCAGGCGAAGCCAAACGACAAACAGCTTGCAGGCGGCAGGGGTTTCGGCTAGCGTTTTCGCAGGCGTAAAGGAGGTCTCATGAAGATCAGGCAGTTCGGGGGAGAGTTCAAGTTGATCGACGATCTGACGGCTTCGTTCAAGAACCGTCACAACGTGGCTCTCACGGTGGGCGACGACGCGGCGGTAATCGAGCGGGAAGGGTACTTCGAGGTCGTGACAACAGACGTGCTGGTGGAGAATCACCACTTCACTCTTGACCACCATTCCCCTTACCAGGTGGGGTCGAAGACGCTGGAGGTAAACGTCAGCGACGTGGTGGCCATGGGTGCGGACCCGGAGTTGCTGCTGCTGAATCTTGTGCTGCCGGGAGACATCGACGTTGAATGGGTGAGGGAGGTCTATCGAGCGATTCGTGAGGGGTGCGACCGGTATGGCATCACGCTCATCGGAGGCGATACCACCGGGGGGCCCTGCGTCATGCTGGGCGCCACGCTCACGGGGCGTGCGGACAAGCCGGTCTTTCGCTCCGGTGCGAAAGTCGGGGACGCCATTTGCGTCACCGGCGACGTCGGCGCCGCGGCCGCAGGTCTGAAGGTCTTTCTAACCGGGCAGAAACCTGAGGGGCCGGTGCTGCAGCGGCACCTCGAGCCTCGGTGCCGTTACGACCTGGGGCCGACCATCGCCAGCCGCGCCAACAGCATGATCGACGTCAGCGACGGAGTAGCGCCTGAGGTCAGGCGCATCTGCGAGCGAAGTGGAGTGGGAGCGGTAGTAGATGCCCGAAAACTGCCCATCCTTCCGGAGACCGCAGCCGCGGCCGCAAAGGCGGGCACCACAGGTGTGGCGTGCGCGCTGTCGGGGGGTGAAGACTTCGAACTGTTGTTCACCCTTCCTCCTGCCGGGGTGCGAGAGCTGAGACAAGATGTGCGGGACTTCACCGTCATTGGTGGAATCGTGGATGCCGCAAAAGGGATCCACTACGTCGATTCCAACAAGCACCTGCGGCCCATGCCGAGCGGCTGGGACCATTTTCTACCCTGAGCAGCCTGATACTACAAATCACAACATAGACGGGTCCAAAACTGGCCAGTTTCTCTAGAAAACCGTTGGCACGCGGTTTGCTCCTTGTATGGCTGTGCATTTGAAAACGGCAAGGAGAAATACAATGAGCGGAAATGATACTACGATTAGTCAGGGCATGAAGGAACTGTACCGTGAACTTGTTGTGAGGCTGTTGGCTGCCGGGGCCATCATCTCCTCGGTTTTGGCGCTATTGGCCATCCACCGGCTGGTAGCCTGACTTTTGATTGACTTCGGCAGCCTGTGCTGGTTCACTTGTAGTTCGGACGATACTCGATCGACTGGAGACGGAGGCATTGGGCATGGACAGGATTCTCGCCGGCGGACTGCTGGCATTGTTGATAGTTGCTTGCGGTGGCGGAACCGGGACAGTTGGCCCTGCGTTGGAGTTGGCGGAGCAGGAGGAAATCAAGGAGGTCGCCGACGAGCCGGGACCGCCGGATGTAGGCGTGGAAACCCCGGCGCCGGAGATTACGGACTGGGCGCTCACCGAAGTTGAAGAGGTGGAGGTTATGTCCGAGTGCGAGCCGGGTTCGGGGTGTTTCCTGGAGCCGTGCGACGACGGGAACGATTGCCTGTCGGGAATTTGCGTCGATCACATGGGCGATTCGGTTTGCACCCAGCTTTGCGTGGAGGAATGCCCCGCAGGTTGGGAGTGCGCCCAGATGGCCGGGTTCGAGCCGGACCTGGTGTTCGCCTGCGTATCCAGTTTCACCCACCTTTGCCGCCCTTGCCACACCAGCGACGACTGCAAGTCTGTGACCGGCGTGGAGGACGTTTGTGTTGAATACGGCGAGGGTGAAAAATTCTGCGGCGGGAACTGTGCCGAAGGGGCTGACTGCCCCGCCGGCTACTCATGCATAGACGCGGTTACTGAGGAAGGGAGTGCGCTGAAACAGTGCGTGGCGGATGCGGGCCTGTGCGCGTGTTCGGCCAAGTCGGTGACCCTGGGCCTCTCCACCTCCTGCGTGGTGGAGAATTCCTGGGGCACATGTCTCGGGCTGAGGGTGTGTGCGGACGCGGGATTGAGTGATTGCGACGCACCCATGCCGGCAGAGGAAGTGTGCAACGGTGTCGACGACGATTGCAGCGGAGAGATTGACGA
The DNA here is from genome assembly GCA_964626565.1 of uncultured Myxococcales bacterium. Taxonomy (GTDB): domain Bacteria; phylum Myxococcota_A; class UBA9042; order CAIXZC01; family CAIXZC01; genus CAZVFX01. The sequence goes on from CAZVFX010000109.1 coordinate 6,854, forward strand.
TATTTCGTGTGACGACGGCAACCACTGCACCAGCGATGAGTGCCTCCCTGAAGAAGGGTGCGTCCACGACAACCTCACCGGAACCGGTTGTGACGACGAAGACGTGTGCACCCTGGCAGACCACTGCGAGGAGGGCGAATGTATCGGCACTTCCATCGACTGCAATGACGACAACCCATGCACCGGGGACACATGCGACCCGGCGGGCGGCTGTATGTACTCATATATTGCCGCCGACTGCAACGACGACGACCCGTGTACGGTTGACGACTCCTGCACCAACGGCGCCTGCTCCGGCTTTGCGGTGCCGTGCGACTGCCAGGTGGACCTCGACTGCGTGCCGCTGGAAGACGGGGACGTGTGCAACGGCACCTTGCATTGCGACCTCGCTTCGTTCCCGCAGCAGTGTGCGGTAGTACCGGACAGCGTTGTCGTGTGCCCCGAACCCGAAGGACCAGGTGCAGAGTGCCTGGCCGCGTCCTGCCACCCCATCCTGGGGGAGTGCTCGCTGGTCGCTGACAACGACAACGGCCCGTGCGACGACAACGACCTCTGTACCGTCGGGGAAAAATGCGGGGACGGGGGGTGTCTCGGGGGCGTGCCGGTGAACTGCAACGACGGAAATCCGTGCACCGACGATTCGTGCCAACCCGACCTCGGCTGCATCCATGAACCCAACCAGTCTCCATGCAGCGACGCCGACGTTTGTTCTGTGGGTGACATCTGTGGAGACGGGGAGTGCCTTCCCGGCAAACCTCTCGTATGCGATGACGGCAATGTCTGCACTGACGACAACTGCGACCCAGCCATAGGCTGTATCCACGCGGACAATTCCGATCCGTGCGACGATGGAAACAGCTGCACCCTTCTCGACCAGTGTGGCGGCGGGCAATGCGCAGGCTCCGCGATCTTGGACTGCGACGACGGCAATCCATGCACCAAGGACGCTTGCCTCCCCGAAGGAGGCTGCAATCATGCCGCCAAGGAAGGGGCGTGCGACGACCTGGACCCGTGCACTATCGGCGACACTTGCATCGACGGGCTGTGCACGAGTAGAACTCCTGCGAATTGCGACGACGGCAACGTTTGCACCGACGACGCTTGCGACCCGGACTTGGGATGCACCAACACCAACAACGAGTTACTGTGCGATGACAACAACACCTGCACCACCGGCGATACGTGCGTTGATGGAGCGTGCATCGGCGCCGGCTCTCTGGAATGTGACGACGGCAACGTATGCACCAAAGACATCTGCCTGGCCGAAGGAGGTTGCGCTCACGAAAACTCAGATGTGCCGTGCAGCGACGGCGATGCCTGCACGTTGAACGACTGGTGCCAGGAAGGGGCGTGCGTGGCCGGCCCGGCTCCGGACTGCGACGACGGCAACGTGTGCACCGATGACGGGTGCGACGGTGGGCTATGCACCCACGAGCCCAACGAAGCGGATTGCGACGACGGCAACGCCTGCACTTCCGGAGACCATTGCCAGGGCGGCGACTGCAAGGCCACCGGGATGCTGGACTGCGACGATGATAATTTGTGTACCGACGACTCCTGCGACTCGATTGCGGGCTGCCTGTACGAGGTGAACACGGTTCCTTGCAACGACGGGAACATCTGCACCCTGGCGGACACTTGTGTAGACGGCGCCTGCCAACCCGGCGACGCCATGCCGTGCAACGACGGCAATGTGTGCACCAACGACGGCTGCGATCCGGGACAGGGCTGCACTTACGAACCCAACGAATCGTTTTGTGATGACGGCAACCAGTGCACGGACGACGACACCTGCACCAACGGCATCTGCCTGGGACTGTCCCTCACCGACTGCGACGACGGCAACCTGTGCACCGACGACTCCTGCAACCCTCTCACTGGCTGCATTTTTCCCACCAACACCCTACCCTGCGATGACGGGAATGCGTGCACGCTGGCGGACGTGTGTGCCGAGGGGGAGTGTGCCGGCAGCGGCGAACTGAACTGCAACGACGGCAGCGAGTGCACCGAAGATAGCTGTGACCCTGTGGAAGGGTGCTTGCACACAGCTTTGGAAGGGCCGTGCGACGACGATGATGCGTGCACCGAAACCGACGTCTGTGTCGACGGTGAGTGTGCGGGCACAGACCCTGTAGATTGCGACGACCAGAACGCCTGCACCACCGACTCCTGCGAGCCGGACACCGGCTGCGTCAACGCCCCCATCGCCCCTTGCTGCGGCAACGGCGAGGTGGAGCCTCCGGAAGAGTGCGACGACGGGAATACGGATAGTGGCGACGGGTGCGATGCAGCTTGCGAAGTTGAGCCTCAGGTTTCGTGCGCGGCGATCCTCGACATCCTGCCGAATTCTCCGTCAGGCGACTACATCATCGACCCCGACGGCGACGGCGGCAACCCGGAGTTCGAGGTGTATTGCGACATGGAGACCGACGGCGGCGGCTGGACCCGGGTGGCCCTCGAGGATTTCGAGAGCCCCACGTCCGGGTGGTCCAGCACCAACACCATCACTGCATGTGGCGACTACGGAAACATCCTCGGCGGATACTGCACCATTGCGGGGGGAACCAACTACAAGACGTACGGCCTGCTGGGCGTGCCGCACACCCACACCCGCCTCGACATCGACTACATAAAAATCGACAGTTGGGACGGCGAGCACGCCTACGTCCAACTGGGCGGCGTGCAGATATACCAGGAGCAGTTCTGCTTCTGCAGCCAGGGTTGCGGCGGCACGTGCGGCGGGGACGGGATCTGCGGCGGCAGTTGGGACGAAGAGCACAAGATCCCGGTCACCGGATCCATTGCCCACACGGGCAACTCGGTCCAAGTCTACGGTCAGTCCACCATCAACCAGGACCCCTGCGACGAAAGCTGGGGCCTGGACAACGTCCGGTTGTACGTGCGTTAGCCGCCCGCAGGAGCTTCTTCGAGGGATGCGGGCAGGCGGTCAAATAGGAGAACATCGGGGCAAATGTCTGCTCCATTCGGCCAGACAATCGTACCAAGTTGGGGGTCCACGCCAACCTCGCCGAACAGGGCCGGATCTTCCAGCAGAGGCTGGAATATGGGACCCTGCAGGTAAGGCCGCAGATCAACGGACTTCTCCGAGCCGTCCCCGAAACGGAGCCTCACTTTGTAGTCGTGAACCAGTTCAACTGCAACAATGCGCACCATTCCTGCCCCCTACGGCAACGGGTCGACGCGATTGAGAGGGAAACCCTGCCGAGCCCGCTCCCAATTATCAGACAATTCAGCCCTGTGAGTAGCTGCCCATTCGAGAACCAGGGCCAACGCACGCCGTGGCAGCGACCCTTCCCTGACTTCCAACGTCGTAATCGAGATGGTCGCCTCATGTTCTGCATACACGGCATGAAAATGCGGCGGTGCATGGTCTTGATAATACATGGCAATGATGATGCCATAGAACTCGCTGATCCTCGGCACTGGGGCCTCCTGTTCCCGCGTCTATTGTATCCGAAGCCCTAGCATGAAGCCAGTCCCGTTTGCCAACGCTCTCTCAGTTGCACGGTGGGATTATGCACTCGGGCGGGGGCAGTGTGTCCGGTGGCGACAAATCGTCCTCTGAGCAGCTATCCATGAGTTTCATCGCCGCATTCCATTGCCACTCCTGAAAAGTCATCTCGCCAGCCAACTCGCGCACTCCACAGAGATTGTACGAGTAGATCCGGGCCTTTTTGATGACGCGGGACGTCTGCCGGTACCAGGCTGCGCTCTTGCCCGCCGGGAACAACCCTGTTCCCGCGTTGACGGTGTACTCCGAGGTGGCAGTCCAAGTCTGGGTCCACGCATCCTCGTCCCCGACGGTGACAACATGTTTGACATTTCCACCGCCGAAATCGTAGACGACGCTGTCGTCCGAAACCTCATGCTCCGCCAAGGCTGCGCCCACCTTGACCGGGGGCGTCAGCACGTAGGAACTCTGAAGCGAATCTGTCCACGAGTCGAACGTGACCCCGCCGAAGACAAGCCCTTCAACTGAATTCGATTCGCTCGACGCGCCACAATGCCGGCACCCCCCTTCCATTTCCCAGGCCTTCTGTCGCTTGCTGCCCACAATCGCGCTCAGGGACGTCGACACCTTGCCGCTCGTTTTGGCCAGGAGCGGAATGCTCAACGCCCCGTCGATGAGGGGGGCCGGGGACTCGGCGGACATGCCATGAACCTCGGCAAGCCGGTCTTGGAATTCCTGTTTCGTCGTGCCCTCATTCCAGGTGAATGACCAATCCTGGCCATCCGTGGTCGATAGCCAAGGGACATGGGCATCAGCGAGCGTGTATGAGAGGCCGTACAGTCCCGGTGCGTTCGCACCCTCAGCACAGACCGGGCCGGTGCAGCCGGAACAGACCACGGAGTCCGCCAAAGTGATGCCCGGAAGCCATGAATTCGGATCGAGGTCCAGGACCTTCGCCGACTGTTCAGTGAGGCCGATGGTAATCGACACCGCGTTCTGCCTCGATTCGCTTTGCGCTTCCGTGTAGTGGAACGGGGGCGCAGCCGAAGTGCTGCTGACGCAACCTGACACCAGCACAGGTTCGTAGTGCTGCGCCACGTGCCAGCCCCCGTCATCGACGCCGACGCCCAGCGGCCGGTGCACACTCATGGGAAGCACGGTCTCCACAAACTCACCTGACGAGCCCTTCACCGACGCAGAGATCCGGATGATCGCCCAGTAGAAACTGTCGAGTTCCATGACCTGATCGAGTAGCAGCAACTCCCCCGTTTCCGGAGCGCCGACTCCGTCCGCGCGTCCTTCGGCCTCGTGAGTGTAGACCACCCCCTCACTGACCCCGTTGAAACCGTGTAGTTCGTAGGTGAAGAACTCCGGCTCGAAGCCCACCGCCTCCACCTCCAGCATGTAGGGCAAACCGCCGATCCCTCGTAGCGCCGGCGCGCCACACGCGGCGTACAGTGGCTCGCCGTCTTCGGACAGCCCGACGAAGGGCTCGAACCTGCGGATGATGATGGAGGGCTCCACCGTCAGCTCCACGTCCGACAGTTCCACCGATTGGGAGACCTGGCCGTCGGGCAAAGTACTCTCGACAGTCACTGTTCCCGTGAACGTGCCGACCGCGTCGCCACCGTCGACAAACGGCACCTGGAATGGACCGAAGCGGGAGAGCCTGAAGAGAGCGGCGCCCGCCGGCACCGTGACGTCGCTCGCCTGATGCGGCTCGGTGAGGATTCCGTCGTAGGCGGCGACGGTCGTGTACATGGCCTGGTGGACCGTCCCGTCCGGCTCGACGAACTGCCCCTGGAAGTGAAGCATGGTGCAGCCGTCGCCCGGGTCCGAGAAGTCCTCCCCCATGAGCAAGAAGGTTTGTCCCACCGATATGGGTGACGGAAACAAGACGTTGACAGTCCGCGCCTGCGTGGCAGAGTCCCGGCAGCCTGTCACCACTGCCAGCGAGGCAACGATCATCAGGGCCGAGATTCTGGTTCTCATATCCGTCCTCCCTTATCTGGCGAACAGGTACCCTATGCGGCCGTTGTCATGAACGCCCGGGCTGTTGGCGTGGTCCTTCGAGGTGACGCACGCCTCGCCGTGCCAGGGGCCGCACCCATCGCACGCGATGCACGCACCGTCAGGGTCGAGGTAAGCGTGCCAGTCCATGCCGCTGTTATAGTTGGTACCCCACTGGCCCGCGCCGATGGTGCCGCAAGCCATGCCGCCGATGGCCAGCATGGTGGAGTCCGAGTGGACTCCCGAGAAGGCGCAGTGGTCGTTGGCGTTGGGATCTGCTGAGTAGAACACCAGCATACCGCCATCCTTGTACGGGTCGTTGGATGCATCCACTTTGGGGCTGCCCACCGACACCAGAGCCGTTGTCTGGCAGTCGTTGTACCCCAGCATGGTGTCCTGGAAAGTTTCACCCCCCAGTACATCGGTGTACGAAACCCAGTGGTGGGTCTCGTCCGAAACCAGAATATCGTCGGCTTCCAGAGTCGACCAGGCAGGAGATTTGTAGTCGTCAGTGCGGTAGTCCTTCAGTTCGCCGAAGGTCGCATCGTTGCGCCAGTTGGCATCGCCCACCGGCCGAGTCCAGTGGATCTCGCCGTCGTCGTTGGCAAAAGACCCCAGGAGGGTCCAGCCTCCGTCTTTGGTCGTCATGTCGCACCACGCGTCGAAGGGCGAGCCGTCACCTTCCGGATCGATGCGGAACGCGCCCGACCCAACACCCGGAAACGTGCCAAGAATGTCCTTGCAATCCTGCCCCTGCGCAGCCGCGGGCGGGGCTGCGCGCACGTACAACTCGAGAACGCCGTCCTGCTTGGTGGAGTAGTCACCGCACAGCCGCACTCCCATGCGGTCGAACGTGGTGTCCGCGATCTCCAGCCAGGTGGCTTCCTGACTCATGGCAAGCTGGCCGCACTCCACCAGCCATATTCCGGAAGATGTACCGTTGTACACCCCGTCGGTATAGCACTTGCGGTTGTTCTCGCCATCCCCGAAAAACAGGGTGAATTCCTGGTACTCCGGATCGGGATCGTCCACCACCACCGATGAAATGTTGGTAACTTCATCACAGCTTACCTTCTCGGTCACGAATGCGTACGGTGTTGCACCATCGAGATTGCGGGGTCCGAACGACCATGCGTATGAGAAATCAAAATCACTGCCGGGGGTGTTGGTGCTAAAATCGTCGTGGCGGAACATGAGTGCGGTTTCGCTGCCGTACAGGTCGAAACAGGACGAACGGATGGCTGCGGTGCCGCCGACGCCAAAGTAGGAGCCGGCTTCCGAGCCTGCAATCTGGGCCCCGTCCCTTCCCAGCACCTTGGTTGACTGGTCTGCCAGATATTCCACCGTAGCGCACCTGGTCCAGCCTCCTCCCGAAGTCTCCATGTCGCACCACACCGTCTCGGCCTCGCCCGCTCCTTGCGGCTGGACGGAGTAAGAGCCGGAAGGAGGATTGAGCCCGGACAGTCGCGCGGCCAGGCAGCTTTCGAAGATGCCCCATCCGCACTCGGCCGTGCAGCCGTCACCGTCGACGTTGCCCCCGTCATCGCAGTGCTCGTCAGGCTCCAGCACCCCGTTCCCGCACGTCTGGGGATCGCACGCATCCCCCATACCGTCCTCGTCGAGGTCTTCCTGGTTCGGATTGGCAACATCGGGACAATTGTCGTCGTCATCCGCGGTACCATCGCCGTCGTCGTCATCGTCCACGCAATCGGCCTGGCCGTCTTCGTCCTGGTCCGGGAAACCCTCGTCCGGTACATCATCACAGTTGTTATCTACGCCGTCGCAAGACTCGTCCTGGCCGTTGAAAATCGATTCGTCAAGCGGCTTGCAATCGGTATCGTCAGGGTCGCCATCGCCATCGTCGTCATCGTCAACGCAGTCTGCGACGCCGTCCAGGTCGCTGTCGTCAAAGCCCTCGTCCACCGCACCTTCGCAGTTGTTGTCCTCGCCATCGCATTCTTCGAGCTCAGAGCCCTCCATGGGGTCGCAGAGCTGAGGGATACCACCGACGCAGTTGTCCACCGTGTGCTCACAGATTCCAAGGCCACAGGTGGTTGTCCCCAGACCGTCATCAGCCACCCCGTCGCAGTCGTTGTCCAAACCGTCGCAACTCTCCGGTTCGACACCTTCCATCGGGTCACAATCCGCAGCTTCTCCGTCGACGCAAGCCGGGCCCGAGTGCTGGCACTGGCCAAGCCCGCAGAACACAAACCCCAGCCCGTCGTCGGGCACCCCGTCGCAGTCGTTGTCCAAACCGTCGCACACTTCGGCCTGCGCCCCACCGAAGGGGTTGCACACCTGCCAGACTCCGTCCGCGCAGTTGTCCAGGGTGTGCTGACATTCGCCCTGGCCGCACAAAGTCGAGCCGAGTCCGTCATCCACCTGGCCGTTGCAGTCGTCGTCCGCGCCATTGCATTGCTCACCCGCCCCGGCGTGCACTCCCGGGTCCAGCGGAGCGCAGTCAGATTCGTCCGGGTCCCCGTCATTGTCATCATCCGCGTCCACGCAGTTCTTAAAACCGTCCAGGTCCGTGTCCAGGAACCCTTCGTCCGCGCCGAGGGCGCAGTTGTTGTCCAGGCCGTCACAGACCTCCTCCGCACCATGGTGAAAATCGGGGTCGACCGGGGAGCAATCCGTAACATCCGGGTCCCCGTCCCCATCGTCATCCTCATCGCACTTGTCCCCCTCTCCGTCCCCGTCGAAATCACCCTGCTGCGGGTTCTTTACACCAACACAATTATCCGCGCTGTCGTCGACCTCGTCGCCATCGGCGTCATCGTCACACTCATCTCCCACGCCGTCTAGATCCAGGTCCGACTGCCCGGGATTCTGCAGACCCTCACAATTGTCGACTCCATCAGGAATCCCATCGCCATCCGCGTCCACGTCGCATGCGTCGCCAATTCCGTCTCCGTCCTGGTCTTCTTGCTCGGCATTTTTTACACCAACACAATTGTCCGCGCCGTCATCAATCCCGTCGTCGTCCGCGTCCTCGTCACAAGCGTCGCCCAGCCCATCGCCGTCCAGGTCCTCCTGGCCCGGGTTCTTCACACCAACACAATTGTCCGCACTGTCGGGCACGGAGTCACCGTCAAGGTCGTCCTCGCACGCATCCCCTTTCCCATCCAGGTCGCTGTCCAGTTGACCCGGGTTGTCCGTCATGGGACAGTTGTCGGCACCATCCGCCACGCCGTCGCCATCATCGTCTTCATCGCAGGCGTTGCCCTGGCCGTCCTCATCCAGGTCTTCCTGCCCCGGATTGTCCACACCAACACAATTATCCGCGCTGTCTGCTACCCCGTCGCCGTCCGCGTCGTCATCGCAGGCGTCCCCCAGACCGTCGCCGTCCAAGTCCTCCTGCCCGGGGTTCTGCAACCCGGCGCAATTGTCCACTCCGTCGGGTATCCCGTCACCGTCCGCGTCCACGTCACAGGCGTCTCCCAGACCGTCGCCGTCCTGGTCCTCCTGCTCCGCATTGGGCACTTCGGGGCAATTGTCCGCTTCATTGTCCACGCCATCGCCGTCGCCATCCGTGTCCAGGCAATCCGCCACTCCATCCCCGTCGTTGTCGGGGAATTCCTCGTCGGTGAGGTTGTCGCAATCGTTGTCCTGGCCGTCGCACTCTTCATCCGCGCCGGGGTAGATGGAGGGGTCGGTCGGAGCGCAGTCCACCTCGTCCACTGTACCGTCGTTGTCGTCGTCCACGTCCACACAGTCCTTATCACCATCAAAGTCGTTATCGTTAAAACCTTCGTCCACGATGAGGTCGCAGTCGTTGTCCTTGCCATCGCAAAGCTCTTCCGCGTCGGGATAGACCTCCGGGTCAAAGGGCTTGCAGTCTTCTTCGTCCGCGGCGAAGTCGTTGTCGTCGTCCACGTCGCACAGGTCTCCCGTGCCGTCGAGGTCAAAGTCCTCCTGGGAGGGGTTGAACACAAACTCACAGTTGTCCTTTGCGTCTACCACCTCGTCGCCGTCTTTGTCGTTCTCCATGCAATCGGCCAGGCCGTCCTTGTCGGTGTCATCGAATCCTTCATCGGTATCGCCGTTGCAGTTGTTGTCCAGGCCATCACACGCTTCCGGCGCCGGGGCCTCGCCAGCACATTCCAGGACGCCCTCCACACACTCTTCGTCGCCGAGACACACACCGAACTCGTTGACCACATTGCAGGGCCCACCTCCGGTATCTTCGTCCACTACGCCGTCGCAATCGTCATCGAGGAGATTGCACGTTTCGGGTGCGGGGACAACTGCAGAACACGGTGTGAGCCCTTGGGCTGCGCACTCCCGCTCGCCCTCGCAAAGGCCCCACTCGTTTTCGACGAAGCACTCGGTTGCGGCCTGGTCGGAGATGTACCACTCTACGCACTCGCACTCCCCTTCGAGCAGGACGCACTGTGAGATTGTCTGCCCGCTGACATCTTCCACCTGTTGGCATTCATAGCCGGCCGGGCAGCCATCTCCATCTGTTTCGCAAGCGCCTCCACAGAAGTTCCCACTACCGCCATAGGGGACGCAGGCATCTCCCACATCAACGCCGTTGGTCATGCAATCGGAGTTCGAATCGCAGGGACGGCACAAGTTGGTAAATGCGGGGGCGCATATGTAGAGCTCGTCGGGGAGGCTCGCCTGATGCAAAACACACCCCCAACCGAAGGGGCATTCGTCAAGACACTGCATGGTGCACAATTTGCCGTCGGTGGTAATGATGCAAAAGCCGGAGTCGCACTCTTCGTCTTCCTCGCAGGGATACCCCGGCTCACCGGGAACAGGGCCGGTGTCGAGCACAAGTTCGGGCACAAGCTCGCCGCCAAGATCCAGGAGCAACTCAGCGGTCTCGGGCGCCACCTCCAGCCCCGCGGTTGTGTCAAGAGCGACCAGATCGGGCAGCTCTCCCATGTCGGCCACCAGGGTCGGGACCGACTCCCCGCCGCAAGCGCACAACATCGCTGCTATCATCAATGCAGAAATACGGCTCATTTTCCGACTCCTTGTGAAGGTCTGTACCGACTCATTACAGCACACGACCAGCCGATTCGCAAGCCCGGACGATCTGGCTTGACACGTAGGACGTTTGCGAATAATGTTCGCGCCGGTTTGGATCCATGAAAGAACGTGCGCGAGGTATACCGATGCACCGCTTCGGCCTGGCTATGCTGCTTGTTTGTTCGCTGGCTGCCTGTGGCAACGGCGATGGGAATGCGAAGAAGGAAGGGGAACTGGGAGGGCCGTGCTTCCCCAACCACACGTGCAACCTGGAGTTTGTCTGCTACCAGAAAGTGTGCGTGGACCCGGCGACCTTCGATGTCTCCGCGGTTCCGGATGCCGGAGATATTTCCGGCACTTGCGAGGCGTGCGGCGACACCGACCAACCCGAAGCGATGGCGGAGGTAATCGACGTGGTGGTCAACACCCCGCCCACCTTCGAGGAGTTGTCTCTCATCGACCTCGACATGGGCACCAGCATTACTCTGGACCTGAACCCGTTCATCGCAGACGCAGAAGACCCGGACGAGTTGCTGGTCCTGAGCTGGAGCGCAGACCATGTTGCGCTCCAAGACGACGGCTCCCACGTACTGCTGGTGGTGGCCCCCACCGATTGGCAAGGCACCGAGGTCATCGACCTGACAGTCACCGATTCGGGCGGGCTGGAGAGCACCGCCGAGTTGAAAATACTCGTCAACGAAGTTATTCCTCCCGACTGGCCGCCGGTGGTATGCGGTGAAACGCTGTTCGCCATAGACGCCGGCACCGAGGTGGAACAAGTGCTGCTGTCCGGCTCTTTCAACGGCTGGGCGGACAGCCCGGCAGGTGCGGACTTGATGGAGGACCCGGACGGAAACGGAATATGGGAAGTGACCATCACGCTGGCTCCCGGCGAATACGAATACAAATTCATCGTTGACGGAGAGTGGATGGAAGACCCGAAGAACCCGAACAAGGTGGACGACGGTAACGGCGGTTTCAACTCCGTGGTGGAGGTGCCGGCATGCGAAGAATAGTCTTTTACACTCTCCTCGGAGCAGTTCTGGTTGCAGCATGTAGTTCTGATAAGGCTGCCGAGACCAACGGTCCGGGGGATGCGGGGGACGGTTCTGTCCGCATCAGCGACAAGGACGGCATGACCGCCGACCTGGGCGTGGGCGAGGTGGCGGACGTAGTGGAGGAGATCACCCCGGAGGTCATCGATACGAAAGAACCTGAGGAAGAGATCAACGGGTTCGACTATCCCTGCGAACCACTCACCTTTGAGTCGTGCGTCACCGCGTGCGGTTCTGCAGGCACCCACAAATGCTTGAAGCAGTGGGGCCCGTGCATCCCGCCCGAGGAGTGGTGCGGCAACTGCGTGGATGACGACTGCGACGGAGAGGTCAACGAAGAGTGCCCGCCCAATCCGGCGTGCGACGACCCCATCGAACCCGAATGCCCGGTGGCCATCATCACCATAGAGGAAGGTACGGAAGCGTGGACCGGAGACACCCTGCACCTGTCGGGCGAGAACTCCTTCTCCCCCGACGGTGAAATCGTCAAGTGGCTCTGGTCGGTACAGACCCCCGACGGCGCGAGCGGGACTTTTCAGCCTTCACCGGACAAGGTCAAAGTGACTTTTGACGTGGACGCTGCAGGGCAATACTTGTTCAGCCTTGAGGTTTGGGACGACAAAGACAATCAGAGTTGCGTACCGGGCCAGGTGGTTGTCGGTGTGAAGACATTCCCGCCGGTGGACCCGGAAGTGGGATGTGCGGACGGCGAGCGCGAGGGATTCCTGGACGAGCAGGCTTACCCTCATATTGCCGGCTGCTCGGGTGCCTGGGACGTCCCCGGCATCACTCCCGATTCGGTAGAGCAGACCTGTGGCGGCAAGGGCGGCGACGACGGCGATTTCTCCGAGGGAACGGGCTGTTCGGCTCCGGACCTGTGTGCAAACGATTGGCACATCTGCGTGACCTGGGCGGAAGTCGCTGAGAAATCTCCCACCGGCTGCGCCGGTTCCGTGCCTCCCGACGCCAAATCCAAATCATTGTTCTTTGCCATGCGCCAGCCAAGCGAGACCGGCAGCGTCTGCGGTGACTGGGGCGACGGTCTCAACGATGTGTTCGGGTGCGGCAACCTGGGGGCGGGGCTGCCCGAGGACAAGAACTGCGGTCCCCTCGACCGCGTTCTGGCCAGCACCCAACCCAACTCCTGCGGTTTCAACGAGGCGGAGCCCAACTTAGGGCCCTGGGAATGCATGGGCGGTGACGACAGCCACTTGAACGAAGGAAAACTGGTTACCAAGAAGGGATGCCCTGCCACTTCCTGTTCCTACGACGGCGACCCCATAGGCAGTTCCGACAAGGGCGGAGTTCTCTGCTGCCGCGACTAACTGTCAACGTCGATGTGGGCTGCCCGGCGCACAATACGTCCCTGTGACCAACCGTAGACGGCGAGCAGGTTCGCAGCATCTCTGGGCTTGGGATCTTCAAGAGCTTCGGCAACCACCGCATCAAGAACCACAGCTATGCCCCAAGGCGGATAACCCCGCTTGTGGGTCTCGAGATCCGCTTTGGAGAAAAAGAGGCTGGTCTGGGCCTTTGGCTGGTCTTTTTCGCGCCCCCCGTCCCCGTTCTTTTCGCGCCCCCCGTCCCCGTTCTTTTCGCGCCCCCCGTCCCCGTTCTTTTCCGCGGCTCGGGCGAGCGTCCGGGTGATCGCCCTGATGTCGTGAGTGTGTGCCCAGAACGTACGGGATAGCTGGCGTTCACGGGATGCGAAGTTCAAGCGACGCATACGCAAATCGTGAGTCCGATAGGTTTCCGGCGTGAGCTTTATGCTCACCGGTGTGGCTACCGTGTGCCGGGCGCGTTCGAGGTCCTCGACTATGTGGACCACCGTGTTGTCCGGAGTCCGAAAAACCGACCCGGCTCCAAGGACTGCGTCTTCGATGAAGTCATTGCCCCGGCGCAGGCCACTACCAACTTTCCTTATCCACCTTCGCATACCCTTCCAGGAAATGCTCACCGGCATGTCAGTGGCCTGCTGATAGTCCCCGCCGACGATCAGGGGCGGCATCTTTACCTTTGGTCCTGCAGGGATGGAAGGGACCCGAACGACAAAATCGTCGGAAGGTTCGTCCACGATATCGACGCTTTCCAGGTCGAAGTCACTGCTGGACTCAAAGGACACCGTGGCTTCCGTAGGTCTGACGATGTAGGCAATCTTGTCTAGGTCCGGCGCCAGTTGCGCACGGTCGATCACTTCCGCCCCCCGCAGCGCCGATGTGGGGTAAGCCAACTTCAATTCACACCCGTCACACTGAAAAGACAGTACCGGGACCATGACCGGGCCCCGTTCTTCCCAAACAACATCAATGGGCAGCTCGCGCCCCCCCAGAACGGGGAAGCAGCGAGCTACCTGGAAGGCAAAATCTTCGAGGCAATAGTGGAGCTGGAACTTCATCGGCGAAACCACTCGCTGGGGCTGAGCTTTGTCCAGGTCCGGCCCCGGGAAACCGTTGCCGTCACAAAGATCGCTCGGATAGAAGAGTACCTCGACACATCTCATGCCGCACCTCCCGGAACGTCGGTCCACGCGATTTCGAAGCTGCCGGATTGGCCGGCCATGTAGTCCGAGACCGACGCATCGGGCCCCAGGTTGGTGCCGGTGACGGGATCACGAAGGGTATAGGTCACCGGATCGTCAGGCTTCTTCTCGACGCTTTCGAGCGCCCCGTTCATCTGCAAGAACTTGCGGGCAAGTTGTTCCGCGGTCACACCATACGGCAGGTAGAACGTACCTTCTGACCGCTGACCGCCCCGGTTGAGACTCAAAGTGATCTTCTTACGCATATCCCATCCTCCGTCATTGGTTCGATTGCATCTTTATCACGCAGTCCCGGACCGCTCTTCCGGCCAGGATGGCCTGCACCACCAGAGCTTCACTTACCGCCGCCTTTTGCAGACGCGCCAGTTGACGCTCCCCGCCGGTCGCCGGCTCGACTATGGCGGCGTTCCAAATGCTTCCTTCCAGCCGGTGGTGGCGACCGGCGGCCCGGAGGACTCCGTCTGCAGCCAGCAGGCACAGGCGGGCCGCTTCCTGAGCACCGGCATCAGGTTCCCAGTCCGGTTCCATGGGAAACAGCGGTACAACAACCACGGCTTCGTCCGTGTCCGCGACCACCGGCCGACCGGCTGAAGCACAGGCCAAGCTGGCAAGTGCACGCGCAAGTCGACCGCTGTTTCGCACCTCTCCGGAAGTCGCGATCCGGCGGAGCACCAGTCCGCCCCGGACGTTCACGTAGTGGGGGCCCCGGGCCGGCTGGAGACAGTTCAGTTGCAGCGCGGTCGCGCTGTCCACCGCACCGGCAGAAGCTACAAGTTCAACTCCCCACCGCCCGCCCCGTACATGGATATCAACGCTCGAATATCGTACAGTCTCTTCGTCCACCCAGGTGGCGAACGCACGTTCAAATTCGTCTTTCACGCTGGCGCCTCCTCCAGGTCGAAATCCTGTGCCGGCGATCCGGGCTGCTCAAAACCCGCGGGCAGAACGAGTTGGCCATCAAAGGGAAGTTCGCGGCGATTGAGCAGCCAATGACGGGCCGCGTCTTTGTTGATGCAGTCTGTCTCACTGTTGAAAGTCAAGCCTGTCAGGGCATTCCAGGCGTTGATCAGAAGCTGCAAACAGGTGTTGCGGGTCCAATCGTAGTTTCGCATGGGGCACATCACGCCAAGGTACATTGCTGGACCGGGTGCCTGAAGTACCGCACCAACGTACAGCGGAACCGGCGACGCGATGCGCACTTCCGGCTGTTCTTTCGGGTAGCCCATGCCAATGGGAATAGAAAGCTGCACCGGCACTGAATCCAGGCGTGGTTCATCTGGACCGGGACCCTCTATTGCGGTGCGAACAAGGAGCAAGAGTTGGACTTCAGCGGGACTACCGTCGGCCAACCGGATCACCTGCACTCTCTTGACCTGGTCCGGATTGACGGCAGAGACCTTTTCTACTACCGCAATTTCGTTGGCGAATCTACTTGCTGTCGGCTTGTTCATTCCCGGTTACCTCCGTTGTAATTCGTTCGGTCGATTCTTTTTTTGGCAAATGGCGCTTCCTGAACGGGGTAGCCAGGAGCAATTCCTGCCTTCCATTTCCGAAAATGCCGGCCCAGCCGGCTGGCATCCCCAGGGGTCCGGCCGCCCGGTCAAGCAATCCCGGTACTTTGTCGCGGTCAAGGCGATCGGTGGTTTCAGCTTTCAATTGTCCATCGCAGGGCGGTGTGCACTGCTCTGCGCCCACTGGGAAGACGAGAAAAGCGGGGGGATGGATCGCCTTACACTTGATGCACCAGCGCTGTTCGCTTACCGGTTGCAAGTACGTTTCCAACACAAGCCTTTCCGGCGGAATGCGAAGCCGGTGCGCCGCCTGCTTGAACAACTTTTTGAGGGGTGCTCTTTGCGCGTGTTCCACCAGTTCGAGGCGTTCGTGCCGCCAGTTGCAGGAATCGGCCCGAGTCAACAGAGACGTGCGCACTTCCATTTTGTCGGGAGGGCCTAGCACCTGGGTTTCATGGGCAAACGTTGCACCGCGCCGATAGGCCTTCATCGCCAGGGAAGCGGCAAGATAGCCATCCTCAGTAGTTTGAAATGCGCCGGCGAAGGCATTCCTCTCTTCCAGGCCGTCGCATGACATGTGCGTTCCGGCCGAATCGTAGACACTGCTGCTCCAGGAACAACGCGGGCACACCCCGCCATCGGCAGGGAAGTAGCGGACCGACGCTGATCCACAACCTCCTTCGTCACCGGTTGTAGCTGGCCTGACAAAGGTAACTCCCGCCAGCAGGCAAGCTGCCCCGAGCCATCCTTCCGCACCCAGTGAGTCGACCGCGCCAAACACGACATCAGGCACCGAAATCCAGAACCCGAGCCCCAGGTTGCGGCAGTCGCAATCCAGGGCCACGACGCTCGCATCCGGTCTCAGGTTACGAAGGCGACGAGCTGCAGCGGCAGCTTTGGGACGCTCCACGTCCCGCTTGCGGTGTAGCTGGCGTTGGAGATTGCGCTCCCTAACCGTACCTCTGTCGACGATCACCAGGTCCATTCCGGCAAGGACCAGGAGTTGCGCCAGCGGAAAACCTACGTTGCCCACTCCCACCAACACTGCGACAGGTCTACTTCGTTCCATCTTTGGCGACATTCTCCAGCTCCTCCGCTGTGAACCCCCGGGAGAACAACTTGTCTTCATCGGCAAACACCCCTACCGCCGCCAGTTCGGCTGAAGCTACACCTAGTGCATCCATCACGACCGGTTCCAAATCATCCTCGAACGCGTCCACCAGCG
>CAZVFX010000110.1:0-23542 GCA_964626565.1 uncultured Myxococcales bacterium
GAAACGAGAAACGAGAAACGAGAAACGGTAGTCAGTCTATCGGATTCTTCCCCGGAGTCTTGTTCCGGGGCAGTTGGAAAGTCTGAGTAGTCGCAATGCCCATCTGGTCCCTGGCCTTGCGGCCGTCCGCAGTCTTGTACCGGCGCTTAGGGGGAGTGTGTTGCCGTTTCTTGCGGCGGGACGTGTCGCCCCTGGCACTGTCCAACCCGTGGGGAATGAGTTGCTCGCGGGTGAAATCGTATTCGCTGCCGTTCGCGAACGGCTTTGGATCCAGCGATTCTGCATCGACGTTCAAGACGAAGCCGTAGGCGGCCTCCACCGCTTCTACGAAGTCGACCGGGGGCAGATGAGATACGGCCCGCACCCAGCGCACCCGCACCAGGTTCGAGGGGTGCCGGATGTGTTCTGTGACCCTTCCGATAAATCTCACATCACAGGTGGAGCCGTCCTCGCACATGGCCTCAATGACCGCCAGAGATGAGTGACGGGGATTGGCCGGGCCTACGAACAGCCCCTCGGTGGCGTTCAGTTCGACGCAGGCGACCACACTCCTGGCACTCTCGGAGAAAAGCACAAATTCCGAGGTGGGGGGAGCCCGGAGAGGACCGGAAGCCGCAGCGTCGTCCGCCAAGTCCACATCTTCCGGTGGATCTGAGTTGTTTACAAAACGTAGGTCATCCATGGCCTGCCCCGGCAATTTTGGTACGCTACTAGTTCCTATCGGATTCTGTCCAACTCACAACCTGAGGTACGCTACCGTGAGAATGTACCAAAAATGCTAAAGTCCCGCAACAATTTTCCAACGTCCATCCTCAATAATAAAATCGAGGCGATTCTTGTCCTTGGCCGTAGCCCACCCTTCGAGACCCCCTTCAATATACTGGAAAGTCATCTCCCAGGCGACAAAGACGCTGGCTTCCCTTCCTTTGATCAAGACGCTGTCGACGTCCAGCTTGTAGACAACTTTCTTCACGTTGTCCCGTAAGACCGGCAGGGCTTTCTGGATCAGCCCCTCGAAACCGTAGTCGTCCGAGGCCTCAGCCGTGGTTGATGCGTTTTCGAAATAGCGACGGGAAACAAGGGTCGCAACCGTGCCTACATCCCGAGTCTCCACCGCCTTGCGGTAGGCCTCCACGGTGTCCACCAGTTCACGGTTCTCCGGCGTGTCGGGAACGCTGGTTCCCTCGATATGGGCGGGCCCGCAAGAAACGAGCAATACAGACAGCATCAGAAGCGCCAAACTTGTTCTCATCCCTTCCTCCGATTCGCCAACGAAAACGACTGGAATCCACGTTGGTCAGAACACAACTATACCCGGAAATATTTCATTATCAACTACAACGGACAGGCGTGGAGGCGTGGAGGCATGGAGGCGTGGAGGGTATTCCCGACGCGGTTGCCGTACCTTCAAGCCCTCAAGCCTTCAAGCCTCCAAGCCTAGAAAGTAAAGGCCGCGCCTACGCCGAACTGAAACGTGTCGGTGGTCTCATAGGCCGCTTCGTCTCCCGGTTCGAGGTCGTCGGCCAGTTGCCAGTAGACTGAATAGATGCCGTACAGGAATAGCGGCCCCGTCATCTGCATCCGGCCTTCCGCTACCATGTATGACTCATCAAGCGAGAAGAGCTCATCGAGGCCGTCGAAATTGCGCCGGGCGTAGTAGCCGGTGAGCTTGAATCCCGCAATCGCGGGCAGGTCCGCGCGCAGCATGACGCTGGCGTTGTCCGGTCCCTGGTAGTCTTCGTACGCTCCGCCAACTCCCAACAGCCCCAGTACGTTTGCGTACAGTTCGCCGTAAAACCCGTGCCTCGCCTCCAAACCGTCCGCCTCCTCGAAGTACCGCTGTTTTGGCACCTGCGCCTTCGAAACCGACGGGTCCAGAGGCAGGTAGGACAGTTTCTCGAGATCGTAGAGAGTGTTGAAATAGGTGGGGCCGTATCGGGCCGATATGAGCCTGTACTCCAGGCGCAGTTCAGCTTCACTGTCCAGCACTGCAAAATCGGTGAGCACGCCCAGATGATAACCGGCCGACGAGAATTTCTGAGTGTTCAGGTCCATGTACGGCGTAATCGCAATTTCGGGGGTCCGCAAGACTTCCAGAGCGATATCGATGCCCGCGAACCAGGCCGTTCGGGAATCGAACTGCACGTTGTTGGCGGAGTCGGTTTTGGGCACCTGTCCGCCAGTGGTGTCCTCCATGGTGATCTCCCACGGGGCGAGGAAATCCGAGGCAAAAGTGGTGCCTACCACCAGCCGGTCGAGCAACGGGTTTTCGTCCTCCATTGCGATAAAAAACGGCCTCGCATACCCGCGCACGGCCACCAGGTTCCATTTCAGCACATCATTAGTCATGAACTCCGCCCCTCCCTCGTCCAGATTCACCTTGGTGGAAAGGCCGGTGTGGTAGTGGTCAAGCTCCAGCGTGTTGTAGTAACGGTGCACGATGGTGCCGTGGCCCACAGATGCGGCAGCCAGTTCGCCCGCCCTCAGATAGAAAGGATCCCGCGGTTTTCCGTACTGGAAGAAACGCATGATCCGGGTCCAGTCCGAAGGTTCATCCCAATCCTCTTCACGATACCATTCGTCCTGCTCGGGCGCATTGTCGATGGCCCGGATCTTCAGCGGTACCTGAATGCCGATCATGATCTTGTCGACGGAAATAACCGTCCCGATGCCGAGGGTCAGAAAGTAGTCCTCGCCGTATAACCCAAAGCCCGCCATGGCTTCACCGGTAGCACTGGAGCCTGAGCCTTGCACTCCGAGGGGCGGCACCGCACCGGGAGTCTGGGCATGGGCAGGAATCGCGATCACCACGAGGAACAGTGCCAGGATAGTGGAAAAAACTCGGGGCATGTTTGACCTCCATTGCTTGTCAAACGCGATTGCAAGTGTACACTACACGAGATGACGAAAGAAATGAACATTCGATGCACGGTCAATGAAACCTACAGGTGTCTTGTCGGCGAGTCTCTGTCGTCCGGACTAACCGCGTTGCTGGTGAGATTCACCGGCTGCAACCTGTCTTGCGCCTACTGCGACACCAGGTACGCTTGCGACCAGCCGGGGCAGCGAACCACGGTTGGCCAACTGGTCGATAGCCTGGAGCGTTCCGGACTCAAGAGGCTTCTACTCACTGGCGGTGAACCCCTCATGCAACCGGAAGCAGCCGCCGCGCTTTGCGACCAAGCCTTGAGCCTCGGCGCCTCCGTATTCGTTGAATCCAACGGCACACTCTCCACCAGCACCCTGCCCCAAGATGTGGTGAAGATCCTCGACGTCAAAACCCCGGGAGCCAAGCCCTCCGTCCCCTTCCTGGATACCAATCTTGACAATCTCGCCGAGCAGGACCAACTCAAGTTCGTGGTCACCTCTTTTGAAGACTGCCGGTGGGCGCTGGATTTCCTTCGCACACGGAAGCCGGACCTGGACCCGGCGAACATAATCTTCTCCCCCGCATCCCCCGCGTTTGAGCCGCCCGCGCTGGCCCAATGGCTCCTCGAAGAGCGGCTTCCCTACAGGTTCCAGATTCAACTCCACAAAGCGCTGGGCTTACGCTAACTGAATAACTCGCACGCACGCGCCGTCAATCCACCGACTGTGACCAGCCCCGGGAGGCGATGATGACCGCGAAAATATCACCCTTTTTCTTAATAGGTTTGCTCCTTCTTCCTGCAGCACTGGACGCCCAACCGCGTCATCGAGGCCACGCCCGGTACGCAAAAGCCCGCCATGCCTGGCGCGGGCATGCGGTGCGCCATGTCTGGCGCCCTCGAGTCCGTGTTGTCACCCCGTTCGTTTCGGTGGACGCAGCTCTTCCCCTTTGGGGAATCCACGCGGCGGTGGTGCATCATGACAGCTATGTGGAAGAGGACTACGGATACGAGGATAGCTACGAAGGAAACGACGAAGAATACGGCTACGGCGACGGCTACGGCGACGGCTACGGCTACGGCGATGAAGGCAACTACGCAGTCGAAGGCAACTGCGAGGGACACGGTGAGCTGGAGGTCGAGGAAATCAGGCATAATGCCGACCACATGTTCGCTGACCTCGAGGCCGAGGCGAGGATACACGAGCAGCCGGCTCATCAACCTGAGGCTATGCCGGAAGTGGAGGCTTTCGACGAGGTGGATTTCGAGCACGAGAACTATGGAACCATGGAGCCGGAACCCATGGCTCCGGCCCACTTTCCCTCAGCCCGGTCCGGTGACGACAAGTACAATCGGGAAATGGAGGGGGAGATCCTCCAACTTATCAACGAAGAGCGCTCAGCTCGAGGATTGGAGTCGCTGCGTCCCAACTCGCAACTTCGCGAAGCAGCCCGGCAACATAGCAAAGAGATGAATGAGCTGGACTACTTCTCCCACGAATCGCCGGTAGAAGCCTACGAAACCCTGCCCATGCGACTGCGCAACGCAGGAGTCGCCAAATACGGTTGGGCCGGAGAGAATATAGCCATGTCCACCGCGGCCTCGGCTGAGCGTTTTGTGCAAATGTGGATGAACAGCCCGGGGCACAGAGCCAACATCTTGAAACCCGAATTCGAATTCAGCGGCATCGGAGTCTACGGCAGCGGGCAAAGCCTCCACGCCACCCAGGTGTTCTCTTCATCACGGTAGGTCACCGGCACAGCGAATACCCATACTCACGCTCTTGGTTTCCTGTTCTGCGAGGTTGCGTTTGTTCACCACGAGCACCGTCGGGTCATCGGTAAACGACCCCCCGGCGACGTAACGCAGCGTCTCTCCCTCGACACGAACCTTTTCTGCCTCGCTCTTCGGATCAGTCTCGCAGGTTGAATGGGTTGAAGAAGTCCATTCGATGACGTTGCCCGCCATGTGCAGCACCCCATAGGGAGACGCACCGCCAGGAAGGCTGTCCGCCGGGAAAGTGGCGTCGGTGCCGCAGCCCCTTCCTGCCGGGCTGTGAAAGCCGGCGAGAGTGCAATCGGCGGGGCCATCGCCCCACGGATATTTTCTACCGTCTGCGCCGCCCGAAGCCTGCAGCCACTCTTCAATCGTAGGCAGCCTGAAGCCCGCAAATTCGCAATAGTCCCGGGCCCCCTCCCAGCGCACGCAGTTCATGGGGTGGTCGGGCATGAATTCCGCGCCGAAGTTGCAGAACTTCGAGTAGGCGTGGTTTTGGAAATGCTCGGGAAGGCATTTTCCCGCGTCCACGCACGCACTGAAATCAGAGACTGTCACCTCGGTTCGGCCGATGAGGAACGGTTGCACCGTCGCGGGCGCGCATTCCGCCTCCGGGTCGTAGCAGACCTTCACCTCACCGCCCGGAATTTCCAGCAACGCCCTGGGCTCAACTACAGCCACCGTCCGCGCTGTGGCAGCCTCGGTGCGAGCCTCCACCGGTTCCGCTTTCGCCAGGGGCTGGCTCGAGTCGTGTATGCGTGCGCTGAACCACATGGCCGGCAGTATGATCCCGTTGGAAGCCAGATGGATCGGCACGTTTGGCATAGGCACTGCGAACAGGATCAAAAACCAGGTCATCCCCATCATCCTCGGCCTCCTCCTCCCTCGCGGCAGTAGTTGTCGCAGTGCGCGCTATCGGGACAATCGGTGTCGAAGTTGCACGGCGACGAGCACCAGTACGACGGCTCGACCTCGCCGGAAGGCAGGCAATCGAGGTCCTCGTCGCACTCGGTGCTGCTGATACATCCCTCGAAGTATCCCTTTTTGGCCGGTTCGTTGCACCCCTCATCTATCGAACCGTCGCAGTCGTCATCCTGCATGTTGCCGCAGATTTCCTCCACCGGCTCGCAAGGCCCCCACTCACCCCAGTCGTCGCAGGTCTTGTACCCCTCGCCATCGCATCGCGATACACAGTACACCGTCGTCCCCGACTCGCAGCCTACGCCACCGCCACCGCCGCTCGACGAACTACCCTTGGTGTCCTCCGGCCGCTCACCGGTAAGCGCGTACAGCAGGTCGCCGTCTTCGACCTCCGTGCAGGCAGAAGGAACGGTGAGCCATACTGCGGCTGCCAATGCTGCCAAAACGACTCTTCTCCGGCCGTTCTTCATCCCCAGCACCTCACATGCTCCAGCGTAGGCCCAGGCGGCCCGTAACCGGTATTACCGACAGCTTGAACCACGAAATATCCGCCTCCGCCTCCACGTATATCCCGCCGCCTAAGTGGACCGAGTACCCTGCCGCGGTCAGGCCGCCGACGATCCCGTTGTCGGTCATCAGGTAGGTAAGCCCGCCGCGCAGATAGAACGACGCCAGGTCGGTCCTTATTCCGTAGTAGATGGTGTACGGATTGGGCTCTTCAAAAGCGTATCCGTACGCCATCTCTATCCAGAACAGAAGCGGCCTGGCGATGCGGTAGCCCAAAGTGAAATCAGTGGTGAAATTGGTTCGGTACAACCCGCCGTCGTAAATTGCGAACCCTTCCACCGCGGCCGCTCCGAAGTACAGCGACTCCGCCACACGCCGCTCCCGCTCCGCTTGTTCGTCTTCCTTCAGCCTCTCGATCTTCTTGGCCTTGGCCATCGCCACGTCGAGGTTGGCGGACAGGTTCTCCACCTTCTTCTCTCGGACGTCCACCGCTTCTTCCCACTTCGCCCCACCGGAAACCACCCGCACCTGGTGAACGCCGATAATGACCTTTCCCGTGTACGGCGTTTCGCCCACCTTGGCCCCGTCCACAAATACCTTTGCAACAATCGCGTTGCCGTCGTTGTTCACCGCCACCACCGAGATCGCGCCCTGCCGGGGTTTGGGTTCCAACTCCACCAACTCCTGTTCCCCCTGCTCCAACATGATTCGCTTTCCCGTCTCGTAGTAGCGGGAGTCGGAGACTACGATTTCGTAGGGTCCCGGAGCGAGTTTTACACCTTCCAGAGGAGTGCGGCCGGAGTCGGCGCCGTTGACCTGAATCTTCAGCCCCGACGGGTGCGATTTGACCGTCAGAGTGCCGAAAGTGGCAGATAGCTTCCAGTTGATGTTTGTCGCCTTGGCTATCTTCACACTCTCGCTGCGCTCGGCGTAACCTTCCTTCTGCATGGCCACTGTGCGGGTGCCCGGCGCTACCATGCGGCTGCAACCTTTGGAGGTGTCCTGGCACAACAGCTTGCCGTCGACGAAGACGATGGCGCCCGTAGGCTCCGATTCGAACTGCACAATAACCGGCTGCACCAGGTCCGGATTCCAATCCTCCGGTTTCTCGCCGATGTTTGTTTCCGTGATTCGTACTGTTGCCGGCCCGGCCGGGCCACCGGGGAAGACCACGTCACCGGCAAGCATGCGCACTAATTGTCCCACCGCGTCCACCACCGCGGCGTCAAGGTCCCCTTCCACCACCGGCGCTTTTGCCGACGCGCCCAGACACCCGTCCTCCACCGAAAACAGCTCCAGTATCAACCGAGGTTTTTTACCCTCCCTCAACGTGGCTTTCAGGTGTGAGTTGGCGGAGACCTCCCTTCCCAATTTGCACCGGGTCTTTTCATCGTAGGCGCCCCCGTATCCTTCTTTCCTGAGCTTCCTAAGCTCGGCCTTCTCCGCCTCGCTGGCCACCAGGTCGAATTTGCCGGCCCGGGCCAACTCCGAACGGATCATCCCCCTCAAGGCTCCGCCGTCGGCAAGTTTGCCTCCGTCTGCCGCCACCGGGTCTCCAACCAGGATGCGAGGAGACGAGGTGTAGAACTTCTCCACTGCGGCTTCCACCTGGTCCGCGCCGGCGTGGGCCGCCAGCAGGTTGCCCTGCCACGACCACAGGAAAGCCTGGGGAAGGGAGTCCGCCTTCCACTGGCTTTGAATCACCCCGTCTTCGTCGCAAATCACCGCATCGGGAGACCAGTCGGGATTGGCGCACGTCCCCTGGTCCTGCACCGAAACCACGATGAGCCGCAGACCCCGGGCCCGGTATTTCTCATGCAGAGCCTTCCATTTGGGCACCGCCTTCATGCACGGCTTGCACCACGTCGCGTAAAACTCCACCGCCACCAGCTTCACCCCCGGCTGGTTCAGCCATCCCTTAAGATCCAGGGAGGACCAGGCGTCCGCCGAGCGTGGCGCGGTGAGAAGCAGGCCGCCCACCAGAACGGCCAGACAGAAACAAGCTACTGATCTCGACATCTTGACCTCGTAATGCTCTCGACCGTCGATGCTAGCGCGGCCGACAGGCAAAAGCAAGGCTTGACACCAACCACCCCGCAACGGGATAATCCCTCCATCACGGAGGACACAATGTCTCGATTCTTCTACGCCTTGGCCCTGGCAGCAGCGCTCTCCATGGCATGCTCCACCAGCCCATATATGACCGAATCGTCCAACGAGAAACGGCCCAAATGGCTCGAACGGACCTCCTACAAACTGGGGCCCAAGCGTTACTACGTCGGCCGTACCACCGGTGCCGGCAGTGAGGAAGACGCCCGTCGTCTGGCCCGGGAAGATGCGGTGCGCCAACTGATCCAGGAGATCGGCGTCACCGTCAGCGAAGAGTCCAAATCGGTCCAGCGCGAGAAGGACGGCCAGTACAGCTATGAAGTGCAACTGCAAGTAAGTTCAAAATCAGCTCCGGTGCGGCTGAGTAACTTGAAAGAAGAGGGAGAGTATTTCGAGACGTGGTGGAGAGGCGGCACCAAGGTAGACGCGTGGGCCATGATTTCACTGCCTGAGGCCGATTTTGCCAAGGCCCGCCGGACCCTCGTCGGGCGCGTGCTGCTGGTGTGGGCGTGCGCGTCCACCCCCGACGGCGCGTGTGCGAGTGCCCACGAGGAAACGGTCAAGGCCGCAGCCACCGACGCCGGCCGGCCGCTGGTTCCCCAGATCGCCCGGCTCCCCCAAAAACCCCTTCCCGTACTGGGAGCGGACAATAACGCCGCCCTGGTCCTGTCCGTTAACCTCAAGACCACGTTCGACAGTGAACACCATGGCGAGTTTTTCGCCTTCGCCACCGCCACCGCAGAGCTCATCGACACCGGCGACGGCAAAGTGGTCTGTTCCGTCGATACCGGACAGGTCAAGGCCGGCCATTTCTCGGCCAAGGACGCAGCCAAGACCGCTTTGAACGACGCGGTCAAGCAGCTAGCCGAGGAACTGAAAATCAAACTGGCGCAATAGGGTGTCGGCGACGCCCAACACGCTACGCGTGCTCACCCTCGGCACCGTCGAGTACGGCGAGGCCCACCAACTCCAGCTCACCACCCATGCCGACGTGGTCGCAGGCCGGCAACCATCAACCCTCCTTCTCCTAGAGCATCCGCCCGTCTACACCCTCGGGAAACGCGGCGGCGACAGCCTCTTCCTGAAGCCGCAGGACGAGCTTCGCGCCGCCGGCGCCGACATAGTCCGTACCGACCGCGGCGGCCTGGTTACCTTCCACGGCCCGGGGCAGCTCGTGGGATATCCAATCGTCGATCTCGGGCGGGTAAAAATGTCCCTGACCAAATACGTGAATGTCCTGCTCGATACACTGGTCGAAGCCCTGGCCACCCTCGGCCTTGAAGCCCAAGCCGACATGGAACAACCCGGCGTCTACGTCCGGGGCCGCAAAATCGCAGCCGTCGGCGTCCGCCTCTCCCACAACGTCACCCGCCACGGCTTCGCCATTAACCTCACCACCGACCTGAAATGGTTCGACAACATAGTAGCCTGCGGCCTAAAAGGCGTCACCGTAACCTCGGTCCAAGCCGAACTCGGACGAGCGCCCGATGCGAACGCCTTTGGCGCCGACGTCGCGCGTCTCCTGGCGGAACGCCTGGGCCTCAAAATCTGAACATCACCATTCCGAACTGTCATCCTGAGGCCCTCGACGCACCCACTTTCGAACTTGGCAATGACCTTCCAGAGAAGGCCGAAGGACCCCGCCCAGCTCGGATGCTCTCGTCGTAGCTGCGTTCCTAAAAAAGGCCTTTGACCATGTCGACAGTTTCTGAAACAAGCGGAGGTCCTTCAGCTTCCTCTCGAAGGGCATTTCCAAGTACGATGACAGGTGCGTCGGGAGCCTCAGGATGACACCCTGGACCCTGCCCTAGTATTTCTCAGTCCAGAAATACCAAGTCTTCTCCCAATCCTTCCCCCCCTTTTCTCCCTTGATGTGCACCCAATACTTCGTTGCTTTCTTCAGCGGTTGGTGCGCATACATGGCGATGGTGTTGGCGCCGGCGAGGTTGGAGTCGTTGTTGCCGTCCAGCCATACCACGGGCAGTTCGACCTGGTCGTCTTCGGCCCAGATGTCGTGCTCGTCTACCTTGAAGCCGGTGGGCTTGGACCACGTCACCGTGATAATGGTGCCGGAAGGATAGCCGGTGGGAGGAGGGGGCGGCTGAGGCGATTCCAAGCCGTCGAAACTGGGCGGGATGCCGCTGGACCCCGGTGGGGGATAGATACCCTCCACCGGCGGGCCGTCGTAGGTGTTCCCGTCCGCGTCTTTGCGGCCGAAGTCAATGGTGTCGATGCGGTCTCCGTTCTGCCAGCCGCCGGAGCCGGCCGCGCCGTACCCACACGCGGTCATGTTCGCATTCATGAACGGGATGCGGTGGTACAGAGTGTTCATCCACCCATCCACCGACTGCTCCGGATGGTGCAGAAACGCGATCACCTCCGACCCCGCATCGTGGTACCCGAAGTGGGCGCATCGTTCCCAGAACGCAGCCCCGGTGAATCCCTCCGCCCAGGCAGGGTTCTCGTCGTGGACGCTAAGACCCGTGGAGTTGTATTTGTCCTTGTGCAGAACGTAATAGTCGCAGTGCGCCTGGGCCGCCTGGTTGATCCCCTCGATCATGTCGAGGTAAGGCAGCCCACTCTGGTGACGGAACCAGTTGGCGCGCGCCAGCGCCTTTACCTGGTCCTCCCTGGCACTGTCGGGCACAAACCCGCCCGGCGGGTCGAAGATCTCGTCCACCGGCTCGATGTACCCGCCACCTTCCTCCTCGAAGTCGGCGATTACGTCGCGGGTTTCGTCAAAACCACCCCCGCCCCCGCCGCAGGCGGGAAGGGAAATGAGCAGCACCAGCGCCAACACCAATCCCAGCCCAGCCAACTCATCAAAGGCCCGTCGCTCACGCTCTGGGTGCCGTGTGTGCCTATCCCTGATCACTTGACCCTCTTGGTGGTTCTTGGTGTTTTGGTGTCTTGGTGGTGAGTCTGTTGACGTTTGCCGTCCCTGGACCCTGCCCCTGGACCCTGACCCTCGTTCATTCTTGCGCCTTTCAGCAGTTCCTCAGCCACATCGTACGGAGATGCCTTACGACTAACCAGCTTCTCGGTCAGCTTATTCCCCTTGTCCAACTCATCGAATTGACGCCGGAAATACGCCCGGGAGGTCTCTCCAACGAGTGAGAAGATCATCTCGGTTAACCGCTCCTCCTCCCGCATTTCAAGGCCGCCCGTGTCTTCCAGGTCAGTATAGTGACTCACGATGGCGTCGGCCATCTCGGTGATGCCGGTGTTGGACGTGGCCACAGTCTTCAGTATCGGGATCGGCCGGTACTCCCTGGCATTCTGGCCCACGATGTGCTGCACCGTCTCCAGCTCCGCAACGATACGGTCGGCCCCGCCCCTGTCCGCCTTGTTCACCACGAACACATCGGCAATCTCAAGCAACCCCGCCTTCATGATCTGGATATCGTCGCCTAAGCCCGGAACCAGCACCACAACGCTCGTGTGCGCGGTCTTCACCACGTCCACTTCGTCCTGCCCGACCCCCACCGTCTCAATGATGACGCAGTCGTACCCCATCGCGTCCATGATGGTGACCACGTCGTTGGTGGACCGGGTGAGCCCGCCCAGATGCCCCCGGGTAGCCAGGCTCCGGATAAAGACGCCTTCGTCGTTGAAATGACGCTGCATGCGAATGCGATCCCCCAGGATCGCACCCCCCGTAAACGGGCTCGACGGGTCAATGGCTACAACCCCAACAGTCTTGCCGCGCGCACGAAGATCCTTCACCAACATGTCCACAAGAGTGCTCTTCCCGGACCCGGGATTCCCCGTTACTCCGATAACGTGAGCCTTACCCGTCGCCGGAAACAACCCTGTCAACTCAGCATGCACCGCACTATCCCGGTCGTCCGCCTTCCGCATCAACCGCGCCGCCGCCCGTATGTCCCCATCAATGACCTTTTTGTACAAGCTCAATGCTTTTGCCTCTTCCCGATCATCATCCGCCGTAGCTCAGCCTCATCGAGCGAAGGAGGACCACCCGCGTCCGTGCCACCTCCGCCATCGTGTCAATTCTTCACACTCGTGATAGGCGGAGGGATCCTTCCCTTCAACCGAATGAACTCCGCACTTGAATGAGGCGACACCGGCATAATCACCAACTGCCCCAGTAAGCCGCCCAAATCCACCATATCCCCGGCCACCTTGTCCGGCACCGGCAGGATCCTCACCGCCGTCGTCTTGTTGTTGATCACGCCAATGGCCATTTCGTCCGCGATGATGGCGGAAATGGTCTCCTCCGGAGTGTCCCCGGGCACCGCCACCATATCCAATCCCACCGAGCACACCGCGGTCATCGCCTCCAGCTTGGCCAACGACAGGCCGCCGCGAAGCGCGGCCGCCACCATACCCGCATCCTCGCTCACCGGAATGAACGCACCCGACAGGCCGCCTACCGACGACGACGCCATGGTCCCGCCCTTCTTCACCGCATCCACCAGCATCGCCAGCGCGGCAGTGGTACCGTGACCGCCTACCACTTCGATGCCCATCTCCTCGATGATGTTGGCCACGCTGTCTCCCACCACCGGCGTCGGCGCCAGCGACAGGTCAACCACCCCGAAACGTACCGGCGGTCCCAGCGCTTGAGCCACCTCCCTTCCGATTAACTCCCCGGCCCGGGTGATTTTGAACGACATCTTCTTGATGGTCTCTGAAATGTCGGTGAGGTTGTGGAACGCACCCTGGCGCTTCATTCGCTTCAACGCAGCCAGCACCACTCCAGGCCCGCTCACCCCAACGTTTATCACCGCATCCGGCTCGCCAACTCCGTGGAACGCACCAGCAATAAACGGGTTGTCCTCAGGCACGTTGGCGAAAACCACCAGCTTGGCGCAGCCGATGGCGTGGGGGCTAAGACCCGCCAACTCCTTGATAATACCGCCCATGCGGCTGACACAGTTCATGTTGATGCCGGAACGTGTGGACGCCAGGTTCACCGACGAGCACACCCGCTCGGTCTGCGACAGCGCATACGGGATCGAGTCTAGCAACATCACGTCACCGGTGGTGGCGCCCTTCTGAACCAGCGCCGAGTAACCCGCGATATAGTCCACCCCGCAGTCTGCTGCCACCCGGTCCAGCACTTTGGCCACTGCAACGTATTCCTCAATACTCTTCAGCCCTTCGCACACCAGCGACATGGGCGTCATGGACAGCCGTCGATTGACGATGGGAATGCCGTATCGGTCTTCCACCCGCTCCGCCACGGAAACCAGGTGTTCCCCGCGCCGATATATCTTGTCGTACAGGAAGGTGCACAGGGCGTCGACGTCTCCGTGGGGCGCGTCCAGCAGCGAGACCCCCAAAGTCACCGTGCGGATGTCCAGGTGTTCCGCCTCGATCATGCGGACGGTCTCGATGATCTCCTTTGAGGTGAAGAGCATGGGCTAAACCTCGTGCATCGCTTTGAAGATGTCCTCGTGCATAATCAGCACCTGGACACCGCCAAGACGCGCCGCTTCGTCCTGCAGCTTTTCCTTGAACACCCGGAAGGAGATCCCCTTATCATCCAAACCTGCGAGGTTCACAATGAAGATCATCGAGAAATATTTGTCGATGATCACCTGGCTTACATCTTCGAGGTTGCCGCCGCACTCAGCCACCGCAGCCGAAAACCGCGCCACGATGCCCGAACGGTCCGCACCGACCACCGTGACGATGGCCCGGGGGCCGACCCCCTCATCCCTTCCGTGCACGTCCAACACGTTGGCCAAAGCCACCGCATCCACACCTGAAGCCACCGATGGGTCCCGCGCGGCCGAGTCCCGGATAGTCGGCTCCGGCACTCCTTCGCCCAGGCCACCGCGGGCTTCACCCGGCTCGGACGCCGACCGCGGGGCCGACTGCTTCCGAGACATCTCCTGCACAACGACGTCCTCGATCAATTGAGCCAACTCATCGCTGGACACAGGTTTCGACTCGTGTACGTCGCTCCTTCCGTACACCACCTCGATACCCTTGCGCTGAGCATAGGCCCGAGCGTCGGGCGTCAAGATGATGTCCCGAGTTACAACGATCTTGCCGTCCGTCGCCGTCGCGTCGATCTCTTTTTCGGTGATCACTCTCTTCATCAGCTTTCATCCTCCGCAGCTTCCCCGACATGATAGTGATCCACAATCGCGACCACCGCCGCATCTATGGGCCGGGTAGGCAACTGCCCCTCAGCCAGGTCGGGCTCGATCGCAACTCGCGCCGAATGCCCGTAAGCAATTATCACATCCTCACCAACGCCCGCCCCCAACACATCCGCAGCCACCACCCCGTCGTACATACTGAACCCCGAAGGTTTTTCCACCCCATCAGGAGCCAGGTCCGCCAAGTGGTAGGGCCTGACCACCAGAAATTTTAACCCTTCCAGGTTATCCCATTTCACCGTCGACCAAACAGTCCCGACTACCCTGCCCATAAACATGGCTATGCCCCTATCAGATCATCATCCGCCGTAGCTCAGCCTCACCGAGCGAAGGAGGACTACCCGCGCACATGCCCGCTCCGCCGTCATCAGCCCTCAAAACTCACCGCATCAACGATGCGTGAAACCGCAGCATCCGCCAACACCCACCGATTATCCGGCGCCTTAATCACAGCCCGAGCTCCGCTCCCCCAACTTACCGTCACCACATGACCGGTCTGTGCACCTATCGTATCAATAGCCACGATCACCTTGCCCGTGGTCGGGAGCGCATCATTGTCATCTTCATCGCAACGGAGTTCATCTCCATCGACGTTTGCGGCCTCGAGCTGCGCCACCAGCAGCAACTTGTTGCCCTCAAACCGCTCGTGCTTCTTTGTCGCCCACACTTCCCCAATTACGCGACCGAGCATCATGGCCGGTCCTCCAGCCATTGCAACGTGGTTGGCTCAAAACCTTCCCGCAGCCGGAACGGCGCGACCGGGGCCTCCACGGCCTCCCTGGAAATCTTCACCTCGTCCACGATTCCCATAATCGACGCCTCGATGGGGCAGCGCTGGTCGCCTGCAACCCACCTTCCCGGCTGGCCTACACATACCAGCACGTCCTGCCCTTCCTCCGCCCCCACATTGTCCACCGCCACAAAAAACTCCACCGGATGAGAAGGGTCGTACCAGAAGTAAGGCCGCACAATGGCCAGCTTCATATTCTCCAGACGGGGATTTTTCTTAGTCGCCCAGACCGTCCCTATCAGTCTCCCCAGAATCACAATTCCGCCCTCACCAGATCATCATCCGCCATAGCTCAGCCTCACCGAGCGACGGAGGACCACCCGCGCCCATGTCGTCTCCGCTAGCATGCTCACACCCCCTTCCCCTCCGGGAAGTACCCCGGGTCAACATGACACGAATCCACAATAGCCAGCACCACTTCCTTCGTCGGCACAGTCTCACCCACAGTGAGGTCCCGAATCCGGCTGCCGTGGCCCACCAGCACGTACTCGCCGATACCTGCGCCCAACTGGTCCACAACAACCATCACCGAGTCGGAAAGCTCGGCGTCAGCCTTGTCGGCCTCAATGTCGTACGGTTCGTCGCCGTGAACGTATTTTACCGGCCGCACTTGGAGCAGCTTGCGAACTCCCAGGGAGAACGCCTCCTTGCCGCCCCAAACAGACCCAACGACTTTTGCCAACAGCATGGCCATACCTCTAACACAACATCTGATCCCGTATATCAGTTAAAGTTAGCCAATGCAATGCTGGCGTGGTGGCGGAATGAGGCTCCTTACCCTCGGGGAAGGTGGCGCCGCAGGCGTCGGATGGGGGATAGCATGTAGACCTGTGACTGCGCCTTCCTAAAACCCTCCAGGCGGCATACCCATGGGAGTGATGGTGGGCCCGCCGGGAGGACCGCCGGGCTTGGCCTTCTTGTTGAAGTCAGGCAACTTCTTGTTCAGGTTCTGCACCTTGAACTTGCTCACCGTGAAGATCTGGCCCGTCATGGCCGGCGCGGTTGCCGACATTGCGTAGTTCTCGTTGTCCACCACTTCTTCGCTGAACGTCACCGAATGGGTGGCGCCGCCCTTGAGTTTCACGGTCACGGTGAACGCGTCGGTGGTGAGGCCCACGTCTTCAGGCTTCTTACCCACCACCGTCTTGGCTACGTCCAGGCTGGTCATGGTGCCCAAGATGGAGGACATGTTCACGTCCGCCTTCTCCTCCGGCGCAGTCATCTTCCAGGTCGCCGGCCCTTCCAAACCCTGCCGGGCGAATTTCAGCGTTTCGTCGGGATGGGTAATCACTACTTCCACGATCTCGGTGCGGTCGAATCTGAACAGACGCTTGTCCTTCAAGTCGTCAACCGTCTTCAAGACGTTCTCCCGGGTGTACTTCATGATGGAGAACACCTCCGGTTTGCCTTCCAGCTTCGCCCAGTAGCGCTCCTGCTCCTTTTCGTTCTCGAACCGTTCACCCACCAGAATCACCGAGGTGCCGGAACCCGCGGCTGCCGTCAGCGTCGCAGTCACTTTCAGCGCTTTGTCGGGAGTCAGGCCCGTAATCTCGGCCTTGGGCTGCACTTCCAGGAATTCGGCGACCTTGAAGTTGGAGACGTTGCTCGCCAACGACTTGACCTTACTGCTGGCTGCGGGAATCCCCGCAGGTTCCACAAAGGCCCAGCTTTCCCCCGACTTCTTCACGTGAATCGCAGGCGAGCCCGGGTTTTCGACCCGGATCTCAACTACGTCCGCGGGCTTGAACGAAAACAGTTTTTTGTTTCGCAAATCCCCCATCGACTTCATCAACTGGGTGGCTGAGTGTTTTGCAATGAGTATCACTTCGTCTTTGTCTTCCACCCGGGCGTAAACGCCCTTCTTTCTCCCCGCACCCAGCAGCAGCGTCACCTGTTCTTCCTTGTCGCTACCCTTCCGCACCACCGTCGCGGTGAGCTTGTACGCCTTGTCCAACGCCTTGGCGTCGGCGCCCGGGAGCTTCTTCAAGAACTCCGTGGCCCGCGCGTTGGCGATGCTCGACGCAAAGCCGTCGATGTTGTCCAGGACGAGCCCCAGGTTCTTCGGCTCCACCACCTTCCACTCACCCTTCTTCGGCGTCTTGGGAGCTTCCGGAGCGCTCTCCAGCGGCTCCCTCCTCTCCAAAACCAGCTTCGGGTAGACCTTCTGCCGGGGGTCCGACACGCTGATCCGCTTCACTTCGTCCTTCTTGAAGTCGAACAGCTTCTTGTCCCTGATTTCGCCGAACTCCACCTCAAACGGAGTGCGCAGGTCCACCTCTTTCATCCGGTAGACAATCTCTCCGCCCGGCTCCATCACCAACGTATCGGGATCTATGCCCTGCTCTTTCTTGTCCACGTAACCGATGAGGATATCCACCAGCTTCTCTTCTCCCCGGTACAGCGCCGCGCCGATGCGGTTGGCCTCGTCCAAGCCGTACTTGGGCAAGTCCGCCTCGGTCACCTTCCGGGCGTAGTTCGAGGTCGCGCCCTTCTTGAACACCCTCAGCATCGACCGTATTTTGTAGGTCTCGGCGTGGGAGCTGAACGGCTTGGTGATGCGCCATTCTTCACCACGCTTCACCAACTCGGTTTCCGCACCGCCACGAGTGATTACGATACGGTCTGCAGGCTCCAGCGCGTCTTCAGGGGTGTCATCGTCCTTGGCCTTTTCCCCTTCCTTCTTAACTTCCGCCCTGATGGCCGGAATCTTCAGCGCCGCCATCTCTTCCTGCTCAGCTTCCCGGGTGACGAAAAACACCACCGCACCCAAGATGGCCACTATCAACACCGCTGCTATGGTAGTCTTATTCATAGGTCTTACCTTTCTTCTCCTGAAATCAACCTTGTGGGGCCCTATTTCTTGCGGGACAGCTTGCGCCGCCTTACCAGGCGCAACTGCCAGTATCCAACCCCGAACAACAGGAACAGGAACGGCAGCCCGGCCACCGCGCCGTACGACACCAGCTTCTGCTTGTTTTCGTCGATTTGCGACAGCGCCCGGAACATGTTGCTCTTGCCCCGAATCTCCGCCAGCGCAGAGCGCTGCACCGCCCAGTCCAACACATTAAACAGCGCGGGAATCGTCTCCCCGAACGCCCGCCGGAACTGGTTCACCTTTACCTTCCAGTTTTCGAACCGCACCTGGGGAATCATCACTTCACCCTGGGTGATACTCTGGACGCTCACATCCTTGAATACCCCTTCCAGGGTGAGCGACGGCAGGCCCAGTGAACTGCCCAACACCAGCAGTCTCCCCGACCCGGAATCCAGCCGAGGCGGAGCTTTTTCCTCTTTAGGCTCAGGCTCCCCTTCCTTAGGCGGCTCCACCGGCGGTTTGGCCGGCTCTTCCTTGCCCTTGAACGCGCTCACAAACGTGCCGGTCACCATCAGCCCCAGCGTGTGGGGGCCGTTGGGAGCCAGCGCCTTGGCCTGCTCCATCAACTCCGGCGGGAGCAACTTCAACATCTCGTCAACTTCCGCCCCTTCCTCATTGGTTGTCTTGCGCACGGCAAGAGTGGTCGGGTCCGTGAGCGCGACCGCCTGAGGCCCCGAAGTCACCAGGTGCGAAACCTCCACCTCCTGCCCTTCCAGCGCCGTAAACTCCATGGTGCTCACAAACGGCAACGTTAGGCCCGGGAGATTTCTCACCACCGCGTTGGTGCGGTCGAACTCCTTGGCGTAGACCAGCATCGGATAGTTGAAATCCTTGGTGCCCCTGATCACCATCTGACCACGCCTCACAGAGTGGGGCAGCGTGACCTTGTTGTTGTCGGACGCATCGATCACCAGGTCCGCGTTCAACTGCACGCCGTACGGCGCCAGCACGTCGTCCACATTGCTCGATGTCTTGCTGATGTTGTAGTAGTCGTTGCTGATGCGCGGGTTGGGGTTGAACGGCCCCATCTTCTTCACCGCTTCCTCCGAAAAACTCGCCAGGGAAACGTCAAAATTCTGGGCCAGCACCAGCACCGTGCCGCCACGCATCAGGTACTGGTCGATTTCGTATCGCTCCCGCTCCGAGATCTTCTCCTTGGCCCCGAATATGATCAGCGCCGCGATCTCCTCACGAATGGTCTTGGTCGCGTCCACCTTCTCAACCTCGAAGTCCCGCTGGCGGAACAGGCCGTTGCCGATGCCCATGAGCACCTGGTTCACCTGGTCCTGGATCCCCATGGCCACCTGCAGGAACCGCTGGTGGATCGGGTTCTGCTGGCCCATCATCTGAGCCATCTGCGGGTCGATGGGCATCTTTTCATTTGGGAACGGGCAGAACTCGTCGTGGCCGCACAGGAAACCGATCTTGCGCTCGCCGGGGGAACGCCGCAACATGTCGTTGTACGATACGATGTCTTCCTTTACCGCGTTCAAGAGCCCCTTCAACTGCATCACCTGCTGCACGTTCCGCTTTTCCGCGGCCAGCACCTGGTCGAACTGTTCAAGGGTCTTGATGTAGGCCAGCACGCCGCCCACTCGCTCGTCGGGGCCGTCACCCCGCAACATGGAGTCGAAACGCCGGTTGTGACCCTCGAACTGAGCCGCTTTTGTGTCGTGGATTTCCTTCACCGCAGCACACTTCTCCGCGATCACTTCACGGTTCTTGGCCAGCGCTTC
Organism: uncultured Myxococcales bacterium; assembly: GCA_964626565.1. Taxonomy (GTDB): domain Bacteria; phylum Myxococcota_A; class UBA9042; order CAIXZC01; family CAIXZC01; genus CAZVFX01. Next base: position 19,716 of record CAZVFX010000110.1, read on the forward strand.
AGCCTCTTCTTCCATATTCTCGATCGGCTTCAGCAACCCCTCAATACCGGTTACTTCCTGCTTCTCCTCTTCCTTCATCTCGAACGCATGCACCTCTGCGTCGCACGCCTTTACCGCTTCCGTCAACTCCTCGGCAGCTTTGGTCAGGTGCTGAATCTTGCGGCCGTTCTCCACCCGGTCTTTGAGGCGCAACAGCCGTTTCGTAATCTCGAATTCAAAAAATGCCGGGTCTGTGGCTCGCTCGTAAGTCTCCACCTCTCCTTCCCAGTGGAAGGTGCAGCCCAACACGTACCGGGTCATCTCGAATTTTCCCTCTTTTACCGTGCCCTCTTCGGCAACAAAGGGGGACAGACCGGCCTCCTCGGCCAGCTTCTCGGTGTCCGCGGTGACTTCCACTATCTCCATGCGCCCTTCGACGTGGGACTGGTACTCCTCCAGCTTGTCCCGGAACTTCTGGGCCACGCCCCTGATTATCTGCTCCTGCCCCCACTCACCCTTGATTACGTCGGGCAGCGTGCCGCTGATGTAGACCCTGACTTCCAGCGGGGCCGCACCCTCGGTTTCCGTGAGCGCTTGCAGCGATACGATGCTCTGGGGAGACAGCGAGTTGATGTTGTTTTCCGTCAGGTCCGCACGCCCGAAAACGTACAGCGACAACACGTTCACCAGAATAATCACCGCGACCAGGGCGACGAGCAGGATCAACGTGTTGGCGAACCTGGCTGATTTTGCAAAGCCGGTGCTTTTCTGTTTGCTAGCCATGTCGCACCTCCTAATTCCAGCGTCTGCTGTTGAGCGAGAACGTCGCCAACACCAGACACAACGCAGTGATCGAAACGAAGAACACCACGTCCCGAGTGTCCACGACTCCCCTGGTGAAGTTGGTGAAGTGGGTGGCGAAACTTACGTACTCAGCCACCTGCTTGGCACCTTCCCAGAACGCCTGGAGCATGCTGTTGATGAAGAAAAATAGTCCCGAAATCACCGCGCCCAAAATGTAGGCGACAATCTGGGAGCTGGTCCAGGAAGACGCCATGATGCCGATGGACAGGAACGCCGCACCAGCCAGAATCAAGCCGATGTAGCCGCCCCAGATCGCGCCGGTGTCGGGGTCGCCTAAGCTCCACAGAATGATGGGGTACACCAGGGTGAGCAACAAGGTCACCAGCAAAAACCCCAGCGCGCCGACGAATTTGCCGAGCACGATTTCCGAGTCGCTCAACGGCAACGTCGCCAACAGCTCGAACGTCCCGGAACGTCTTTCCTCTGAAATCAACCGCATGGCAACTGCGGGCAGGTAAAAGACGAAGAACACCGGCACCAGCGAAAAGAACGACCGGAGCGTCGCTTCGTCAGTCTTGAAAAACTCGTCCACCACAAAGAATTTTAACCCCACCACAACAAGAAAGACTGTGATGGCCACGTAAGCTATTGGGGACGAAAAATAGGAGATGAACTCCTTCTTTCCCATTATCCAGATATTCCTCATGGCCTACTCCTGCGTCAGCTTGCTGAACAGGCGCTCGAGATCCAGCAATTCACGCCTTACTTCCAACAGTTTCCAACCCCGTTCATTAGCAAGGGCGATACTCCCCGGGCGAACGTCCTCTCTTCCCTTGCCCCGCACCTCGATTTCGAACTCGCCCCGATGGCCGGAAGGCCTCGGTTTGGCCGAAGCGACCCACGGCCGCCCTTCCAGCGAGCCCGCAACTTCAGCGGCTTCACCGTTGCCCGACTTGCCCGCGAATCTGAGGAGCACCGGCGGGTTCTCCGCCTGCGCAGCCTGCAGCGTCTCGGCCGTGCCGTCGGCAACTATCCGCCCTCGGTGGATGATGATCAGCCTATCGCAAGTGGCCAGCACTTCCGGGAGAATGTGGGACGAAAGAATCACCGTCCGCTCACGCCCCAGCTCCTTGATCAACGACCGGATCTCCACCACCTGATTGGGGTCGAGGCCCACCGTCGGCTCGTCAAGGATCAAAATATCCGGGTCGTGGATCAGCGCCTGGGCCAGGCAAACTCGCTGCCGGTACCCCTTGGACAGCGTGCCCACAAGCTGCCCGAGCACATCGCTGATGCCTACCTTCTCGGCCACCAGCTTCAGGCGCTCAGTCAACTTCTTGCCCCGCAGTCCGCGCAGCTTGCCGATGTATGAGAGATAGTCGTACGAGATCATCTCGCCGTACAACGGTGCGTTCTCCGGCAGATAGCCGAACTTCTCCCGCACCTGGCGCGGTTTTTCCAATACGTCCATCCCCGAGATCTTCACCCCGCCCGCCGTGGGCGGAATAAAGCACGTCATAACCTTGAGGCACGTGGATTTCCCAGCCCCGTTGGGACCTAAGAAACCCACAATCTCGCCCCGGTTGACATGGAAGGTAGCATCCTTGACCGCTTCGATGGGACCATACCTTTTAGTCAGGTTGGTCACCTCGATCATCCTGGAAGCAACGTCACCACTCATGTTCTTCTCCCAATTCTTCATAACCGGTTAAACATGCAATAAGAACACACAAAGGCTGACGATTCTAATCGGGTGAAAACACAGTGCAAGGAAAATTATTCCGTAGGCACAATTCTTGAACGTCAATTCTCAATGAAACTCAACAAACTGCACCCGCCAGAATCAGGGTGCCCGTCGCCGTCGCCGATCTTCTGCCTCTCCAGCCTCCTCCCCCAACCGCCTACAGCCTCTCCTTTGCAACAGCCCGCCTTCCCGCCTCTCCTTTGCTCCCGCCCGCCTCTCTACTCCAACTCCACCAACACCACACCGGGCAGCGTCGACCACCCGGCAAACGCCCCCCGAACCACCCCGGCCACCTGCAGCACTCGCTGCCACGGTGTATCCAACTTAGCCATGACAAAGACACACGTCGGCCGCTTATGGCCTTTCGGCAATAGCCCCGCCATCGCATCCGCCAACGCAGCCAGGTCCGGGCCGTCCTTGCCTTCCGGATTGGCAACCGTCACCTCGACTCCTTCCCTCTTCAGTTCCACCCGATCCTTATAGATCACGGCCTCTACGGTCCCCGGGACTTTCTCCAGCTCATTCTTCTCCCCGGAATCGAGCGCCACCCGCGGCAGGTGAAGCGGGATGAGCCCCAGCTTCTTGTCCTTGCCCACCGCCACCAGCGCCTGGGCGGAAGGCAGACCTTTGAGCAGGACCTTCGCGATGAGGATCGATGCGTCTTCGAACCTCGTGTCCGGCGCAAGCGCAAACTGTATCCCGAATTTCACCTTGTTCTTCTTCTTCCTGGCGTCATCCTTCAGACGAGCGACCAGATCAGCCGCTGCTTCGGGCAGTTTCTCAAACTCCGCCCCTTCGAACATCTTGATCTTCCTGTTGCCGATCCACCCCTTGCCCTTCTCCAGGCAGATCATCACCGTGGTGTACGGATTGGTATACTGGTCCAGTCCCGTAACCACTTCCGCCAAAGCCCCAGGCACCAGCGGAGTAGTAACCTCCGCAGCAAAAGGCCCCGGATTCCATTTTCCTTTCGCTAAAGCGCAAGGAAGCCCCATAGCCACCGTCATCACGACTACCAGCACATATCTCATGATTGTCCTCCTCTTCCCTCCGGAAGTTCTACACGTCCCTGCCTTCCGTCGTCAAGTCCGTCCCCCGTCGCCGTCGCCGTTTCCGTCGCCGTCGCCGATCTTCTGCTTCTCCAGTCGCCTCCCCCAACCGCCTACAGCCTCTCCTTTGCTACAGCCCGCCTTTTTCCTTGACACCAGACCCCTTCCGAACTAGATCTATTCCCGTTGAAATACTGCGGGAATAACTCAGTTGGTAGAGTGTCAGCTTCCCAAGCTGAACGTCGCCGGTT
>CAZVFX010000111.1:0-23529 GCA_964626565.1 uncultured Myxococcales bacterium
GCCTCCATTAAGCCTATTGGCTCTTGCTCCTTTGGAGCTGCTCATTGGTTTTGGGGTATCTACGTCAAGAAGATGGATGTTTCCTTGCTCCTTTGGAGCTGCTCATTGGTTTTGGGTATCTACGTCAAGAAGACGGATGTTTCCTTGCTCCTTTGGAGCTGCTCATTGGTTTGGGGTATCTACGGATAAGGCGAGGGGACGAATCAGTCCATGTAATCCGCCTTGATGGTCTCCACCATTACGGCCGGGTCCCGGCTGCCGCGGTACTGCTTACCGTTGACGATAATGGTAGGCGTGCCGCGCACATTGGCTTTGCCTGCCGCGGCCATATCCGCATCCACGGTTGCCGCGTATTTGCCCGACTCAAAGTCGGTCTTGAACTGCTCGTAGTCGAGCCCCCCATTCTTGGCGTAGGCCAGAAGATCATCGTGGCTCAAGGCTCGCTGGTTGTCGAACAACAGTTCGGTGTACTCCCAGAACTTGCCCTGGGCATGAGCTGCGGCGGCCGCGTCTGCGGCGGGCCTTGCCTGTTTGTGGAAACTGAGGGGGAAGTGTTTGAAGTAAAGGCTCGCCTTGTCTTTGCCCAACAGCTTCACCGCTTCCCGCAGCGACCGGTCCGCGCCGGAGCAGTAGGGGCATTGGAAATCGGAGAACACCACTATGACGACATCATCACCCGCGCCGAAACGGGGGGTGCCGTCGGTGTCTATCACCAGCGCGGGCTTGGGGTCGGCGGCATCCTTCACCACCACCGGCTTCTTCGCAACCGCAGCCTTTGGCTGATGCATCCCCGGGGGGAGGTTGCCAAAGGTGAAGACCAGGCCGGCGCCGGGAGCGAGCAACTGCACGCCGTCTACGCCGAAATCGGTGGCCACCAGTAGCTGCGTACGAACTCCCGCTCGCATCCACTGCGTAACCTGAAAATCAAACTGTGCTGCGCCCATGGGCGCAATGCCGAAACCACCGTGGTTCTTGACCACGTCGACGCCGTCGTCGGGCAGATCTTTCACCTCTGCGCCGGTGTAGTGCCGGGTCATGCCGATGTAGCCGAACGCCAACCCCAGATCAAGGCTTACGGTGAACCAGTCCCCGTACCGTTTTTCCACCCCGGCAAAAGGGCCGCCACCTCCGAACCCCACCGAAAAGTCGTCCCCGTCCATGGTTTCCATGACGCCCGTGCCAAAGCCGAAGCCACCGACCCTCACGTCCGGAGTTACGTAGCCAAAACCGTAACCACCGCCGGTCACCGATGGGCCCGAGGGCGTTCTGTCCATCCCCTGTCCGACATCGTAGGAGAAGAGGACGAAACCGCCGCCACCGCCCCACACCTCAAAAGGCTCAACTTCGATGGTTTCCGCCACGGCTATCTGCGAGAAAGCCACAACAGCCAGAGAAATTACCAGACCGGCTATCCACTTCTTCATCTCGACTCCTGCTGGTTGTCTGTCAAACTTCACAAGAGACTAGCAATTTCGTCGCATTTTGGCGAGTACAAAGCGCGTGCCGGACGCGCCGAGAATGGCGGCCACGAGGAGAAAGAGTGTCATGAGGGGGCCGGGACCACCGCTGGAGTGAGACATCCCGCACCCCGACGACTTCTTGCCCGGCGGAGTTTGACCGTCTACGAGCATGATCGCGGCGTCGTTCCCAACCGTGATGATGTCGGCGCCGGTTTCCACTACTTCAAACACGCCTTCCAGTTCCGGCTCGCCTTCCGCGGCCAGGCAAACCGAAACCCATCCGGCCGCCGGGTCAAGGACTTCCACGTCGAAAGCCTCGACTTCCCACTTGTACGCGTACACTTCCGGAACCTGCACCGACAACCGGAAGCCGATGTCGGTGAATTCCACGTCGGTGAGTTCCTGGGCGGTCTCCCCCGGCTCCAGGAGCGGGGTTTCCGAGACCGGCTGGCCGTCCAGCATCAACTCCAAGGTGAAGAACGCGGAGAAAAACGAGTGGTTCAGGTTGTACCGCACGCCATTGTGGGGTTTGTCGAGGTAGCGATGGACGTGGAGGGAGCCGTGGGCCTGGTTGCCCGACATCCCCCACCATTTGAGATTCTCGAACTTGACGCTGCACCCTTCGCCCCTCAGATCCCGAATGCCGGCAAAGGCCGGGGAAGGGGTGGTCCACCAGCCGCCCCGTCGATAGCTTGTGGCCTGTATCTCAACGTGCCCGGCCCCGGGTTGACCTTCGCAGTCGCCGCTTGCGGCCATGGACACCGCCAACTGGCCGCCGTTGAGTTCGATGTCGAAGGGACCGAAGTAGGTGCCGGTGTGATGGTCTTCCGCCGCGGTCCCATCCAGCGACACCCGGGCGTTGAAGCAGGAACCGGGTAGAGCGTAGGAAAGCATGCCGATGATCCGGTCCGCAGGCGGCAACGGAAATGCCATCTCACCCCTGACCGTCCCCGACGGCATGGAGACGTCAGGCTCGGTCGAAAGCCTGAGTGCGAGGCCCGGTGCGGAAGGTTCCGGAACCGCGGCGGTCAACCCCCACGCCTTTTCGCCGATCAGGCTCCAGGGGTCTGCCGCCTGCACAAAGTTGCTGAAGACCTTGAGGTTCTCCAGCTTCAGTTGCCAACCTGCCGGCAACGCCGCGGTTCCACCGCAGTCGGTCTTCACTTCGAGCCCCTGGCCCGCGAAGTCGCTGGGACTGCACGGCGCGCCCGGGGTGCAATCGTCAATCCCGACGATGGTGCCTTCCTGGTTGGAAATGGTGACTTCGACAGCCGGGACCGATTCACCGGAGAGGGTGAACTCTACGGCATCGAACGGTTTCGCAAACTGCCGGCTCGCACTGATATGACCGATACATTCCGCCACATCCGGACGAGCGTGGAACCCAAGAGTGTCGGTAGTCTCATTACTCCAGACGAGGCCTGACGAATCGTCGGAGTAGCCGACCTTCCAGCCCTTTGACCACGCGGCTAAGTTCTTGAGCACCAACTCCCGGGCCTCGGGGTCGCTGGTCATACTGGTGGCTGCGAGGCTGACGGTGAGTTCCTGTCCCGGCTGTTCCACCGTAACCGGCGTACACTCCACAAGCTGTGAGCCGAGAGTGACCACGGCACCGCCGTCGATACTTATGGCGGCCTGATACAGGGGATCGGCGAACCCTCCGCACGAATCGAAGGTTAGCTGCTCGAAAGGCGTGTTGGCCAGCAAGGCACGGGCCGTGACCGTCCCCGAGTTGGGGTATTCCAACCCACCGGAGTGAGCCAGGCGCAGACTGCAGAACGGAGCGCCCTCTTCTGCCACCGGAAACACATCTATTCCTGCAGAGTCCAGGTGCTCAACCGCGAAGATCCCGTATTGCTCCACCCCGTTGCGGCACAACAGCTTCTTGCCTGAACCGGGCAACGTCTTCACCTTTTCGCCCTTGTCGTCAACGGCCATCGCCTCGATGGTGTGAACCTGGCCGTCCTTGATGCCCGCGTCCGGTTTGTAGCTGAACCCGTGGCCGGGGCTGGAGTCGTTGGGCTGGTCTGCGGTCACCTCGGCCACCTGCTGGCCGTCGGACATGATGCGCACAGCAACGGTCCCGCCGATGTCGGGGTCCAGCGCCCAACCTGCGATCACCGCACAGTTGACCACCTGCAGTTCCCCTTCGGGCATGTCCGTGCACTCGCCGCAGTCTTTGGGGCAAGAATCGCAATTCTCCCCATTGTCGCAGTCGCCGTTGCCGCAGCAGCCGCCACAGTCGTTGGGACAACTGGCGCAACTCTCGCCCCCGTTGCACTGGTTGTCTCCGCAGGTCTCACAGCTTCCACAATCGTCGGAGCACGAGTCGCAATTCTCGCCGTTGTTGCACTGCCCGTCACCGCAGTAGGGGCACGTGCCGCAATCGGCAGAACAGGAGTTGCAGTCTTCGCCGTTATTGCAGTTGCCGTCACCACAGGGGTTGACCGCTCCCTTCTTGACGATATATCCGCCGTCGAAATAGCTCTTGGAGTAGGAGTGATCCCTGAACCCGTTTATGCACCACGAACAGTTGGGATAACACGACGAACCCTCGCAGCAACTCTGCTCCTTGACGTCTACGGTGCTGCCGTTGACCGCGGTGACCCACGCGACGTGACCCACGCCCGAAGAGGTCATGCAGCCGATGCTGTTGGGCACGGGCTGTGACACTACGTTGTAGTCGGGATGGCCCGCATAATTCCCAGCCCAGAACATGGCATTTTGCCATGGGGAAGGCATGGCGGCTCCCCAGTTGCAGCACGCCATATGCCACGCACCCCAGGTGCAGTTGCTGGCCTTGCCGTTGCCGTTGTTGCAGCAGGGATAGGGGTTGTTGGCGCCGCACTGGCAGGAGTCGCTCACCCCGCCACAGCTTGAGACTGCGTAGACGGGCGGAACGTAGGCCGCCAGAAATAGCAGAACCGAGAACGCGACGACGGGCAAAAACCTCATGCAAACCTCCGGGGTTGCATTATACCCGGTCGCTGGCTGGTGATGAAGAACGTTTTCGGCGAGGCGCTAAAATTCAAGGCCGAGGCGGAAGGAGTAAATCTGAAGTTCCTTGGTGAGCGCAGCTTCAAAACCGAAGTTGACCACGGTGGCCACGGTCTGAAAACCGAACACTGCGAAGTGCTTGAACACGTTGACCGGGCTGAACACCTGCTGCTCGATATTTCCGCTGGTGTCCACACCCACCGGAATAACGTTGGAGCTGCCGTGCACGTAGAGGAAATTGTAGCCCACGAAAGGAGCCAGCTTGAACAGCCCGCCGATGCCGATCTTCTTGGACAGAATCACGTCGGCGCCGGTGGTCAACATGGCGTAGTCTTCGGAACCAAGGAAGGTGCTCACGGTCCCTCTGAAAGCCAACTCGGGAAGGAAGGTGAACCCTTCCAGGGCTGCATACTTCAGTTCCAGGCCCACACCCCACATCTTGCTCTGCAAAAGCTTGGTGAAAATGCCGCCCACTTCTGCGGAGAAGGGGAGGCCTTTGCGCACGTGGAGCGCTACGGTCTGGAGAAAGCTGTCCGCACCTTCCTGGTCTCCCGCACCTTTGGTGTGGTCGGTCATTACGGTACGCCAGCGGTCCTCATCCTGGGGGATATTGGTGAGCGTGTAGTCCACGGCAATCTGGAATCCCAGTGCGCCGAGGGTCGCGGCGGGGCCGAGAAACCGGGGCGCCAGGGCAGAGCCCAAATCGCCCATGAGGCCCTTGAAGTGCTCTTCCCCCCGCAACTTCCAATTGCTGCCGTCCTTTTCCCACAGCCGGGCCAGGTCCAGGTCGTATTTGTCCGCGTATGCCGTTGAGGAGGCAAACGCAGTGAGGAGGAGAAGGGTGGAGATGCAAATTGTCCGTCTCGCCATCATGTCACCCGCCGATTCGGTCAGTGTTAACACAGAAGTTCATACACTAAAGCGGCATCAAAATAGCAAACCGCCAAGCCCATGTCAACGAAATTGAACGGAGTCTGCTTTCCTCTTCAGCCACAGAAATGCCCCACCCAGAAGCAGCAGAGCCAGCAGGGAGAGGCCCAAGACCAGGGCACTACCTTCCCCCTCATCCTCAACCACCTGGTGAACGGCAAAGACGCGGGCATGGGCGCTGGCATTGAAAAGCTGCTGCTGCTCCCTGCCGCCCGCCGAGACCACCACCGTATGCCGGTAGCCACCGGGACGCTCGAAAAGCAGGCGGTTCACCACTTTCAACTCCACAGGTGGCTCCGGGCATTGGTAGACAGCCCCCAACAGCACCCGCGCGTCATGTCCGTCCCCCGAGGTTTCAAGCCGCAACTCGCCGGTGCGCTTGCACTCCGCGTCACCGGCGGTAATGAAGAACCTCGAATCGAGGTAGGTCGCGAACTCCGGGGTCCTGACTCCGGGAAAGGCAGCGGCAAGATCGCCGGCAGGGAGCGTCAGCGCCGCCTCGATGACCGCGCCCGACACTTCCAGGCGGGCCGTGCCGGCATGGGGGCCGTGGGCGACAGCCGCCAGCGGTGTCAGAAGCAAAATCAGAGCCGCGATGACCTTCATTCCCGATCCCGGTCCTTCCGCCACGCCATCATGGCGGCGATCTGCTTCTCATAGCCGATGCTTTTCGGCTCGTAGTACTGTTCACCCCGGATATCATCGGGCAAATATTCCTCCGGCACATAGCCGCCGGGATAGTCGTGAGGGTACTTATACCCTTTCCCCGCCCCTATCTCCGACAGCAGTCGGGTCGGCGCGTTGCGCAAGTGCATGGGCACCTCCAGAGAGCCCTGCTTACGCACCACCGCATCAGCGCTTTTCAACGCCATGTAAGCCGCGTTGCTCTTGGGCGCAGTGGCCAGGTAGGTCACCGCCTGCGCCAGCGGTATCTTGCCCTCGGGCAGGCCGATGAACCGGAACGCCTCGAGGCAGCTCACCGCCACCTGCAAGGCTCTGGGATCCGCGTTGCCCACATCTTCCGCCGCGAAGATCACCATACGTCTGACTATGAACAGCGGGTCCTCCCCGCCATCCAGCAGGCGAAGCATCCAGTAGAGCGCGGCGTCGGGGGAGCTGCCCCGCAGGCTCTTGATGAATGCGGAGATCAGGTCGTAGTGCTGGTCGCCGCCCTTATCGTGACGAAGCGGTTGCTTTTCGAAGACCTCTTTAACCAGCTCAGCAGTGATTCGGCTCTCCCTTTTTGCAGCCACCCACGCAGCCTGCTCCAGCAGGTTCAGCCCGCGGCGGGCGTCGGAATCGGCGAGGCCTGCGATGAGGGCCACCGCCTCGTCATCCGCCTCCGCCGCGCCGGAAAGCCCCTCTTCGGCAGCCAGGGCGCGTTGCAGCACCCCTTCGACGTCAGCGGTGGACAGCGGCTGGAGCCTCACTACGGTGAGCCTCGACAGCAACGCGGAGTTGACCTCGAACGAGGGGTTCTCCGTAGTTGCGCCCAATAGCACGATGGTGCCGTTCTCCACGTGGGGAAGGAAGGCATCCTGCTGCGACTTGGTGAAGCGGTGGATTTCGTCGATGAACAGCACTGTCTGCCGGCCGCTGTTCTGCAACCTCTCCCCCGCGGCGGCAACGATCTTGCGCACCTCCTTGACCCCTCCGAGAACTGCGGAGAAGGGCACGAATTCGGCCCCGGAACCCCCGGCCACAACATGGGCGAGGGTAGTCTTGCCGCAACCGGGCGGGCCCCAGAAGATCATGGAAGGGATCTTCCCCGCCCCGGTGAGTTCCCCGAGCATCCCGTCGGGCCGGGTGAGCTCTTCCTGGCCCAGAACTTCGTCGAGGCTAGCAGGCCGCATGCGGTCCGCCAGCGGGCGGGTCGCGGCGTCGCCGCTTTCTTTGTTGCCGAACAGATCGGGCACCGGATCCTCCTTCAGGAGGAGAGTGTAATGCGCGGTGCGCATTTTGGGAAGTGGAAGTTGACGGTGGCGGTGGAGGGCGAACAATCTAGCCCCCCACCATCACCGCGTCCGCTCGACCCCGACGCGGGCGCAGTGCGCGGCCAGTGGGCACTTCGAGCACCAGGGCGACAACGGCGTGCACACGTTCTGCCCGAACGCCACCAGCAGATCGTTGTAGACGATCCAATACTCCGGCGGCAATTTCTGCCGCAGCACCATCTCGGTCTCGTCCGGTTTTCGGGTCGACACGTACCCCAGTCGATTGGAAATCCGGTGCACGTGGATGTCGACGCAGATGCCCGGCAACCCGAAGCCCCGGGTGAGCACCAGGTTGGCGGTTTTGCGACCCACTCCGGGCAACGCCAACAACTGATCGAGATCGTCGGGCACGGTGCCGCCGTAGCGGTCCTTCAGAATGCCGCACACCTGGAGAATTCGCGCGGCTTTGACCTTGTAGAAACCCACCTGACGGATCTCTTTTTCGATTTGTGCGGGCGTCAATTCGAGCATGGCGGGAATGTCAGGGGCGAGCCCGAAAAGTCTCCCCGCGGCTTCCCGGGTCTGCTCATCCCTGGTCCGCAGACTCAGCAGCGTTGCCACCAACACCTGGAACGGGTTGCGTCCCGCCCGGGTCATCTCAGTGACCACCGGCTCCCGAAAGGCAGAATACGCTTCCCTGAGTGCACCCACCACCACGTGGATATCGGGAGGGGTGAAACTACTGCCGGCAGTTGGGGATCGGCTCATGGACGCACCCGAGGTCGATGGAACAGGAATCTTTTGTACAGCCGTTGCCGTCGTTACAGGTAAGCGGTACGACTTTGCACCGTCCGGCAGTGCAGGTGTTCAAACTACACTTGTTGCCCGAGTCGCAGTCCGAGTCTTCTTCGCAACAGATGTACAGCGTGGCGCATTCCCCCGATTCGGGCACGCAGTAGTCGCTGGTGCAGTCATCGCCGTCGTCGCATTTCTTCTGCTCGTAACTGCACTTGCCCGACTCCAGATTACAGGTGGCGTTGACGCACAGATTGCCGTCCGGGAGAGGGCAATCGTCGGGCGTCTTGCATCGCTCGCACCCGGCCACAGGGACGTGGCGGCAGCCATCCTCCGAGTCGCAGAAATCCTGGGTGCAGTAGTCGCCGTCCTCGCAATCGAGGTTGGTGTGCATGCAAACGCTGCGAGCCAGGTTGCACGTGTCTTCGGTGCAGACGTTGCCGTCGTCGCACTGGGAGAAGCTGGTGCAGGTACGCACGCAGTTGGTGGTCTTATCGAAACGACACCCCACAAACGGCTCGCACCAATCCTCGGTGCAACTGTCACCGTCGGTGCAGGTTACCTGTTCGTAGACGCACTTGTTGGTCCTGGCGTCACAAATATCGATGGTGCAGGGATCTTCGTCGGCGCACTCCTCGATGGCAAAACAGCAATCGCCCTCATGGACACAATCCCCGGTGGCAGGATCGCAGTAGTCGGTGGTGCAGGGCACCTGGTCGTCGCAGAGCTTCATTTTGAGCGAGCATGTACCCGCGGCGACGTCGCAAACAAAGCTGGAGCAAAGGTCAGGCGCCCGGGGGCAATCCGCATCGCTGAAGCAGGGTTTACAGTTGTCTTTTCGAAGGCTGACACACTCTCCCTGGACGCAAAGGTCCTTGGTGCACTCGTTACCGTCGTCGCAATCGCTGGGGCGCCTGCACTGAGCCCGCCGTGGTGGCGGGGCTGTGTTGTCTTTGCCCTCGTGCTCTGGGCCGTGCCCGGCCGCCGCGCTGCGGTCGGTGCGGCCGGAAGTCCCGGAGTCGTGGTTTCCCGTGGTATTTCCAACACTCCCCGGCCGGTGGCCGCGGGCACCCGACTTGCGGTCTTGGACGGCCCGGCCTTTGGGGTCGGCGACGTCGGAACCCGCACCAGCTACTGCGTGCGCCGAGGTCCCGGAAGCACCGGGGCGGTTGGCCCTTGAGTGGGGCGAGTCCGCGGCCCTGTCCGCGGCCGGGGGCTTCTCACCCGCGACCGCGCCTCGGCCGGAAGAGGTGGCCTCGCCTTCTTCCGCGTGCCGGCCCGGACTGGTGGGCCCTCCGTACAAGAAATAGTACCACCCGCCGGCAATTACCGCGAGGGCCGCGGCGAGGATGGCGATATTACGCACATTGTCCATCTGACCCTGACTCCTACCACCGCTAATGTTAGCAAGCGCACCGGTGAATGGCCAGAAGGAAGGCGTGGGCCTGGGACTTGGGGCCTGGCAAGCTCCTACTTCAGGAAGGAAAACTCGTCATCGCCGAAGTGGGCGAGGTAGCTTTCATAAACGCCGGGGCACTTGCCGTTAAATTCGCACTGCTTACATCCGGGGAATTTAACCCGGTCCGGCCACAGAGGCATATCTTTGGTGTCGTCCAGGTGGTCGATGAATTCGCTGAATTCGGGAACCAGGCAGACCGGAATAGAGCAGCTCTCGGGCAATTGCACGTTCATGCCGAGTTGGCGAGCCAGTTTCATGGCCCGGAGAAGGGGCGGGCCGGCCTCGGTATAGGAAGGCACGGTTTCTTCCCGATTGTCCCAGGCCGCGGCCACAGGTGCCACCAGGGAAAAGGTGAGCATCCCTTCAAATCCGGGCAGGCCGTGGATGAAGTGAACGAAATCGTCGAGGGCGTGGAGGTTCTGCTTGCATGCGACGATATTGAAATTGGTCCGTATCCCGTTCTCAAGGGCTTTCCTGACGCCCCGGATTTTCGGCTCCCACAATTTCGGCGCCAGGGTGAGTCGCCCCGACAACTCTGCCGTCGCGGCGTGAAGCGAAATCTGGAGATGCAGCTTGGGTCCCAGCTCGGCGAGTCGGCTGACGACGTCGTCCCTCCCCAGAAGCACCGCGTTGGTCTGGACGGTCACATATTCGAATTGATCGTTACACGCCGACTTCAGCAGGGAAAACAGCCAGGGAACGAGGAGCGGTTCGCCTCCGGTTACCGCGACCCGGGTAGCCCCCGCCTCCCTGGCCCTTTGCATCGCTTTCAGCGCGTCGGGCAGGTTGGGAATGATGTTCTGGGCCGGGCCCGCGGTGTTGCAGAAGATGCACCGCTCGTTGCAACGCTCGGTGATGCGCAACTCCACCACTTCGTTGCCGTACAACATGTCCGGAGCCCCTTCCTGCCGCCACCGGACCGGGGCTTCCCATTTGAACTTACCGCCGACCCGTTCGAAGGCTTGCAGCGCCCGGGTCATGAGCGCTTCCACGAACCTGGGATCAGCCTCACCGGCCCCTTCGTCGCAACCTTCCGGGCGACGGTCGCCAACCGAGAAAGAACGGCCGCTTCGAAACGCACGCTCCCCGGGGTCGTTGACCAGCCAGATAAACCGGCGATGCCCGCCGGGGAATTCCACGAGACAGAGCAGCCGCGAGCCTTCCCACTCAAATCGGAGCACTCTAAGCCCGAGACCCCGAACCAGTTTCACCAACAGCCGTTCCGCAGGATGCCTTGGCACTTCCCGCCACCTCGCCGCTAGAGCCTGTTCCCCGCAGTAATCGGGGGCCGGCTCGACAAGATTATACACGTCTTTGTGTTACGCGCTTGATATTCTCATCAAGAATTGGTAAACCCACTTCGCCTTTTGAGGCAGTTGATGGAGGATTGGAATGGCAGACACGAAAGAAATGACCCGGGAAGAACGGAAGGCCGCAAAGCGGACCGCCAGAAAAGCGATCAAGAAGACCTACGGCACTTTCACCTCGGAAGAGCAGAAGGAATTCCGCACCAAGAGCAAGGGGGGCGTGAAAGGCTTCCGCCTCGGGACGAACGAGGAAGACGAATGAGAGTCCGGAAGGCCGTGGTGCCCGCAGCGGGCCTCGGCACCAGACTTCTCCCGGCTTCACTGGCAGTACCCAAAGAGCTTCTTCCCCTCGACCGCAAACCGGCCATTCACCGAATTGTCGAAGAAGCCGCTGACGCCGGCCTCGAGACGGTGGTGCTGGTTCTCTCTGCAGGCAAGGAAAATCTGGCCTGGTATTTTGACCCGTCCAGCGATCTCCGGCAGAGGTTGAAAGACCCGGTCGTTGCTGCGCTCATGGATGACCTGGCGGACCTCGGGAAGCGGATAGAGATTGTTTGCGTCTACCAGACAGAGCCTCGTGGATTGGGACATGCGGTCTACACTGCGCAGAGCGTGGTTGGCGACGAGCCGTTCGCGTTGATGCTGCCCGATGACCATTTCGACGACCCGCCGCTGCCCGCACTGGTCAAGGCGTACGAGGCCGGCGGGAAAGGGGCGCTCACACTGTTGGAAGTGCCGGACGAAAAAGTGTCCCGCTACGGCATTGCCGTGGTGAAGGACCGGCAGGCAGACCCGCTGGAACTTACCGGTATGGTGGAAAAACCTCCCCTTTCCGACGCGCCTTCCAACCTGGCCATTCTGGGCCGGTACGTGCTCCCGCCTGAGTTGATGGAGCACCTTGGAAACGCGACCGTGGGGGTCAATAACGAGATCCAGATCACCGACTCCCTTAACCGGCTGGCCGGTGAGCGGGGTATGCTGGGCGTCGTAACACGCGGCACGTACCTGGACCTCGGCACCTGGGAAGGATATATACTGTCCAACGCCAGGCTGGCAGGGCGCGACCCCGTATTGGGGCCGCAGATCCTGGCTGCTCTTCAGCAGGACATGGAGGGCTGATATGTACGAGAATATCGATGAAAGACTGCTCAAGTTGAGGGCCCGCGCTGAAGAATTGCGGAGGTTTCTTTGACCTCGCTGGCAAGCAGCAGATTCTGGAAGAAATAGCAGATCAGGAAAGCAAGGCTGAGTTCTGGCTGGACCCGGACCACGCGGCCACGGTCCAGAAACGGAAATCGGTCATCAACTCAATTATGGATCAGTTCGAGCGCACGGCAGCTCCTCTGGAGGATGCCGGAGTGCTGCTTGAGCTCGCCAGGGAAGAGGGCGACCCCGATCAGGAAGACGAATTGATCGGGTTGCTGGACAACGCCGAGGCGCTGGTGGATGAACTTGAACTGGCCAGCGTGCTGTCCCAGCCCAACGACGAAAAAGATGCGTTCCTGTCGGTCAACGCAGGTGCGGGCGGCACCGAATCGCAGGACTGGGCGGAGATGCTGGTGCGAATGTACCTTCGCTTCTGCGACACCCGGGGGTGGAAGACCTCCATCACCGACTACCAGTCCGGGGACGAGGCTGGGATCAAGAGCGCGACGCTGCTGGTGGAAGGGCTTCACAGCTACGGATTCCTCAAAGCGGAAAACGGCATCCACAGGCTGGTTCGTATCTCTCCCTTCGACGCGAGCAGTCGCCGCCACACCTCTTTCGCCAGCGTATTCGTCTATCCCCAGGCAGACGACAACATCAACATCGAGGTTGATGAAAAGGACCTGCGCATCGATGTATACCGGGCCAGCGGAGCGGGCGGGCAGAAAGTAAACAAGACCAGCTCCGCGGTACGCATCACCCACCTCCCTTCCGGCATCGTGGTGCAGTGCCAGAACGAGCGCTCCCAATTCAAGAACAAGGACATGGCGATGAAGGTGCTGCGCTCCCGGCTCCATGAACTTGAAAGGGAGAAACAGGACAAGGAAAAACAACAGGTCGAGTCATCAAAGATGCGCATCGACTTCGGCTCCCAGATCCGCTCCTACGTGCTCCACCCCTACAAAATGGTCAAAGACCATCGCACCGGCCACGAGGTGGGCAACGCCAACGGCGTTCTCGATGGCAACATCGACGGATTCTTGAAGGCGTGGTTGCTGTCGGCGACGGAGGAAGGATAGCCGACTCAGGTCGGCAAGGCAGTCAGCGGCCAGTCCTCAGCCTTGGCTGGCCGTTACTGATAGCTGATAGCTGAACGCTGATAACCTCAGGGAATACGACTTCCTACTCCTCGTCCTCTTCCTCATCCTCATCCCGCTCAATCGCGCTACGGATTTTCGTGAGGGCGTCGAATTCGAGTTGCCTGACCCGCTCCCGGGTCATGTTGAGGATCAACCCCACCTCCTCGAGGGTGCGGCCGCCCATGTCGGCCACGTCGATGGCGCAGGTAAAGGGCATCTCCCACACTTCCATGCCGGGGAAATTGAGTTTGAGGGTGCCGGTGTTGGGATTGACGTCAAGGAAGAGATGGTAGCGGCAGCTCACGAAGGGGCAGGGGCGCATGCCGTCCTTGCACTCGGACCGTGCGGTCGGCCGGTGGTACTCCATGAACGGGAGCAACTCCCGTCCTTCGGCCATCTCTTTTCTCGTGAGGCGCTTCTTGGCTATTGACCTGGGCTTTAATCCACCGGGACGAATCTTCTTCTTGTCCCCGGGTTCGCCGTTGTCGCCGTTCTCGCCGTTACTGCCTTTGCCGCATGCCATTTAGAAGACCCAGGGCCTCCTGCCCTTCAGTTTCCAATATTCTGAGACATGCGGGTGATCCAGTCAAGGTAAAAAAAGGCCAATTAGAAAGCGGCGAGTTGCGAGCGGTCGGCAGTGAGCTTGACGCGCTCTCAGCGACGTTATACCATCCGCTTCATGAGCAAGGCCATATTCACCGCTGCTATCCTGATGTGGTTCGCCGGGTGCGGCGGAGAAGGGGATTTTACTCCTGCGGCGCCTCCCCAGGACCGCGCTTCTCTCGGCGCGCTGTTCGAAAAAGCGAGCGCGGGTGAGCCATCGGATGAACAGGCTCAACTGAGGCTGCTGGCAGGCCTGGCCGTCGACAGAGGGCTGGCTGGCGATTTCGATGTAACCATGGCCTATCGCCGCGCGCTGGCCCGGGTCTACCTGGAGAAAAAATTCGAGCTTGAACATGGGCCGGACAGCGTCCCGATGCAGGTTTGGGACGACATCTACTGGAAGCGAGGCGCCAGGCCCATCTTCGACCACTTCGATACCTTCTTCGTCACCGACATCCAGATCCTTTGCTGTAGCGGCGCGCCCGACATGTGCTCACGTGACACGCAGGTGCAGGCGTGCATGCGAGACTCGGAGCCGGACATCTGGGAGCTTTACGAGGAGCTCTCCAAAACCAGTTTTCCAGACTCGCACCAACTGAAAAAGGCGCTGGATCCCTACCGGGGCGCCCGGTTTCCCGGATTGCGCTCCCAGGACTACTCCTTCCAGTACAACTTCGACCTCTCCCATGAGGAGCAGCGGGGGTATACTGTCGTCAATAGAAATGTAGCCGAAGCAGCCCGGGGCGCGAAGCTGAAAACCCTTACCAAACCGGCCCGCTCCAACAACGGCTGGCACATCATCTACCTCAAGGAGTTCCTGCCCGAGGCCCACGGCACCCCGGAGGACGAGGACGTTATCTCAGAGTTGAAGAAGCGCTTCTACCCCATGGTACGCCGCAACGACGTACTGGTCTTCCTCGAAACGCTGCTCAGAAACGCGCAAATGAAGATCTACAAAGATACTGTGCGGGAATTGGACTGGGCCCAACTGTCCGGGCTTCGCCGGTAAACGCGGTTTGAGGCTTGACTCAAGGCAAACAGCCGGGGTATCTTGGCACTAATTTGGTGCAAGGCACTAATCGCACAAAGCGGGAGTAGGACAATGAGTGAAGCTGAGAAACGGCAGCATGCCCGCCGGATCTTTCCTGAAGATGTCTACACCTATGTTGAAGGAAGCAGGCTGGATGCGGCGACAACGGACATCAGCGCGGGCGGCGCGTTTTTCAAGGCGGACAGACCGCTGGAAAGAGGGGCCCTGGTGGCAGTAGTGTTCAAGCGGCAGTCGGAAACCGAGGACGCCATCTTCCTGGTGGGAAGGGTGGTGAGAATATCCGAGAAGCCGCAAAAAGGCGTCGGCCTGCGCTGGACCAAGGCGGTGACCGAGGCTGCACCTTCCAGGCTGGCCTGGTTCCTGACCAGCGTGCTGGGAGTGGATGAGCCGGAGGTGACGCAGCAACGGGAGCGTGGTCGGTGGGAGATGCTGTCTGTGTACCAGTTCCCCGAGACCGAATCGGCCGCGGCAGGATTTGACGCTTCCCTGGCCGCCGAACGCCTGAGCGACGCGGCGAAGTTCTCGATGGAAGAGCCATCACCGGTGCCCGGAGAGGCTCCGGACGACGGCAGCCTCACGACCCGCATTGCCCGGAGCGGCCTGCGCGCACGGGCCAGCCTGAGCGCCACCGTGACCCGAGAGGGTCATTCATCACCCGGCCTCATCACTCATCTGGGGGCGACGAGCTTCTACCTACGAACCGATGTTGTACCAACTGATGAACGTGAGCTGCTGGTGATCCGCTTTGGCATTCCGGCCCACGATGTCGAAGTGGGTGTGACGTGCCAGTGCCGGGTGACAGGGCGGGACGACGGCGCGGTCTCCGCCTCTCCCGGCTTGGACCTGGAGATTGCAAGACTCGAGGAAGAGGAGCCGGGTATCCTCAGGAAATATGTCAGATGGCTGCACTTCCAGGCTCTGGCCAGGGACTAGACCCGCAATGAGTCTCAAGGGACCCACCAACGAAGAACTGCAGCTCGAGGTGGCCGATTTGCGCCGACAGTTGGAGGAATTGACCACGTCCGAGACGCACTGCCGGTCCATGTTCATGTCGACCAAGGAAGCGATAGTCGTGGTCGGGCCCAAAGGCCGGATATTGGAAGCCAACCCGGCCCTTGCGGATATGCTGGGATATGACAGCCGGGACGAGTTGGTAAACGTACGGGTTCCCGACGTCTGGTTGGACCGCACCTCCAGAAGCCGGGTATTGAAAGAGTTGCGGACCTGCGGCTACGCCAGCGGAGTTGAAGCCACACTGATCAAGAAGGACGGCTCCGCGATCGACATCCTGGGCAGCGGTACAATGGAGTTTGATGCCCGGGGCAAGATCGTCCGGGCCATCGGCTTTTTCCATGATGTCACCGAGCGCAGATTGATGCAGGAAGCGGTGCGATGGCGGGAGGCCAAGCTCCAGTCGATTTTCAGATGCAGCCCGGACGCCATTATCGTCACCGACCCGGATACCGTTATTGTGGAATGCAATCGCACCGCGCTGAAACTGCTGGGTTGCCGGGATCGCTCTCAGCTCATCGGCAAGAACGGCCTCGACCTGGTGTGCGACGCGGACCGGCCGGTGGCAACGCACAATCTGGAGTTGCTCAACTCAACTGAAACCCGGTTCAACGTCGACCTCCGGTTGCGGGGACTGGACGGAAGGGAATTTCCAGGCGAAGTTTCCGCCAGCCAGTTGAGGGACTCCCGCGGGTCTCCCATGGGCCTGGTTGCGGTCATGCGGGACATCTCCGAACGCAAAAGCGCAGAGGAAGTCTTGCGCTGGGAGCGAAACCGACTCGAGATGGTTACCGAGAGCATCGGTGCGGGCATGGCTGTAATTGACCGAAACTGGAGGATAGTCTGGGCGAACGGCGTCATGCGGCGCATGTTCGGTGACATCCGTGGAGAGTTGTGCCACGAGGCGCTTCAGCAACGCGACCGACCGTGCGCGGACTGCTGCCCGGCACACGTCTTCGAAACCGGCCAGGAGCGTATGAGACGCGCGTGGACCGCTCTGAGCGCCGACGGCAATGTATATACCGGAGCGCAGGTGACGCTGCCGGTGGCGGACGACAGCGGAGAGGTCCGCAGGGTGCTCCAGTTGCTGTTCCCGGACCCGCACGGCGATGCCACCACTGGCGAGCCGAAGACCAGCCCCTACGTTGAGCAGTTGCTCATGCACCGGCTGCAGGAACTGGACCGCATCAAGGGAGAGCTGGTGGACTTTGTGGCCCGTCGTCGGACACCTCCCATTGTACCGCCTGAAAGCTGGCTGTCCATGGACGAACTGACCGCCTACCTCGGTGTCAAGCGGGACACCGTATACAAGTGGATCAGGCGCAAAGAGATGCCCGCACACAAAGTCGGCTGGCTGTGGAAATTCCGGCGGTCCGAAATCGACGCCTGGCTGGAAAGGGCACAACCGGGGCGGCCTCCCGGATAGGACTCCAGTGTCCAAAGCATCCCGATCCCCCCCAAGCCATTCACGAGTACCTTGACCATCTGAGAGGTCCCCATTCATATTTGTTGGAAGGGGGTTCTTCCACATGCGGCTGGAACACGCGGGTGACACCAACGTCGGCAGGAAGCGAAAAGCCAATCAGGATGGTTTTCTGGTGCTGCCGGAGGAGAACCTCTTTGTCGTTGCCGACGGCATGGGCGGACACCAGGCCGGAGAGTTGGCAAGCCAGGTGGCTCTGGACGCGATTCGCGATTTCTACGCCGGCTCCGCTGGAGACGACCCGGCCGCCTGGCCCCACGCCGGCTCTCAGTTCAATGACCTTGACGCGCTTCGCCTTGCCAGCTCCATAGAATACGCGCATCAGCGGGTGCTGGCGGAAGCGGACGCGCGCGCACAGGCCAGCGACGGGCGAATGGGCACCACTGCAGTGGGTCTGTCATTCGCCAGCTCGCACGCCTTCGTGGCTCACGTGGGTGACAGTAGCTGCTACCGCTTCAGCAACGGCCGCCTGGCCCTGTTGACAACCGCACACACCCTGGCCGAGGAACTGCGCAACCAGTACCAGTTGAGCCCTCAGCTCGAAGAGAAAGTCGCGAAGCTGGAACATGTGGTCTCGCGGATTCTGGGCGGTCCCGGCGACGAGCCTGTGACGGCCGACCTGACCCTGGTGCTGCCCCAACCCGGCGACCTGTTCCTGCTTTGTTCCGACGGCCTTACCGTGGAGGTTCCGGACGCTGAAATTACCCGTATTCTACAGTCGACGGCAAGTCCGACGGAAGCGTGCTCCAAGCTTGTTGACGAAGCCAACGAGCGAGGCGGAAGGGACAACATCACCGTGATCGTAGTCCGCTATGTAGACGGAGACCCGCCTCCCGAGTTCGAGATTACCCAGGAAAACACCCGCGACATAGTCACCGACGTAACCCTGCCCCAATTCCCGGGCGGGGATTAGAGTTGTCGTCAGCATGGGAGCGCCGTGAGGCGCTTGTGAGGCTTACCGCCCAGGCACAAACGCCTTTGGCTCCGTCCAACGATATGATAAACTGATCACCGAACAGAAAGCAGGTGCCACCAATGCAGAAACTTCTGCCTGTGGTCTTTGCCGTTTGCCTGGGGACAGGCTGCACCTCGGACCCGCCGCATCGGCACCCGGAGGTCGTGCCACACGATGGCGGGGCGGAGACTGCGATGGCCGATGGGAAGGGAGACGTTCCGGTCGTTCCGCCGGATGCTGCGCCGGAGGTCGTGCCACACGATGGCGGGGCGGATACTGCGATGGCCGATGGAAAGGGAGACGTTCCGGTCGTTCCGCCGGATGCTGCGCCGGAGGTCGTGCCACACGATGGCGGGGCGGATACTGCGATGGCCGATGGAAAGGGAGACGTTCCGGTCGTCCCGCCGGATGCTGCGCCGGAAATTGCGGATGTCATTCAGCACGATGTCGTCGAAGTACCTGACATTCACGATGTGCCCGGTGTCGACGTCCTGGGAGACACGCCCGCAGTAGAACCGGTCGAGGTTGTGGACGCCATAGAGGCCGTTGGAGATGCCGACGTCACCGAGGCTACCGCGGATGTCGACGCAGTCGATGTGTGCACGTCCGACTGCGAGGCCAGCGAGTGCGGCAACGGTTTGTGCGAGCCGGCGGAGTCGTGCGAGACCTGCCCGGAGGACTGCAGCGAATGCTGCGGGAACGACGAATGCGAAGGCGTCTTCGGAGAAACGTGCGACAACTGTCCCGAAGATTGCGGATGCTTCGAGGGCGACGTGTGCATCGCCGACGGCTGTTGCACACCTGACTGTGAGGGCAAGGAGTGCGGGGGTGATGGGTGCGGGAACGGTTGTGGCGCGTGCGCCGACGGGGCGGTATGCAACGCCGGGATTTGCGCCCAGCCCGACTTGTGGGTCGACGCCGGGAATTCGGCCGACCCTCTCCAGGACGGCTCCTCGGAGCATCCCTTCGCCTCTCTCAATCAGGCTGTTGAGGCCGCCTCCGGCGGGGCCATGATATTCGTCGCACCCGGAAAGTACGCCAGCGGAACTGTGGTTGCAACTCCCGGAGTCTCCATACTGGGGGCAAGCCCTTCCGAGGTGAGCGTCACCTGCCCGCCTTTGGAGGTGGCATGGGGTGGGCTGCCCCTCCCCGGCATCACCATCAGCGCTGATGACGTACAGCTGGCAGGCTTTACCTTCCTCGAGTGCATAGTTTCGGTCAAAGTCGAGGGGGCAGGTGTTTCCGTCGCGAACCTGGTCATCGAAACCGGAGGGAGCGCCGACTACATCATCTTGGATGGGTACACGACGGGCAACGTCGGCATCTGGGGCACCGGTTCAGACTGGCTGGCAGTCTCCGACGTCACGATTGAGAAGTTATACTCAGTCATCAAATTTGATTGCATGGGCGCCGCCAGCACCGGCATCCTGGTGGAAGATGCGATGGGAGTGCAGTTGTTTTCCAACGATGTAGGAGCGACATATGGGGGCTGCACCCCGATTTGCTACGGGCTACTCTCGGGCGTAAGCAGGTGTTGGCCGGGCTGCGGCATTCGCGTGCGCAACTGCGATCAATGTACGGTTTCCGATAACTGGGTCCACAAGGTTCAGGGTGGCAACTTCATGGAGGTTCCGGGGGCAGCCGGTATCGATGTGAGCGACTCCCCCGGGGCTGAAGTCACTGTCAACACGGTGATGCCCGTGAACGGCGCGGATGTGGGGTGCGGGGACGGTGGGGATGCTGCGGGGATCCGCATTGTCGACTCGGACTCGGCCGTGGTGGAAGGAAACGTGGTGCACGGTGTCAACGGTGGGGATGCGTTGACTTGCCCGACCTATTCGTCCAATCCCCGAGTCGGCGGGCCGGGCGCCGGAATCGAGATCAGGGGAGCGTCGGACAACTGTGTGGTCGTGTCAAACAAGGTGGAGAAAGTCACCGGCGGCGGCGGTACATTCGGCCCGGGCGGGCAAGCGAGCGGCATCCGGCTGGAAGGTGTGGCCGATTGCGTTGTCCTGGATAATGTCGTCGAAAACGTAAAGCCTGCATTTGTCGAATGCCTGGCGAGTGATGCTTACGGCGTCCACGTGGTTGACGGGGTCGGGGTCGTGATTTCGGGCTGCACGGTAACGGGCATAGAGGGCGGAGAGGGAGGGGCTTCCGACTTCTACTGCAGCAGCGGCTTGGACGAGACGGGGGTCGCAGGCGCGGGGGTAGGCATCAGATTGGAGGGTCAAGACTGTCAAGTCACGGGCTGTACGGTCGAGAACATCACGGGGGGACGGGGAGTGTGGTGGGATTCCGCGTACGGAGCAACCTATGTTGACACCGTCTCCGACGGCGGACTGGGGGTTGGCATCGCCTGCTCAGGGAGCAACAATGTTGTGGCGCGAAACCTGGTGACAGCGATTGCGGGCGGCTCTGGCGATGGTCTTGGCGGCGGAGGCTCTGCATACGCTGACGTCCCGACTGGTGGCGGGGACGGTGTCGGAATTGTATTCACTCCGGAAGGCTGCGACAACTGCCAATGCTCTGGAAACATCATCACGGGGGTGGTGGGAGGAACTGGAGGGATGCAGACAGCCGGCTACGATCCGTCTGGGGCAGGGGGGGATGCGGCGGGCATCGTGATGGAGACAACAATTGCCGCTCTGGAACAAAACACCGTGGTCGACGTTCGCGCCGGGGAACCGGGAGACTGCTCCCTCTGGCTCATGGAGCCGTGCGTAGACTTCGTCCCGGGCCCGACGGGTACGGCCCGTGGAGTGCAGGTGCCGGAGACCGGTGTCTCCGTCGTTCTGTCCAACACCATTATCGCCGACATCGACGGTCCGTGCCTGGAGAACACGCCGACAAACCAGCCGGAAGCCCTCGCCGCGGTCTACTCGGATCTGTTTGCGTGTGCGGGGGGACAGGCGCAGAATGCGACCGTCGAGGGGAATTGCATCTCGGCCGCCCCCGAATTCGTTGACCCCGAGGGCGGGGACCTCCACCTGTTGCCCACCTCACCCTGCATAGACGCGGGCGACCCGGCCGCACAGTGCAGTAACGAACCGGCCCCAAACGGGTGCAGGATCAACATGGGCGCATACGGGAACAATGCCGAGGCAACATCAACGCCGGGGGCAGAGCATTGCGAGGTTTGCCCCGGGCCATAGGGGCTGTCCGGCCGTGACCGTCAGGGAGCGGATCCCCGGCAACCGGAATTGCCGGACGAAGGGGTGCGGAAATGAAAGGCCGGGGTAGCGCAACGGCCGATGGTGCCTTACGAAACGGTCGTCATTTTTGTGGAGGTCGTTCCTTTGGGTCTAGACGGCCGACCCGGCCGTCTCTACGGTGACTACGGTGACGGCCTTCGACAAGTTCGTGACCATCAGATGCGACCGCCGTTCCGTTGAATGACATCTGATCGCCATGGTCGGAACCCAAAAACCCGAAGCCACGGCCTCTGCATCCGTTGGTCACCAATCCCTCGAAGGCACCCACCGAATTCAACGTAGAGGTGGTCCGCCGGGCCACCTCAACCCGAAGGAACGGATTACATATGGGCAACACGCACCTCGAAGGCACCACGGCCTTTGCCTTTGTCGGCCTAGCCACAAATGTGGAAGCGCCCATCGGGCGCGTCTGGCAACGGGGCGATTTCACGCCCCCCGTCCCCCGTCTTTTGTGGCTCATTGCACAGACATGCTGCGGCGGTGTCATTGTGGGAGCGCCACTACCTCACACACCGGAAGTAGTTTTCAAAGACGAGGGACATCAAAACGGGCACGCTGCCGGCGGTGAAGTTGACGACCCACGCTTTGTCATCGACATCCGAGACGAGCGACGACGACAGGTACAGGTGACACGTCCCTTTCATTTCATCCGGCCAGTAGCAGCCACCAGCAGGACCCCCTCCATCTAAACAACCAGGACCACACGAAACGTCCCAGCATAACGGATTCAGGCAACCGTCATCCTCGATGTTGCAGATCCCACCGGTCTCCGTGGCGGGGCAACCCCGGATCAACGTCCGGAGTTCGCTGATAGTCGGCAGATGCCAACCACCGCCGTCCAGCTCAAGGTCGTTACAATACTCCACGGCGGAGGCCCAATTCAACCACCCGTCGTAGGGTGGATTCTGCCACGTCAACCCGGAGGTCGGGTCGGTCCATGTAGCAGAAACACATTGGTAGTCCTGGCATACTTCTGACCCTGCGCATATCCCACAACTCCCGCCACATCCATCGTCCCCGCACACCTTGCCGTCACAGGCAGCCAGAGTATCGGAATCAGTGTCATTGCAGTCCTCCCCGCCCGACTCCACCGATGCCTGGCCGTCGCCGTCAGCATCGATTCCGTCGATGTCGTCGCAGTTCTGGTCCACTCCATCGCCAACGGTGTCCCCTTCTTGCCCTGGATTGATACTGAAATCATCATCATTGCAGTCTCCACCCTCGGGACAGGCGTCGCTCTCGGCCATGTAGCCGTCGTCGTCCTCGTCGACGCACTGCGCACCTTGTGCGTCGGTCTTTGTGTCGGTAACTGCGTCCTGCTCACCCTGAAGGTCAGCGACTGCATCCTGCTCACCCTGAACGTCAGTGCCTGCGTCCTGCGTGCCCTGAACGTCAGTGACTCCGTCCTGCTCACCCTGAAGGTCAGTGACCCCGTCCTGCGCGCCCTGAACGTCAGTGGCTGCGTCCTGCGCGCCCTGAACGTCAGTGGCTGCGTCCTGCGCACCCTGAACGTCAGTGCCTGCATCCTGCGCGCCCTGAACGTCAGTGGCTGCGTCCTGCGCGCCCTGAACGTCAGTGGCCGCGTCCTGCGCACCCTGAACGTCAGTGGCCGCGTCCTGCGCACCCTGAACGTCAGTGGCCGCGTCTTGTGCGCCGGCCTTGGCGTCTGTGACCGTGTCTGCCGCACCCTGACCGTCAGAGACCGCGTCCTGTAGCGCATTCTGGACATCATTTGCAGATTCGCTTCCACCGCATCCCCACACCAACATCAACATCACCAACGTCATCAACCAGCCTTTGACCCGCATTACTGTGCCTCCTTTCAGAACGTGTCAGCTTCTAAACGTGCGCTGCGCTCTCCAGGAACGCGTTCAACTCCGGCGCCTATGCCATAGCGGGAAAATGAGCTCATTTCGCCAGTTCGGATGACTTTGCACGACGTACAAAACCTCGACCCTGCTTGGAGCTACGGTGCGATTATAGCAGGAATGGTCGCAAATACAACATAGACTATAGAGTTTATATTATTCGCGGCCGGCTTTGC
>CAZVFX010000112.1:0-23252 GCA_964626565.1 uncultured Myxococcales bacterium
AGGCTCATGTCGCCCCTGCGGGGCTGACTACGGCCGTACACCGAGTTTCTGTTCGGACCCTACTCGCACACCTTGAACAGGGTGACGGAGGAACCCGTATGGCCGGCCAAAACCAGGCTGGTGCCGTCGGGGGAGATGTCCATGCCTCGAGGGTTGAGGAAAGCCAGGTCGGGTGTTCCGGCTAGACCGCCCTGGCCGAATGCCAGCAGTGACAACTCGTTGGTCAGCGGATCCCGCGCAACCTGTGCGAGATACTTGCTGTCCACCAAATACAGCTGTCTGCCATCAGGCGAGTAGAGCGCAATCTGCAAGGGACGACTGATGGCGGCGCCGTCGTACAACTGGCCTATGGTCGCCAGGTCCAGAGACTTCATGTTGCTCAGCACACCGTCGGGCTCCCGGTCGAACACCACTGACGCATTGTCCCCCCCCCAATATCCGTCCTGCCCGGGAGCGCTGGTAGTGGCGAGCACCGCAAGCTGCCGTCCATCGGGCGAAATGGCAAGCCAATCGACTCGGCGGTCCGCACCGTAGAAACCTGCACCCGCCTCACCGGGGCTTGCAGGAACGGAGGTTACTACGTGGCCATCCTCATCCAGTTCCAATAGCTCGAGTACTGGTGTTTCCGATTCCTCGTTGCCACCCGGCTCATCAACTCTCCCCCCAAGGTACGCAGTCAAACCATCGGGGGATACCGCTATCGCTTCCGTCTCCATCGTGTCCGGCAAAGGATATGCCTGGACGCCTGCCAACACCCCGTTTCCCACGGTCCGGTCGAACACTAACACGCTGCGACCGAAGCCTGGCATCAGGCCGGCCGCGTACAGCCTCGCACCGTCGGGAGCAAGGGCAATGCTCGGGTCGTTAAGTCTCCCAGGGGGGATGTCTCCCGTGTCGAGACAATCCTCGACCTCAAGTTGCCACTTGCCTTCGGGACCCTCAGCGAAATAGGAAGCCACAATTTTTGGTTCGCAATCCTGACAATCCTGCAGAGTGTACAAAGCGTCCTTGGCCTGAGTCATGACCGGTTTGCCGTCAGTTGGCGGCCCAACCAGTGTCTCTGCCACCGATAGCTCGCCGCCGTCCCCGGTGCTCTCGAGTTGCACCATCGTCGATTCCGGTGATTCCGCTCCCCCTTTCCACGCTGACACGAGAGCACCACCATCATTGAGGGCAAAAACGTGCTTGGGCTCAAACAGACCCTCCACCCCCTCGCCATCACCGTGACCGGCGAGGTCTGAGAGGGCCAGCGAGCCGGCGTCTCCGACTTCGAGAAATGCCACCTGCTCATCATGGGTGACGAACCGGGTGCCTGACGAATCGACGGCGAGTTGGCCATCGCCGGGGAAGGTATTGAAGAACCAGAAGGTATCGGTCTCAGCTCCAATATTCAGGTGCGAAGCATACTCGATCTCCCCGCTGGCGGGGTCCCGATCAAGATAGAGTATGTAGTCGTCCATCATCGTCATGACCAACCCGGCGCCGTCGGCTACAATAGCGACATCGTAGAGCACCGACCAACCTTCGAGCCCCAACTCCGGCGCTATCTGCTCAGACGAGAACACGTCGATAATTTCCAGCGCGCCGGATTCCGGATCTACCGAAAACACGAGCACTGCCGCCATTGTCAAGAGATACGCACTCTCTCCATCCGGGGCGAAATACATGGGACCGCTCGGTTGAAGGTCCCCCACGCCCGCGACGGGCATCTCATCGACAGATTCCAAGTCGCCGGTCTGAGTGTCGAGTGAGAAGATGCGGATGCCAACGTCGCCCCAGAAGTTCTCGGGCCAAGCGTAAACGTGCCGTCCATCAGGGGACAGGGCCGCCCGCGACCAATCCCCCAGGCCGCCGAACAAGTCCTCATCCTCCAGGGGGTAGCAGGCCAACTGCTGCACCTGCCCCGTGGCGATGTCCCTCGAGAACACCGACACCACCTCGTAATGTCGCAGGAAAAGTACCCCGTCGTCGTCACCCGACCAGATACCTTGCACGTACCCTCCGTGGACGTCACCGCAGTCAGGCTCAACAAACCAGTCAAGCTCCAAGGAGCCGTTAGAGTCGGAAGCAAAGGCGGTCAACCCTTCATTCGACCCGACCAGAACCTGGCTGCCATCCTTGCTCACCCAGATGTCCTGGGGCCAGGCCAGGGTATCCACTCCGTCGAAGCCGTCCCTAAAAGTCTGCAGGTGCTGAGCCTCACCAGTATCGGGAGACCAGTGCAGCACGGTCAGCGTGTGATCCCAGGAGGTCACGTACACAGTTTCCCCGTCAGGAGAGATGCCCACTTCGTACGGCCAGTCCATGCCGTCTATGCCTCCCTGCCCGTCGAAGATCGTGCCGACTGGTTCCAGCGGGACCGGCGTGCACATTGCGGGTAGCACTTCGGGAAGGAAGGCTGCATCGCCTGCGGCATCGTCTTCGACCAGTTCTTCTCCCGCGGGGAGGTCAGCCGGGGGAAGCTCTGCTGCCGCGTCCTTGACCTCCCCGGGGCCCACGTCACCAACGACGTCGCCGCTCGCGTCTGTAGCTGCGTTGCGCTTACTTCCGCTGCACGCACACAGGACAAAGACCAGGAAGACCACGGTGAAAGAGAGAAGGTACTTCACCCCGGGTGCTCTCATGTTCGCGCTCCTGCTTAAGATTCATTGGCTATTGTGAGTATAGCTAAAATGACGGGAGGCGTTCAAGGACCCGCACTTGCGAAGAGCGTGGAAGAGGCGGTGTAGGCCCCGAGGGAGAGTTTCCCAGCCATGGAAGAGGTCCCTCCATCTCCTACGGTGAGGCCAATCCAGGTGCGAAGATCGTTGCGTCGGGGATGTCGGGATGACAGTTCGGATGGAAAATGATCGGGGTTCAGCCGGCTTGCCAGCCGAAACGGACTTCCACCGGGACGTGGTCGGAGAGGTTGTCGCCGTCGGCGTCGATGAAGTGGTCGGGGACGGACCAGGTGAGAGGAGTAAGGGTGACACTTTCGGAACTGCGGAACAAGATGCGATCGATGCGCTCGTCGCCGCATTCCAAGTGCCGGCACGAGTCGGTCAGACCGGCTTCGTCCAGCAACTTATCGAGCACCACCATGTCCTCGGGGCGTTTGGCCTTCAAGTTGGTGTCGCCGCCAATTATTATGGCTGCTTCCGGCGTGTTAAGTTCAATATCCTCAAGTAATTGTTCAATCTGTGCCTGCCGCGCCAGGGCGTCCTCTTCAGCCCCGCCGGCATCCATGTGGAGGTTGTACACGACCACCTCGATACCGAGCGCCAAAGCTGTCGCCGAACGCGAAAACCCTTTCGATGTCAGGCAGTCACCGCCGTCGTCGAAAACGCCGTAGCACACTTCCCACGCATGCCGCTCAACGGGAAGAAAAGGGAAGATGGAAAACCGGTTCAAGCCGTCTCCCAGGTCCTTTACTGCTTCAGCCGGAATCGACTGGTGCGGCAGCGTAACTTCGGCGGCCAGCTCCTCGTGGTACGCGAAGTCCTCCTGCACCAGCACCAGGTCGTAGGCGTTGAGCAACGGCCCGACCATGGGAATGTGCTGCTCCGGATTCTCATCGGTGAATTCGTCGGGAAGGCCCGCCACATTGTAGATGAGCATCAAGAACTCACCTTCAGCCGGCTCCGGCTCCGGCGCCAGTTCGGTTGCCTCTTCTACCGATGCATCCTGCATATCCTGTGAAAGCGGCAGTTCCGACGCAACTTCCCCTACCCCTTCGGGAGTGCCGGTCGAGCCGGTGCAGCTACAAGCCAGCAGCACAACGACTGCCAGTGCCTGGCGCACTAGCCGTGCCGGGCCATAAACTGGCCCATGAAGTCAGCCAACGCCTTACACCCTTCCTCGGGCATGGCGTTGTAGGTCGACGCCCGACAGCCGCCGACGCTGCGATGGCCCTTGAGTCCGATCATACCCTCGCCGAGGGCCTCCGCGATGAACAGCTTCTCCAACTCTTCGGTGGGAAGCCGCCACACGATGTTCATGAGGGAGCGGAACTCAGTGGGAACCGGGCAACGATAGAAGCCGTTGCTCGTGTCCATGGCGCCGTATATGTGCTGAGCCTTGCGCTCATTGATCCGGGCCATGCCTTCCAGCCCGCCATTGGCCTTCAGCCACTTCATGACTTTGCCGAATGCCCAAATGGCAAATACGGGCGGCGTGTTGTAGAGCGAGTTCTTCGGCCCGTGAATCTTGTAGCTCATGTACGCGGTGAGATCGTCGGAGCAGCTTGCCAACAGGTCGTTGCGCATAATCACCAGCGCCATCCCCGCAGGCCCCAGGTTCTTCTGGGCCCCGGCATAGATGACACCGAACTTCTCCACCGGCAACGGCCGGCTGAGCGCGTCGCTGGACATGTCCGCGACCATGGGCATGTCGCCGACTTCCGGCCACTCGTGCCACTGCACTCCACCGATGGTTTCGTTGGAGGTGACGTGGAGATAGGCCGAATCCGCGTTCAAGGTCAAATCGTTCTTTCCCGGCAGCCGCGTAAAGGAGTCTGCTTCGCCGTCGAACACCACGTTCACTTTGCCGAGTTTCACCGCGTCGTTGTACGCCTTCTTCGCCCACACACCGGTGAGCGTGAAGTCGCACGACTTGCCGCCGTGGAGCAGGTTCATGGGCAGCATGGTGAACTGCATGGTGGCGCCGCCCTGAAGCAGCATCACCGTGTAGTCGTCGCCGACTCCCAACAGCTCCTTGACCAGCGAGATCGCCTCGTTGTGAACCTGGTCGTACTCTTTGCTCCGGTGACTGGTTTCCACCAGGGACAGTCCCATTCCGTGGTAGTCGAGAAACTCTTCCTTCAGCTCCTCCAGAACCGCGTAGGGCAGCGTAGCCGGGCCCGCGTAAAAATTGTATTTTCTGCTCATGTTTTCACCTCCCCCATGAACTCACCGATAATTTCCTTTACCTCGTCTCCAATACGCCCCAGGTTCTCTTTGCTGCTGGCGCCCAGGTGCGGAACCATGATCACATTTGGTGCCGACAGAATCGGATAGTCGTCAGGCGGAGGGTCGGAAGGCCACACGTCGGTGGCGTAGGTTTTTACCCGCCCGCTCACCAAAGCTGCCACCATGTCATCAGCATCTACGCACAAGCCCCGCCCTGTGTTTACCACCACTACGCCTTCTTTCATCACGTCAATAACCGACGCGTTGATCATGCCGCGGGTTTCGTCGGTAAGCGGGGTGTGCAGCGACACGTAATCCGCACCACTGACCGCGTCTGCCAGAGTCGGCTTCATCTCGGCTACGCCGCTCGATTCCACGTACGGGTCGAAGGCTTGAACCTTCATGCCGAAAGCCGCGGCACGGACCGCCACCACCTGCGCGATGTTACCGATGCCCACAAGGCAGAGGGTCTTGCCGAAAAGCTCGGTGCGCTTGAGCTGCTTCTTCAGCCATTTCCCCTCTTTCATGCCCTCGTGCCCCGGAACGATGTTGTTGGGTGCTGCCAGCATCAGGGCAAAGGCCAACTCACCAACCGCGATGGAAGGGGCCTTGGGCGTATTGCGAACCTGGATCCCCTTTTCAGCCGCGTACGGCTTGTCGATGTTGTCGGTACCCACGCCGCCCCTGACTATCAACTTCAGGTTGGGTGCGCTGTCGATATATTCTCTCGTCGCCTTGGTCTTGGAGCGGATGAGCACAACGTCCGCCTCCGCCAGCCGCCCTTTGTCGTCGGTTACCTCGCCAAACTCAGCCAGCTTGGCCGGCAAGCCGGAATCAAACGCATCAGAAATCAAGATGAGCATGTCACTCCCCCGTGTGTGTATGGGTCAAAACTCCCGAACCACCATTCCCGATCTCAGCTTGGGCTCAAACCAGGTGGATTTCGGCGGCATCACATTGCCGGTATCAGCAATCGCTATGAGCTCTCCCACCGAGGTGGGATACAGTGAAAATGCGACTTTCATGTCGATCCCGCATCGCCGCTCCAGCTCCTTGGTGCCGCGAATGCCGCCGATGAAGTCGATGCGGGTGTCGGTGCGAGGATCTTCGATGCCCAGAATCGGCTTCAGCAGGTTCTCCTGGAGAATCGACACATCCAGACTAAGCACCGGGTCACCCTCCGGGAAGCTACCTTCCCTTGCCGTGAGGCGATACCACCGTCCATCCAGGAACATGCCGAAGCAACGACGCCGGTCCGGAGGCCCGGAAAGGTCGCCTCCGATCTCGAAGTATTTACCCGTCAGTGAGAGGAATTGATCCTTGCTGTGTCCGTTGAGGTCCTTCACCGCCCGGTAGTACCCCATAATCTGAAGCTGATCATCGGGAAACGCTACTCCGAGGAAGAAGTTGTAGGGCTCATTACCGACATGGGCCGGGTTCTGTGCGGCCTTGCGGTCGGCAACCCGGGTGGCGGCCGCGCTACGATGATGCCCGTCGGCGATGTAGAGTGCGTCCACCTCACCGAACAGCTTCTGAAGCCGGGCCACATCATCTTCGCCGCACATCGCCCACATGGCGTGGGCAATGCCATCGGCCGCAGTGAAATCGTACACCGGGTCGTTGGCGGCCATGTAGGAAGCGATGAACCGATCGATATCCGCCGAAGCCTTGTAGGTGAGCATCACCGGCCCGGTCTGCGCGCTGAGGTACTCCACGTGGCGCGCCCGGTCGTCTTCCTTGTCGGGCCTGGTGAATTCATGCTTCTTGATGAGACCGTCCCGGTATTCGTCACAACTGGCGCCCAGCATCACGCCGATCTGTTTATGGCCGTCCATGATGAGTTGATAGATGTAGAAGCAGGGATTCTCGTCCCGAATGAGCGCTTCCTGCGTTTCGAGGGCCTTGAGGTTTTCGAGGCTCTTCGCATATACCGGCTCGCCATGCACGTCGACGCCGGGGTCGAGATCGATTTCGGCTTTGACCACTCTGAGGAAGCTGAGCGGATTCCCCTTGGCCATCTCCCTGG
Source organism: uncultured Myxococcales bacterium (assembly GCA_964626565.1). Taxonomy (GTDB): domain Bacteria; phylum Myxococcota_A; class UBA9042; order CAIXZC01; family CAIXZC01; genus CAZVFX01. The sequence goes on from CAZVFX010000112.1 coordinate 6,913, forward strand.
CTTCACCGGAATTCATCACGTCGTACGGTGGACTGGCAACCTGCTCTACAACTTCCGGTCGGGGTCTTAGACCTTTGAAGGGGGATACGTTGGACATTGAGCCACCTCTATTCGTTTTCAAACCGTCAGATCCGGCTTATTACACAAGGAAGGTACCCATTACAAGAATTTCGTCCCGGGAATAAATTATATCTTAAGCGTACACGTGCACCGATGCACGTGTGCTTGACTTTGCCCGTCGCTGGGTCTACAACTCTGGTTGCCGATCCGGAAGGAGGAAACCATGTTGTCGAGTCCTAGCAGAGCGAGGTGGGTCTTCGTGGTCTGCCTTTGCGCGGGCCTGGCAGGGATGTTGGTTTCGCACCCCGAGTCCCATGCCGCACGAATCAAATTCGGCCCGCTGGAAGTGGAGACCGACGACGTCGCACCCGCGGAAGAAGACCCCGCGGCAACACCGGACGCTCCGTCAGAAACGGAAGAAGCCCCGACCCCTCCCCCGGAATTGAAGAGTGAATCTCCCAAACCGCTGGACTTCGGCGGCGGCGAAGGCAAGATCGTCTACCACGCGCATCTTACCGACGTTGTGGACCTGGGCATAGCCCCGTTTCTGGAGCGCGTCATTGCGGATGCTGAGGACGCGGGGGCAGCGGTACTGGTAGTGGAAATCGACACTCCGGGCGGCAGGGTGGATGCCGCGGTGCAGATCAAGGATGTACTGCTGGAAAGCAAGATTCCCACTATCGCGTTTATCAACAAACAAGCCATATCAGCCGGTGCGCTCATCGCTCTGGCTCACGACTACATTGTCTGGTCCACCGGCGGAACCATGGGCGCGGCGACACCGATCCAGATGGGTGGCGGCGGCGGAGCCGAGCCGGTCGAAGAGAAGATGGTTTCCTACATGCGTGGCGTGATGAGTGCCACCGCGGAAGCCAAGGGAAGGGACGGATTCGTGGCCACCGCAATGGTGGATGACACCATCGACCTGCCCGAATTCGCGCCGGAAGGCCAGCTTCTGACTTCCACTTTCACGCAGGCTGAAGCGCTGGGGCTGCTGGATGGCAGAGCCGATAGCTTTGAGGAGCTGCTGGCCACCTGCAACCTCACCGGCGCCGAAGTGATTGAGCCCGAGGTCAACTGGGCGGAGAAAATCGCCCGCTTCCTGACCCACCCCATCGTCAGTTCCCTGCTCATGACCATCGGCATGCTGGGGATCCTCATGGAGCTCTACAGCCCCGGTTTCGGCATTACCGGTATCATCGGGCTGTTGTCGCTGCTCCTCTTCTTCGGTGGCCACATGATCGTGCACATCGCAGGGATCGAGGAGATCGCTCTGTTCCTGCTGGGAATCGTGCTGATAATTGTCGAAGTGGCGGTGATTCCGGGCTTTGGATTTGTTGGCGTAGCCGGCGCGCTGGCCATCGCAGTGAGTATGATCCTGGCCCTCGTAGGGATACGTGTGGACATCGCGTGGGCTTCCGGGCTGCTCGTCCGGGCACTGGGCCAGTTCTCCATTGCAGTTGTCCTCACCGCAGTGACAATGATCCTTGGGGTTCGATTCCTGCCCTCGGTAGGGCCCGTGCGCGGCCTCATCCTCACCAGTTCACTCAGGAAAGAGGACGGGTTCATTGCGACGGACCCCAAAATCAGCGACGCCTTACTGGGTCTCACAGGTGTCGCGCTCACCGACCTGCGCCCCGGCGGCAAGGCACGCCTTGACGGCAAGAAGGTCGATGTGGCGGCATATGGCGAGTTCATCACCCGCGGCGAGCAGGTGAAAGTGATCGAGGTTGATGGACCCAGCGTAACGGTCGAGCGTTTGGGCGATGGCGGAGGTGACGATGCTGAGTGAGGTAATCGTACCCCTGGTCTGTATGGTGTTGGGGTTGGCGCTCATATTCATCGAGATCGCCATCGTGCCCGGCTTCGGGCTGGTGGGCATCGCGGGAGGCGTTCTGCTGGTCGGCGGTGCGATAGTGGTTTGGAGCACTGCGGGAGCTGCCTGGGGATTGGCGTCTCTGCTGGTAGCCTGCCCGTTGTTCGTGGCCGCCCTCTGGATCTTTTTCAAGAGCGGCGCGTCCAACCGCCTGGTTCAGCATGAGAAGATAACCGGCGATTCGTCCGCGGTCGCGGAATTGACGTTCCTCTCCGGTCGAACGGGCGTGGCAAAGTCACCGCTTCGGCCGTCGGGCATAGCGGAAATTGAAGGCAAACGATACGATGTCGTAACCGACGGCGGCGAGTACGTCGAGAAAGGCGAGGCCGTCGTGGTTGTGCGCATCGACACAAACAGCATAGTTGTAGAGATAACTGAAATCAACGCGGAGGGTTGAGAATGCTTCTAGCAGCGGGTTTGTTCAAGGGTTCGATGGTCATCGGCATAGTGGTGGTCGTAGCTCTCATACTTTTCTTCTATTTTGTACCCGTGGGCCTCTGGATCGCAGCCCGCTTTTCCGGTGCGCCGGTGGGCCTCTTCGGGCTCGTCGCCATGCGGCTGAGACGAGTTTCCCCCGCCGCGGTGGTCAACCCTCTCATCAACGCGACCAAAGCCGGGCTGGAACTCACCACCAACAACCTCGAGTCCCACTATCTGGCGGGCGGTAACGTGGCCGCGGTCATAAATGCGCTTATCTCTGCCAGCAAGGCGAATATCAGTCTTGACTTCAACAAGGCGGCGGCCATCGACCTGGCTGGACGTGACGTATTCGAAGCGGTGCAGATGAGCGTGAATCCGCGGGTCATCACTACCCCCAAAGTAACGGCCATGGCCAAAGACGGTATCCAGCTCACCGCGGTGGCCAGAGTTACCGTGCGGGCCAACATCGACAAGCTGGTCGGTGGTGCGGGTGAAGAGACCATCCTTGCCCGCGTCGGCGAGGGTATCGTCACCACCATCGGTTCATCAGCCACTCACAAGGACGTACTGGAGAACCCGGACAGTATCTCAAAGGGCGTACTGCAGAAGGGGCTGGACGCGGGCACCGCATTCGAGATCCTCTCAATTGACATCGCGGACGTTGACGTGGGCGCCAACGTAGGCGCCAAGCTGCAGACCGAGCAGGCCGAAGCCGACAAGCAGATCGCCCAGGCCAAGGCAGAGAGCCGCCGGGCCATGGCAGTTGCTGCCGAGCAGGAGATGAAGGCCAAAGTGCAGGAGATGCAGGCCAAAGTGGTGGAAGCCGAAGCCCAGGTGCCGCTGGCCATGGCCGAAGCTTTCCGCCAGGGCAACCTCGGTGTCATGGACTACGCCAACTTCCGGAACGTGGTGGCGGACACCAAGATGCGGGACGGAATCTCGCACATTACCGATGAACCCGACAACACTAAGTAGGGGAGTTTGAAAATGACCGCCAGGCGTCGGAGAGAGCCGGTCCCGGAGCGCACCGTGCAACTTGCCAGTGTGTTCCGCGACCGGCGGCGGTTCCTCTCTCGCTTTGTGTGGTCGGTGGTGTTGTCGCCGCCGTTGGCAAGACGCGGTGTAACTCGAGGAGGCCCTCGTGCTGCCGGAAAATAGCCTCCAGCTCATGAAGGGCTTCTGGGACCGCGCAGAAGTCATAATCGTCATTCTCATTATCGTTATTGCCGATGTTGTCTGGCCCATCATCAAGAAACGGCGCCAGAAACAACAGATGGCTCAGCAACCCATGGAGCATGTTCCCGTGGCCGAGCCGGCGCCACAGTTCGAGGCGGTAACGCCGGTCACTACCCCGGTGCGCCGCCCTACCCCGGCGAAGAAGCCGGTCCGTCAACCAGCCAAGAACAATCTCCATACCTTGACCAACGAGTTGTTCGCACCGCTGGATGCGCACCCGCAACTCTCCCGGGCCATGCGCCTGCAGGAGCTTAGCAGTCGCCTGAACCAGGCGGTGCGAGACCAGCGTTTCCCGCTTACTCTGGCCGACACCGCAATCTCGGTTTCTACTGTTCTTTGCGCCCGCGTGCCGGGCTATCGTGCCGAACTCCTCCAGGCCTCCGGAGTGGGCGCCGGCTCGGTGGAGATCTCCAGTCTCGACGATCTGGTGAACAATCCTGACGCGCTGGCCATCGGCTGCATCGATGCGCTGATACATGATGCGCTCGGTCTTACCCTGTTGGGCCCCGCTTACGCAGCCCTCCGCCTCCGCTCTCTGGTCGAGGAGGGCAAAGAGAGCGTGATGCACCTCAATCTCGCCCGCGGCGGCTCCATCGCACTTGAGCCCCCCGCGGTACTCCTGAAATCGGTCTACACCGACACGCTCAGGAGTCTGGGATACAAGGCTAATCTGCCTGAACTCAAGACCCGCACAGGCTACGTTCCGGAGCCTCAGCAGTTCACTCTGCTCATCGGCGGAATCGGACGGCAGATCAATTTGCCCGTCCCCCTCCATCCAGCCCAGGTTGCCCTGGCCGGCGTCATGAGCAAGCTCGTGACCAGTCGACTCGAAGTTCTGGACAACGTTTCCTTCGAGAAGGCAGCGCTGAATGCGGGCCTTCAAATCCGCTACGAGCGGGCGAGCAGGCTGCGCAGGGAACTTGAGAAAGGCGCGGTTCCCTCGCGTCTGGACGTCGAACACCTGCTGGTACTGGCGGATATCGCAGCCGACAACGGAATGGCCGCGTATCAGGAGGCGTTGGCCACTATGGTGTCCCGGGCTCGCAAAGCGAGACGAAGAACCGTCGCACCGCAACAGGGCGGACTTCTCCCCATGACCCCTGGCGCAGTCGTGGAGGGCCTCATTCTTGCGGAAGTGATGCAAAGAAAGTCCGGCCGGCCAGTTTGAAGGTGTAGATAATGGACCTCACGTGGGTAGAGATCTCCCGCCAGAGCCTGGCGCACAACATGAACCAGTTCAGAACCCTTGCGCCCAAGTCGCTGCTGGCCCCTGTCGTCAAGGCCAATGCGTACGGCCACGGCCTGGTTCCCGTGGCCCGGATCTTATGTGATGAGGGTGCGGATTGGCTATGCGTCAACGCGGTCTACGAAGCCGAGATACTACGCCGGGAAGGAATCTCTCTACCGCTCTACCTGCTAGGCTATCTTGCGCCGGGCGACTACGAAGCCGCGGTCGAACTGGGGCTGAAAGTGGTCGCCTATGACCCTGATACGATCCATGGACTCGGGAAAGCCGCGGCCGCCAGGGGCGCGACGGTGCCGGTCCACGTGAAAGTTGAAACCGGAAACAACCGGCAAGGTCTGCCGCCGGAGCAAGCGGTACAGCTCGCCCGGCTCATCGCGACCACTCCGGGAGTCGAATTCGAGGGGCTATCCAGTCACTATGCCGATATTGAAGACACCACCGACCACGCGTTCGCAAAGGGCCAGCTAGAAGTGTTTCTGAACACCGTCGCCACCCTGGAGCAGCAAGGCGTTCCGGCCAGGGTGAAGAACTTCAGCAATAGCGCGGCCGCCATCCTCTGGGCCGAGACCCACTTTGACCTCGTACGCGCAGGCATTTCCCTATATGGAATGTGGCCGTCGAAGGAGACGTGCGTGAGCGCGGTCCTGCTCAACCGGGAGAAGCCGGTGTTGGAACCGGTACTCACGTGGAAGACGGTGGTAGCCCAGGTGAAACAGGTGGCCGCGGGTGAGTTCGTGGGCTACGGCCGCACCTTCCGCACGACTCACACCACCCGCCTAGCGGTGCTGCCTATCGGCTACTACGACGGCTACGACCGGGGACTCAGCAACCTCGGGCATGTGCTCATAGACGGCCATATCGCGCCGGTGAGAGGACGCGTGTGTATGAATATGGTGATGGTGGACGTATCCGACGTTCCCTCGGTGGAAGCGGGCCGGGAGGTGGTGCTCCTGGGCCAGAGCCTCGACAAGGCTGTTACCGCGGAGAATATTGCGGATTGGAGCAACACCATCAACTACGAAGTGACCACCCGCATCAACGAGCGCATCCCCCGCCGGATAGTAGACTAGAGAGACGAACGGGCCGCCTCCCCCGGCTGCACTTGACTGTGGCACCCGCATGCCTATCTTTGTCACAGTAACCTGGATTGGGAGCATTATTATGAAATCGCAGAAACTCAGAGTACCTCTTCTCGCTTTCGCCCTGCTGGTCAGCGCCGGCTGTTCCGGCACCGGTTCCGACAAAGACGTTTCGGCGACGCCTGATATGGCGGAAGAGCTGGGCGGTGGCGAGGACCTGGCGTCAACGGACACCCTGGACTCCACCGAACAGGACATGGCGCCGGCGCCTGATCTGACTGCGGATGTCGCCGACGTACCTGCTCCGGACCTGCTCGATGAGGAGTTGCCCCCGGAAATAGTCCCGGCCGAGGTGCTGGAGGAAATTGAAGAGACCGCGCCAGAGCTACCGTGCGACGAAACCTGCACCGAATGCGGCGTCGCCAACGGATGCGGCGACATCTGTTTCGGCGATGACCTGTGCGACGATGATAACCTCTGCACCACCGACTCCTGCCAACCCGATGAAGGGTGCGTCTTTGCCGCCAACACCATCCCCTGCAATGACGGTGACGCTTGTACCTCAAGCGACACATGCGCCGACGGCGAGTGTGTCGGGGCCTCCCTTGATTGCGACGACGGCAACCCGTGTACCGACGATTCCTGCGATGCTGACTCAGGCTGCGTCTTCGAGAACAACACGGAACCGTGCGACGACAACAGCGATTGCACTATGGAGGACGTTTGCGATGCCGGAGAATGCATGGGCGCGGGCAGCCTTGAATGTGATGACGCCAACCCGTGCACCGTTGACGTCTGTCTGGACGACGGTGGCTGCGAATACGAGCCCGTCGACGGGCCGTGCAGCGATGACGACGTCTGCACCGCCGGCGACCTCTGCCTGGCGGGCGAATGCGTGCCGGGCGAGCCGGTAGTCTGCAGCGACGACAACCCGTGCACCACCGATTCTTGCGCCCCGGACGCAGGCTGCGTTTTCACAAACAACGACTCCGCGTGCAGCGATGCCAACCCGTGCACACTGGCCGACGCCTGCCTGGACGGCGCGTGCGTCGGCGAGCCGGTTGAGTGCGCCCCGGGCGAATACTGCCTCGACGGCGCTTGTGTCTGCGCAGACCCCTGCGGCGAAGCAGAGTGCGGCGAGGACGCGTGTGGGAGTTCTTGCGGTGTGTGCGGAGATGGACTCGCTTGCGTCGATGGGACGTGCGTTGAGGCCGGCCCCGAATGCCCGCCGCCGCCACCGTACGGTACGAGTATCGGCAAGACTCTCCCCAACGCAACGCTCCTCGATTGCGACGGAGTTGAGTACTCCATCCACGATCTCTGCCCCTCCAAAGCGGCGTGGATATTTCTGTATACAGGATGGTGATATAGCTGCAAGATGACCGTCAGTTCGACGGCCGAGCCTGTATATCAGAACTACAAGGACCAGGGATTCCAAGCGTACATCGTGCTGCTGGAGGACGCCACCGGCGCACCGGCAACCGCAGAATTGTGTACAGCCATCCGTGATCAGAACGGGCTCACCATGCCGGTTCTCTACGATCCCGACGCAGTTATACCCTACAACCTCAACCTCGTCGGCGGTCCCGCAAACGACTACAGCATCATGATCGATGAGGGAGGAGTGCTGGAAGGCAAGAAGAAGGGACTAAGCAAGTCGATGCTGGAAATGGAGATTGAAATGCTGCTCTCCGATTGACATCGCCCTTCCATCCTTGATCCAATCAGCCCAGCCTCTATAATGCCTCCGAACGCATCGCCCACACCGGAGGTCAACGATGTTTCAAATCCTGCTAGCCATAGTCTTCACCGTGTTTGCTTTTGTGTTGCCCAGCTACGTTCCCCGCTCCCTCCAGAGTGCGGGCACTTCCTGGGGAATCAGAATTGTCGGCCTGCTGCTGGCCCTCTTCATGATTGTGTCTACCAGTTTCGTCATCGTTGATTCGGACAAGGTCGGTCACCTCAAGCGGGTGTACTTCGGCGATCCCATGCCTGCTGGACGCATCGTGGCAGTGAGGGGAGAAAAAGGTCCCCAGGCAGAGGTGCTGGCGCCGGGGTTCCATTTTCGGCCGCTCATTCGGGTGCTTTACAAGTTCGAGGAGAAGCCGGTTGTAAAGGTGCCCGAGGGATCCTACGCCATAGTAACCGCACTGGATGGCAGGCCGCTCAGAGCAGGTCAATACCTGGCAGACCCCTGGCCCGAGGACGAGGTGGAAAGATATGTGGACGCACTCTACTTCATGGGTGAGGGACAGGAACAGGCCCGCGGCCAGAAAGGCCCCCAACTTACCGTGCTGCCTCCCGGAGACTACCGCTTGAACCGCTATCTTTTCGCCATTGATCTCGACCACCAGGCCGTGGACATCCCCATCGGTTTCGTCGGGGTCGTCAAGAGCAACGTGGGCGAGGAGTACGCGGGCGAGTCGATTGTCCCCGATTCCATCGTCGAAGCCTTCCACAAGGCTTCCAGGCTGCAGGCTCGCAAGGCCAAGCGGGATGGCATCGATCTGGCCCTGCTCACCAAGGAGGAGGCAAGACAGTTGGCGCTGGAGGCACTGTCCGTCCCCCTCGTCCCCAGAGGCAACCGGGGAGTGTGGACTGCGGTGCTCACTCCCGGAAGGTACTACTTCAACGAAAAGGCGTACCAGGTGACCCATGTGGACACACGTATCCAGACCTGGCCCTACATCGGCGGATTCAAGCGCCGATGGGTCGACCTGGAGTTGAAGGAAGACGGCTCAGTCGTGCAGACTGCGAGAGAAGAAGAGGTCCCGGTAATGGAGCAGGCGGCAGACACCGCCGTGGTTTGTCGAGTCGAAGGCTGGGACGTGTTTCTCGATTCCCGGGTGCTGGTACAGGTTACCCCGGAGAACGCGCCTTACGTTGTCGCGTCCGTGGGCGGCATTCGCAACGTCGAGGACAAGATCATCACTCCCGCCTATCGCAGCGTGCTGAGAAATGTCGTCAGCGACAAGGAGCGCAAGGTGCTGGAGCTACTCTACCAGCGGGACATGCTTGAGAGACTGGTGGAAGAAGCGATCATTCCGGAAGGCCTGAAGGCAGGCGTCATCATTCGGGAGATCCGGTTCGGTGACCCGGTGGTTCCCCCTGAACTCCTGGTACCGGGTAAGCGCAAGCAACTCGCCGAGCAGATGGAGGAGACCTTCACCAAGGAAAAGGAATCCCAGCTCAAGCGTATCGAGACGGAAAAAGCCCGGGCCGAAGCGAACCGGCAGGATGAGCTGATGAAGGCCGAAATTCGCCGCAAAGCGGCCTCGGAGATCAAGGAAGAGCAGAAGCTGCTCGGAGAAGGTGAGAAATTGAAACTCCAGGCCATTGCGGAAGGACAGAAGGCCCAGATGGACGTTCTTGGTCAGCAAAAGACCTACGAATTGGCCAGACTGAAAATGGTTCTGGAATCAGCGGTCCGCAATCCCAACATTGTACGAGTGCCCAGCGTTCTGGTGAGCAGCGACGGAAGCGGCCTGGAAGGCGCCGCGGCAATTCTGGGGGCGAGCAACCTCACTTTCGGACTGCAGGAGCTTGACTCAACTCCGGCCTCGGCACCAACCGGCGCGCCCGCACTCAGGCCTACTCCTGTTCCCGCCCCCGCCCTCGCACCGTAGCAACCCCCTCTGTCATCCTGAGCATCGTCGAACGGGGTGACATTTGCTGATTGCTGATTGCTGATTGCCGGCTAAATCACGAAATCGTCTTTGGAGTCCCACTCTTCGGTCAGGTCGAAGGTATCTTCGCTGAGGATCATCTGCTGGCTGTCGATTCCACCGCCCATGAATCTCACCACCACTGCGGTGATGTTGTCCCGGCCGCCGCGCTCCAGCGCCCGTTTCACCAACTCCCGGCATGCAGCCCGGGGGTCCTTGTCCGTGGCGAGCACCTTGGCAAGGTCGACGTCGTTGACCTCGTTGTTGAGCCCATCGGAGCACATGAGGTAAACATCGCCGGCCATGGGCGCCACGATGCTGATGTCCGCTTCCGAATTTGATTCGTCATCGACGCCCAGAGCGCGGGAGACGACGTGGCTCAAAAAAGCGAGGCGCCGCTCGTGGTCCTGGCCCAGGGAAAAACGGTCCAGCATATCGTTGACCAATGAATGATCGCGGGTGAGGAGGTGGAACTCCTCGCCTCTCAGGCAATAGCAGCGACTGTCGCCGACGTGTGCGATGTACAAACGGCCATCGGCAAAATAGCAGGACACCACCGTCGTACCCATCCCCATCAATTGAGGCCGGGCCTTGATCTCCTTGAGGATCCCACTGTGGGCAGACTTGATCGCACCCACCAGACGCACGGAATGAACGTCGTCGCCCGAGGCGACCCGCGCCAGCCAGGTGCCAACACCTTTGCGTTGGGCCGTACTGGTGAACACCCGCTCTATCGCGCCGACGGCGAGAGAACTGGCCACATCGCCGGCCCCGTGGCCGCCCATACCGTCAGCGACAACGAACAGATTCTCATCGGGCAGTATAAGAAGGGAATCTTCGTTGACTTTCCGGACCCGGCCTACGTGGGTAGTGGCGGCATAATCCAGTCTCATTTACTCGCTAACTCCGTGCCATGAAGATCACAAACATCCTTAGGGATGTACTATCATGATTACGAGCGCGGGACAAGGAAAAGACTGGAATTCACCTAGTCGCCGGAAGGTTCGACAGAGAAGGACCGAACGTGAGGAACTCGACGTTGTGCAGGGCGCCGGAAACCTACCCTGCCCTTGCCTATGGCAACTACCGAATACACCCGCTCCGGCCCGGGAATGTTCAGCAACTTCTTGATGCGGGCATCGTGCTTCATCGCTTCCACCGCAAACCCGATCAGGCAGGTGTCATATCCCATCGCGTGCGCGGCCAGGAGCATATTCTGGGTGGCCAGCAAGGCGTCTTCCGCCGGGCAGGAAGCCCCGGGGTGCATACCGATCACGATGAGCGCGGTCGCACCGTGGAAAAGACGATCCCGCCCGGTCTCCCGGGCCTCCTGCAACGCGCGGGCAACCTCATCCCGGTAGTCCCGATAGTACGCGCCCAGGGCGTCCTTCATAAACAACCTTGAGAGCAGACGCAGCAGCCATATCCCACTCAACTTGTTAAGCCGCTCGAAAAACCGCCCCACCGCTTCCCCTACCCTCAGCACCGATTTGCGATCGGGTACCGTGGTGAAGGTCCACAACTGGCAGTTGGTGCCGGAAGGTGCGGTGGTTCCGATCCGCACCAGATCCCGCAGCACCTCCGCAGGCACCTGCTCATCCCCGAAAGTTCGGCAGGACCGCCGGGCCCGCATGAGCGCCACAAGGCCGGCAGTGTCGTAGTCGCCACGCCGTACAAGCTGGGGTGGCGTGGCAAAGGTCTCCATGGACAGGGCGTCCGCAGCCAGAGAATCCACGGTCACCGCCCCTTCCGGGCACACCGCGGCACAGTGTCCGCACCCCATGGAATCATCCCCCGTCACCACGGCTTTGCCCTCCGCCAGAGAGAGAGTCTCGGAGGGACAGACCTTGACGCAGGACCCACATCCCGTACACAACTCCTGGTCGATTCTGGTGGTAACCGGACGCTTCATTTCGACACCTCCCGATAGCGGCCGCTATTGTCCGGCATTTACACCGGACTTGCAAGACGCGCCGGCATTTGCTTTTGACGCGGCACATTGCTACCCTCTCCCCTGCATGTGTCTTTCTTTGGAGGTCAGCCTTGAAGTTCAGTCCCCTGCGTTGTCCGCTCCCCGCCCTTGCGTTCATTCTTCTGTTTTTGCCGCTGCTCGCCTGCAACGCGAACAATGGCCCGGCTTCGACGCCTTCCACCGTCACGAAGCAACAACCGATCATCGGCGGCGAGGCCGAGGACGGTCACATGCCCGTGGGCGCATTGACGTCCGTCTATCCCGGCTACGGTTATGGCGGCAGTCACTGCTCCGGCACCCTCATCGCACCTCAGTGGGTGCTCACCGCGGCGCACTGCGTCTCCAATGACGACGGAATGCCTATGTTCCCGGAATTGGTGAGTTTCTACGTCGGCCCCAACGCCAACCCGCCCAAGTTCGGGAACCTCCCGGCCCAGGGTTCCCTGCATCAGGCGGACAAGTTCATCGTCCATCCCGACTACAACGCCAACTACATCAGCAACGATATCGCGCTGGTCCATCTCTCGTCGCCGGTTGAAGAAATCGACCACTACGCCCCGAATCCGGTTCCCATTACGGAAGGTCACTACGGGACGGAAGCGATGTACGTAGGCTTTGGCGTTACCAACGGCAAGAGCCAGGCCGGGGGCGGGGTCAAACGGTCCGCACTCATCGCCATTACCGGCCATGAAGACTCTCTGTACTGGAGCGAATATGTGGATACCGGCGTCTGCTTTGGAGACTCAGGCGGTCCGGGCCTGCTGCAGACCGGCGGCGAGGAGGACAACGGCTGGTACGTCATTGGGATCAACTCGTTCGTCGGCGGCGACGGCGGCAGCGGGGACCCCTGCAAGGACCACGCTTTTCACACCAAGGTCGACGTCTACTACGACTGGGTCCTCGATCATGTAGCAGGCCCCCAGCCCACGTGCAGCGACGAACCTGCTCTGTGCTGGTGCGACGACGCGTGTGGTGAAGACGGAACGTGCGACAACACGCTGTGCCAGACCAAGACCTGCAAGGAGCTCTACTGGTGCCTGGCCGATTGCGGCTACAACGCCAAGTGCCGCAAGGACTGCCACATCTCCGGCAGCCCGGAAGCCAAGGAAAACCTGACGCAACTCCTCATCTGCTACTACCAGAAATGCGGCTGGTTCGACGGCGAGGACTGGGAATACTGCGTGGAGACTCAATGCAGCGACGTGGTCGAATCCTGCCTGCCCGAGGTTTTCGGTGAAGCTGATTGTGCGACCATCGATGAGTGTGTCCAGGGCTGTGACAACTACTCCTGTCAGATGGAGTGCGTGGAGAGCGGGACTCTCGAAGCCCAGGACGCCCTGTCCGACATGTACAATTGCGTCGAGACAAACTGCTCCGACGACCTGACCCCCTTAGAGTACTTCGGTTGCCTGTACGAGAACTGCGCCGGTCCGGTCTACACCTGCCTGCCGCCGAAAGGGTGTGCAATCACCGGCGGCGATTGCCCCATCGATTTCGCCTGCTATCCGGCAACCTCAGAGTTGTTCGACTGCTTCCCGTCCGAACAGTTCGAAATGGACGAACTGTGCGATCCCAACGAATGGCTGCCTCTTCACTGTGGGGACGGGAGTGTCTGCTATCCCGGTGAGCAACTGGGCTCTTGTCGCCCGTACTGCCTCACCGACGCCGACTGTGACCCGGACGACTACTGCCTTGTTCCGGCCCGCTACGATCAGCCCGGCCTCGGCGCATGCCTCTGTCGGGATGAGGACGGTGATGGTTGGTGCAAGGCGGACGAATGTGATGACGAGAATCCGCTGGTCAACGCGGGCATCGGCGAGCTTTGTTTCGACGAGATCGACAACGATTGTGACGGGGAGGTGGACGAAGGATGCGGGCCGCCACCCGGAAGCGAAGAAGATATTCTGGAAACCGGTGACATCCTGGCCGCGGACGCGGAGGAAGGGGACGCCGGGCCCCATTTCCTGGGGGGGAAATCTTCTTCGGGATGCAACTCCGCCCCCGCCCGCACACCCGGCTCGGCCGCGATCCTCTTCCTCTTCCTTTTGTGCGCCATCGTCTCCCCCCGGCTGCGGCGGATGCGATAGCATTGCATGTTCCAATTTCCCGGTTTATTGTAGCTTCAGGCCACAAGACCAGTGAATAGCTGTCGTTCCGTTGCGTCTTTGGCCCGGCTTTGATGGCTAACGGGCAGCAAGAAAGATACCCTGGGGAGGAATTCATGACTGATTTGCGGAAACTGGTTGCACTGGCGGCTGCGCTTTACCTGGTGGCGTTCATCGGATGTGGTGGCAGCGGTGGGAGCGGCGACAGCACTCCTGCTACTGCAGACCCGGTGGACAACTGGCACGTCCTGGAGGACTTCGACCCACCCGAGGCCAACGTTCTCATCGGACAGGTGCTCTCCCCCGGCGGGACACCAATTTCGGGCGCTACCGTATCGGTGGAAGGCGGGCCTTCGGCAACCACCGACCCCAGGGGGTACTACTATCTGGAAGGAGTGGATCTGGGCAAAGTGTTCTATGTACATTTCTCTGCTTCCGGATTCAGCCCGCTGATCAAAAAGGCCAAGGTGAATGACGGTACCACCTCCACCATGAACGGGCTGCTGCTACCCCACGTGCAGTCCCGAAAGGTGACCGCGGCAGACGGCGGCGAGGCGGCGTTCGACCGAGGTGCAGTGGCCTTCAAGCCCGGCACCATCGTCGATTCGTCCGGGGCCGTGGTGGATGGGGCGGTGAACGTACGCATGTCGATCATCGATATTCGTTCCAATCAACTGCTCGCAGCACCCGGGGATTTCACCGCACGGGATGCAGCAAACGAGGACGTGACTCTGGAAACTTTCGGGTTGAGCGATATCTCGGTGGAGATGAACGGCGAAACGCTCAATATCAAGGAAGGCGAAACCGCTGAACTGGAAATCCTGCTTCCCGATGACACCGAACTCCAGGAAGGCGACGAAGTGCCGCTGTGGTACTTTGACGAACCCACCGGCAAGTGGGTTGAGGAAGGAATGGGAGTGGTAACCTCCTCGGCTCGCTATCCCGGCCGCCTCGGGGTGGTCGGCGACGTGGGGCATTTTTCGTGGTGGAACTGCGACAAACCGATGGAAGTTGCATGCCTCAAGGGGCAGGTAAAGAAGTGTGACGGCTCTCCTGCCGCGGGCGCTTATGTCCAGGCGCACGGCATCGACTACGATGGCATAACCGAGGCCCACGCGGACGAAAACGGACAATTCTGCATTCCGGTTCGCATTGCGTCCAAGGTGAAGCTCATGGCAACTTACGGCTGGGGTGAAGAGGCGCTGGTTTCGGTGAAGGAAGTCGACACACCTGCCGAGGCGTCCAACTGCGACAACCCTTCCGGCTGCGACGTCCACGACATGGAGCTGCCGTGCGATCCGTCGAAAAACGAGGTGGACTGCACCGACACCTACTTCGTCCCCTGCAAAGGCAGCGTCAAGGGCAAGGTCGTTGACGAAAACGGCGAACCGGTAGCCCTGGCCGAAGTGACGGTCAAGTCGGGCAACACCACGTACATCGTGTACACCAATTCCAACGGCGAGTACTGCTCCAAGGCGGGCTTGGATACGCTCACGACCTTGTTTGCGCTGTCGCCCATCGGCGCGTCCGTTCCGGTGGCGGTTAAGGTGACGGAAGAATCGCTGTGCCCGGACGGAACTGTGGCTCCCGACCTGGTTGTTCAAGGGGATGTAACCGCGAGTGGCGATGATGACGACATTATCGACTTGTGCAAATGCCAGGGGCTGTCGGGAACGGTTTCAATGAACCCCATCTCGGTAGAATCCGCAGCCCCCGAGTTCGCCACCATGACCGCGGGCTTCGGTGTCGCCTATTTGCAGGAGAACTCGGAAGGCGTGAAGAAACTCTCTCTGGACCTCACCTTCTATCCGCCCTGTTCCAGCGGCAACAACGCACTGCCTACGGCCACCGCGGACCTGGATGTTCCGGTGGCTCTGATCAAGGCGGCCACGCCGATGAACGAGGACTGGGAATCTGAGATCTACTTCGACGGCACTGCGTCGCTGCGTCCCAAGCTTCCCATCCACATGGGCAACCAGACTTTCAAGCTCAACAGCGGCGGTGAGTACGAGAGCACCGAAGGTCCGGTGTCCAGCATCACCCTGGATTCCGCTGACATCAAGGCGGGAGGGACTCTCAAGGGATCTTACGAACTGTACTACGAGCCTCGGTGCGCGCCCGCAGGCGGGCTGGTGTTGATCTCCGGCAGTTTCGACCTGCCCATTCGAGACAGCTCGTCAGTGCTTTGGACCCTGGATATGGAGTCGGAGTCATTCACCGCCTGGATGTGCTCCATGGCCAGCCTCCTCATCGAGTTGGAGCTTGGGTGGCTGGGCAGTTACGGGGCCGGCAGCGTGCAGTTGGAAGTAGACGGACTGCCCATCCCCTTCGAGGACGACTGGGACTCATCTGCCAGATTCAGGCCTGATGACAACGTGTTGCAGCTTGACCTCAACTCCAGCCTCCTGCACTTCTACACCTCGGTAGATGGACCGGTGGAAGGAGCCAACCCAGTTGAAAACGGCAATCTTATGATGGAGACCGAGGAGGACTGCTACAACTCCAAGCCCACCGGCACAGTGATTATTCAGGGCACTCCCGGCGCTCCCGACAGTTTCATCCTCACCGGCAGTTTCGACATCGACTACTCTCCTTCCGAGGGCTCCAGCGGAGCCGGCTGCAAAGACCACAAGGCCACCGGCCTGTTCATCGCACCCACCTGCTTCACCGGCTTCTAGACC
>CAZVFX010000113.1:0-22775 GCA_964626565.1 uncultured Myxococcales bacterium
GAATCCGGTATCGATGTCGGTATCCAGACCCTCGTTGACGGCTCTTAGCGCGTACTTCACCGCGATGGGACTCTTTTCCTTGAGTGCGCCCGCGAACTCAAGACAGTTGTCCATGAGATCGCCAGGCTCTGCCACCGCATTCACCAGGCCGATTTTCAACGCCTCATCCGCGGCGATGATCTTACCCGTGAGGATCAACTCCAGCGCCTTGCCCTTGCCGACGAGACGAGGGAGACGCTGGGTGCCGCCCGCTCCGGGTACAATGCCCAGATTGATTTCGAGCTGCCCGAATTTCGCTCGGGCCGACGCCACACGAAGGGTGCACGCCATGGCGATTTCGCAGCCAACACCAAACGCAAAGCCATTGATGGCCGCGATGGAAGGGACGGGGAGACGTTCGAGCCGGGTCAACGCACCTTGTCTTCGGCGCGAATTCTCCACTCCCTGCAACGGTGTTCGAGTGGAGATCTCCTTGATGTCCGATCCCGCCAGAAAAGACTTTTCACCCGCGCCCGTCAGGATGACGACCCTTACCTCCGGGTCGTTTTCGATGTGGGCCAACGCGGTCTCCAGCCCTGCGACCATGGCGTTGTTCAACGCATTGTGGACCGCTGGCCGATTGAACGTTATGTACGCGACGCCGTCGCGTTTCTCGAACAACAGTTCGTGGCTAGTCATAGGTGTAGAACCCCCCGGTTTTTCGGCCGGTACGACCGGCACGGACCAGATTCTTGACCCAGACAGGAAGCCGGAACCGGTCTCCCAGTTCCTGGGACATATAGTCGGTGACATGCTCCAGCAGGTGGATGGCGTTCAAGTAGTCGAACAACTCCAGCGGCCCCATGGGATGGCCCAGGCCCAACTTGGCGCCGGTATCCACGTCTTCCACCGTGCCGACACCCTCCTGCACGATACGGGTAGCCTCCACCACCAGCGCGTTCAACATGCGGTTCACGATAAATCCCGGGCTGTCCGCAGACACAATCGGTTTTTTGCCCGACAGTATGGCGAGTTGTTTCACGCTTTCGACGGTTTCGTCGCTGGTCAGAGTTCCCTTCACCACCTCCACCAGCTTCATCACCGGCACCGGATTGAAGAAGTGCATACCCGCGACCTGCCCGGGCCGCCCGGTGGCCGAGGCGATCTCCGAAACGGACAATGAAGAGGTGTTGGTGAGCAGCAGCGCGTCCGCCCGTTCCACCGCTTCGTCCAGTTGCGCAAACAACTTCTTCTTCAGCTTCATGTCCTCGAACACCGCCTCGACTATCACGTCGGCGTCGCACACAAAGTTGAAATCGGTATCCATGTCCATTCTGGCAAGGATCGCGGCCTTCTCGGCAGCATCGATCTTTCCCCTGCCAACGAGGAAATCCAGGTTCTTCGCGACCGCTTCCAGCCCCTGCTCGATGTTGTCCTCACTGACATCTACACCGAGAACCGAGAAGCCGGCCTGGGCGAAAGTCTGGGCGATGCTCATGCCCACCTTGCCTAAGCCCACGACACAAATGCGCAGATTCTTGCTGATTTTCATGTCAGACCCCCGCTGTTATCAACGCATAGTAGAGCAGTCGGAAGGGGACTATGTCAAGGGTGGGGTAAGATACTCCCGGGGGCCGAGATGGAAAGGCCCCCGGGAGCCTCCCTAAAGGGAGTGTGGCGACTACGGGTGGATAGCGGAAACGCCATCCAGCACCCAGGCCTCGTCCTTATCGTCGTGGCACTGGATACAGGCGAAGGACGCGGGGACGTCCTGCGCCAGCTCTGCCCCCTCATCGTTGGTATACGTGAGGCTGGCACCGGCCTCGGTGTTCAGCCTGAAGATGTGGTTAGGGATGTCGCCGTACGTCAACGACCCGATGGTCTGGGACGTGGCCGACTTCACCACCTTGGACATGTGGCACTTGATGCAGTCAGCGCCCTTGGCCTTGTGGCTGTGCTCCGCCTTGTCGGCGTGGCAATCGGTGCAGGAACTCCTGACCCCGTCGCCCGGCGCCTCGTCGTCGTACTTGGTCGACGAGTGCGCGTCGTGGCAACCGCCGCAACCGAGGCTGCCGTGGGGGCCCCACATCAACTCCTGGTACTGCTCGTGGTGCTTGATCAGGCCGCCCTTGGCCGGAATGGTGGCGAAATCACTGCCACGGGTGTGGCACTGGCCGCAGGTCATGGCTGAAGGGGAACCGTTGATGGTCGCCGCAGTGGGCGAACTCACGTGCGCGCTACCCGGACCGTGGCAACCTTCGCAGGTAACGCCGGCATCGACAAACGTCCCGTGGATGCCCGGAAGGTCATCCTGGTGGGGTCCGTCTTCACCGGTCGCAACCCAGCCGGTGGTGTGGCAGGTGCCGCAGGTGTACGGTTTCATCTCGCCGGTGTGGTACGAGCCCCAGCCCATGGTGTCCAGGTTGTACTGAACTCCGGGGTTGGCTTCGTCACCAGTGACGATGTAGCCGTCGCTGTTCATGAAACGGGCCTTCCAGCCATAGCCGCCGATGACGTAGGTGATGTCCGCCCAGGTGAGACCCTGGTCCGGAGGTACGTCGGGCACCGCGCTGTAAGGATACACCGGGGGCTCGCCGTCAACCTTGTTCAATTTGAACGGGTGGCCGCTGGCCTCGAAGTTCTCGATGATCTCCGGGTTCTTGCCGGAGTGGCAACCCGTGCAGGATGCCGAACCCTTGTACGTCAGGGCCGTGCCGCCGTGGACCTTCGGATAGTTCACCTGGGCCCAGTTGGCGTCCTTGTTGTCGTGGCACTTGAGGCAGGCGAACTTCACGGGAACTCCGTCGTTCGCCCACTCCTTGCCCTCGTCATCCTTGGATGAAAGGGTTGCGCCCGGGTCGGTTGCGATCCGGAAGAGGTGGGCCTTGATGTCGCCGTACTTGAGACCGCCCTTAGTAGTCGAAACCGCGGACTTCACGACTTCGGCCATGTGGCAGTCTACGCAGCTCACACCCTTCTCCGCGTGGCTGTTCGCGACCTGGTCGCCGTGGCACTCGCTGCACTGCTTGCGAACGCCCTCGCCCGGAGCTTCGGCATCATACTTGGTTGACGCGTGCGGGTCGTGGCACACGGAGCACTCCATGGCGCCGTGCGGAGAAGCCAGCAGCTCCTGGTACTGCTCGTGGTGACGAATCAGGCCGCCCTTGGCAGGGATCTTGGCCATGTCATCGCCTCGGGAGTGGCACTTGCCGCAGCTATCGGCCATTCCGGGCTTGGCAATGTTGTCAGCAGTCGGAGCGGCCGCGTGCTCGCCACCGGCGCCGTGGCAACCTTCGCAACGCACGCCGGGTTCCGAGAAGGTACCGTGCATGCCGGCCAGATCATCCTGATTCGGGCCGTCGGGGCCGGTGGCCGTCCAGCCGGTGGTATGGCAGGAACCGCAGGTGTACGGCTTTTCTTCGCCGGTGTGATAGGAGCCCCACCCTTCGGTGGCCAGGTTGTACTGCACCCCGGGGAGTTCTTCGGAACCGGTGACGATGTAGCCGTCGCTGTTGATGAACCGCGCCTTCCAGCCGTAGCCGCCGATGACGTAGGTTACATCATCCCAGGTGATCCCCTGATCGGGAGGCACATTCGGTACGCTGCTGTAGGGATACTCCGGAGGCCCGCCGTCAACCTTGTTCAGCTTGAACGGGTGGCCGCTGGCATGATAAGCCTCAATCAGATCACCGTCGGTGTCCTGATGGCAGCTTATGCATGTCGCTTCTCCCACATAGCCCATCGGTGGGTCCACAACATCCTCTTCAATCGGGACATCCTCCTCAATCGGGACATCCTCCTCAATCGGGACATCTTCCGCAACCGGAACATCTTCCGCAACCGGGACATCTTCGCCCACCGGGACATCTTCGCCCACCGGGACATCTTCCCCAACCGGAACATCCTCGCCCACCGGAGCGTCGCCGGTAACGACATCCCCCGCAGTTGCATCCCCATCGTCTTTCTTGTCATCGCCACCGCAAGCAACCAGCAGCAAGACCGAAAGGATCGCAAGGAACCGCATCTTCTTCATGTCTTTCCTCCCCGTAATTGCCAATAAGAAACGCCCCACAAGAACAGGGCGATACCAATTCCCAGTTCTACTATCGCAACATGCGTGCCAAAGGTGAGAATCGCCCAACTGACTGCAATGTAACCAGAAATAGCCATTCACACTGAGTGATGAAGCTTGTCAGATCTGAGAATTTCTCAACGATGTCCCGATTTCAGGGCGGCAACTTCCTGCTTCAACTGCTCCAGTTCCGCCTTCAAGGCATGCCTCTCGATCGCACGCTCGGCAACGATTAGAATCTCGTCGGAAGAGAACGGCTTGGTGAGGTATTCACTGGCCCCCAGCTTCATCGCTTTCACTACCGTTTCCGCATTACCGTGGGCGGTCATCATTACTACCGGCAACCGAGGATACCCCAGCCTGGCCTTCTGGAGCACCGCAAAACCGTCCAGGCCCGGCATCTTGATATCCACGAGAACCAGGGTTACCCGACGGCGGCTGAGCACGGCAAGACCTTCTTCCCCGGTGCTGGCCGTGACCGTTTCGTAACCGGCCTTCTGAAAGATCCTGGTAAGGTGCTTGCAGGTGATTCTCTCGTCGTCAATGATGAGAACGGACCGTTTCATATTCCCGCCGGCTCCAGGTTCGTGATTGCCAGAACCCGATCGGTTTAATACGAAGCAACATACGTGCCAAACGCTGAGAGGGGGATTATCCGGGTCAAAAGCGGGTGAAGCGCGGTCAGTCCTGTTTCCCCGGTTTCAACTTGTACTGGGACAGCTTGCGATAGAGGGTCTTGGAAGACGCCCCGGCTTCCTCGGCGGCCCGGCTTACGTTTCCATCGTGCCGCAGGAGGAGTTCGGCGAGATAATTCTCCTCATTCAGAGCGAGCCAGCGTTCCAGAGTCATGCCGGCCACCGGCTGTCTTACCTGCTGGTCTTCCCGCAGGTCAACGTCGCCGATTATGTTCTCCTTGTTGAGGAGCACCGCGCGTTCAATGATGTTCTCCAGCTCCCTTACGTTGCCCGGCCAGGGATAGTTCAACATCTTGTTCAGCGCCTTCTGGGAGAACCCCTCCAGAGGCCGGTTGAATTTCTCGGAGAAGCGATTGAGGAAATGGGTGGCGAGCAGGTGAAGATCGCCTTTGCGGTGGCGCAGCGGCGGGATGTTAACCGGGACCACGTTGATGCGATAGTAGAGGTCTTCCCGGAAGATGCCTTCCTCCACCAGTTGGACAAGATCCCGGTTGGTTGCAGCGATGATTCTGACGTCAACTTTGATGCTGTCGGTCCCGCCCACGCGCTCGAACTCACGCTCTTCCAGCACTCTGAGCAGCTTGATCTGCATCGCTTCCGAGATGTTGCCGATTTCGTCGAGAAAAAGGGTGCCGTCGTGGGCGACCTCGAATCTTCCCCGCTTCTGCCGGATCGCACCGGTAAAGGACCCTTTTTCGTGACCGAACAACTCGCTCTCCAGCAACGTCTCGCTGATGGCGCCGCAGTTGATGGATACGAACCGCTTGTTGCGCCTTGGGCTGTTGTAGTGCAGCGCACTGGCGATGAGCTCCTTGCCGGTGCCCGTTTCGCCGTAGATGAGCACGGTGGCATCGGTCGCGGCCACCGCCTTGATCAGTTCGAAGATCTCCAGCATCTTCTTATCTTTGCTGATGATCCGGTCGAACGAGTATTCTTTAAGGATCTCTTCTCTCAGTTGGGCGACCTCGGATTTCAGCGCTTCCCGCTCGATGGCCCGCTCCGCGACGATGAGGATCTCTTCGCTGGAAAACGGCTTTGTGAGATAGTCGCTGGCACCCAGTTTCATCGCTCTGACGGCCGTCTCAATGGTTCCGTGTGCAGTCATCACCACAGTAGGCAGATCCGCATACTTGAGTTTTACCTCTTTCAACACACTCAGACCGTCCATGCCGGGCATTTTGAGGTCCACCACCACCAGGTTGACCTCCCGGTCGGCCAGAATGTCCAGCCCATCCTCCCCGGTGTGTGCGGTCACCGTCTCGTACCCTTCTTTGCCGAAAATCCTGGTCAGGTGCTTGCAGGTGATTTTCTCGTCGTCAATAATAAGTACTGATCTCTTCATCCCTTACCCAAGGTTGCGCGGTATCCTTATGGTAAACTCGGTGCCCTTACCGAGTTCGCTATCTACTTCGATTCTGCCCCGATGCAAGTCGATAATCCGTTGCACCACGCTCATCCCGAGGCCCACTCCCTTACTTCTGGTGGTGTAGAACGGCGTGAAGATACGACTCAGGTTAGCCGGGGCTATCCCCTTGCCCGTATCACGGACCTTCAACTCCATCAGGTGGCTGCCGACTCCCCGGGCAACTATGGAGAGGGTCCCCTCACCTTCCATGGCTGCCACTGCGTTGTCGACGAGGTTGGTGAGGAGTTGTGTGCTCTTGACTCCGTCCAGGGGGATTTCGAGGAGAGCGTCGTCGACATCAATGTTCACAACCACCCCGTCGGGGACGTGGGCTACGGCATCCTCCACCAGATCTCGTACGTCGATGGGGAAAAGCTCCAGCTTCATAGGCCGTGCAAAGTTGAGGAGTTCCTGGACGATGGAATCGAGAGACGTGAGTCCCTCTCCGATGTCCTCGATTATGCGCTCCTTTTCCTCCGCGTCGGTTTCGTGCCTCAGCAAGCCGAACCCGGTGCCCATATACTGGATTGGATTCTTGATCTCGTGAGCCACTCGGGCCACCATCTCGCCCAACACCGCCATGCGGTTGGCCTGCTCTAGTTCCCGGTTGAGCCGCTCCTCCTCCTCCGCGGCGCGCAAGAGCCGTGCGCTGTTGAGCGCCTTCTCCTCGGCGCGGGCGGTGCGCTCCCCGGCCCTGAGCACGAAAATGCCCGCGACAAAGATCAGCACCACCAACACCAGCGTGAAGATCATAAATTGTCCGGCGCTCTCGGAGAACGGCCGGGTCGCCTTATCCACCGGGTCGGAGATGGCGATGGACCACAGCTTATCCTCTACCTGGATAGATGCAAAGGAGACCAGCTTCTCTTCATCGCTCACCACCGTACGCCCCTGACCGTCCACCCCCCGGGTCATGGCTTCCTCAACCGAGAAATCGTCAT
Source organism: uncultured Myxococcales bacterium (assembly GCA_964626565.1). Lineage (GTDB taxonomy): Bacteria > Myxococcota_A > UBA9042 > CAIXZC01 > CAIXZC01 > CAZVFX01. Next base: position 7,093 of record CAZVFX010000113.1, read on the forward strand.
GGCAATCCCGGCATTCCGCCTTCTTCTCAAAGATGTTCCGCAACATCATTTCGGGGTGGCTGGAATGGTATACCACCACGCCGGTCTCCGTGAGAATCCAATACGCGCCGATCTCTTCCTTCTCCAGCGCGGTAAACGCCCTCTCCATCAACTTGCTGACGGAAACAAGCGCCCCAAACTCCCCGGTCACAACTCCGTGAGCGTCGATAATCGGTACGCCGATGTAGACGTAGTGCTGATCGCCGCCGATAGTGACAATGTCCGACACCACCGGCACCCGGGCCTCCAGCACCTTGGCATGAACATCGCCGATGGGGCTCCGGTCGAAGGGCGCGTCCACTGTCGAGTGCCGGTTGATGGTGGAGCCCTTGGCGTCCTTCAGTTCCAGCATCACCACAAACCCGCCGCCACCCATGATATCCCAGGTGATCTCCAGTTCCTCCAACACGTGTGCGTCGAGAATGGGTAGCCGGCTGACGTTCTTGCCCATCCTCCACAGCGCCCGGGAGGTATTCTGAACAAGCTCCTCCATTCCCAGAGCAAACTGCTTGGCGAGCACCTCCTGCTGGCGCTGGAAGTGAACTATCATCTCTTCCCGGGCGGTGCGATTGATGGAGTTGGCCACCAACAACACAACAATGAAGATCAGAAAGAGGGGCAGAAGGGGTGCAAAGCGACGGTATACCGGCCTCACCCGGCCGTTGGGAGTGGAATCCCGGCTCATCGGTGGTCGTCCTCAAGTTCACTGGGGCCGCGGACAAAACCGCGGCAGCCGAGTAACTATATAGCCCCTCCGGGAGCGTAAGACAAGTTCCGCAGTTGCCCAACCATTGTTGAGGTAGTACCATCCTTCATGCGGGAGGAAGATCATGACGATGTTCACCGAAGAAGAACGAACGCTCAAGAGCATGGTGGCGGAATTCGGGGCGCGCCGGCTTCAACCCGCGGTACCACAGATGGAGGATACCGACCGATTCCCTGAAGAGCTGTTCAAAGAAGCCGGCGAGCTGGGACTCCTGGGACTCTACGTACCGGAGGAATATGGGGGCACCGCCTTTGGCGACGTGCCTTTCATGATCGTTTCGGAAGAGTTGGCCAAGGTCTCCCTGGCCTTCGCAGTCGCGGTGTCCTGCCATGTGGGCGTCTCCTCGCTTCCCATCATCGACTCGGGGCACGAGGATTTGAAACGCCGTTTGCTCCCCGGCCTCGCCAGCGGCGACCAGGTTGGCGCCTTTGCACTCACCGAGCCCGACTTCGGCTCCGACGCAGCAGCGCTCCGAACCACGGCTGTCCGAAGGGGCGACCGCTATGTGCTGGACGGGGTGAAAACCCTCATTACAAACGGGACGGAAGCCGACACCTTTGTCGTGATGGCCAGAACCGGCGCCACCGCGGACGGCGCCCGCGGCGTGTCTGCATTTGTCGTCGAACGGGCCCAAGCCGGACTGACCGTCGGGTCAAAAATGGGAAAAATGGGGATGAAGGGCAACTCCACCACCCAGGTCTATTTCGATGACTGCGAGATCCCGGCTGAAAACCTCCTGGGCGCCGAGGGCGAAGGATTCAAGGTAGCCATGCGCGCTCTGGACGTGGGACGACTTTCGGTCGCAGCCATGGCGCTGGGCGTGGCCAAGCGCTCCCTCGATGTGGCGTTGGAATACGCGGCCGACCGCAAATCGTTCGGCGCCCCGCTCATCGACCACCAGTCCGTCGGGCACAAGCTGGCCACCCTGGACGCCGAGATCGACCACTCCGCGGTCTACATCTACCACGTGGCCCGCAACCACGGCGCCTCCTACATCCGTGAGGCCTCGGCGGCCAAGCTCTTCGCTTCCGAGGTCGCCGGCCGCGCCGCGGACGCGGCGGTGCAGACCTTCGGCGGCATGGGCTACATGAAGGAAACCGAAGCCGAACGGCTCTATCGCGATGCCCGCATCCTGCGCATCTTCGAAGGCGCCAGCGAGATTCAGCAACGGGTGCTGCTGAAGCACCTGAAGCGACGCTGACATCAACGCGGCCGCAACCGCTCGGCCAGCCAGACAGCCAGTTCTTCCCCTGTTCGAACATGCAGCAGGCGGGAATGCGGATGTGAAGGCCGAATCTCAGGCGTTCTTTCTCTTCAAACCAACCAGCATCAGATCCACCACTTCACCGGCAAACCGCTCAAGGGATTCACGGGAATTGAACCGGTAGTACGGCGGAGTCATGAACTCGAACAGGTCGGCGAGGAGGTGGCCGGTGGCTTCAGGGTCGTCTGCTGCCAGGACACCGGCGGAGCAACCTTCGCTCACAATCTGGCCCAGCAGCTCACCGTGGCGGCGAACATACCGGTCCAGCCGCTCAACAATCTCCGGCATCATGGATGCGATGACGTCTTCGCTGTGGGGATACTTGTCCACCAGGTCGTAAAGCGTCATGAGCCGGTATACCACGCACGCACGCAGCCGCTTCTCAGGCGGAGCGGTTGAGGACGCGATGCGCTCGAGCTCAGCGGTGATTCGCTCGTTGGTGAGATCGGTCAGGCCCAGCATTATGTCGGTCTTCGACTTGAAGTACAGATAGACCGTACCCTTGCCCACCCCCGCCTTCCTGGCAATGTCGTCGATGGTGGTTTTGCTGTAGCCGTAATGCCGGATGAGCGCCCAGGCCGCGTGAAGGATCGCTTCCCGCTTGCCGTTCTTATCGCCACTCGCCATCATTACGCCTTCAAGCTGTCGGTACGGGGAAACGCCAACGATTCAGTCAGCACGAAAGCAGCCTGCAGGTAGGATGTGGGGCAGAGTGGAAAACACTCTTTGCACGCGTTGCACTCACGGGCCGCTATTTCAGGAATGAAACAGATCTCCTTGTTGGTGCCCCGGTCCACAAAACCCACCGCGTTCTCCTTTTTGACCTCGGCGCAATAACGCACGCACAGCCCGCAGTGGATACAGAACGAAGACTCCTTTTCGAAACGGTCCCGGTCCGCTCCATATTCTGCGGCCAACTCCTGCAACTGGGGTGATTCCGGACCGTGAGCCATGAGCAGCTCCAGGATCAACTTCCTATACCCGTCGATCCTATCCGACCGGGTGGAGACCACCAGGCCCTCTTCGGCCAGGTAAACACAGGAGACCACCAACTGCTGCCATCCACTGCGCTCCAACTCCACAATGCACAGCCGGCAGCCTCCGAAAGGCTCCAGCTTCTCGTGGTGGCACAGGGTTGGTATGGAAATCCCCGCGCTACTAGCCGCCTCGAGCAACGTCATCCCTTCCGTCGCACTCACCGCCCTGCCATCAATCTGCATGGTTATTTCGCTCATAGTTCCTTCCCGCCCGTGATCTTTGCGACTGCGTCGAAGCGTTCCGGGCAGACGTCAAGACAGATTCCGCACTTGATGCATTTTTCCTGGTCAATTACATGGACCTTCTTCTTGCCGCCTTCTATTGCGTCGGCGGGGCACCGGTTCAGGCAGATCATACACGCCTTGCATTTTTCCGCGTCCACCACATAAGTGATCAGGTCCTTGCACGACAAAGCGGGACACCGCTTGTCATGTATGTGGGCCTCGTACTCGTCCCGGAAGTATCTGAGGGTGCTCAAAAACGGGTTCGGCGCACTCTTGCCCAAGGCACACAAGGACGCCTCCATCGCCAGCTCTGACAGCTCCTCGAGGAGTTCGATGTCCCCTTCCTTCCCTCTGCCCGCAGTAATGCCGGTGAGGATCTTGTGCATCTGCCGCAATCCCTCACGGCACGGGACACATTTTCCGCACGATTCATCGGTGAGAAACTCGATGAAGTACCTCGCCACATCCACCATGCAGGTGTCTTCATCCATGACGATCATGCCGCCCGACCCCATCATGGAGCCGGCCTCGGTCAACTCGTCGAAACCTACCTGCAGGTCCAACTGGTCGGCAGGGATACACCCCCCCGACGGCCCACCGGTCTGTACAGCTTTAAACTGCTTGCCGTCCGGTATCCCGCCCCCGATGTCGTAGACAATCTCCCTCAAAGTCATGCCCATGGGGATCTCCACCAGGCCGGTGTTGGCTATCTTGCCCACCAGGGAGAAGATCTTCGTGCCCTTGCTGCTCTCCGTTCCTATTTCGGTGAACCAGTCCGCGCCCCGATTGATGATGTGGGGCACGTTGGCCCAGGTTTCAACGTTGTTCAGCACGCTGGGTTTCTGCCACAGCCCCTTGACGTTGGAGCGGACGTACTTGGGCCTGGGCTCTCCCACTCTCCCTTCCAATGCAGTCATGAGCGCGGTGGACTCGCCGCACACAAACGCGCCGGCCCCCTGGTGCACGAAAACGGAGAAGTCAAAACCGGAACCTAGAATATTTTTGCCCAGAAAACCGTGCTCCTCAGCCATCTCGATGGCAAGATTGATGTTCTCCACCGCCAACGGGTATTCCTGCCGCACATAGACATACCCCTCACCAGCGCCGATGGCGTAACCGCCGATAATGAGCCCCTCGAGGATGGAGTGGGGATTCCCTTCCAACAAAGCCCGGTCCATAAACGCGCCGGGGTCTCCCTCGTCCGCGTTGACCAACACATACTTCGTGTCCCCCGGTGCGTTGCGGGACCCTTCCCACTTCCTTCCCGCCGGAAAACCAGCCCCGCCTCTTCCTCTCAGGTTGGCGTTCTTCACCTCCCCCACCACCGCATCCGGGGTCATCTCGAAGAGGGCTTTGGCCAACGCCGAATAGCCGCCCACCGCAAGGTAGTCGTCGATGCTCTTCGAGTCGACCCGGATGTTGTCGCAAATGACTCTTCGTTCCTGGTTCTTGTAGAAAGGAATATCCGATTCCCGGCGCGCCCGCTCCCCGGTGGTGGGATCAGCGTAAAGCAAGCGCTCCACGACTTCCCCTTCCAGGGTTTTCGTCACGATCTCGGAAACATCTTCGGGCGCGACCTGAAGATAGCACGTCTCAGAAGGGTGAATCACCACTACCGGACCCCGCTCGCAAAAGCCGGGGCACCCCGTACCCCTGGTGTCCACGTTTGACTCAACCCCCTGCTCCGCAAGCTCCGCCTCGAACGCTGCAATCACCTCCCTCGCCCCCAGGGCAAGGCAGCCCGACCCGGCACAAATGGAAATGCAGGGAGTGTCCGGGGCCCTTCGGGACACCAGTTCACTTCTGTGCTTCTCCAGAGCTTCCGGCGTATTCAGCCGCTCCATATCATCCCTCTACTTATAGCTATCAAGCACGGCTGCCGTGTCGGCCGCAGCTATCTTGCCGTGGGTTTTGCCGTCAATCTCAACCACCGGCCCCAGTGCACAGCAGCCAACACAGTTGACCGTTTCCAGACTGAATTTCAACTCAAGGTCCGTCTCCCCCGCCTTGATGCCCGTAAGATCCTGAATCGTATCAAGAACCCGGGCCGCGCCGCGCACATGGCAGGCGGTCCCCATACACACGTGCACTTGATGACGACCCTTGGGCACCAGGCTGAACGCCTTGTAGAACGTGGCGATATGCCGAACCCGGGTCAAAGACACCCCCAGCCGCTCACTCACCCGCTCCAACACCTCCCCCGGTAGCCATTTTTCCACACGCTGAATCTCCAACAGAACCTGAATCAAGGAGCTAGGTTCGCCCCGGTGCTTGTCGATGATCAGGTCTACTTGCTCGTTGTCCATGGACACTGCTTCCACCTCATGCAAGAGCGTAACACTTCTGCTGTGCGTCGTACCTGACCAGCCCCTGCCTGGAAGAGCTGCTCATGTACCTCGACACATCCGACGGATTCAGGCTTAAAACTTCGGCGATCTGACCGGTCGAACGCGGTTCTTCCTCCAGCAGGGTCAGAATCCGGGCGAGGGCCAACTTGTCGGCTATCAACTGGTCGAACAGCCGGTTCGCCTCGTCACCGGCAAAAAACTCCTTGTACCCCTCTTCCGTCCTGACCGGCACCCGCAAACGCTCCCGCTCCACCAGTTTCATGTAGGGAACCAGTTTGTTCGCAGCAGTCAGGCTTACCCTCAGCCCTTCACCGTCAAGCCCTTCGCCTTCACCCAAAGGCCCCAATTCCGCAAGGCGTTTGGCGAAATCGTTCATGACTTCGGCAAAGCGCGTCCCTTCCGCAGCAGAGATCCATTCCAGCCTCAACCGGTCGGGGTTCACCCCCATGTGCTCCAGCAGTTTCCGGGTCAGATACATGTTGCCCAGCGCGTCGTAGTTCCCCTCAGTGACGTAGTGGCACTCACCCGGCCAACAGCCGCCGATGATCACCCCGTCCGCGCCCTTCAAGAAGGCCCTCAGGGGATACGACAGGTCCACCCGTCCCGTACACATCAAGCGGATGATCCTGATTTCCGGTGCATAGCTTTGTCTGGTAACTCCAGACAGGTCCGCAGCGGAATACGCTCACCAGTTACACAGGAACGCGACGATCTTGGACTTCTTTTCGAATCTCTCATTCATTTTCTCTCACTCCGCCAGCGCGGCGTCAATCTGATCCATTACCTCTTCATCGGTGTAATGCTTCAAGACGATCGCATTGGTCGGGCACTTTGCGCAACAAAGGCCGTCTCCCTTGCACAACACCGGATTCACTACCGCCTTCTTGCCCTTCTCTGTTTCATGCCACTCGATCGCGCCATAGGCGCAGGCAGTAATACACGCCCCGCACGACACGCAGTCATCCTCTTTCACTTCACAGACGGAGCCGGACGCGGTGACCGTATCGTTGGCCAGCAACGTCGCCGCCCTTCCCGCCGCGCCCAACGCCTGAGTGATCGCTTCTGAGATGTGCTTGGGGTAATGGCTCGCGCCGCCAAGGAACACGCCGTCCGCGGCAAAGTCCACCGGCCTGAGCTTGACGTGGGCCTCCTGGAAAAAGCCGTCGGGATTCGCCGCGACCTTGAACCATCGGGCGATTTCCTGGCCGCCCGCAGCAGGAATCGCCGCAGCCGACAGCACCAGCAGGTCTACATCCACCGCCAGGTTCTTGCCCAAGACCGGGTCGGGCGAGGTTATGCGAAGCACCTCTTTGCCGCCTTCCCTGGCCGCCTCCACCACCGGTTTCTCCTCAGGCTCCCAGCGGATGAATTTCACACCTTTCTCCGCCGCCTCACGGTAATAGTCCTCGCTGAAGCCGTAGGTCCGCATGTCCCGGAAGAAGACATAGACCTCTACTTCAGGCTTTTCACTCTTCAGTTTCAACGCGTTCTTCACCGCGTGACGACAACACACCCGGGAACAGTAGTCCCTGCCCGGCTCCCGGCAGCCGACACACTGGATCATGGCCACACTGTCGGCGCCAAGCACCTGCTCGTCTCGTTGAGCGATGCGCTCTTCCAACTCCAACTGAGTCACTACCCGGTCGTCTTCACCGTACAGGTATTCGGTGGGCTTGTATTCGTCCGCCCCGGTCGTCAGAATGGCCACGCCGTGATGAATTTCTTTCACCCGCCCTTCCGACTTCACGGTGGTGCGGAAATTGCCGACGTAACCTGACACATCGGTGATGGTCGCGCCGTGCGAGATTTTTACCAGAGTGTGCTTGTAGACCTTGCCGATCAGCTCTTTCAAGTAGGCCTGCACATCCATCCCTTCCAGGGTGTAGTGCAGCCGCCTCGCGGTACCGCCAAGGTCGGAGTCCTTTTCCACCAGATGGACTTCGAAACCCTGGTCGGCGAGGCTCAAAGCGCTGGTCATGCCCGCGACACCGCCGCCCACTACCAATGCAGTCTTGGTAACCGGAAGCTCGAATTCATCCAGCGGCTCCAGATTGAGGGTGCGGGCCACCGACATCCGGACGATGTCCTTGGCCTTGGCCGTCGCCTCTTCCTTCTGCTTCGAGTGGACCCAGGAGCAGTGCTCCCTGATGTTGGCCATGTCGAAGAAGTACTGGTTGAGCCCCCCTTCCCGGAGCGTGTCCCGGAACAACGGCTCGTGAGTCCTCGGGGTGCAGGCCGCGACCACCACACGGTTGAGGCCTTTGTCCCGGATGGTGTTGGAAATCTGCTCCGCCGCATCGGTGGAGCAGATGAACAGCCCCTCCTCCGCGTGCTCCACGTTGTCCAGGGTCTTGGCGTATTCCACCGCGGAGGGAATGTCGACAACCCGGCCGATGTTGGCGCCGCAGTGACACAGAAACACCCCTACCTTGGGATCCTCTTCCGACACGTCCCGTTCCGGCGGATAGACCCGGTCCCGGGACAATTTTCCACGTCGGGACTCCAGCAGCGCGCCGGCCAACGCATTCGCGCCGCTGGCCGCCATCACCGATTCCGGGATGTCCAGCGGCCCGGCAAACGCACCGCTGACAAATATCCCCGGGCGGCTGGTCGCAACCGGATTCGCCTCATCGATGTTACAGAATCCGTGCTCGTTCAGTTCGATGCCGAATTTTTCCACCAACCCCTGAGCGCCTTGCGGAGGGTTCAGCCCGACGCCCAAGACCACCAGGTCGAATTCTTCAATCTTCACCCCATCGTCGTTGGTGGAGTACTTGATGGTTACGTTATTTGTCTCCGGGTCTTCTTCCCCCACCGCTACGTAACTTCTGATGAATCTCACGTCGGGAAGGCTCTCAGCCCGCTGGTAGAAACGCTCGAAGTCTTTGGCGTATGACCTGATGTCGTTGTGGAAGACCGTCGCCTTCGTGTCCGCGTCGTGATCCTTGGTTAGAATCACCTGCTTTTGAATGTAGCTGCAGCAGACGCTTGAGCAGTAACTGTTACCGCCCTCGATAACCTGCCTCGACCCGACGCAGTGGATCCAGGCAATATTGTGCGGGTGCTTCCCGTCCGAGGGGCGCAGGATTTCGCCTTCGTGGGGCCCGGTTGCGCACAACAGCCGCTCGAAATCGAGGCTGGTGACCACGTTCTCGTACGTCCCGTACCCGTAGTCGCCCCTGACGCCCGGGTCAAACACGTCATATCCCGGCGCCAGCACGACCGCTCCCACCTTGATCTCGAGCTTCTCGGGTTTCTGGTGCAGGTCGATGGCGTTGTTTTTACACACGCCTACACAGATGGAGCATTTTCCCTCCTTCAGATAGAGGCACTCCTCGTCGACGTACGGGACCAGCGGGACCGCCTGGGAGAAGTAGATGTGCACCGCTTTGTTCCCCGACAGGTCTTGATTAAACGGGTCCGGGATCTCCAGGGGGCAGTACTCCACGCAGGTGGTGCAGCCGGTGCATTTGTCCTCTTCGATGTACCGGGCCTTCTTCGTCAGCGACACGGTAAAATCACCCGCGCTGCCTTCCAGACCGTCCACCTCGGTGTAGGTCAGAATCTCGATATTGGGATGCCGGTCGCACTCGATGAATTTGGGGCTCTCGATACACATGGAGCAGTCGTTGGTGGGAAAAGTCTTATCCAGTTGGGCCATCTTGCCGCCGATGGTCGGCGCACGGTCAACCAGATAGACCTTGAACCCACTGGTGGCCAGGTCGAGAGAGGCTTGAATTCCACTGATGCCGCCGCCTACCACGAGGACATCTCCAAAGGTGCCGGGCGTGGTCACTTGATCACCTCCTGGAGGATTTCCGTGAGATCCCGAATCTCTACGTCCTCCTCCTCATCCAGGTTCAGCCGGCTTTCCTCAAAGTGGGTAACGCAATATGGGCAGGCGGTAGCCAACACTTCGGCTCCTTCCGCCTGGGCCTGCGCAAGCCTGAGATCGGAAAATCGTTCCTTTTTCGGAGTGTCCATCCAAATCCTGCCACCACCGCCACCACAGCAGAGGCTTTCTTCACGACTGTCCCGCATTTCCACCAGTTCAAGGCCGGGAACCCGCGCCAGCAGTTCCCTCGGCGCGTCGTAAATCCCGTTGTGCCGCCCCAGATAACACGGATCGTGATAGGTCACCCTCTTTGCATACTCTCCCGTCAACTCCAAGCGACCCTCGTTGAACAACTGGAGCAGAAACTGCGACATGTGCACGATTTCGAACTGAACCATGAACTCGGGGTACTCGTTGGCGAAAGTGTGGTAGCAGTGCGGAGAAGAAACGATGATCTTCTTCACCCCGTTATCGATAAAGGTCTTGATATTCTCCCGGGCCAACGCTCTGAACACATCCTCGGCACCGGTTTTGCGGATGCTCTCGCCGCAACAGCTCTCGCTGGCCCCCAGAATTCCAAAATCAACGCCGGCTTTGTTCAGTATGTTGGCGGTCGCGACAGCCGCCTTCTTCAATCTGGGATCGTACGAATAGTAGCAACCTACAAAGTAGAGGACCTCCATTCCTTCTTCGAAAGTCTTAATCGGCAGCCCTTCGGCCCAGGCCGCCCGGTCCTGGCGTTCCTCGTTTAGCGGATTGCCTTCCGAGGACAAGCTTCCCTTCACCGTCGGCACCGGGCGGGCGGATTCGGAGTAGACGCCGTACTCGGAAGCGATGCGGCGCAAAGCCACCCCGTCTTCTATCTGGCCGACCCCTCGCGGGCACTCAGCAGGACATGTCCCACAAGTGGTACAACGCCAGATATCCTCACCGTCCACCTCAGTCAGCCCGAACGCCGCCTCCCTCATGATCCTTCTGATACTGAAGTCCCGGACCTTGTTCCAGGGACAAACCACATCACATTTGCCGCACTGGTAACACAACTCGCAAGTCTTCGCCCCAGCCCGCTTGACCTCCTCCACAATTTCTGCAAAAGGAGTAACCGTTTCGAGAGTCTTTGTCATCGCTTTTCCCTTCCGCCTTTCCTACCGCCTACAGCCTATCCTTTGCTACAGCCTGCCTCTCTCACTCCTTCTTCATCCGGGCGACGGCATCGAGTATCTTGTCCAGGCCGTGCTTGTTGGCCAGCGCTTCAAGCCCGGTCTCCATGTCCTCTTGAGTCTCCTCTTCCGTCACCGCCTCTTCGCGCTCCCCATACGTAAGCGCGTCGGTGATGCACCACTTGACGCACATGGGCTCTTCCAGCGGAGGGTCCTGCTCGCACATGTCGCACTTCAACGGCAGCCCGGAATCGGGCTCCTTGAACAGGTCCCGGGAAGGACATGCAGCCCGGCAGAACGCGCACTCGTCATATTCCTTGCCATCGATGACGTACTTGTCTCTGCCCGTGCACTCAGCCGCGGTGTATTCACCCGCGTACACCGGGATGTAGATGTCCCTTAGCGGTTCATGAATCACCCGGATTCGAGACCTCGCCGGGTTGTTGCTGCTGTACTTCGGCAAGGCGTGGAAGGCCGAGCAGATCGCCTCGCAAGCACGGCAGCCGTTGCACTTGTCCACGTCCACCTTAATCGTCTTGACTGTCTTGGTCTTTTTGTCGGTCTTCATGCTTCACTTCCTTCGCCATCGGTGAGAATTCCCCTGTCCAGAAGATCATCGCTCACATATCCCAAGTCCAGTTCGTGGAGAAACTCACTGGTGGGGATGCCGTCGTTGTTCCAGCCCCGGAACCTGTAGTAGGTGTCCAGCAGCTCGGTTTCGAGTTCAGGGAACCTCCGCCGCCAGTGGTCCTCGGGAGGCTTTTCGTCCGCCCTCCGCATACCCCTTCTGACGTTCACCGCTCTGACCAGGTTGCGGTTCCGCTCGGCAACTCTTTTCAGGCCCTCTTCATCGATGTCGATGCCCGTTGCCGCAGAAATGAACAACGGCAGATTGTGGATGTGATAGGGAGGTTTTAAGGGGAATGAGGACAAGCCGGCGCACAGGCCTAAGGCGTCGTCGACGTAGTGCATCTGTTCCTGCCAGTTTACAATCTCGCAGGTCGCTTCGGGCGGCGGATAGTTGGGGATGGAGAATTCCCCTCGCAGTTCCCAATTCACGAACCACTCCTTGAATCGCTCATCAGGCACGTGGGGCCAGTCCTTCGCAAATTCCTCTCTCGCCTCCCTCGTGACAAAGGGAGCCTGGGGAAAATTCCCCTCGATCTGGGTGATGCTGATCTTTTCGCCCGTCGCGTACATCAAGAAGTAGATGGGATTCAGCATGCCCAGTTTCAGGGGTAACTGCTCATGCTTCTTGATGTTGTTATGAGCGTAGTCCATTGCCCCTTTGCCGATCTTCTCTGCGGCCCAGTGGGTGCCGTTGGCGAGAATATCGCCGATCCCTTCCCGGTTGACGATCTGATCGAGCAGCCAGAAGAACCGCTCCTCGTTGTCGTCGGGCAGGCCCGGCATGTCTTCCTTGGTCAGAATGCCGTCCTCAAGCAACTCGAGGGCAAAAGCCATGACCTGGGGTGCGGAGAACGCGTCCACGCCGTATTCGGTTGCTCGCTGCGCGATGGTCAACCCGAATTCGAGGTCGGACATAGCCGCCATGGTGTAGGTGAGCTTGGAGAAGCACTTCATCATGTAGGTGGGGAGACCGGGGACCGAGATGGTGGCGCCGCACTTGAGCGGGCAGTTGTAACAGCTTATCAGCCGCGTCCGCATGCTCTCCATGGTGTCGGTCCACTGCTTGGCAATGTCCTCGTTCCAGAAGTCCTTGATCCTCGTGCGCGAGTTGCCCCACGCGAAGTTCTCGGTGTGCCATTTTTCGTCGTGAATCGCCATTTCCTGGGGGGAGCCCAGACCCGCCACGATGGGCATGACTCCCGGAATGGGATTGTCTTCGCGGATCTTTATGTACTGCAGCACATCGTTGCACATCTCGATGAACTCTTCCGGGCGGGCGACGTTGACGTCGTTGGTGCCCCGCACCACGACCGCTTTCAGCCCTTTGTCCCCCATGACGGCCCCAAGTCCGCCCCGGCTGGCGCTGGACCTGCCCTGCTCAATGGAGGCGAAAAAGACCCGGTTCTCACCCGCCAGGCCGATGGATGCCACCTGGGCTTTCGGCTCGCCCAACTCCTCCTTGATGAGGATGGAGGTTTCCACCGAGCCCTTGCCTTTCAGATGAGTTGCGTCACGCAGCTCCACCTTATTGTTGTCGATCCACAAATAGACCAGTTCGGGTGATTTGCCGGTGAAGATTATCTTGTCGTAGCCCGCGTATTTCAGCTCGGGCGCGAAAAAACCACCCATCATGGAAAACGCCATCAGTTCGGTCTGTGGTGAGAAGGTGGAGACGATGGTGCGGTTGGCGCCGATGGCCGGAGTTCCGCACAGCAGGCCGGAGCTGAAGATGAGCAGGTTTTCCGGTGAAAACGGCTCGGTGTCAGGTGGGACCCGGTCCCACAGAATCTTGGCGTTGGTGCCCAGTCCCCCGAGATATTTCTCAGTATCTTTCGGGTCGGTAGCCACCCGCTCGATATTGCCCCGGGTAAGATCGACTTCCAGATTGAATCCAGTCTCTGCGTACCTCATGTTCTTCCCTTTTCAAAACCACCAATTGAACAACTGACCAAAAATCAATCTTGGTCAGTATTCCATTAACGCGTGCGTGAAGCAAGGGAAAAACACTCCGACCCGGCTCTAGCAGCCCGTAAGGATAGATGATACCCTGTCACTCTAGCAGGAGGACCGCATGTCCCGAATCACCCTCGCATTGCTCACCGCAGCGCTCATCACCACCACCGCCTGCGGCGGCGAAAAAGCAGACCAAGAAACAGGGACGGGGGGCGATTTATCCGCCCGGGATATCGACGCCCGAGAGGCGGGGACGGGGGGCGATTTTGTCGACGCCGGAGAGGCGGGGACGGGGGGCGAGATTTTCGACGCCAATGGCGGGGATACCGCGGCCGAGGTAGCCGATGCAGGGAACGATGCTGTCGATGTTTCGGGCACTGACCTTCCAACCGCCAACTGCCACGAGCACCTCTTGGAAGAAGGGGTAAAAATCCCCATGAGGGATGGCAAATTCCTGGAGGCGGTGGTGCGGCGGCCGGAGGCGGAAGGGTGCGAGTTACCCACGATCTTCGTGCACACTCCCTACAACAAGGCGATGGCTGCGGGCGGCTGGTTCTACTCGGACGAAGCGCGGCCGTTGTTCGACAGCATGGACTATGCTGTCGTCATCGTCGACTGGCGGGGTTTCTGGGGGTCAGCGGATGCGGCGGTGGACCAGCCGAAGCGGGGCGAGGACGGATACGACGTCATCGAGTGGATTGCGGCCCAGGACTGGTCCGACGGCAAGGTGGGCACCTACGGGGTGTCCGCCCTGTGCCGGGTCCAGTACGAGACTGCGGTGGAGCAGCCGCCTCATCTTATCGCCGCAGTCCCCATCTTCTGCCCCATGAACATCCACTACGAAGAGTACTATCCCGGCGGCGTTTTGCGCCGGGAGTTCGTGAACTTCGTCGCCTCCTACTTCGGGGGCGGCATCGAGCTGTTCGAGCAGGCCCCGTACCAGAACTTCACCTGGAATTTCCTGGCCAACCAGTTCAAGGCAAAGGATGTGGAGGTCCCCATGCTTGTCGTTGCCGGCTGGTGGGACTTGTGGAATACCGGCTCCATGATCACTTTCGACCAACTCGTGGCCAAGGGCGCCGCACCGGCCAACGCCGAGCACCGGCTGCTGGTGGGCGGCTGGATGCACTTCGCCGCGGAAGGCGACTCCATTGCCGGCCACACCTTCACCGAGCAGGAGAAGAAGTACATGGACGTGGACCACGTTATCCAGAAGAGCGCGCTGGCGTTCTTTGACTTCCACCTGCGAGGCCTTGACTCCGAGGCAGCAGCGTGGGCCATGGTCCGATATGAACAGGGAGGAGAAGAGAGCTGGGAGGAGGTGAAAAACTGGCCGCCGGCCACCCAACCTATCGAACTGTTTCTAACTGCCGACGGAGGGCTGGGTGAAAAACCGGATGCCGGGGAGCTGCCCCTTCCCTACGACCCCGACGACCCGTCACCTACTGTGGGCGGCCAGAATCTCTCCTTTGAGCACAAGTACGGGCCTCACGATCAGGCCGAGGTGCTAGCGAGGGCGGATGCGCTTTCTTTCGTGACTGAACCGCTGGCCGAACCGCTGCGCATCGCGGGCACAATCTCAGTCACTCTCGACGTAGCAACCACGGGCGCAGACACGGATTTCGCAGTACGCCTGACCGATGTGGACGGAGGGGGTAAAAATCTGCTCATCGGGGAAGGAATTCAGCGGCTGAAATTGAGGGACGACCTCTCCACCCCTTCCGAGGTCGTGGAAGGGGAGCGGTACACCATCACCGTCAACTTGACCAACCACCTCGCCTACACCTTTGCCGCGGGCCACCGGGTCGGAATCATCGTGTCGTCCAGCAATTTTGACCACTTCGACCGCAACCCCAACAACGGCGATGATTTCTACACCAACAGCGAGTCTTCGATTGCGGTGGTCAACACTATCTACGCCGACGGCTCATCAGCACTTGTGCTGCCGGCGCTTTAGGAGGCGGGAGGCGGACGGGACGGCATCGAAGTCCGGAACATTGACAACCTGTGGGCGTTTTGTATAATGGTCATTGAATAAATTTATTCAACGACCATTGAATAAACTGCAGGGGCCGGCATGGACATCAGGTTTGAACCGCACAATCTGCACCGAAAAAACCTCGAAGAGTTCCTTGAGCGGGACCCTCATCTGAGGCATCTGGAAGGCCTGCCTCTGGTCTACCGGTCACCCCTGCTCGACGACTTGCCCCGCACAGCACCAGGTATATACACTCTGGGCGGGGGAAGACAGGTGGGCAAATCCACCCTGCTAAAGCAGTGGATGGCTGAATTGCTGAACGCGGGGACGGTACCGGAGCGAATTACCTACCTTACCGGGGAACTGATCGACGATCACCACGCCCTGGTCCGCCTAGTCGCTGACTCGCTGAGTGACGAGACGGCCGCGCACACGGACTTCCTTGTGA
>CAZVFX010000114.1:0-22696 GCA_964626565.1 uncultured Myxococcales bacterium
CACTCGCTGCCTGAAACACGGCCGACATTCTCACCCCAGGTGAACGGTTACGTCAGGAATTCTCGGACCTTCTCGGCAACGTACACCTGGTCGTCCGGCGTGATAGTCGGGCCGGTTGGCAGCAACAGACCCCGTTGGGCAAGGTCGTCGGATACCGGGCAGCGAGCCTGGAACCGGGAGAACGCGGGCTGGCGGTGCATGGGGTAGAAGAAACCGCGCGTATCGATACCGTTGGAGCGGAGGAATTCGGCCAGCCGATCGCGGCGCCCGCCCCGACCGTCCCTGAGCCTCAGCGCATACATCCAGTGACTGTTGCGCCCGCCCTCAAAATTGTCCAGCGGCAGCTCCACCTCCTCCTCCCAGCGGAACAGTTCGCCATAGATATTGGCGACTCTGGACCTGGCTACGGCCAGAGTTTCCACCCGCTCCAACTGGGCCAAACCCACCGCGGCCTGGAGGTTGGACATCCGGTAGTTGAAGCCCACCTGGGGATGATAGAAGCGCCGCTCAGGCACAAAGTACTGATCCTTGAACGAGCGAGCCTTTTCCGCCACATCAGCAAAATCGGTGACCAGCATGCCTCCTTCCCCGGAGGTGATCACCTTGTTGGCGAAAAAGCTGAAGCAGCCGGTGGTGCCCAGACTCCCGGCGGGCCGGCCAGCATACGTCGTGCCGATGGCCTCCGCCGCATCTTCAATGACCGGGACCCCGTATAGTGCGCAAATTTCATTGATCCGCCGCATCGCACAGGGCAGACCGTAGAGATGTACCACTATGACGGCTCGGGTCCGGTCTGTTATGCGCTCCTCAATGGCCGCGGGGTCGATATTGCCGGTGGTGGGGTCCACGTCAACGATCACCGGGGTAGCGCCGGTGTAAAGCACCGCGTTTCCCGTCGCGATCATGGTGAGCGACGGGATGATCACCTCGTCCCCCTGCCTGACCCCCTGGGACAGCAAGGCCAGATGAAGCGCTGAGGTTCCGCTGCTGGACGTAACCGCGAACTTCGTGCTCGTCTTTTGCGCGAACAACTCCTCAAAACGCTTCACGAATGGTCCGCTGGATGAGACCCACCCGGTGTCAATGCACTCGTTTAGATACTCTCGCTCCTTGCCATCGAAGATGGCGGAGCAAACCGGGATCCTACGCTTCTTTCCAGAGTCTGCCATGAGTCGGTTTCCTTTTGTTTGCTGCGCGATAGACCTGGTCCACGATGTCGACAACGGTGGCCCCATCCTGCACCGACGCCCGGGAGTTGCCGCCGGTCAGCAGCGCGTCCAGGAACGCAAAGGTGTCGGCCTGCCAGGAGCCGGGAGAGGGTAACGGAGCCACCTTTCGTTCCTCGCCGTTCTCCACCACCAAACCGTGCCCGGCGCCGCCAATGTTCAGCGTTGCTCTGGCCCGGCTTCCTTCCAACACTGCAGTCAGGTAGATGCCATCGTCCCGTCTCCAGGATGAACGGAACCGGCACTGAATTTCTTCCCCCGCAATGCTCCACGCCGCATATTGGTCGACTCCCGGGCTTTGCCAATCCAATTCACCCGCCACCGTAAACTGCTCGGGAAGAACCGCCAGACAGAGCGCAAGGTCGATAACATGCACGCCGTTGTCCAACAGGGTGCCACCACCGGAGACCGCACGGTCCGAGGACCACGAAGGGAGATTGCTGCCGTCGTGGCCGATGTAGAAATCGAGACGACTGATAGGCCCCAGTTCTTCCGAAGCAACCAGTTGGGCAAGCGCCTGCACTTCCCCGAAATAGCGCAGGTTGCTACCCACTTTCACGTGGGCGCCGAAGTGTTTGGCCGCGCGTGCTATGCGAACCGCTGCAGCCGCGGAGTCGGCCAGCGGTTTTTCCACCAGCAGGTGCCGAATCCCGCGCTCCATCGCAGCCACCGCGTAACCCTCGTGACTGCTGGGCGGAGTAGAAATGATCAGCGCGTCAACGTCGAGGTCGGCGACAAGGGCAGCCCCGTCGGTCCCCGTTACGCAGCCGGGGTCCAGTTGAGATTTCATGTCGGCCAGGGATTGAGAATCTTGATCAGCCACGAACGCCAGTTGAACTTCAGGGCGGGAAGCAACGGCGCTGATGCGCCGGGAACCTGCACTTCCACAACCGATCGCTCCAACTCTGATGACACGGTCCGACGCACTATCCATGATGACTTTCACGCCTTTCCCCTCAGCAGCGGACTGCCAGTTGCATCCGCCTGATCCTAGACGCCTTGCCGGTTGCGGGCAAGGATAAAAGAAGGAACCGCCAAGGCCAGGAGTGTCAGGAGGAGAAGCAAGAGCGCGAACGGGGATGCCGGCGACTCACTAAAACTACAGCCGCCATCCTTGTTCCCCGTCGGAACCGGGTGGGAAGGGCCGGACGGCTCGACCGGCGTGGAGCCCAATTCGCCCGGTTGGGCAACGAGGTCTTCTTCTTCCGCCACGGCCGAAGCCGCATCTTCACCGGGAGTGAGGATATCAGGTTCCACGCCTTCCGGCGGGCATTGCCACACGCACAGTCCATCGGCACACTGATAGAACCCGCCAACGCAATCGGTGAGGGGTTCCTTGCCAACGCAATGGTAGGCAAACTCGCACTCCGGTTGGACCCCGCACACCCACTCGCAAACTCCCTCGGTGCACTCGAACGTGCCCCCCTCACAATCTGTAAGCGGGTCTTTGTCCGAGCAGTCCTCATCAGCCTCGCATTCGAAAGTGGGCGTACACATCCAGGCGCAATCGCCGAAGATCGTGCACTCCCAACTCCCCTCGCAGGAGTTCTCGGGCGGATCGCCGCAGTCCGCGGCCGTCTCACAGTCCTTGGCCGGCTTGCACGTCCAGATGCAGGAGAAGTCGGCGCACTCCCACCACCCTTCGCAGGTACCAGTCTGCTCGCCCTCGCAATCTGCAGGCACGGTGCAGTCCGGCTTGTCCCCGATTTCAAACTCCTCGATGACGTTCTGAGCGTCAACATCGAAGGTCGTTACCTTGACGAAAGCGCCTTCAACTTCCACCACCTGGTAGTTGTGGATCGACTCCGAAATGAACACTTCGTGGGGGAACATCTGATTCAGGAGGCCGGGAGCTGTCTCGTAGAGAGGAGCACCGCCGCCACCCGAGATTATGTAATCCACCCCATTGCCTGATTTGCCGTGCTCGAAATAGTGGTCGTGACCGCTGAACACCACCTTCACCTTGGATTTGACGAAGATTGGCATGAGGTCACGCATCGCGCCGGAACCGGTGCGGCCCTCCTTCGAAGAATAGGGGCCCTCGTGAGCAAATACGAACACATGGTCGATGGCCGGATCCGCGGCCGCCTTGTTCAGGTCGATTTCGATCCAGTTGGTCTGCTCAGCAGTATGACAATTATCGTAGAATTTCCCCTGCAGCAGACAAAGATACCACGGCTCCACATTTACGAACCCGTCGATAACAATGAAATGAACGTTGGAGTAGTCGAAAGAATAGTACGTCTTCTCAGGAGAGTTGGATTCCACATACGGAGGATGGAGGAGCCGATCCACGATCTCCACCTTGCCCTCATCTTCCTCGTGGTTGCCCACCGCCAGATGAAACGGTTTGTGGAGTAGGAGCGGGTTCTCAATCTGGAAGAACATGTCCCAGTCCTCCTCGATTTCGCCGCTGCTCACCGCATCGCCGGTGTTCATGAGCAGTTCGTGGGTCTCGCCCAGTATGTTCCCCACCACCTTGGAGTGGGAATCGTGGTCCGATCTGTTGTCACCGTAGACCACAAAGCTGAACGGTCGCGCCCAATCGGGTGCGGTCCTGAATGTCCCCTGGGGCGAAGCTGCCTGCCCACCGTTCTCTATGAGATACAGATAGGTAGTGTCAGGAGCCAGGTCGGAAATCTCGCACACACAGTGCACTCCCTGGCACTGGCACGCCTCGGTGAACTGCCCGGTGTCGTCTGTGCCGAACGCGACCTCAGGGCCGCTGAAACCGTTCCCTTCGAACGCAATGGTGATGGCGTTCTGCCTCACATTTTGCAGGTAGGGTCCCCGGTTTATGTCCCCAAGGGACTGAGGCGGCGCGGCCACCACAAGGGCGCCTATCAACGCGAAGCCTGTCATGACTCGAGACAACATTTGTCCTCCTGATGATTCAACCCGGCAACATCCTATCAGTCGTCCACCTTGACGACAATGCCGGTGACGTTGTCATCACTTTCTTCCAGCGCCTTGACCATCAGGTGGTCGAGGCAGTGCTGCGGGCTGGCGGACACCGTCAGGCCGGCCAGCAGGTCGTCCTCGGTGACAAATCCGGAGAGGCCGTCGGAGCACAGCAGCAGCGAGTCCCCCGGTGTGAGCGGGAATCCGACCTTCTCCAACCTGAACTTGTCGCCCAGACCCATGTGGTTCGTCAGCTCCGATTCGCTGCTTACATGGGGAGTTGTCACGGTTGCAATCCGACCATCCCGCACCAGGTAGGCCATACTATCGCCCGCCTGGAAGACCCGGGCCTGGGTAAAATCGGGATCGACGTGCAACAGCGTCAGGGTGCATCCCATTCCGTAGTAACCCTTCTGTTGAGTCCGAAGGTTGGTGATCACCTCGTTGGCGCGGAAAACCAGCTCCTGCAACGTGGCTTCACCGAATTGACTGTCCGGCATGCGAAAAAACAGCGCCAGTTGGTCCACCGCCATCCACGCCGCCTGAGCCCCGGCCCGATACGACCCTATGCCATCCGCCACCGCGAACAGAAAGCCGCGTCCCTTGCTCATGATCGCCGGTTCATCGTAGTAGATGCGAAACGCGTCTTCGTTGGTCTTTCGCACCTTGCCCTCGGTGCTGCCGCCTGCTGCCCTGCCTCTAGGCATTGTCTCGTCCGCCCCTAATAGAAACTGGTCAACTCCACCGCCCAACTGACCTTATCATAGATGCTCAAATCACTGTTGTTGTAATAGTCTATATCGAAGATCGGATTCAAGGATGAAGTCAGGTTCATACGCTTTTTCCCATCCGGGATAACGTTGGCTCCCAGTTGCTGCACAATGGGCGGCAAAGCCACCTCGGTTACGGCCCCGTCCACCATCATGGTCCAAAACGGGAATCCCTCGGCGTTGCTGAGCATGATGAAGTGAAAATCGGCCACCGCTCCCTCGGTCCAGAAATCCCATTTCAACGTCTTGAAGTCAAAGACTTCGTCCTTCTCCGGCAGCAGCGGCCTGGGGTAAGCCATGAAGGGCCCCAGATTGTAGGCCTGGATGCCGGCCACGGCCACGGTCCCATCCTCGTACGAATAGTCCAATGAGGTGAAATCCTGCAAAGTGCCGGTGTCAACGGTTACAAATCCGGCACCCTCCTCATACGCATAAAAACTGCCGTCCTCTCCGACGACAAAAACCTTGCCCGGCGCGGGCGATACTATGCTCGTCAGTTCCCCGGTCCCCTCAGGCACGAAGATTTCGTACGAGCCGCCTTCGTAATGCAGAACCATCGGGGGATTGCCTGCAAGCCAGATGTCATCCGGGCCGGTGCCATCAACGGCCACAAAATCCCAGCTCGCGTACTGGGTCAACTGCACCCAGCCGGAAGGACCGTAGTTCCACACCGCACCACCGTCGGTAAGGATCCAGATGTCCTCCAGGTCGGAGCCCCAAACAGCCTGAATAGAGAACTCACCGGGAGCATCCGAAACCTTCACCGCCACGTCGTCGACAATCCGCACCAGTCGATCGGAGTAAGCAACAAATGCTTCCCCCATCGCGGCCCAGATCCCGACCACCGGACCGAAGCCGGTTTCATCCTCTACGACCGTCCAACCGGAACCGTTGAAGTGCCACACCTTGCCGTTTTGTCCACCCAACCAGAGTCCGCCGAGGTTGTCCTCTTCCAGCACCGTGAATCCGTCCCCGGCCCCGGCCAATCCAGCGGGCGTCCACCCGATGCCATCCCAATGGATCAACTCGCCTTCGCTCGTGCCCACGTAAAGATCGGACGAAGAACGATACGCCAGGCCTACAATATCGCCGTCAACAGGCGGAAACAGGCGCTCCTGGCCGGCCTCAGCGTGGAGCAATATGCCATCGCCCAGCAGATTCTCGACATCAGTGACCATGCGCACCGAATAGGGCAGTCCGATACCGGTGTCGGACTGCACCGACGCATACACACTGTAGGTCGCTCCCTCCAACGGCCCGATGAACTTCTCCGGCAGCGGGAAGATGCTGAAGTAGGCCCCATCCTCAACCCATTCCGGGGCCTTGGGCAGCGACAGATAGCCGTCCTTGCCAAGCTCTATGCTCACCATCTGGTACGGCTTGCGAATTCCCTCCGGATGATACGGCAGATCGTGGAAGGCAAGCCTGGCCTTTCGGCTCAACGGGATCGCAAGATGCACATCCTGATCCGCAACAACTTCGTTCTTCAACGCGATAATATGCCGCTTGAGCCCCATCACTGTGGGGAAAAAGATGCCGGTGTCGTAGTCGGTGTAGCCCCCATAACAGACCACCGCCAGTTCGCCGATCACGGTGGAAATGAAATAGATCTCGTGTTGGTTGAGGCTCCCCCCGGGGCCTGGATTCGGAGGGGACCCGAACATTGACTTTTTGGACGAAATGCACTCGATGTGGGGTTCTCCACGACGAGGCACGCACGCGACGCGGTCCAGACCGACCTTGCCGCAGGTGAAACCTTCCGGGCAGTCCTCGGGCGCCAGGCACTCGGTTACGCAGAACTTGCCGGTGTCTCCGATCTGAGCACAGTATGCAACGACCGGCTCCTCATCTTCCTCGCCTTCGACAGGCGGTTCCGGCGGCGGCAGCGCGCACCCGTCATCATCCAGGCACGGGGTGCAGAGGATGCCTTCTACCTGCTTATTGGCGCAATTTCCCGGAGGAGCCACGACATATTTGTCCAAGCCGATGACCTTTCCGGACACATAGGCCCTGGCGGGCTTGTACGACGAGCCACCTTCCGGATACACGATGGGGGACAGGTAAACCGTCACATTGGTGGCGTCGAAGTGCACCACGCTGTAAAGGCTGTACGTGGCCTTGGCTGCAGTGATGGTCTGCTTGCCTTCAAACCCGGGTTCGGAAAAAGTGATCTGGCCGTTTTCATCGGTGAAACCCTGATGGGGTGTTTCCGGATCATCCCCTACCGTCACCAACGCGCCGGCCAGCCCCTTCCCCGTGCTGGAGTCGGTAACCGTAACGTTGAGGGACTCATCAATAGGGCCGCCCCAGGTGCCCCCCTTCTTCGAACGAGGGTCGTAGTAGGTAAACGCTTCCGCAAGCGCGACGCTGCTGCCGGGCCACTGCGCGGACGCATCGTAGGTGCCTACGTCATTGGGTGGCACCCGCATTGTCGCCAGGGACGAGCTTATGTGTTCTACGTTGAAGCACTCTTCCTCGCCAATGAAGTACTTCGCTGAGGGCGACAGGCCCGCACCCACGAATCGTACGTAGGTGCCCCCGGAGCGAGCGCCGTTGTCGGGGTCGAGGAAATACAGTTCCGGCTCAGCAGTCACGTAGGAATATCCATGGGGCAGCGTGGCGAGCTGGCCCGCGCTGAAAACGCTCACATCCACCGGTCCGGGAGAACCGGACGGAGTGACGGCCCTGAGTTCGTATGGCGAAAGCACTTCCACTTCCGGCGCTACCGTGGGGCCGAACCTCACCTCAGGCTGGTCGCCGAATGGGCAGCCTTCCAAGGTGACCAGCGACCCGCCCTCGGAAGGCCCGGTAACCGGAGTTACCGCGCTGACCACGAGTTGGTCCAGGAACTCGAATCCAGAGCCGACGACGGAGATGCCGCCTTCCGCATAAACCAGAAGATCCGTGACCGAGGGTTCAGCCGGGTCCAGGCGGACGTCGATGACTCCCAGCTCTTCGTCCAGGGAGACGATCTCCGCCTCGTTCTTGCCGAAAAACACTTCTAGTTTGTCAGGATCCCCCATGTTTTCGATGCCGATGGTTACGTACCCGCCGGCACAGGCCGGCAGCGACTGCGGCAGATAGCCAACGATCTTCGGCTTGAACCCGGACGGGTGACCGGGATCGAGGTAGAGAAACAGGTCCTCGGCCGCGACGTCGCCACACTCGTTGGAGGCTGTAAAACCAACCAGGCCGGCCTCAGCTTCAGGCAACAAGACGTCGACGCGATCGGCTGAGATGAAGTGAGTAGTCTCCGCCATCTGGTCGCCCACCTGCACCACCGTTCCGGGGGTGAAGTTCTTGCCGTGTAAAGTTATCCAGTAGCCGCCCGCAGCCAGGCCGACAGAGGGCTCCGCATTGAGTATCTCCGGCGCGCCACCATAGCTGAACGCGTCCTTGAGCGTGCCTTTTTCCCCGTCACACACCACTCTGACGTCGACCGGTCCGCAACTCCCGGGCGGCGTAACCGCCTCTATGCGGAAGGAGTCGTCAACATTCACAAACAAAGCCTGTCGATTGCCGATAAACAAGTTGCAAGCCGGCCCGAAACCTTCGCCTTCAACAACTATGGGGGTGCCCCCGGGGGCGGGCCCGGAGTCAGGGCTCACGGAATGGAGATTGAGGGCTGCGAAGTAGAAGAATGCCTCCTCCAGCACAACCTTCTGCCCCTCTCCCCCGACGACGGAAACATCGGTCCAGCCGGGGAGATTGAAAGGCGTTATTACCGTCAGGAAATTCTCGTCCACTACAAACAGCCCCGGGGCCTTGGCCTGACCGAAAAAAACCTCCATATCGTCATGGAACCCTGACCCCACCAGCATTACCAGGTCCCCTCCCTTGTAGCTTCCTTCGGTGGGCTCCAGAGACACCAGCGAGAACTCGGGCAAACCCGCAAGGTCCAGGCCTTCCGGAAGCTCCAGCAAGTCGGGAAGGAACGGAGCCGGGGCGTCCTCGCCGACAACCGCATCTACGCGCGGATTGGATACGGGGCTCTCCGAGAATTGACCGGCCTTGCCCTTCAGTGCAGACAGATCCACGCAAGAACAAAGGGCGGAAAGAGCCAGACCGGCAAAAAGGGCCTTTTTCAACAAGTGAGGCATACCTGGTTCAACGCTCCCGGCAGCAGGCACACAAACTCCACGTTCATTCTAGTCATTTTCTCACTGATCTTCCATGTATAAAGGTACCGGCCGGCTCAGTAGCTCCTTCTCAAGCAGCCCAGCAGAGCGAGCGACAGCAGCAGAAGCAGCGCTGCAGCCGCGGGAAATCGGGAGTTGGGAGCGAGGCGGCAGCCGCACCCGCCGTCCTCTTTGCCTTCAATCTGTCCGGTGATACCGGGGACTACCACCTCGGCGGGAATGTCGACCGACCCGCTGGTGTCGGGAGGCGGCACGACCCCACCGTCTTTGCCCGCGACGTCGGCGGCAGGCGTCGTCAAGTCGTCAGCCGCCTCAGGGTATGCCGCGACGTCAGGTTCATCCTCCGGCTGAGAGACCACTTCAAAATCGGCCTCCTCAATCACAAAGGGCTCCTCCACTATTTCCACCACCGGCTCCACCGGATCGGGTTCTTCCTCACAGGATTCCGCAGGCTCCTTTTCGATGAAGAAGGAATCGATGATTTTCTTGTTGTCGGGGTTGTTCCCCAAGGTCTGCTCTGCCGTGGCCCAGGCCTCATAAGTCAGCACGTTCTCATCGATATCGACGGAAACATAGTGGTAGTCCCCCACACACACTTCACTGCCCTCGGCCTGGCCCAATCCGCAGATAAACGACAACGGGTCGAATGCAAAGTCACCGATGCCGAATGTGTCGTAGATCATCGCCCCGGCGCCGCCGGTGATGACGTAGACGGTGCCCTCCTCAAAGGAACCCACCGGCTGCCCTTGATCGTCATCCGAGCCCTGCACCATGGGCCCCAGCCGTTCGTAGTAGTGGTTGTGCCCGTTGAAGACCAGGTCGACATGGTGCTTGTCGAAGATCGGAATCAGGGCCGCGTTCTGACCCTGCTCGTTTGGCGCATGATTCAGCTCCAGCCCGAACAGCCAGTCAAACACCAGGTGGCTGGCGAAAGGTGGGTGATGCAGGAATACGATCCTCCATTTCATGCTCGGGTGCTGGGAAAAGACCTTGTCCAGCCATTCGGCCTGCTCCGAGAGAGGCGGCGACCCGCCGGTGAAACTGCCCGTGGACAAGGAGACCACAATAGTGTTGCCATAGATGAAATAGTAGTAGTCCTCGGTATCCGTTACTTCGTTGCGAGGGTAGGAGAAGATCTGATTGTAGTTCGCGTCGTCGCCATCGCCGGGGCCGTCATCGTGGTTTCCAATGGTGGCCATGAGCGGCGTAGATGCTAGATAGGGCTCACTGGTTTCCAGGAAAGCATTCCACTGCCCCGTTTCCTTGCCGTCTTTCACCAGATCCCCGGTGTGGATGTAGAAAGCCGGTCCGGCATCGGTTGTCTCGCCCAAAACCGGGTTCCAATGCACCTGGGGCAGCCAATCGGTATCCGGGCGGTTGTCGCCGAATGCCGCGAAGCGGAAGGGCGTGCACTTGTCGGCCGGCCCCGTGGCAAACTCGTAGTTACCGCTCCACCCGCCGTTCAGCCCTCCTACCCTGTATACATACGTCGTATCCGGTTCCAGATCCTCAAGCTCCACCACGTGGATCGCACCCAGTTCGTCATTACCCTGAAACGCGTACCCCTCGAATTCGTTTTCGGTAACGTCGTCGATGCCGTACTGAACCATGCTCGAATCTTCGGTCGAGTCGGTCATCCAGGTCACGGTCTGGGTTGTGGCAGCGTCGGGCTTACTCCACGAGACGTGGATGAAACGAGGGGCTGAGGCGGCCGTGGCGGGTAAAATCAATAACGCCAGAACTGCCAGGACGCGTCTGAGCATCGTAATCCTCCTTGCTGCGTGCAATTATAGTGAGAATGCGGCGCTGAGGCCAGCCCCTTACTGAACAGATGTACTGAGAGATGCTTCCCTGAGAATCTTGTTGAACACATCCGCAGTCACCAGGTCCTGGATCTCTTCCACTTTGCCCAACACCTCGGAAGCCAGTGGAGAGCGCAATTTCTGGAGAAGCTGATAGGCTTTCACCAGGTTGTACAAGGCCTTTTCTATCTGTCCGGTTTCCCGGAAAGCCAGGCCCAACTGAGCGCCGGTTCGGGCCAACCCTTGGCGGTCCCCGATCTCCTCCTCTTGCTGCATGGCACTTTGATAGAACTCGATCGCCTCGTCGAACTCACCCTTCTTCAGGGCGAGGTTGCCCAGTTGATGGTTGGAGGTCGCAAGGCCCATGCTGTCGCCTTCCTGCTCCTTCAACTCGACGGAACTGGTGTGATAAGCGATCGCCTCGTCATAATCCCCCGCCTCTTCCTTCAAGCGGCCGAGATGGTGGTACACCCGGGCCATGCCCTTCGGATTGCCCAACTCCTCTTCCATGACCAGCGACCGATTGTACAACTCCTCGGCGCTATGGAGATCCCGTTTCAGTTCCATGACCATCGCTATCTTGCGGTAGCCGGCAGAAACTCGAGACTTCAGCCCCAACTCCTCATCGATTTTGATCGCGTCGTCGAAGGCTCTCGTCGCCCAGTCGTATTCCCCCTTCAGGTAGTGCGAATAGCCCTTGTGCCCGAAAGACTCGGACAGCCCTTCCTGATCATCGAGTATCCGACGATTGTCGATAGCCTGGTCAAACCACTCAATGGCAGTATCGTAGTCTCCCCTGCCCTCAGCCTCCACACCCAGCAGATGATAGGAAGAGGCCATACCCTTGAGGTTGGCAGTTTCCGAGTAGATCTGAACCGAACGCAGAAGAAACATACGCGCCTGCTCCAGTTGGCCCACCTGCAAATATCGCTCCGAAACCGTGACCAGGTAGTCGGCCGCCGGGTCTCCTTCCATCTGCTCCAGAACCTTGCGTGTCTCCTCCGGCGGCGGCGGCTCCTCCCCGTCCTCCAAATAGGGAGCCTGTTCGGCTTCTCCCCCTTGCTCAGCCAGTTCGGGAGGCTCCGAAGGCCACGCCAGATATCCGCCCTTGCCGTTCCACAAGTCCGGGGCATGCTGCACGAGAACCCGAACAGAAGGAGAGAGAACCACCAGCACGATGGGCAGAGATGTCAGCTTCAACTCACGGGCCCGAGTTTCGAGCACTACAGCGTCCGCGGAATCGAGGCACCGATCCGTGTCTTCACCGGTGAGAGTGTACAGAATCGGGATCGCCTTGCCGGCCTTGGCAACTTCAACCGCCTTCTCGAGGCTCGGCTCAAGTCCGTGGATCGCCACCGGCACCGAGGCCCAGCGAATTTTCGGAAACGCACGGGGCAACAAACCGGCTACAGTCTGCACCTCCTCCAGATTGGCGCAACGGACCACCACGAGACGAGAACCTCCATCGCCCCCTTTCAGGTGCTGGCCAACTTTGAGGAGAATCTCTTTCGTTTTTTCTTTGTCAGCAGGTGCAGCCATTAAAACTTGCCGGCAAGGGAGAAGATGAGGGTCCAGTTGAGAGACCGGCTCGCCTTGAAGCGATTGCCGATCTGATCCAATTCTTCAATGTACTTCGGGTTGTACTCGTTTTCGAAGTTGTTGTTGTACCCTGTGACCACGTTGTCGTTGTCGATGTCCGAGTCCTTGCCCGCATCGGCAAACGTAATGAAGTGGGGCTGTGAGTACGCCATTCTGAACCGGGCGCCAAGGGCCAGATACTGGATGGGCTGTACATCCAACCCGGCCCAGAACGAGTAGACCCCGTAGTGCTCCACGTCGGTAATGCCGTCGGTCCTGGGATAGGTGTTGTTCTCCTTGGCCTTCCCCTTCGCAACTGTCACATCCTGAGTATTCTGGTCGTGCTTCTTCTTGTAGTTGATCTCGTCGGTGTAGCCCTTGGGGTCTTTCGAATAGGTTGCCCCCCAGCAATCATTTGAGGGCAAGCAGGGAGACGAGCCCAGCGCTTCGAACAGCTCCGTGTACTCCCGGCCTTCGAATATGTAGTCCAGGCCCACGCCCAGGTCGATGGCAACATGCCGGTCTTCCGCAGCCACTTCCCAGGGGATGAACTCGGCCCCGAACTTCAGTCCCATCTCGTTGCCGGGCTGGGTAAGAGTCTGGGTCTCGGTGCTCTCCTGGCCTGGGTCGAACAGGCTCCGGGAGGTGGCGACCTTGAGAACGCCATGGACGTCGAAGTAGGGTTCGAAGAAGGGCGCAACCCGGCGGGAAATCGCCGTGTTGATTCGGGCCTTGAACACACCCTCTCCCACGTCAGCGTTGTCCGCTTTCTTGATGGGGGCGGTAGGCAGGGTAAACATCACGCCGATAATCCAGGACGGATACTGGTGGTCCCGCTTGTAGTGCCAGGGCGCCCACCGGATTCCGAGGCCGATGTCTCCCAGCCCGGACCGTTCCTTGCCCTTGAACGGGATATCGAACAACGTCTCACGCTTGGTGGTATCGTCATGGCCGGCGCCATACACGGACGGGTCGATGTCGTCGGTGTATTTGTATTCCTGGTTGCCGCCCTCCGGAATCGCCGGATGGAAGTCGAGGGTCCCCTGGGCTTGCGCAATGAGGGGAAGGTCAACCACCAACTCGAAGTCCCGGTACAGGCCGATCGCCACATCGAAACGCACCGTGTGGGACGTCTCCTCATAAAGGAGTTTGTTCGCGAAATCGACGGTCTTCCCGTCTCGCAGGTACTCCCTGGTGAGGCGCGTTGACCGGTTGGAGTTCTCGTAGTTGACGAACAGGGCGATGTCAAACGGGTCATCCTCGTCGAACGAGCTCTGGACGTCTGTAATGAGCGCGCCGGAAGCCCAAGACGGGACCAGGAACACCGCGCACAGCAACGTTGCAATCAGAATTCTCTTCATAGCCACTCTTCCTTTTCGGTTAGGTGACACCCCTAGCAAACTCATCAAATTAGCTAACAGGATACCTGAAGATCTGTCAAGAGAAAAGCAGTTAAGTAGATAGTTTTAGCTTGCCGCGGGCCTCGCGGTGACCTATGCTTGGATTGGTACCGGGAGTGGAATGAAATCCAAGGGCAAGCTATACGCACACTTTTCGGCTGACGGTTGTATCGAGAGCTTTCTCGATTTCGCCAGGTCGCGCATCACCATCGAAATCGGCGGGTGGGAACTCACCGGGAATCTGGAAGATGCGGACGTCGTGCTGGTGAACTCATGCGTCGTGGGCGAAATTGTCGAACGGAATTGCATCGAGGACATGAAGCAGGTGAAAGCCCGCATGAAGCCGGGCGCCCAACTCATCGTCACCGGCTGCATGCCCGCTTACAACATGACGGCCATCGAGGAGCTGGGAGCCACCTTCGCTTACAGCTCCCGGGACTTCCATCGTCTCCTCGAAGAGTACGAGCTCACCGCACCGGCCGGAGAAGTAGGCGAATTGGAACGGGCCTACATGGGGCCCTACAATGTCTTCAACTGGGTGACCCATCTGCTCCACCGTTCGGCCAGCGTGGGCGTACCGATTCCGGAGTACCTGTATCGACGCTTCAGCATGGTCGAAAACGAAAGCATGTTCTACCTGCGAATCAACCGCGGCTGCCGCCAATCATGCACATACTGCGCAACCAAGTTCACCGCCGGCCGCCTCCTTAGCACGCCCATGGACCACATCTTGCGTCGCTTCGACGAAGCTCTGGACCAGGGGAAGCGCAACATCGTCCTTTGCGGCGAAGAGACAGGCGCATACGGACTGGACATCGGCACCAACTTCATCACCCTCTTTGAGGAATTGCTCAAGCGCCCCCGCAACTTCATTCTCAGCGTCCGCCAGCACTTTCCCACCTACATCATGGAGAATCTCGACCGCTACTGCGCAGCCATGGCTGACCCACGGGTCAAGTGCTTCACAATTCCCGTGCAGTCGGGTTGCGACCGAGTCCTCGACGCGATGCGCCGCAACCACACCAGCGCGGACGCTCGCCGCATGGTCTGGGCCATTCATCGTGCGGCACCTCACGTCATGCTCAGATCCCACTTCATCGCGGGTTTCCCCACCGAAACCAACCGGGAATTCGACGAGACATACCGCTTTATCAAGGAGACGCCCTGGGACATGGTCCTGGTCTATCCGTACACCAACCGGCCCGGCACCAGAGCCGCCAAAATGGAACCAAAAGTGAGCCGGAAAGAGATGTACTATCGCATGGCCAAGGTCTACGCCATGATTCTGCGCAAAGTGTACATGAACAACCTCAAAGTCCTGCCCTTCACCGCCAAGGACCCCATGGCAATTCCGATGCTGTATCCCGACGATGAATTCTAGGCGCGTTTGAACAATCCCTCGACCAGAGAAAGAAAACCGTCTCGAAGCGTCTCTTCCCGTAGCAGCCCCTTCCCGAACAGCGCGGCCAGTTTGCGGGGCCGCAGGTAGAAACGGCGCATGGCGCCTCGCTGCAGCCGGGCCAGCTTCTTGCCGGGCAAAGTGTGTCCCTCCAACAGGTGGGCCCCGCCCCGAGCCGGGTCCAGCCAGCCGCTGAACTTGTGGGTGGGAGCGTCTTTCAGGTCGTCATGATAGTCAAACCACAGACCCGACCCGGGATAGGGCGTGGCAACACTGAACTTGACAAGGTCAGGATCCAGCTTCAACGCGGTCTTGATGGTGCGCTTCGCCTGCGCCTCCGATTCTCCCGGCATGCCCAGCACGAAGAGGCCCACCGTCAACACCCCGTTCTCTTTGCACCACCGAAAAGGCTCGGCAAGATCGCGACCCACCGTCCCCTTACGCATCACTCCCAGGACATCGGCATCCCCCGATTCGATGCCGAACTGTATCAACGCCATACCGGCCTCAGCGCACTCTCTGATCAGTTCTTCGTCGACCAGATCGATCCTGATCTCAGTGAACCAACGAACCTTCTCGCTAAGACCGCTGTCTCGCATTGTCCGGGCAAACTGAAGCCCGTACTCACGGTCAGGTGGGAAATTGGCGTCGACAAACCCTACCGTGGTCACCCCGAGCCGCTCGTGCAACTCCCGAATCTCCGCAATGACGTCATCCACCGGACGGACCCTGACGCCGCGATACATGATATTTTGCGAGCAGAAGTGACACTTGTACTTGCAACCCCGTGACGCTTGAACCGCAGGCGCCAAAGGACCGACATCGAATTCCTTCAGACGAAAAGCCTCGTACCGGACACCGGCCACCAGGCTCCAATCGGGCACCGGAAGCCGACCCATGTCGACCTCCCCCGCATCCGCCTCCACCACCACCTGACCACCCTCAAATCGAGTCAGGCCCGCCACGCCGCGCCCGGCCTCCCCGCGTTCAAGAGACCCCACCAGTTCGGCCAGCACCTCCTCCCCTTCTCCCCGCACTACAAAGTCGGCCACCCCACGCCGCACCAGCTCCTCATGGAAAATTGTCGCGTGGAGATTGCCCAGGACCACCTTGACGCTGGGAAGACCCTTGCGCATTGCCTCCACCGCAGCCTCTACCCCGTCCATTGCAAAGGTGAGACAGGAGAACCCCACCAACTCGGGGCCAAAACTGCGCACTTCGCTGAGAAGCTGAGAATTGGTCCACTTCAGCCCGTGCTGGTCAACCACCATCACGTCGTGGCCAAGCTCCCTCAGAACCGTGGCGGGCCAAACCACACCCAACGGGGGGATCGCAGGTGAAAATCGTTCCATAGGCCCCAGGCGGTCCCACAACGGCCTCGGGTTTACCAACAGCACTCGCATCGCACTCACCCTCCCCGGCAACGCTTGTGCCGCTTTGCCATCAACGGCTCCAGCCGGGCCATCACTTTGCGGGCTGCGAAAGGATTGAGCAGATTGCCCGCCGCAGAAACCGGGACCGGCGGCAGCGGGATCAAGCATCCCTTGCAACTCTCCAGCTTGCGCCGGGTCCGAACAAACTGGCGCCGCATGTCCCGGGCCGCGGCCCCGTTCCAGATATGCCCCATTTCCTGCCCGTACAGATTGCCCAGGATCACATTTTCCGGCGACTGCACGCAGCAGGGATATACGTTCCCCTCGACGTCCACCGTCGCAGGTCCGCGCCACAGCATCGGGCAGACGCCGCGGGCAGTGGCCGCAGCCGACTCGGCCCCGGGACCCGCACCCATGTGATCCGGCTTGTAACGAAGAGCGTCCACCCCCGGTACCGTCCACATGCGGCGCCACGCATCCAACTCCCCCTCCGTCCCCGGCAATCGCAGCATCTGCAACTCCACGAACAGGTCGGATTCTGCCTCCCGCTTGGCCGCCAGAAGCTGACGGACATTCTCTATGGTGACCGCAAAATCGGCGTTCTTCCGGTGCCGTTCGTAGGTTGCAGGAGTGGCGCCGTCCATGGGGATCACGATGCCTGACAAATCCGCCATGACCAGCCGACGGGAGACCTCCGGAGTCAACAGCGTCGCGTTGGTATACAGGACGCTCCCCAGCCCCAGACTGGTGAGCGCACCGACCATGTTGGGGAGGTCTCGGTTCAGCAGCGGCTCGCCCAGACCTGCAATGGCCACACGCTCCACCGAAGCCGGCAGACGACCGGCCAGAAACTCGAAAGATTCGAGGGACATCGTCTTCACCGGCCCCTCGTCGGCCAAATGAGTGCGGGCGCACATGGGGCACGCCAGGTTGCAGCCGGTGGTTACCTCGAAGATAACCTCTTCAGGGTGATAGAGCCCCCGCCAATCTCCGCTGATGAATCTGGCCGAAGTCCAAACCCGGTGTAGGAATGCTATACTCAACCTGCGCCCCCTTCTCGTAAACGTATCAAGCCGCCCCGGCCTAGTCAATCGGCGCGGCCTCCACGTAACGCGGCGAACCGTCGGAGGGAACAAGCAAAGAATCCTCAACCACCCCCGTTTGATCGCCGAACAGGTCATGGACCTGATGGTCCCCGGGCGGAAGGGCAACCTCGCATTCGCCGTCATCAAGGGAATTCCACACTACCATTACTTCCGCCGTCTGCCCCGCGAACCGGTGAACATGACAGTGCGGCGAAGGGCTCACATCTCCGGCATAGACTCGACCCTCCATGAAACCGTTCAGCGCCGCGTACGCGTCGTAGGAGGGCTTCACTTCAGGAGGAACGCCGTCGCCCGGGTCCGGATCATGCCTCACCAGGCCGAAAAAACTCTCGGAGAAAATCTGCCCGGAACCATCGCCGTCCATGAAGTCGTACCAAAGATACACTTCCACCTCCGCCGCCGCGGCCAGAACATATGAGCGTACCAGATAGTTGGCCTGGTCGTCGTACGACACATTGGGTATCAGGACAGGCGGCTCCAGAGGAGGGCAGGGGCAGGCCGGCCAACCCATTTCCGTGATGTATAGAGGCTTGTACTCCATGCCGAAACGCCCCAACGCGACCCTGGCGAGATATAGCATGTCGGCAAAGGTGCCCGCGGCATTCTCCTGCTCCGGCGAAAGCGCCTGGGCCAGAGTGTAGGGATGAATGGCCAGCCCATCGAAATAGTTGCCGAGATCCGCGTGGGCCTCCGCCACCGACTCGAAAAATTCCCACGGTTTACCAACAAATACACCGACGGAATTAAGCCCGCCGAACAGAACCACCGCACCCGGGTCCGCCGCCCGGATCGCCTGAGATGCAGCCTTGAGCAACGCCCCGTACTTCTCGGGGTTAGGGGCAGGCTTGAAGAAGATGTCCAGATTCTCCTCGTTCCACACCTCGTAGTAGTCGACCTCCTCCCCCACATGCGTAGCCACCGCACCCGCAAACGCACCGAAGGCACTCTCATCAATAGTGGTATAATCCCCCGGCACCGCTTCCGCCCAACCAACGCTGTAGTCCAACAGCGCCACCACCTCCACCCCATGCCCCGCAGCAGCCCCTACCAGATCGGCATAATCATCCAGATGGAACTCCCCTTCCACCGGCTCGATTTTCGACCAGGTAAAATCACGCCTGATCATCCGCACCCCAGCACCTTCCTCCATCGCCAACTCCTGCTCCCTCGCCGCCGCATTTCCGATGGAAATGTGCGTCGAAACCCCGGGAACGGGGGGCGAATATCCGGCCGCCGGCCGCACCACTATCTGCAGGGACGGGGGGCCCGCGCCGCCCGTCGAGATTTCCACCATCTGCTTGTCCGGTTCATAGTTGTAGCTGCATTGCTCTTCCCCGTTCTCGCTGCACCCCACTTCGACACCGTTTGGATAGTGGGTCGATGGCACGAACAACTGCGTGGTTCCAAGAGCCCAACCCTCGGCATCCAACGAAACGTGTAACACTCGCCGAGCCCTGTCGTAATGCCACGACAACAGCCGGCCATTGGTGCGGACCGGGTAAGGCACGGTGAGCAGATCCATCGACCACCTCGGCTGCAACTTGGAATCGAGCAAGTTGAACCATCCGCCTCCGGGATCAAAACTCCACGCCGTGGAACTGAACAGTAGCTCCTCCATGAGCTCAAGTTGATGGACGTTGTAGCTCTTGGCATTCTCGGCGCCAACGTAGAAGCCGAACTCCCCCATAAGCAGGGGCCCGCCCAGAACCTCTGCTTCAGCCTGCATCATTTCGAATACCTGGGCGACGTGATCCTTTGTGTCGGTGTATTTATCAGTGTATTCGAGCCCGGCGTGGTAGTAATGCGGGGCGTAGGCAACCAACGCATCGCCAAAGGGCTTCAGGCCACCGGCCCAGCCAAGGCCCTTAACTGCAGAGGGCTCGACAAATACGAGGTGGTTGGAATCCACCTGTCTTATCCCTTCGGTCACGGCCTGATAGAATGGCGTCAGCACGTCCGATTCGAAGCCCTCCGGGTCGAGAAGATCGTAGTTACCGAACCACGGTTCGTTGATGATGTCATAACCGACTACCGCGGGGTTGTCGGCGAAGCGGGTTGCCACCTCCTGCCAGGCCATGATGAAATGATCCTGGATTCCCTGCTCATTGTCCCAGAATGACTGAAAGGCCTGACACACGGCAGGTTCGCCATACTTGAAAAACCACATGCCCGGCTTGGGGTCAAACGGCAGCCCGTGGTCGAGGGTCGCCCATTCCGGCGCACCGTCACCTCCGAATTTCGGACCCCAGATATCCTGGTGCATGTCAATGAGCACGTAGAGACCGGCATCGGTGGCCCACTGGACCCGCTGCTCAACCATATCGAGATAATCCTGGTCAAAGACCCCTTCCTCCGGTTCGATTGCCTCCCAGATCACAAGAAACCGAATTACATTCAGGCCGCGGTCAGCAAGCATCTGAAAGTGTCCCTGGGTAAGCCACGCCGGGAAAAAGGGAGGTCCCTTGCTTCCGTTGGAAACGTTTACGCCGCGCAATAGCAGCATCCGCCCCGTCTCGTCACGGAACACCACTCCGTCCGTGCCAACAAAGCCGGTCGGCTGGTAGTCTGGCAGGGGACCTGGCCCCTCTACCAGGTCCGGCAACAGATCAAACGGTAGTGCGTCCGCCCCTTCCGCAACGTCAGCGAGCAACTCCGTCTGCCATCTCAGGTCCGGCGAACCTCCCTCATCTCCAACATCCGTCAGGGAAACCTCCGCAGTTCCCACCTCTCCAGAACTACGCCCTGCATCCCCGCTATCTTCCCTCTGCATCGTCGCAGAATCAGTATCATCCTCACGCCCGGGCGCGCCAGCATCGCCGGAGCAAGCCCAGAGCAGAGCACAAATCGCCACCAATCGCCCCATTCCCACCGCCGTGTAGTTCCTCTTCAACACCTGCCCATCATAAGCCGACCACATCCTCGGCGCAACCTCCTCCCCTCCCCAGCACTACGGAAAACCAATGACGGCGGGAAGACAGGGACGGGGGGCGCGCTTCGCCCCCAGAAAGACGGGGACGGGGGGCGCCGTTTTCGCCCCAATATGGGTGGGAAAGACGGGGACGGGGGGCGCCGTTTTCGCCCCAATATGGGTGGCGCTATGGCCGTTATCAGCGCCGAACGCGACAGTTATGGGCGAACCAGTGATTCGGGACATCGCGTGGCGGCTGATTGAGGGCGCAAATCGGTCGAAAAAGCAAACTCCGGGTCAGATGGGCTAGTTTGCGGATTGTGCCGTTGCCTACGCCAACATCTACGGTGGTCCGGCAGTACGGTTATCTGGCGCGCTCGGGCCGACGACGGCAGGGCTGGGCTCCAGCACCAGCAAACGGGCAGCCATGCGGCGTATGTCGCGGCGGGGCCAGGTGCGCTTGCGAAGGTGACCACCCAGGGCCAGCATCAGGCGATGCCTGTTTCTGACGAACTTCTCGTCGCCCACAGCGTGGCCAAATTCTAGTTCACGTTCCTCCGGCAGTTTCTTGTGCTGCCGGTACTCGTCGCACTGACGGCGGTATTCGGCCTGACGCTCCTCGGGAGTGTCGCCCATCTCCAGATAGAAGCGGGGCGGCGTGAGGTGCTTCGTCCATTCGTTTACAACACCGTACGCATAGTACCGGTAGGATGAGAATCGGTACTCGGACGGATGGTCGCACATACCCGCCTCGACGGGGTTCCAGTCGCCATAGAACATGACCCGCTTCAACTCCTCCTGATTCTCGCAGATCACGGTCTTGGGGCGGTCCTGGGCGACCGGACCCCGACGTTTGTTCATGCGATTGAAACGCTGGGCGAATGACGAATGCGATGCCCGGGCCCATCTGGACATGTGCCGGGCGTTGCCCTTGAGCTGCGCAGCCTGATGGCAGTGGTTGGACATGATGCAGAAGCTGTGCAATTTCACATTCCCGCTCGCCCTGAACATGAAACGAAACAGGCAGTAGAGAAACATGCGCTTCATGGTGTCCGATTGCAGAAAGAACGCCCCTGCCACGGTTCGCCACATCAGGTGGTAAATGGAGTTCGCCGGCAAAGTAAAGTCTCGAATGTACCTCATGTCCGCACCTCCCTCTTTTTGTGTTGGTCTCACTACTGTTATCGTGAGTTTGAAAAGATCTGTACCATTTAATCGACATTTGTCGAGGATCGGCCTTGGCGCGGCGATCGGTTCGGATTGAGATCGAATTGCGGGCAGAATATCGCCCCCCGTCCCTAGCCGTTCCGGGGCAGAACCTGGCCCCCCGTCCCTGTCTTGCGCCTCGCCCCCCGTCCCTAGCCGTTCCGGGGCAAAACCTAGCCCCCCGTCCCTGTCTTGCGCCTGCCTTGTGGCAGCAGTCTTGCGGCGTTGTGGCGGTGCCCTGTCCCGGTTTCGGGGTTGCGTCTTGGGTGGTGGGCTTTGTTTGTGTTCCGATTTTCCTTGACAGTTAAGGGGACATGAGTAGAATTCTGCGCTGGCTTGACTTTATCTGGATGGAGGCGTGGCGATGTACGCGGTATTCAAGTTGGGTGGCAATCAGCACAGGGCCTCCGTTGGCGACGTTCTGGATGTAGACTTACTGTCCGGCAAGGTTGGCGACAAGGTTGAAATCGGCGATGTCCTGTTGCTTAGCAAGGACGGAAATACTGTTGTCGGTGCTCCCGGAGTCGAGGGTGCGAAGGTTGTTGGCGAAATCGTCAAGCAGGGCCGGCAGAAGAAGGTGCTGGTGGTCAAGTTCAAGCGGCGGAAGAAGTACCGCCGGAAGGCTGGTCACCGCCAGCATTTCACTTCGATCAAGATCACCGATGTGGTGGCCCCATCCGCCAAAGCTGCGGCGAAAGCCCCGGTGAAGACTGCGGCGAAAGCTCCGGTGAAAGCTCCGGCGAAAGCTCCGGTGAAGGCTGCGCCGAAGGCTCCGGCGAAACCTGCGGCGAAAGCTCCGGTGAAGGCTGCGCCGAAGGCTCCGGCGAAACCTGCGGCGAAAGCTCCGGTGAAGGCTGCGCCGAAGGCTCCGGCGAAACCTGCGGCGAA
>CAZVFX010000115.1:0-22671 GCA_964626565.1 uncultured Myxococcales bacterium
CTTCTGTACCACCACCATCGCCACTGCCCAAGTCCGGTTGCCCGGCCCCCTCGTCCCCGCCCCCACAGGCAGCAACAAGGGCAAGAGCCATGACCACAATCGCGGCAGTTCTTGCCAGTTCCTTCACCATCGTCCCTCCGCTATGGTTGGGGTTGCATTGTAGCCGGGAGAGTAGCGGCTGGCAAGCAGCCGTGTTCCCCGTATTGCTTGACCAGGGGTTATTTGTCAGTGGAAGCGGCAGCGCGGTTGTCCCGGCGACTGTCGCTAGGTACAATAAACGTGTCCAACCATCAGGAAGGGATGAACGAAGCAAAGAACATGAACCATTGGCGTCACTGGGTGCTCACTGTCGCGATTGCGGCGCTGTGCGTTGGCGGCTGTGTAGGCGGTGACCTGCTGGGCACCAGGCCCTACCCCGGTGCGCCGGAGAAGTGGCCTTTCGGTTCGGACTCGTCCGCCTGGTATTCCGACGTAACAACCGTCGCTGACCTGTCCCCGGAAACAGACAGTTCGCCACCCGTCGAGCCAGACGCGAGCGCCGAGGTCCTGTCCGACTGGGTCGAGGAGTTCTCCGACTTGTGTCTGGACGCTGAATGCGATGACGGAAAGATCTGTACTGACGATTCGTGCGACCCGGCGGCCGGATGCATCTTCGAAGTAAACTGCCCGGGGTCGGAGGTGTGCGACTCCGTGGGATTATGTTGCACGCCTCTAGCCTGCGGGAACCTTGGCCTGGAGTGCGGCGGCCACGACAACGGCTGTGACGGCATTATGAATTGCGGCGGATGCCCTCCGGATCAACTGTGCAAGGAAGGTGTTTGCAGCTCAGGTGTTTGCGAAATGGAGTGGGTGGACTCATTTGGCGGCGAAGCGTGGGATGTTTTCGTCAGTGACGGCACCGCGTACGTGGCGTTGGGTTTTGGCGGGCTGTACATATTCGATGTTTCCGACCCGGCCGAGCCTGCCTTTCTCGGACGGCTGGACACCCCCGGGGAAGCTAACGGTGTATGGGTTGCCGGCGGTTACGCTTATGTGGCGGATCACCATACCGGATTGCTCGTCATCGATGTTTCCGACCCGTCCAAGCCGGCCCTTGTCGCAACCTACGATACCGGGCACATAACCAGGGGCGTCCAGGTTCTGGGCAACCTTGCCTTTGTTGCGGCAGGGGAAGGGGGCCTGCAAGTTCTTGATGTGACCGATCCGTCAAAGCCGGCCTGGCTGGGGACCGGCATGGTCTCGCTCGTCTCCGACAAGTCGGGGTCTGCCCATGCGGTGCGGGTGTTGGGGGACCGGGCCTACGTCGCCTACTATGGCTACGGCCTCCAGATCTTTGACGTTTCCGACCCTTCCTGGCCGGAGCTGCTGGGTGGCTACATCCCTTCCAGCTATGCCCGCGCACTCCACGTTTCCGGAGACACGGTCTACCTCGCCGCGTGGCAGGACGGCCTGGTCCTGGTGTCGGTCGCCGACGTCACCAACCCCCAGGAAATCGCATCCTTCCCCATGGACAATGCCCGTGGCGTCTATGTAAAGTCGGGCCACGCCTACGTGGCAGACGATGCCTCGGGCGGGCTCCAGGTCATTGACGTCACCTACCCGGCAGCGCCGCAGCTCGCGGCCAAGTTCGAAACCCAGGGCCGGGCACGCAGCGTGCGGGTGTTGGGGGACCTTGCTTATGTTGCCGATGCTGAGGGAGGCCTCCAGATCATTGACATCTCAGTTCCCTCTGAGCCCGAACTCCATGGCAGCTACGACACGCCGGGCAAGACCTGGAGTGTGTTCGCTGATGACCACTACGCATACGTAGCAGACTGGCAAGGGGGTATCCAGATTCTCGACGTCTCGTCCCCTACCGATCTCAAACCAGCCGGTTCGTATGACACCCCCGGTTTCGCCCGGAGAGTTATCGCCGAAGACGGGTTTGCCTTTGTCGCTGATTGGGGAATCGACGGCGGACTGGAGATCGTGGATGTGAGCGCCCCCACTGCTCCTCACTGGGCCGCCACCGTGCCTATGCCGGGAGGCGCGCTGACCGTCCACGTGTCCGACGGAGTGGCCTACGCCACGGACGGTTACGAAACGGTCCAGGTCGTCATCGTCTCCGACCCGACCGAGCCACAGGAGGCGGCATCCATCGAGACCCCGGGCAGTGCTGAGAGCCTGTGGGCCGTTGACGGATTGCTCTACATCGCGGACGGTCATGAGGGAATGCGGGTTGTGGACGTATCCGACCCGTTCTCCCCTCAGCTTCTGAAAGAGTTCCCCCTGACCGGGAAGTCCTACGGCATCGAGGTTGCGGGGGACCTGGTATACATCGTCTCTTCGGCCAGCAACTTCCGCGTCATTGACATCAGCGACCCGGCGAATCCGACCCAGGTGGGAAACTGCCTCACTCCCAGCAGCGCCGACGGCCTGACGGTGATGGGTGGATACGCCTATGTGGCCGCCACCACCGGAGGTCTGAAGGTGATCAACATATCCGATCCCGAAGACCCTTTCCCCGCAGGCACCTTTCCGACCCCGGGAATGGCCAAAGGAGTACACGTAGACGGAGGCTATGCGTTTGTCGCAGACCGGGAAGGTGGCATGGCCATTCTGGATGTGAGCGGTTGCTGGTAAGCGGGCTCCTTCGACTCCGCTACGCTGCGCTCAGGATGAAATCTCTCTACGCTCCCTCGATAAAGAGAACGCGGGACAGTTCTTCCGGTGTGGTTACGCCCGCATTCAACAACATGGATGCGTATTCCGCCATGGACAGATACGCGTTGACCTCCCGGGCCGCGGCCTCGACTTCCGTAAACGAGGTATCCGCGGCCATGATCGCTTTCAACTCGTCGGGAATGCGCAGGGTCTCAAACAGCGCCACCCGGCCCCGATAGCCCCGGAAGTTGCACGAGGCGCAACCCTTTCCCCTACGGAACACGTAGTAGTCCCCCACGGCCGGAGGCAGCCCGGGAAGCCCCATGGGGTCGATGAGGCGCCGGTGATATTGCACCGTTTCGCTGCAGCGGGGGCACAGCCGTCGCACGAGCCGCTGCGACAGCACCCCGATTACCGAATTGGCGATGACGAACGCCTCCATGCCCATCTCTTTGAGGCGGTAGGCCGAAGCGAACACGTTGTTGGCGTGGACGGTGGTGATCACCAGGTGGCCGGTAAGGCCCGCCTCCAGGGCCGCTCGTGCAGTTTCCGGGTCCCGGGTCTCACCCACGATTATGACGTCCGGATCCTGCCGCAGGAAAGAGCGCACTGCATTGGGAAAATCCAGGTCAACGTGGGGGTTTCTCTGCACCTGCGTGATCCCGTGGACCATGTATTCGATGGGATCCTCGATGGTGACGATGTTCACCGGCTCCCGTTTCTTCTCCAGCAGCATACTGTATACGGTGGTGGTCTTTCCCGAGCCGGTGGGGCCCGCCACCAGAATCAGCCCACAGGGCTGTTCCACCATCCATCTCAACGCATCGAGGGTCTCCTTGCCCACCACCAATTGATCAAGATCGATAAGCATGCTGGTGGGGTCGAGGATCCTTAAAACTATCTTCTCGCCGAAACGGGTAGGTATCGTTGAGATTCGAACATCCACGGTCTTGGTCGCACCATTGATGGTGAGACGGCCGTCCTGAGGCTTCCTGCGCTCGGCAATGTCCATGCCCGCCAACACCTTAATGCGCGAAAGTACCGCATTCAGGTATGTGGCGGCCACTTTCTCCGGCCTCAGCATCAACTCTCCGTCGATGCGAAACCGAACATCCAAAGCGCCGGGGAACGGTTCAAAGTGAATATCACTCGCACCCAGGTCCAACGCTTCGCCGATAATCTTGTTCAGCAGTCGCACCACCCCCGACCCGTCCAACTCCATCTCCTGCAGAGACGCTTCGGCACGAATATCCACCGGAGATTCGAACTCCAGGTTGTAGTCCTTGTTTCTTACCGCCTGGAACCAGGTTGCTTCGTCTTCGGTAACCG
The DNA here is from genome assembly GCA_964626565.1 of uncultured Myxococcales bacterium. Lineage (GTDB taxonomy): Bacteria > Myxococcota_A > UBA9042 > CAIXZC01 > CAIXZC01 > CAZVFX01. Next base: position 3,973 of record CAZVFX010000115.1, read on the forward strand.
CGATCGCGGTGTTCTTCTGAACCGCGTCCCGGAACACTCGTTCGAACACTTTCGGGGACACCCGGTAAGGTCGAACCCGCTGGGCGTTCAGCAGCCGGCGCATGTCGGCTTCGATACCCGCAATGTCGTCGGATGCGGTGGCCACCGTAACCGTCCCGCCATGCATGGCCATGGGAATGACTTTTTTCGCCATCATGTACTTGGCCGGGATGAGCGCAATCAGGTCTTCATTAAAGACCACGCGGGAGACATCAACGTCTTTTTGCGCCAGGGCCCGCTCCTCAAGGACGCGGGACTTCACCGCATTGCGCAGCAGCAATCCCCGGGAAAACTGGGCTGACCGCAAGACCAGGGTGCGAAACTGCTTGTTAGGCATAGCCGCAGCTTCCACATCGCACAGCGCCTCCACATCGTATCGGCTTACCGGAGCGCCTTCCTCCACCTGACCGCCGACAACATCTCCCGGCCGCAAAGTATCGGCCACCGACCTCAACCCCTGATCAACATCCCGGTGGATCAACTGCACCTCCCCCAGGGTCAAGAAGTACACCTTGTCGATTGCCTGTCCTGCCGAGTAGATCTGGTCCCCTTGCCGAAACGTGGCGATCTCCAGAGAAAGACTGCCCCGCACCTGCTCGGGAATGGTGGCCAAAATCGGGTGCTCCATGATTTCCATATCGAAACCTCTATGCCTAGTAGACGTTCTCGACAGCATACTCCGGCATCGGAGCCACCACCTTGTGTACCAGCACTTTGTACGGATGTGCAGGCGTGGTGTGCCCCATATTGTTGTAGAAGTCGGTGATCTCCTGGGGAAGCAGCTTCTGAGAATGCAGGCGCACGTCGTCCAGCAGGCCGTTGAATGTCTCCTGGCCCCCTTCGTTCGCACCCACGAGGCTCACCACCGGATCCGCCACTGCAGGAGCCATTTCCTGGCCCTTGGTGACGCTCACTTCCGACCCGTTCACGTAGATCCGCATCAGTTCGCCTTCCGAGGAACTGAACGTCGCGGCCACGTATGTCCAGATATCGTCGGGCACCACGTAATTGTTGGTGACGGCGTATTTCACCATTGACGGTTCGCCGGCATACCGGGCAAATTTCAGTTTCCCGCCAACGTTTTTGAGGTAAAAGTAGCCCTTCTTGAAAGGAGAGCCGAACTCACTGGCGATGGTGCGCTCACCATTATTGGGTACCTTGACCCAGGCCTCCACCGAAAACGAACTGGGGGCTCCGTAATTGAATGCCAACTCCGGCAGTTGAACATAGCCGCCATTGGTGTTGATGCAATCCCCGAACTTGCCGGCCGGGTCGGCGGCTGCACCATCTACGGCGACGCCGTGGCGGCCGTGACTCGACGTGTCCCTGAACTTGCCGTCAGGTCTCAGTTCCCCGGTGTAGGCAAGCTGCACCGCACCGCCTTGCCTGATGAACAGGTCGTTTTTCGAAAACACCTCGTTCGCGCCGGGCTTGGTGTAGTAGACGGCCACCGAGTCCACCACCTTGTCGCCGGTGTTGAACCACAGGTACTTGGTGGCGGCATCCCCGTTGGTGTCCAGCCAGTGCGGAAACACCGTGGGTTGTGAGCCGGGTGCGAAGCAGACACCGCACCAGCCGTCCACCACTTTGAAGTCAACCCCGCCGCTGCTGAGGAAACCGGGCGGCGCGGTGGCCGCATCGACAGGTATCTGGTGGGTGAAATCGACCGGGTACGTGCCGGTAATATCGATCTGCATGCAGTGCTCCCAATCCCCCAGCCCCGATTCGTCGCAGCATGCGTTCCCACCGCCCCCGACGGTGTTGAAGTCCTCCTGGTCGGGATTCCACACATCGGGACAGTTATCGGAACAACCGAAGGTCTGTCCCCCTGCGCACAGCGGGAGTGTCTGCTCCTCCGGCACACCGTCGCCATCCGCGTCCTGGGCAAAATCGCCGAGGCTCCAGGAAGGCAGCGGGAGACGAAGATACTCGTCCACATACAGACCGCGGTTCATGATCCGGACCGAGTCCACGCTGCCGTGGACAAAATCTCCCACATATGGAGACGGACAGCAGCCGTGGAACGCACCCAGAGTGAGAGGCGTGCTTTCATAGCTGCACTGCACGGGCGGTTCGGGTGGGTAGTCCCAACTCGTATCGCCCACCGACAGCTTCACCCCGTCCCCGCTGAACGCACCCCGCAGCGCCTGCCACTCACCGGTGGGCCAGAAGGTGTCCGCCGGCGACGTGAACCAGGCGTCCGACGAGCCCCCGCCTATGTTGTTGTTGCCGATTCCAACGCCTTCGTTCCCGTAAAGGGTGAGGTGGTACGACCCGCTGTCGCCGCCGTTCTCGCACCAGCACTTGCCCGCCACGGTGCTGCGGAAGAAGCCCTCAGCCGGAGATTCCCACACCGATGCGGGAGCCGCATGCGCTTCAACGGTGAAACCTGTCTGGGGTGACTGCAGGCTGGTGCTCGAAGGGACAGCAACATGAGTCCCGATGCCGTTGAACGCCACGGCGCGCCCGTCGATTGCCCCCGTGAACTGAGGCTCGGCAGCCACCGCCTCGTCGTCATCGAGGTCCATGTACAGGCCGTGGTTGCCGTTGCTGCTGGAGTCCATGGCCGCGGTCCCCCTTCCCTCGTCAAATCTCCACCAGCCCACGTACCCTGCACACTCGTTGAGCAGCCCCGGGCACTCGTCGCCGCCTCCGGGGTCGGACACCGAGGGAACAAAGGTCTGGGCGTCCGGGTCCCCCCAGCGCAGGGTGTAGCCGTGGTACGGGTAAGCGCCGTCGACGTCCCCCCGGCTGGTCGACGCTAACAATCGCACCACTGGCAGCACAGGCAAGGTGTTGGTGTAGAAATAGTCGGCGGACCTGGCCGCGCCGTGGATTCGGACTTCGTCCAATTCCAACAGGAAGCCGGCGGCGCCGATACCGAAACGCAGCGGGTCGGGGTGCTGCACCGAGCCGAAGCCCCCGGGTATCGGGTCCTCTCCATCGAGCAAACCGTCCAGGTAGGCGAATCCCATCATTTTCGTGCGGTCCAGGACGCACGCCACGTGGTGCCAGCCACGGTCGTTGATCGTTGTTTCTCCAAAGAACTGCAACACGCCGCTGCTGCTCTTGAAGAGGCAGTAGAGCTTGTTGGTGGAGATGGCCATGGTGTAAGCCGCGGAGATGGCCGAGTGCTGCTTGTCCACCAGGTACACCGTGCCGGAGTTAGGATTCCCCATTCTCACCCACGCTTCTATGGTTTGGGAACCGTCGGCAAAGGCCAGCTCGGGTGGGCTGCCGACAACTGCTGCATCGGCACCCGGGCCGAAGCCAAGCGCACCGACGGGCTCGCCGAAGCGTCCCTTGACCAGTTCGACGCCAGCATCCAGGCTGGCGTTGAAACCGTTGATGAGGTCCGTGGTGTCGCCGTTGAACCGCCAGTGGGCGACCAGCCCCGGCGTATCCGAATCTGTGTTGGGCCGCACCCCCCGCACTTCGCTCCTGGCGTAGAACTCGACGTCGTCTTCCACCGGCAGTTCGGTGACCCGCACGTCGTCGAAATCGATCTGTGCACCGGGCAACAAGCGGGTGGCGTAGGGAAGCGCGGACCGGTGATAAATCGCCACTTCTTCAGCCTTCCAAGCCCTGGCGGAGAACACTACTTCATCGATCATTCCGACGAAAACGGAGCCGCCCGCGGCCGCTGCGCCGAGGCGGGTGCCGCTAGCACCGGCGACCGTATCATCCGCGCCAGCCGCCCCTTCCCGATGACCGTTCAGGTAACACGTCAAAGTCGCACCGTCCCAGGTGGCCGCAACATGCTGCCACTGGTCTTCCAGTGGAGTGCCGCATAAGGCCACGACCGGCCCCTCGGTGGTATCCATTTCGAACTGCACCGACCCGTCGCCGACGACCACCAGACGGCTGCTGCTCGTCTGACTTTCGTCGTCCCAGATCCTGCGGCCCGACACGTTCAGCATAATCTTGAACCAGCAACTGACAGTGTACGCTCCGAGCAAACCGTCGGCCACCCCTTCCGGGCCAGCCAGGTCGATGTGCTGAGTAAACCCGTTGAACTCGAACGCCCCGCCCACGTTACCGAATTTGCCCGGTTGGGAGGTTGGATTACCTACGACATCCCCGTGATTCTCGTTGTCGCTCAGGTCGTCAGCAGTGCCTCCATCGAGAGTCCAGTAGCCCAGTACAGTGGCGTCCAGCCATCCGTTGGCCAGCGGCACTTCCACCGGCTGGAAAGTCCGTCGCTGGGCGGGGTCTGTCACCTGGTCCGACAGCGTCACTATGCGGGAAAGGGGCAAAGCCTGGTCCCAGGCCGGACACGCCGCACCCGCCTGCCCGCCCGCATCATACGTGTACGGGCATCCGTCCAGGGCGTCGATCGCACCGTCGTGATCCCAATCACACACCGGCATATCCAACTGTCCGATGCAGCCGTCCTCCCCGAAACACTCGTCATCGGCGGTGCACGGGTTGCCATCGTCACACGCACCGTCGAGGGGGTCGAACACACATTCCACCAGAACCGGATCGCAGTAGTCATCGGTGCATTGGTTGCCGTCATCACAAGCGATCTCCACGTGCTGACACCCTACCCCGTCCACGCACGAGTCGGTGGTGCAAGCGTTGCTGTCATCGCACCCGGCAAAGCCGGCACAAATACCATTGTTGCAGGTGGCATCCAGCATGCATGGGTCGGGATCCACACACGGCTGCCCGTCGAGCCCTTCGCAAGCCCCGTCCCACTGGCAACCACTGCCGTTACAACTCCAGCCGGCTCCACAATCTCCGCACGAACCGCCGCAGGTATCCGGCCCGCATTCTTTCCCCTCGCACTGGGGCAGACAGCCGAAACACAGACCGTCCACACATGTGTCGCCCGGGGCACAGTCACCGCACTCACCACCACAGCCGTCGTCTCCACACTCCTTGCCTTCGCACTCAAGGATGCAGCAGTCAGCATCTACGCAGACCGACCCACCGGGGCAATCCAAGGCCATCGCGGGCCACACTGAGAGGTGCTCGCACGGAGCGTCCATCAATTCGCAAGTGAGCACCCCGGTTGCGTCATCGTTGCACTTGGTCTCACCTTCCAGGCACTCGCCCTCGGCCGGGCAGCCGCAGTCGCACACAAACTCTTCTGTACAGTCGCACAACTGCGAGCAGTCGCCGCACTCGCCACCGCAGCCGTCGTCGCCACACGACTTGCCCACGCAACTATCGGACGGGTCGCAACATTCTCCCAGGTGGCACACCATCCACGGTCCGCATTCAGTGCCGTCAGGCGCAGGAGAAAACCCGTATGTCGACTGGATCGGTTCGCACACCTGGCAATAGTCAATCCCGTCCGGAGTGCCCTCAAGAACGCACTCCAGTCCCACTACACACTGGCCGGCGGGCGGCTCGTTTTTGCAGGCCCCCTCCTTGCATTCGTCGACAGTGCAGGAAATCCCGTCATCGCACGAACCGCAAGAGCCGCCGCAACCATCAACACCGCACTCGGCGCCGTCACAGTCGGGGCTGCACACGCATTCGCCGGCCACGCAGTCGGGGGAATCGGGGGGGCAGGCGTTGGGTTGAGCCGGGTTCCAGATCCACTTGTCGGAGCACTCCGGGCTGAAAACAATACAATCCTGCCAGGCGTTGCTGTTATCCGCGACACATCGTTTTTCCCCGTCGCTACACTCGCTCTCTTCCGGGCAACCGCATTGGCACGCATTGTCCACGCACTGGCATCCGTCGACGCACTCGCCACACGAATTGCCGCATTCATCGTTGCCGCACTGCAACCCTTCGCAGCTCGGGGTACAGCAGGTGAGCTGCTCGGTGCACGCCTGCGCCTCGCCGCAACAAGCATCGCCGCAAGCTACTCCTTCCTGGCAACCGCACAAGCCGTCGTCCAAGCACTGCAACCCTTCCCCGCACTCACCGCACAGGCCGCCACACTGGTCGTCACCGCATTCCTTGTCGGTGCATTTGGGGTCGCAAACACAGTCCCCGTCGAGGCAATCCGGAGTTTCGCCATCACACGTTCCGCACTCTCCGCCGCATTGGTCGTCACCGCACTCCTTGCCGTCGCACTTCGGATTGCACGTACAGGCCCCTGCCAGACAGTCGGGGTTCTCCACCGAGCACACGCCACACACGTCGCCGCAGCCGTCCGGGCCACACTCCTTGTCATCGCAGTCCGGGGCACAACACACACCCTCATCCTCGATGCAAACTGGGGCAGCCCCGGGGCACACTCCACACTCGCCGCCGCAACCGTCATCTCCACACTCTTTCCCCTCGCAAGCCGGCTGGCAAAGATCCGGCTCTACCTCGTTCACCTCAGCCGCATCTACAATCTCCACCACGTCGGCGCCGACCTCCTCGGCATCCGCGTCCATGTTCGGGAGTTCCGGATCCGGCTCAACCAGATCCGATTGAACGGCCGTGCCATCGACTTCGCCACCAGCAACCTCCACCGAATCCAATCCGGGGGACACGTCCCCCGTCGGCGACCAGGGCGCCGGCTTGCTCAAGCAGGCTGAAAGGCACAAAGCGGCAAAGAGTGTCATCCATATTCTATTCATAACGATCAACCTAACGTAGGTGCACAACACGCAAGTCAGTATACCTCTTGAGGCTACAGCGAGAAACCCCTTTGTCACCCGTCAAGGGTGGTCTACAATGCGGTGGTCCGACTTCATGGACGGTGAGGGGAGGTTTCGCGTGTCCAGACTTAGGCGACTGTCTACGGTTTTGCTCCTGCTGGCGGCCACAGCATGCTCCACCGGAACCGGTGACAAGCCTGGCGAAGTCAGCGGGGACGTTGCCACCGAACTCCCGCCCGTCGACCAGTCTGCGCAAGAGCTGTTGGACATCCCCGACACCTTCGACACATTTTCAAGCGACAGCCCTGAACTCGACGCGTCCGCCATCGACGACAAACCGGAAGGTCTGTCCCCCCCCGACGCGGTCGAAACGGAATCGGATACCCAGGCCCCGGTCTGCCTCCTGCCTCCACCGAAAGGAGAATATACGGGGACAGACCCTGCCGTTTACTTCGAAGAGCAGGGAGTTACCGAGCTGGAAATGGCGGCTTTCGAGACCATGTCCGACGCCCTCCTGGCTGACCAGAGCATCTACTTCGTCACCACCTACCTTGCCGATGAGGAGGCCTACCTCATAAAGTCACAAGTGGGAACAATCAAGTTCACTCGGCACTTCACGGCGGAGGGACCCCAATTCGAGGTGGTCGAACAAACGGGGACAGACCCCTTCTCATGCCGGGACGCGTCCGGCTACAACAACTACGAAGATGAACTGAAAGCAGGCGAGAATCCCCTGGGGACAGACTACACGGATCTGGGCTACGAACCTGACGACCCCCGGGTCGGTTTCATCGAGCCTGGAGACCACTGTTTTCCTTCCCCGCTGCTACGCCTGGCCCAACTCTACGATTCTCCCAACGCACCCGACTTCCACTACGGCATGACTCCCTTCGGAGTGGGTTCGGGCGGCAGCCACGGAGCGCTTGACGTACTCCAGGCTCGGGTGCCGCTGGTGATTTCCGGAACCGGGATCAAAAACGGAATAGACGAGAGCGCCGAGCCGATGCAGGTGGACATTGCGCCCACAGCACTCTACATGATGGGAGCGCTGCCGAGCGAGGGTCGTAAACACGGTGTCGACCATTCCGCCACCTGGCTCAAGTGGCAGGATGGCAACCCTATCTCTCATGTGCTCGAGGACGGTTGTGTCCAGCCTTACCCCTACGTCTTCATCTTTCTTTTCGACGGCCTGGCATCCAACGAGTTGGTCCACCTGTTTGAGGAAGAAGGCAACGTCCTGCCCGCGTTCAACGAGATCATGAGCAACGGCACCGTCTTTCGTAACGGTGCGCTCGCCGGCTTTCCCACCGTTTCGGTCCCCGGGCATTTGAGCGTGGGCACGGGAATGTTCCAGGGGCATCACTTCTTCATCAACAACGGGTTCTATTATCGCAGCGAGGACCGGCTGCTCTCCCCCGGGGACATCATTGCCCAGGCCCAGGAGTACGCGGCCAACCCTCAGCAGGCCCTCGACCTGTTCGATTTCATTTTCAACCCGGAAGGAGAGACCCTCTTCGAAGCTGCCCATCGCCATTTCGGAGACGCAGTCTACGCCGCGTCCGTCAACGAACTGACCCTTCGCGGAGCAGACTACACGATCGTCGATCTGGCCGGAATGGTCGATATCCGGGAGGACTACTTCGAACTGGCCGACATGATGTCCATGCCCCAGCTACTCGCCATCATCGACGAACATGCTGCGAGCAAGTCGATTCTCGCGTTCACCTCCCTCTACCAGACCGATCACATCGGCGAGGCCTACGGCCCCCATAGCGACCAGTTGCGAGCCAAGTTGATTGAGTTGGACGCCTACCTCCAGAAGTTCCTGGATCGGCTGGACACTGTGGGAATCCGGGACCAGAGCCTCATCGTGCTAACCGCGGATCACGGTATGGAACTGCAGGACAAGAACCGCACCGGCAACTGGGGAGCGGCACTCCAGTCCGCCGGGTATGAGTACCTGGACCCCGACGGCTTCGGCTGCGTGTACCTGAAATAGGCCGGGAGTTTCCAATGACCGACAACAGCTCCGATGGCGGATACCGGGACGATGACCTGGACACACTCATCGATGCCACCCTGGACGCAGGGCCGATAACCAGCGATAAGTTCGAAATTATCGGCAGGGAATGCCCCGGGCGCTACACCTACCCCGGCGGCGATCCCGAAACCTCGGAAATAGGAAGGGGCGGAATGGGACGGGTCCTGGTCTCGGTGGATACCCACCTGGGCAGAGAGATCGCGACCAAGGAACTGTTGCCGGGCATGGCCGACCTGACTGACGCACCCGGCTCATCGCCCTTCACGCCGGCTTCAGCACCGTACGTAGGCCGTTTCCTGCGTGAGGCTCGAGTGACGGGCCAGTTGGAGCATCCCAACATCGTCCCGGTTTACGATCTGGGCAGGCGAGAGAACGGGTCACTCTACTACACCATGAAGCTGGTGCGGGGGCGCACCCTGGCCGAAGCGCTTGATGATTGCGACTCGCTGGCCGACCGCCTGCGACTGCTCTCCCGCTACGTCGACCTGTGCCAGGCCATCGCGTACGCACACTCCAGAGGAGTCATCCACCGTGACATCAAAGCTGAGAATGTCATGGTCGGAGAATTCGGCGAAACCGTGGTGCTCGATTGGGGGCTGGCCAAGGTCAAGGGGAAGGAGGATCTACGAGGGTCGGAAATCGAGCGCGGCGTGCGCCTGTTCGAAGAAGCCGCGGCGGGACGCACCATGGCGGGTGTGGCCATGGGCACACCTGCGTACATGAGTCCGGAACAGGCCGCCGGCTCCATCGACGAAATCGACGAGCGGTCCGACGTGTGGTCGCTGGGGGCAGTGCTCTACGAGATATTGTGCGGCCAGTTGCCCTTCGGAGGGACGAATCCCTACGACGTTATTGCCCAGGTACGCACCGCCAAGATCGTTCCGCCCAGAGAAAGGGACGAGGCGATACCGCCCGAACTGGCATCCATCTGCAGCAAGACCCTGACGAGAGACAAAAGAACACGCTACCAGACCGCGGGCGAACTGGCCCGCGACGTCGAGGCTTTCCAGACCGGCGGCAGAGTCGGTGCCTATGAGTACAGTTCCTGGGAGCTGGTCAAACGACTGGCGGTGCGAAACAAGTCGCTTTCGGCTCTCGCCGCGGTCCTCATCCTGGTACTCGTGGTGGGCTCAGCCGTAATCTACGACGCCTACCGCACGGCCGAGGCAAGCCGGGCGCGGGCTGAAACTGCCAGAGTGGCCGAGGCCGCGGCCCGTCTCACCGCTGAACAGAACGAAATGGTCGGCTCCCTCAATCTGGCCGCCGCATACCTGGAGAAGGCAGCACGGCTTCTGGAGTCCCGAGAATACGCTGCGGCCCGTCTGTTGGCTGCAGCCGGGCTCCAACGCAATCCGTTGGTGAGGCAGGGGCAGGGCCTTCTGGACAGCGCCGACGACGTCGCTGCGGCTACGGCCCAGAACGTGGCGTTGCGCTCCATAGTCTATCGGGTCGATGTCAGCAACGTCGTGTCCCACGCAGCCACCCTTCCCGGACTCACCGGCAGGGTCCGAAACATCGCGGTTTCGGCAGACGGCAGATTCGTGGCCGCAGGCGGAGACCTCAAGGTCGGAGTGTGGAGTTTCCCGGAGGGCCGTGAAGTGGCATTGCTGGGGCCCAACATCGGAGCGGCCTACGGCATCGCGTTCAGCCCCGAGACCAGGACTGTGGCAGCCTGTGGCGGAGCGTCTAAACTCCGGGTATGGAGAATCGCAGACAAAAAACTGGTTTTCGAGACTCCCCTCGACGCCAATCTCTGCCGCTGGGTGGGGTACATCGGCGACGAGAATACGCTGGTCACCGTTCACGACGACGGCAGCGTGCGCCGCCACATTCTGGGGAGCGACAGGGGACCCGAGACTATCACCAAGTTCCCCGATCCGGCCTATGCCGCGGCCTTGTCACCCGACCGTTCATCGTTGGCCGTCGCGAGACACGATGGGTCGATTTCGCTAGTGGCCCTCGAGGGCGCCCCGGAAGTCAGAACGCTGCCCGCCCACCCGGGGCACGCCTGGGCGGTTTCGTTCTCCCCGGATGGAAAGATGCTTGCATCAGCCGACTCCGAAGGTGTTGTGAGGCTGTGGAGAGTCGCCGGCTGGGAGTCCGTGGGTACCCTTGATGGACATCAGGGTACCGTCTGGTCGTTGGCCTTCTCCGCTGACGGAGCCAGGCTGTTCTCCGCCAGTGCGGATCACCGCCTCTCCATCTGGGACGTCAGGCGCCAGGAACTCGTCGCCGCGGTCACGGGTCACGAAGGGCTTCCCATTTCGGTCGGTACCGGCCCCGGGGGAACCCACATGGTTTCAGGTGGCAGCGACGGCCTCGTTCGCATCTGGCGGCTCGAAGAACGAGGAGACGCAAATCAGGTTGGGGTGCACCGGGACGATGTCTTCTCTCTCGCCTTCTCCCCCGACGGCCGCTCGCTGGCATCTGCAGGCAACGAAAACACCATTCGCGTTTGGGACGTGCCCGGGGGAGCCGCACCCACTGACCTCGTTGGCCACAGCGCCAGAATCTGGAACCTGTCATATTCCCCGGACGGCCGATACCTGGCCTCCGCCGGGTGGGATGGAACCGTCAGGGTGTGGGCCCGGGAAGACTACCGGGCAGTGGAAACCGTTACGACCGGGGCGCCCACTGCGCTTTCAGTCGCTTTCTCAGCCGACTCCGCCTTGCTGGCCACGGGATGGTCAAGGGGGATAATCAGCCTGCGCAGCACGGACGACTGGTCAGAGACCACCAGGCTCAACACAACCTACGGGTCGGTTTTCGGACTGGCCCTGTCGCCCGACGCTAAGCTGCTGGCAGCCGGGGGCCACGGCAACGTCATCGACATCTGGGATCTGGAGTCCGGTCGATCGCTAAGAGCCCTGTCCGGGCACCGAGACCTGGTGCACTGCCTGTCATTCTCCCCCGATGGCCGTCACCTGCTCTCATCCAGCAAAGACCACTCTGTGCGCGTGTGGAATGTTCAGAGTGGAGAACAGGTGCGTCACCTCGCCGGGCACCGGGAGTGGGTCAACACCATAGCCTACTCCCCGGACGGCGCGCTGGTGCTTTCCGGCAGCGACGACAACTCGGCGCGGCTGTGGGACGCGGACAGCGGCCGGACCCTCCTCGACCTGAGAGTCTCCAACCAGGTGGTCGGGCTCGCTTTCTCACCCACGGGCAAGCAATTCGCCATCGCGGATGGACGCCAGATCTGGGTCTACCCTCTGCAACTCCGCGCCCTGGAACAAGACCCTGACGCGGTGTTCAATCTGGCCCTTGAAGAAACGGGGATGGAATTGGATGGACTGGGGCTCCGGCCCAGATGGTAGGCGCTGCAACCTGCACCGTCACAAGAAGCAGTCCACGCATAGACCTATCGCTAGCCATCGTGCAGAGGCCTGGTCGCCGTCACCCTGGTCCATGTTCCGGACAAGGACTCCGCACTGCCCAATCCACCTGAGAAGGACTCGCTGTAGGCCGTCTGTCATCCAGCGTTGTTCCTTGACTGTGCCCGTCGAGTCCGGCTATCCTTGCCGGCAGCGAGGTAACGACTTGTCGCGTACGCCGGCCATTCTACTACTGCTTCACCTGTTCGCCCCCGCGGCGGCTTTTGCGGGCGGATTTTCCACCAACGATTTCGGTTGCAGACGACACGGGATGGCCGCGGTGGTGGCAAGACCGGACGATGTGACCGCACTGTTCCACAATCCCGCCGGGCTGGTGCTTCGCAAAGGGGACTTCCTGCAATTCAGCATGGCCACCTTCATCGTCGACCCGGGCATTCGCTTATACGACAGCAAGGGAGTACTGCATCCGGACCACGAGATCTCACCCGATTGGACTGTGGCCGGCAGCCCCTTCTTTGGCTACGCCACCGACCTCGGCACCCGGAAGTTCCGGCTCGCATTCGCCGCATTCCTCCCCAACGGATTCGGCGCCGACCTCCCCGAAGACGAGCCCAGCCGGTATCACTCGCTAAGAACCTGGTTCATCGCCAGCAGGGCCACCGCCGCGGCAGCTTACGAAGTCACTGACCGGTTTTCGGTAGGCGCGACCGTCAGCGTAATCCACGCATACATCAAGGCCAAACGATTCGTAAACACGTCCGTGTTTTCCGATCCGGACAACCGCTTCCTGCCCGCTTCTGAGACTGCGGAGGGAGATCACCTGCTGGAATTGGATGGACAGGACCTCACCTGGGCGGTGGATTTCGGCGTCCTCTTCAAACCCCTCGATACCGTGAGTTTGGGTGCTTCATTCGCAGGTGGTTCGGCCGCAGAACTGGAAGGCGACGTGAACTTGAAATATACCAATGGAGACAAGGAAGAGACTCGTCACCACACCGAGATCGTCATTCCCTTCACCCTTAGAGCCGGCATCAACTGGGAGGCTACCGAGCGCTTCGAGATGGGATTTGACGTTCGCTACTGGCACTACCAGGTGTTTCAGGAGCAGCGCTCCGTCCTGGACGAACCTCTACTCAACGGGCTGCTTTCCGAACTGTCCTCTCCCAAGAACTACGGCAACTCCTGGAACATCGGCCTGGGCGTGATGCACCACACCACCGACGATCTCGACTTCATGGTCGGCTTCCGCAAGGACTACACCCCCATTCCCAACGAGACGCTGACGCTGGAAAACCCAAGCCGTAACACCCACAGCCTCTCCGGGGGAGTGCGATGGCAGTGCGATGACGACGTACGTCTCGGCTTCTCGCTGGTGCGGGGTTGGTTCGACCTCGCCAATGTGCAGAACAGCCTGACCGTGCCGCCGACGAACCTCAAGGCTCGCGGAGGCAACCTCACAGTCGGACTCGATCTCCTCCTTGAGCTTTAGTAGTGGGAAACGCCACCGGATCTGATAACATGGGCCCAACGAGCAAGTTCCAACTTGAGGGTCTTCGTGTCACCTAGGGTCGCCATACTTCTGTCCACAGTCGCATGGCTGGCAGTGTCGGTCCCAACCGGTGCCCATGCCCGTTCCCACGGCGCAGCGGCAACCCCGCGCCCGGCGCCCACCCCGCTTCAAGCCCAGTTGGTAAGGGCGGCGGAGACAGATGACGTCGATGCCATCAGAAATTCCCTCGCAGCAGGAGCCCTGGTGGACCACCTGGACGACGCGGGCAAAACACCTCTCCACGTGGCCTCCTACGCCGGAAACGTCGACGCTGCCGCCGCCCTGCTGGATGGCGGCGCCTACATTGACTCGCTGGACGACGCGGGGAGGTCGCCGCTTTTCCACGCAGTAATGGGCAACTGTGTCGGCGTCGTGAAGTTGCTGGTGGCGCGCAAGGCGGATGTTGCCGTCAACGACCGGTCCGGACGCAGCGCTCTCCATTGGGCCGCCTACTGCGGTCGGGAAAAGGTGGTAGGGGCGCTTCTCGACGCCGGAGCAGACGGCATACTGGACGCTCCCGACTCGGCAGGCCGCACGGCCCTCGTTCTTGCGGTGCAGCATAGCGGTGATTGTGGACGCGGCATCGCGGTAGTAGAAGAGGGCGACGACACGCAGACGTCGGATGTCAAAGAGACTATTGTCCGACTGCTGCATGGGGGTGCCAACATCAACGCCACGGACCGGACCGGAGCGACCGCGCTGCACTGGGCAGCCCGCAAGCCGCGGACCGCGCTCATTCCCCTCCTGCTCTCCAGGGGGGCAAACGTTGATGCCAAAGACAAAGAAGGCCATACGCCCCTGGACATCGCGCGGCTGGCTGGAAACCGGGTTCCGTTGGAGATGTTATCCGACCCCATCCGCACCGCCGAGAACGTCAAAGAACGCGAAGAGCCGGAATTGAGTGCCAAGATCCTCGAAGCCGCGGGCAACGGCAACCTGGAGGAAGTGCGAAAACTCCTGGGACGAGGAGCCGACCCCAATGCAACGCGGGAAGACGGGACCACACCGCTCCACCTCGCAGCAAGTGCGGGCAAGAGACGCGTTGTCGTCTACCTGCTGCTATCGGGGGCTCGTGCAGATGCCCGAGACAAAGAGGGGCGCTCGGCGCGGGATCTGGCCCAGGCTAACGGCCATGAGCGTATCGTAGAACTCATCGACAAGCATCTGAAGAAACACCGATAGTCGGACTGGACGTTCAGGGGGCAGGGCAGTGTTTGCTCCCCGGCAACGCAGTCGCTTCCGAGGTATTGCCGTAGGCGCCCTGGTTGGCACGGCATCCGTTGGGTTCGGGCTCAAGAACATAGTCACTGTCCAGCGACCCCGCGTCGATGGCCGGCGAGCCGGGCGTCAGGTGGTAGTCCCCTGAGTCCGGTGCGACAAACAACGGATCGGCATCAGTGCATTCGGGAGAAACCGTGGCATCCTTCCCCTGGGCCTCACCGCAATCGTGCAGAGTCGAAAACGCAGCCCCTAATTTGCCCGCAACCGCAGGGTCCGCGAACAAACAGTAGTCGCCGGTAGCAGAAACGATAGTGTCAACAATCACCACCATGGACGGCATAACCGACCTCGCCCACACCCCCACCGCAATATGCGGCAGTGTCTCAGAAACTCCACCTGGCGCAGCCTCGCAATCCTTACTTACCCCGACGATGGTATTGCCGCGCAGAGTTACCTCCTGCACTTTGTCCAGCATCACTCCGGCTGCCGGCGCACCCAACCAGTTGCAACCCCCGCTGATGCCGTTTAGAAGGTTACCACTGACGGTCAGTCCTGTGGAATCGCGAAGGCCGATTCCGGCGCTGCTGCCGCCCACCTCCAGCGATTCGCCTGCGCCGCCCCACACATCCTCTACCAAATTGCCGGTCACCATCGAGGCCTGGGCAAGCACCAACTGCACACCGGCGCCCGCACCGCCGTCAGCTTCGCCGCCGTTGGGCGCCCCGCCCGTGATTCCCGCGATGCTGCTCGCCGTCACCGAAATACCCACACTGTTCTTCGATAAGACTCCGTCTGCCCGCCCTCCGGGCGTCCCGGTTCCGCCGGTGACCGAGAGGATTTCGCATTGCCCCACAAGGCAGTCCGCCGAATCGTCCAGCACCACCCCGGCAGCACTTCCGCCAGCACCACCATCTCCAGCATCTCCGCCATCGATGACTGCAATGGTGGCACCGGTAATCTCGCACTCCTCAACCCTCTCCAGAGCAATTCCGGCCGCACTTATGCCGGCGCCACTCCCCCCCTCCACGTCGCTCACTGCGCAATTATCTATGGTGCAGGCCGACACTTCTTTCAAGCTGATTCCGGCAACCTCCGCGGCCACTCCGCAGCCGGTCCCGCTGACTTCGCTCACCTCGGTGTCCGAGATTATGATCGCGTTTACGTATTCCACATACACGCCCGCCGCAGCCGTGTCCTCGTCGCAACCAGAGCCCGCCAGCCCGCTGATCTTTAAACCCTCCAACTCGACGCCCATGAGAGGCGCATCGGCCTGCCCCCGAATGCTTACGCCGACCCCGCCACCGGCAAGAGACAGGTTCTTCACCGATACTCCGTCGGCAGCGACGACTACCCCGGGTTCACCCGGAGCCGACAAGATCGTCACGGACGCGCTGGAGACGCCTTTCAGCGTAATTCCCACCGTGCCCAGGGTCACACCACCTTCGTACTCACCCGGTTTAACGAAGATCAGCGAGTCCTTGCACGCAGCCGCCACACCGTCGGCCAGCCCGGGAAAAGGATGGAGGTCTGTCCCATCAGCGAAGGGATCGGGGCTATTCTCCGCATCGACCCAAACAACGTCGGAACACTGGCAGATCCCGTCAAAACATGGCAGCCCGTCCTCGCACCCGCCGCAACTTCCGCCGCAGCCATCCGGGCCACACACGTTGCCACCACACTGCGGTTCACATGGCACGGCCTGGTCGTCCGTCACCTCAATCCCACCAAGGTCTGTCCCCAGCGAATCGGTCCCGCCTTCCACCAGCCGCCCCGGCGTGCCAGCGCACGCTGATAGCATAATCACCGTACACAAGAGTAACTTCAGATCAGCAACTGTGAGCTCCAGCATCGACCAGCCTCCCTTTCGGATCGACTATAACCGGCAGGAAGCACGCGCGCAAAATCGTGGCAGGAGTGACTAAGGTTCGACAACACCGCTGACGTCACCGGAGAAAACGGTGTATCCCCACTTACGCTCAAGAGCCTTGGCGTCAATCTTGATTTTGGTGCCGGGAGGTATCATCGGATGCAAGCCGGTAAGATCCATATCAGGGATGGGGAAAGAGGCCGCTATCTGCTGGTCGAACACTGCCATGAGCTGGGTGCCGATCATCGATTCAATCATCGCCTTGAGCGCCTCAGCCTGCTCGGGCGTGGCGCCCACCACCGAGACATCGGCCACATCCACCTCCACCATTGTGGGCGTAACCTCGGCCCCAACTTCCTGGCCGTTGGGCCCCTGAACGAGGGTAAAATCGACCGCTATTTCCACGCTGGCAAACAGATCAATGAGCATCTCCTTGCCCATGAACACCAGGCCGATAACCGTGGAGATGTCTCCGATCTGAGCGACGTAGTCTTCTTTCTGACAGTCGGTGAGAATGGGCGGCAGAAGGAAGTCGAGGTCCAACGAATTCAACTCGAGCCCCATGTCGGAGAGGTCGAGGCCCGACATCGTCTCCGGCGGAACCGGAATGGTGAACAACCCGCCCCAGAACAGCGAAAAGGGAATCTGGTTGAGCAGGTCGTCGTACAGAGCGACCTCGAACTTGTAGTTGCCCACAAAGGGAGCAACCTCAGCCTGCTTGCACGGCTGGTTGCTGATGGAGCCGGGTGACTGGTGCAACGTTCCTTTGGTGGCCAGCATAGTGGCCTGAATGCCGACAGTGCCGCCCTGAGACGTGAAATCCACCGTCGATATCGACAGCACCGCCTTGAGAGTAACCGGCGGCCCGATACCGAGGTCAAGGGGAACCTCAAACATCTGCTCCCACGCGAGGGACTCGATACTCTGGCCGATGGCGCCGTTGATCTGGTCCGCCAGCGTGTCTTCGAACATGTCCTCCACCTTGTCCGCATACTCGTTGGCAAACCAATTAATGAGCCAGCCGATGAGGAAGTCGAGGATGTCATTGTCCAACTCAACATCGATGTCGTTAATCCCCACACTGGGCTGCCCCGCAGACACCTGCACACCACCAGCACCGTCCGCGGACACAAACATGGTCACATCGATTGTGATGGAGTCGATCTTCACCTCTCCACTAACGTCCGGACAGACAAAGCCGTCCAGATCGGCTTCAACGTCGGTCTTGAAGTTCGGAATCATGATGTGGGTGAAGAGGCCACCCATGACCGGCACCAGATCCACATCCACTTTTCCCCACTGCACGTTTTCTATGAAAACCTCGTAGTCGCAAATACCCGCGTCACCGCTGGTAACGGGACTGGGAATCAAGGCTCCAAGATCTTGATCTTCCACCAGCATTACGATGACCGTCGCAATGTCGTCCAGGTCGCTGGTATCGTTGTCGTCCCACACCTCCTTGCCGAGGAACGCCATGACTCCATCCTTGACCATGGACGCCGAGGGATTGTCGTACTCCGAGGGGTAGAAGAAATTGGCGTAGTAGTAGGCATGAACCGCCGCAGCTTTGTTGCCCGCCGCGTCCGTCACTTCAGCCTTCGCCAGATTCATGCCATGCACGGAAGTCATGGAAGCGTCGAATGACCCATCGGGCCCGGCGCCGTCGGGGGCGCCATTCACGGTCAACTCGTAGGGCGGCTCTCCGCCGGTGATTATCCCCGTCACCTCAAGCATGGACTCGGTCGTGGAGTAGCCTCGAGGGGGGTACGTTATCAGCACATTCAGGGGGTCCACAGGTACGAGGCACGCCCCGCAATCCGCCGGGCAATCCTCGCAAGCTTCCCCCGCTTCGCACTTTCCATCCCCACACCACCCCTCACACTCTCCGCAATCCTGGGGACAGACCGCACAGCTTTCGCCCTGGTCGCAACTGCCGTTGCCGCAGTCCTCAGTCACGCATTCGCCGCAATCGCCGGGACACGACTCGCAGTCCTCGTTGGAGTCGCAGCTGCCATCACCGCATTGGGTCGCGCAGGGGCCACAGTCGTCGGGGCAATTGTCACACTCCTCGCCCACTTCGCAGAAGTCGTTGCCGC
>CAZVFX010000116.1:0-22502 GCA_964626565.1 uncultured Myxococcales bacterium
CATTCAGCAGCTCCATTGCGGAGTCATCGAGTTGCTCCTCGCAACTGACTTTCAATAACTTGAGGAAGGTCTGGACCTGGGCGAGGGGTGACTGGAGGTCGTGGGATGCGGCCACTGCAAATTGTTCGAGGTCTGCGTTGGAGCGCCTGAGCTCGTCGAGAGCTTCGTGCAGTCTGCCCTCGGCTGCCTCCAATTTCGCGATGTTTGTCTGCAGGTGCGAATAAGCGCGCTCGTTAGCCAGCGCGAGGTTGACAATCCGCGCGATGTTTATTCCCTCCGCCAGGTAGCGTTGCAGGTACTGGGGAAAGGCCACCCCCTCTACTTCTATCACCCCGGTCAATCTGTCCCCTTCGGCGAGGCGCAGCAAAAAGCCGGCTCCTGTCGGGGAAACGGAATACTCTGTCCCCGCCTTGTCCGCGCGTGAAAGCAGCTCCCCGGCATCGGCCTGCCCTTCCCCCGACACAATCACCTCCGGAGTGCCGTCATCGTTGATCGTTACCAGGGACGTTCTGGAGGGAGCGAAGAGTTGCGAAAACAGCGCCAACGCCTTCTCCGCTGCCCCCGTCTTCACGTTCAAACGCGCCAGTTGGCCGACAACATCCATGGCCATGGCCTGCTCGGACAAGAGCCTGGAGTTTTCGCGCGAATCCTTGCCCGCCTTCTCAACTCGCCATTCCAAAGCAAGGCGGGCAACTTGCGCCCTCACCCCGTCCATGCCGACAGCGTAGGACTTGTGCGGTAAGCCGACATAGTCGGAAAACTCGGCCAGTTCTTCTGCCACACCTTCCCTGATTCCGGTATCCAGAAGGGTGACACACTGAGCACTCTCCCTGAACATGGTAAGCGCAGTTGCCTGGTCGAACCCCCAATCCCGGAGGGTCTCTCGCCAGCAAGACAACCAACCGGGGGTTGCCAGATAAGCCCCACTGCCAACCAAAGACCCGGCAAAGGCACCGTTGACGACAAACTCCTGGCAATTATCAAATAGATGCGTGCGGCACGAGCCGAGCGAGGGCGGCGCCTCACCGCTCTGGAGGCAACACGCACCACAGATCAATTCCAAGTGTTCCCATCCTCTCTTGCCACCCTTCAGCAGCAGACCGCAAAGTTCACTCCAGGCCATTCGGGGACGGCCGCACATGGCGGGGAAGATTGCCACCTGGACCTCGGCCAGGCCTTCATCAGCGAGGGCCCTTCTCAGCTCAGGTTCGAAGTGATTGCACGTGGCGATGCACAATCCGGAAGGCATGGCATCAGTCCCAGGATAAGGGGTAACTGCCCCACCGCCGCACAGCATTGGCGATGGCGTGGAGTACCTCGTCCTTGACCTGCCAGGGAATCTCGCCATGGTTGTCGGCCAGGATGAACCCTCCGCCGGTGCCCGCGCCTGCAATGGCTTCCCGCACCCGCATTTCCGCGTCGTCGGGGCACCAGCGGGCCATCTCAATGCCGTTGAGATTGCCCACTACTGCGAGGCGGCCCTGGCAAAGGTCCTTGGTCTCACCCAAATCCTCCAGCACGCTGGCACTGACAGCCAGGGTGCCGGTGGCCGCCACGTCATCTATGATGGGCAGACAGCGGCCTGAAGCAAAGTGAGTAGCGGTGGCTCCGCTAATTTGCGGGATGGTGCGTTTGGCGACCTCGTGTCCCGTCTCAAGGTAGAGTTCCCGGGGCACGCTGGAAGGGGAAGAAACCGGGTCGAGGTAGACCACCGCAGTTGCTCCGGCCTCGAGCTGAGCGTTGGCCCAGGCGACACAGAACTTCTCGTTCACCTCCATGAGGCGGTCGCACGTTGCCCGTTCCCCGTAAAGCAGTTCGATGTAACTTCCGAATCCCATCTGCATCACCGGCAGAGAAAAGGGCGACACCACGACCCCCATTACCGGGACCTCGTCTCCGGCCGCGGCCTTAAGGCCCCGGATCGTCTCCAGCACTCTCTGCAGACAGTCGGAGTTGTCTATGTCGGGAGGTTCCAGATCGGCAATCTGTTTGGGATCGGTGATAAAGGGCCGGCCGGAATTGGGAGGACCGTTATCAACGAAGATGACCTCCCCGCCAAAGGCTTCCACCTCTACCGGTGCGTACATGAAGCCAACCAGGCAGTCGTGGCCGTATTTCTCCCTGAGCCTAAGCTGCCCTTGAACAACAAAGTCTGGACTGGAATAGTACTCCTTGATGGAAACGCCCAGTTCCTTGGCCCCGTGCATGGTGAGCAGGAGAAAATAGGGCACCCGGTCCGGCTCCTGGTGGCTGAGCGCGGCCAGAACTCGCTGCATGGAGGTCATGGTTTCAGCTCCCATGGCGCACCTCCAGGAGACGGGTGACAATGGACACCGCGTCCGCAGCGCTGCGCCCCATCGCGTCGGCCCCAACCTGCTGCCACAGTTGCGTATCAAAAAGGAACGGGGCGCCCCCCACCACCAACGCAGGGGGGTTGGGCAGAGTGCGAATGCCTTCGCTTATCTCCTTCACTTTCAACGCAGAAGGAAACATGAGAGTAGATATCAGCAGCACAGCCACCTCATCAGCCTGTACACGTTCCACGACTTCGCTTGGTTCGAGGCCACCCCCGTAGTCCAGAACGTCGAAACCGCTCGCTCTCAACACAGAATAGACGATGCGCTTTCCCAGCAGGTGGTGGTCCAACAGCACCCCCAGCGCGATGGGCGGATGCTTGCGCTTCTCCTCCTCGGGCACCGTGAGGACCCGGTCAACCAGGTCTTCACAAATTCGACCTGCCATATAGACCTGAGCCAGAGAGATCTCCCCTCGCTCCCATTCTTCCCCGATTCCCGCTAAGACAGGCACCACTACGGAGTCGATGGTGGCGACCGAATTGGTCTCTCCCTTTCCCTCCATGAGAATCTGCTCTGCCGTCACCCTGTCAACCGCAAGTAGAGCCTTCCTAAATTCCTGTCTAGGATGTGTCGTCATAACCATTGCCATGCCCCCGAGTGAACCAGTTTAAGTCGTCAGAGCAGGCCCTGTCAAGAGGCGTGTGTCTGAAAAAGCCACGGCTATCTCCTTGTGCTCCCGAGGAACCATGGCGGGCGTGCCCACCAGTTGTGTCGAGCCTCTTGTTACTCTCCGTAAACAAACGTCCGGCCCGTGCAGCGCAAAGCCCTTGCAAGGCGCCCCCGCATAAGATAGTGGATTAAGAGCACGGGAAGCCCTTATCAACTGTGAGGTGAATCGGTGACCGAACCAGTAGAAGACACCACCAAAGATAGATTCGAGACATTCCTTGATCGCCATTTCGAACAACCTTTTTTCAAGATGCGCTACTTTGCGTTGCTGGCGGTGATATTCTCCCTAGTCGGCTCTCTCTTCATGATGTTCGTCGGGGCGTACGATGTTGTAGCTTGCATCTGGACCTACCTGACCGCACACGACGCAATCGAGTTGGAATTGGGGCTCGTAAAATCCCTCGACGTCTTCCTCTTCGCTCTGGTCATGATGATATTCTCCATGGGACTCTACGACCTGTTCATCAGTAAGCTCGAACCCGCCCATGTATCAGGGGCCAGACCGAACTGGATACGGTTCAAGAACATCGACCAGTTGAAGACTACGCTTACAAAAGTAATCGTCATCATCCTGATCATCACCTTCTTCGAATTGATCATGAAGCACGCCTCCTCCTTCACCCATTTCTACGAGTTCCTGGTGATCCCCCTGGGCGTCCTGCTCATCGCCACCGCCCTTCGCCTCTTCCACGGCGCCGAATAACACTTGTCTCGACGAGCCGCCTTGCATTAATGACGCGCTTATGCCGCGCTCTACAGCAGGGACAGACCTCCGCGTCATCGCCAGTCCCGGCACGCCCACCTGCCCCTCGCTGTTTGCTGTCAGCATGTGCGTTTTTGCGCAACCCATACTCGACGTGACGCCAGCTATTTTCTTGACAAGTCTGCCGCGCGTCATACAATGGCCCATGGTTCAACGGAGAACCGCAAGCGGAACATATGTAAAGTGTTCGAAGGAGGTACTCATGGTTTCTCTAGGAAGATGGATGGGCGGGATGTTTGCATCGCCTGCGTGCCTGGCTATTGCCATGCTCGGTCGCGCATGCAGCAGGTATGGCGAGGTGGATGAGTGGGAGGAGGGCATCGAGGTCCCTGATGATGAAGACGTAGAAGAACAACCCCCGTTCCAGATGGCCGGCAACTGGAACTAGTCAACACCAATTCTCAACTACCAATTTTCAATTCTCAATTCTTGACCCACAAAGATCAAACACTGCACCGCAACGGCAAAGGCCCTACAGCCCCGCCCCCTTGATCTGCTCGCAGTTGAGAGCAGGCTTCGACGTGGGGTTTCGATAGGGGGACCCGCAAAGTCCCAACGGCGCAGCCAGGTATCTCCAGAAGAAGCCGGAGCCGCCGGGGTTGAACGGATACACTCCGTCAGGCGTATCCGCGTCAAACACGTGGTAGGTGGGCATATTACCTTCGGCCAGGTAGCTGGCGTGGGCGTCTGAAATGCGGTCGTGGAGGAAGCGCACTTCACGCCAGGTGAGCGGGACTCCCACCGATGCGGCCATGACAACCAGCTCGGCCAGGTCTTCGTTGCCCGGATTCTCCGGCGGAGTTCCGGCCTCATGTGCGTCGAAGATCTTGTCCAGCCGCCAGGCGAGGCCTGACACCATTTCGTTGCCCAACTCGTGGTAGCCGCGACCGAAAGCGAGAGCCGCAGCGGCTTCGTGAAAGCTGCGCTGGATCTGGTGAAAGGCGTTCTTCAGCCCCCACTCCTCACCGAAGTATCCAACCCCGTTTCCGCACTCCAATGACCCGGGGTCGCCGTGACCAAACAGACGCACCGCCAGCATCCCTTTGCACTCCATGTCGATGTTGGGCACATCAACAAAGACCGCGAGGTCCCCCTCGGGAAAGAACTCCTTCCACTCCTTGTCCACAGTTGCGATGTGCCAGTCGTCCGCTTCCACCCGCCGGCACCACTCTCCGTATGCCTGCTCCAGGTACTCAAGATCAGCAGCCATGCCCTGGTCCGGCTGAGTAGTGCATGAAGGCAAAAAGGCGAGCGCCAGCAGCATGTGACCCACATCATCCTTGGAGCGCTTGTTCTTGACCCAGATATCGCCCCAATGGGGGTTATCGGGGTTGTGCACGTAGTACGAGGGCGGGTCGTCCCATTTCTCGAATCCGTCTTCCCCCGGGCGGTTGAGGCTGTAGTCGATGTAGTACTCGATTCCGCCCTCGACGGAGGTGACCGATTCGGGATAGTGTGCTCGAGCCAGCAGCACCTCCTGCTCGGGCATGCTATCCCGTTCCATGGCCATGGCCCATGAGTTAAAACCTCGCACCATTTCCTGGACCAGCGGCACCTTGTTGCCCCAGATGTTCTGCGCGAAACACGCGCCGGACAACAGGGGGCCGGTGCGCATGCCGTTATTGTCCGCCCCGTCACTGCCATGCAGATAGGTCACCTTCCCATCTTCTTTCTGCACCTTCACCCCGCTCCACCA
Organism: uncultured Myxococcales bacterium; assembly: GCA_964626565.1. Lineage (GTDB taxonomy): Bacteria > Myxococcota_A > UBA9042 > CAIXZC01 > CAIXZC01 > CAZVFX01. The sequence continues at coordinate 5,486 of CAZVFX010000116.1, forward strand.
GGTGCCGTACCAGTACCTGCCTTGCGGGTCCGATTCCGGCCAACCGTGCAGCCGCTCCGCCGTGACCTCGAAATAGCGGGTGCCCTGCAGCAGTTCGATGTATTTCTCGGTCATTTCGGCAACCTCAGCGTCCGAAAGCGGCTCCCCCTTTTCGGGCCGCGTAAAAGGCTCCGGCACTTCGACCAGGTCAGCAGCACTGTCCTGCAGTACTGTTTCCGGTACCAGTTCGACCGAAGGTAGATCCTGCTCCACATCAACCGTAACCTCGACCGTCAAGTCCTTTGCCGCAGCCAGGTCCTCAGCAGACCCCGATCCCTTGCCGCCACATGCGGCCGCTGCAAGCAGTAACAGGGGGAGCAGGTAAGCTCTGCGCATAACCAGGGGAAGAAGCAGCATCAGTGCAAGCAGGAGGATTATGAAGTCCGGCCGCGCCGGAAGCCTTCCGCTGGAGCAGCCGCCACCTGAGCCTGAGCCGCCCGAGGTGGACAGTTCGTCGCCTGCCTCCGGTTTCGAATCACCGGAGGTGCCGTCGTTCCCCGGGAGCAGTTCCCCTTGAGCCGTCTCTTCCTCTTGTTCTTCTACTTCTGCGTCCTGGAACTTAGTGGAATCAGCGGTCACAATATCGGGGAACCCCTCCTCAACAATCGGTCCCGCCTGGCATTCGAGGGTCCAGCCATCCCCGGCGCACACCCACTGGCCGGTTTCGCCGTTCCGGTCGGTGCAAGACGCGCCTGTGTCGGGCAGGTCGGGGCCGCACACACCGCACTGGTTGAAACCGGGGTCGTCACAGCTCTTGTCCAAGCCCGAGTTGCTGCAAACGAACTTGCCGCAGTCACCGCACGGCTCTCCCAGCCCTTCCACATCGGGCCCGCACGCCCCGCAATTATTGTCGGGGCATTCGGCACTGACCAGCACCTTGAACCACACCTGGTCCTGGGGCGGGCCGAACCAGGTAACGCCTTCCTGGACCAAACCCCAGTGCTGGATGAACTCGGTGGGCTCGGTAACTTCCGGGGCGCGCAGAGTAAATGAAAAAGTACCAATCTGACCGGGAGGGGCAGGCGCGTCTACCGCGGCGGCACGATTGGGGCCCAGCCAGGTGTCGGGGTCATAGAAGGGGCTCTCGCCATCCTGTGGCTCAGTGGTGCCGAGTCGCGTGAGCTCGGGGTCCCAAGCCATGCCGCCGATGTTCTTGTATTGCAAGTGGACGGCTATCACTTCCCCGGGCTCCATGAAATGAGGGTAGGACTGCCCCATAAAGGCAGCGTCCCAACCCTCCCCGGTGCCGCCATAAGCTTTGCTTATCCAGTAGGCCTGGTTGTTGTCCAACTCTGCTACGGTCTGCTTAGGACTCCAGTCATCATTGTAGACCGAAAATGCGTTGGAGGTCTGATTCCGTGTGGTTACGATTTCCCACCCGAACTTGTTGCCCTTGTCGAGGGTGTGCTGGAGCACACTGCCGATGTCCGCGGCCATGAAGTCGTTGCCGTTGATGGTCATGTGCTCGGTAACAGCCCACCCCTTCTCCCCCTGCAACGAATTTGCCCGGTCGTAGGTCAAGTTAAACGGGTCGTTGCTGCCGGGAAGCCAGTGCCAGTTGCACTGCAGGATGTCCACCCCCTGGAGTTGGCCGAGGAAGATGAGGGAATCGCCGTTGCGATTTTCCATCTCTCCGCCACCGGTTTCAAGGTAGTCCACAGCGATGAGCGCATCCGGCCCGGCGACTTCGCGGATCGCGGCCGCGTCGTCCATGATCCACGCGGCCAGCGCCTTGGCCCTGAACTCCTGCCAGCGGGGGTGGTTGGCTGGGGGCCAGGGGCAGGAAGCGATGCCCTCCTGTGCGCAGAACTGCTCCCAGGCGGTCTTGGCCGCGGGGGAGAAATCCAGCTCCTGATTGCCGATGTACTGGGGCTCAACCGTGGTTTCAAAATAGAGAATCTTGGAAGTGTCCACCCCCTCCAACACATTCTTGATGAAGGTGCGGCTGGCGTCCAAGTAAGCAGGATGAAAGATCGACGGGATTTTCTTCCCTGTACCGTACTCACCGTCGAATGCCAACTCACCGTCCGAATTCACCGCCTGGGCGCCGGGATGGGCGTCGAAAAACGCGGGAGCCACTCCGCCGCCGCCTACGTTGTAGGTTTCAAACGAGAGGTCGCAGTAGATTCCGATATCCGCGATGTGGTTTATGAGGCTGTTCAACTTGTCCAGCGAGTTGTCCAACTGCCCGTCACAGTTGGTGTCGAAGTGGTCCCAGTAGAGGTTGATCTTTACGTTGTTGTATCCCTTTGTCTTAAGCACATCCACGGTGCCCTTCAGGTCTTCAACCGCAAAATTGGCGAGGGGACAACCGGTCTTGAGGAAAGTCCATTGGCCGTCAATGAGCAGTTTCCCGTCCTCAATCTCACCTGTAGCCGTGGCCGGTTGTGGAGCCAGCAGACAAACCGCCATAAGCAGAAGAAAGAGGCGTTTCGAGGGACAAACAGACAAGGCTGGGGGAAAGGTTCCGATTGGCATGTCATTCTCCATCAGGCGTCGGATTCGGGGCGGTGGGCCGCACTTCGGTGAGTTTCTGCAGCCAGTGGACTATTCTGGTCACGACGCGCGGGGTAAGCAACGGGTCGAGATGATGGACGCCGGGCTCCAGGTTCAGCCTTGCGTTGGCCCCCACGGCCTCGGCGAGTTCGCCGGCCTGGGTGCAGGGAACTACGCCGTCACGTTCGCCGTGAACGATCAATACCGGAGACGGGATCGTAGCTGTGCGAAGTCTTTCGGTAAGAGCTGTCGCTTCTACCGCGGAGGCAAATGCTTCCAGGTAATCAAGGGAGTTGGGGGTGCGGACCGGGAATGTACTCCTGCGAAAGCCGCGATAAGCGGGCAGGGCGCCAAAAGGCCCGACGTACATGATCTGGCGGTAGACGGCCGGGTTGACCAGGCAGCCCATCTCCAGCCCCAGGCGGAAGCCGGTGCGAAGATCGCAGGGTGCCGAAACTGATACAACCGCGTCGCCGCCTTGACCGCGGGCAACCTGATCCAGGGCCAGGGTCCCGCCCAGGCTTTGTCCCAAAACCGCACACGTGCGACTGCGTTGGCGGGCACATGCGACAAGCGCGTCCAAGCGCGTGTTCGCGTGAGCGAGAGTGAAAACGTCGGCACCGTTGCAACCGTGACCGGCCAGGTGCGCGGTCACCACCTCGAACCGGGCGTCCAGCAGCCTTTGGATGATGTAGCGCAAACCGAAAAAACGGTCGTTCCCCCCGCCGTGTGCGATAACGACGCATCCCTCGGAATCACCCCTTCGAGTCAGCAGGACGGCCCCGGCGTCGGGGTCACCGGGAAGTTCCGCCGGCTCCGCGGTTGCCTTTACTGCCTTTGCGAAGTGGCCGACCGCCCGTTCCCCCATACCCACTCTCCTCAGCGCAACCTGCCCACCCGGGGGCCGTGAATTCCGAAGCACACAAACAACACCAGGAAGCAAACCGCGAACCATGGGGCCAGCATCAGGGCCCCTACCAGCTCTGCACCGAAGTCACCGAGGCGAGAGAAATCCACCGAGGGCATTGAGGGCGCCAGTGCGAGCATCACGACACCGGCCAGGACGAAGGAGAGGCTGACCCATTGAAACGGTTTTAGAAGCTGGGACTCGGTTCGTTTCGGCCAGCGCAGGAACTCCATTCCAAAGCGAGCCGAGGAATCGACAACCAGGTACAGCCCGGAGAGGATTCCCGCGTGAAGCGGCCCGGCCACAGCGACACCGTTTAGAAGCACGAAGATCAACAGGTTTCCCACCGCGGAATAGGCCTGTGTTGGATGCAGGGGCACCCCCTGAAGGCCGGAAGACCAGGAGGCTTTGGACAGTGGCGTGTCATAGGTCAGGGCGAGCTTAGAACTCGTCGGCCTGCCGTGGCAACAGCCGTACGTATGACAGCCGAGCCTTCCGATGGCGTGCCCCAGAGGAATGGCAAGTACAAAGGCATCAAAAAGCACAAGTACGTTGCGACCGCTGAGTAGCGCAAATCCCAGCACCCCGAAGGCGCTCAGAATCAGCCCGCCCTGGAACGTGAAACCGGTCTCGAGCAATTTCTCACCCGGATTACGCAGCACCTCCTTCCAGTTGACCAGCACCTCCAGAAGGCGGGAGCCGGCTACGATCAGCAATGGAATCACTAGGAACAGGAAGGGTGCGTACGAGGCGGCGGAGAAACCAACTGCGCTCAACCGGGCCGTGCTGACCCAGGCCAGTACCACGCCGGCCAGTCCAACCAGCAATCCGAAGTTCACCACGGTGAAATGTCGCGTGCGAAAGAGCACAACCCGATTGTGCAGGCCGCGATAGACCACCCCGGCGTTTGTAGTGCAGTTTTCGGCCGGTTGTGCATTCGCCATCTCTTACCCCGAACCTCCAGACAGCCATTATGGCCTGATCAAAGGTAGAGCACAACAGGCCATCGCGGGCTGATTGCGCGGCGGCAACAGTCCTGCTATTGTTTTTGTGCACAGATGTACCGGCAGAAACAGGAGTTCCTGAAAGTGACGTCCGCCCGGAGACTGTCCATCGTAGTTCTCAACCTTCTACTGTTCTGGTGCGCGTTTCCTGCCGGGCTCTACTACGCGGGGCTTTGGGTGGATGGCTTGCTGGAATTCCGGACCCCGGAACCGTGCGTCCGTGGCGCGGGTGCGCTGGCCGCGCTCTTGGGCCTGGCCATTGCCATGTGGGCGATGGTTCTCCTCAAAACAAAGGGCAAGGGGCTGCCCATTTCATCCCTGCCACCGGAACGATTCGTAGCGGTTGGACCATATCGCTGGTTCCGTCATCCCATTTACACCGGCTATGTCTTCATGGCTGCGGGTTCAGGCCTGGCCCTGGGTTCGAAGGGCCTTTCCCTTGTGGTGGTCCCCATAGTCGCGGTGATCTGGTTTTTCACCTGGGTGAAGCTGTACGAAGAGCCGATGCTGGTAGAACGCTTCGGCGATCAATACAGACTTTATCGCACCCGCGTGGCCGCGTTCGTGCCCATCCCCGTGCGCGCATGCGTCCGGCAACTGGTACTCTTCCTGTTCCGCATTGTGTTCAGGATTCGTGTGAAAGGTGTTGAACATGTGCCCCGCCGCGGCGCCTCGGTGTTCATTTCCGACCATTGCAGCTACCCCGACTTCTTCTTTGCCCAGTACGTACCCGGGCGGTCCATGGCCGTTCCGGTAACTGCCGAGGTGTTCCGAGGGCCTGCCTCAAGGTTCTTCATGAAATTCATGGGTGCGGTGCCTACCCGCCGGTTCTGCGCCGATTCTGCGGCAGGTAAGGCACTGGCCGCGGAGTTCGCGTTGGAAGGTGCGGTAGGGATCGCGGTGGAAGGTGAGCGTTCCTGGACCGGGGAAATGAGCGTGCCCGCTGCCGGAGTGGCGAACAACCTGCTCAAGTTCGGTTGCACCATTGTGCCCGTTGCGTTTCGCGGTTCGTACCGTTTGTGGCCCAGATGGGCGCCCCGGCCGGACAGGAGCGTTAGGGTCACGGCGCAGGTGGGGCCAGCCTTTGATCTGGCGGCAGAAGCAGAAGCGCGGGCCGGTGAGGGCGGCGATCTTTCCACGGCCGCGGCACACGTTCTGCGGGACCGTATCGCATCCCTGCGCGATCCTGAGGAGCCGTCGGTGGACATTACAAGATTCCCGGGTGCCAGGCCCGAACTCGTGTTGTGGCGCTGCCCGATATGCGGCACCGAAGAGTCGCTGCTCTTCGACGGGAACAGATGGCTGTCTTGCGGCGCGTGTACCGCCCGGTTTGACGCCGCGGGCGGCGACCTTACCCTGGTCACTCCGGAGGAACGCGCCGGCGAGCGGGACACTCTCGCCGGTTGGGTCCGCCGATCCCCGGAACCACCCGCTCCTTTTGCGGGAGGCGAGGCTATCGCAACCGCAAACTGCGAGCTTCTGGCAGACCCCCATGCGGCGCATACCATGCGCAGGCTGGAATCCAAGGGGGTAGGGACGGCTACCCTGTTCCCCCATCGGCTGGAATGGACCGGGGATGGCGACGTAACTGTTTTCCCGCTGTCTGAAATCCGTTCCGTCACCACGGAAAGAAATGATACTCTGCAGTTGGGCATTGGCAGCGGGGTGGTTCAGTTGTTGTTCGCACGCTCAAGCCCATGGCGCTGGCAATGGCACCTGAAGAATTTGCACAAGGAGAGGTAGCGATGGAGAACCATGATCGCCTGTTCACGCTTTATCCCTATTTCGATGCAGTAATAGAATCTGCAAAAGGCTGCGTCCTGCGAGACTGCGAAGGCAAAGAGTACCTTGACCTGGCTTCGGGGCAACTGAGTGTTCTGCTGGGCCACAGCCACCCTGCGGTGGTCAAGGCAGCGGCCGAGCAGGCGGGCAAAATCGTTCATCTCGGCAACCGGTTTTTCGGCGCCGCGGTGCTGGAGGCTTGCGAACAGATCGGGTCTATCACTCCGGAAGGAATGGACAAGGTGATCCTATGTTCCACCGGCAGCGAGGCCAACGAGATGGCGGTGCGAATTGCGCGGGCCGCCACCGGAAACCACGAGCTGGTCGGAGTCAGCAAAGGATACTACGGTTGCACCCACGAGATGCTGTCGCTTTCCGACTACGTAGGATTCATAAAGGGTCTGGGCACCCGCGCCGCGGGCCTACACCGTTTCCCGGCTCCCGACTGTCTTCACTGCCCGCTGGGCCTTGCTCACCCCGAGTGCAATCTACGGTGCGTGTCCATGGGGGAAGATGCGTTGGAGAAAGAGAGCACCGGTGCGATTGCGGCATTTCTGGTGGAGCCGGTCATGGGTTCCGGCGGCATCGTCGTCCCGCCCGACGAGTTTTTCACTCGCATTCGGGCCCTGGCCGACAAGTACGGTGCGCTCCTTATTGCGGACGAGGCGCAGACGGGCCTGGGCCGAACGGGCAAATGGTGGGGCATGGAGCACAGCGGCGTTGTTCCCGACATTATTGTAGCCTCAAAAGGACTGGGTAACGGTTTTCCCGTTGCCGCGGTGATAACCACTGGCAAGATCGAGCAGAAATGCCTGCAGGCCCCCCTGGCCAACATGAGCAGTCATTCATTCGACCCGTTTGGCGCCGCGATTGCCATCGCAGTGATCAAGACGATCCGGGACGAAGGTCTCCTGGCCCTGGCCGAGGAAACGGGGGCGTACTTGCTGGACTCTCTAACCCAGCTCGCGAAGGGGCGCACCATACTCGACCGTGCGCGGGGTAGGGGTATGATGGTAGGAGTTGATGTGGTCTCTCGTGACGGCAGCGGGCAACCGGACCCCATGCTGAGCCTGGCTCTGGAGGCTGAGTGCCTCCGGCGGGGTGCGGTGCTGGGCTACTCGGCTCTGTCCGGCGTGATGCGGCTGCTGCCGCCCCTGTTGATGACTCGCACCGAAATCGACCGGGCGCTGCAGATTCTTGACGAGGGCGCCGCGTATGTTGAAGAGAACGGTGTTGACATCTCCCGGTACATGCCTTCCCAGAACAGCTCGGCTATGTTGGCCATCAGCTTTCTGAGAAAACTCCAGTAGCGGGGGTGGGGTTGGTTCCATACCGAAAGTGGTTTCATTTCGAAAAATGGTACTTCGACGCACAACTCGAAGACGGCACTTTCCTGTTCGTCTACTTCGCAGACATCACCCTCTCCGGCCGACGTTCCGGCCAGGTAGTCGCCTCCCTGACCCTCCCCGGACAGCGCACCATTACACGTGATTTTCAGTACCGGCGCAACCAGATCACAGTGGCTGACGACCGCCTGACGGCAACGTTCGGGGCAGGGGAGCTTAGTACCGGTGCGGAAGGATGCCGCTTTCGCTGGCAGGAAGGTGACGAGAGCATAGCTCTGGAATGGAGCCCACTTGATCCGCCCTGGACACCCGCAGATGAGGGAGTCCTATTCAGGTGGCGAAAACGCCGGCTGCTCTGGAAGGTGCCCGTACCCCGAGCCGTGGTCACCGGGACGGTAAGACTCGGCGCGCTGGAGAGAGAGTTCCGGGGTTTAGGTTACCACGACTTCGTGCAGACCGATGTGCCGCCGTGGCGGGTGCCGCTGAAGGAGCTGTTGTGGGGAAGGGCGCTTTCCGACCGTGGTGCGTTCATCTGGAACCGCCCGCTCTTTGCGTACAAGGGCGAGGAAGATGCCGTAGAGTTGGCCTGGCTGAGCGAGGGACAATCAGCGCCCGTAGAATTCAACTCGATAGCGCACACGAGTGAGCTGGTGAGTCACCCGGAGACGGGTGAGTCTTACCCCGCTACCATGAGCTTTGAGCTATCAACTCAGGAACAGGTCAAACAGACCTTCGACTTGCACGAGACCACGTTGGTCCTGGGTGACAGCGTTGCGGATGTAGCAGGATTTGGTGGCAGGATGGAGCGTTGGCTCTACCGTACTTTCACGGGCAATCCGGTGGAGTACAAGTTGCTGTCCAGGGTGGCTGCGGAAGGGGTCTTACAGGGGGCGCTGGCTGCTCACGAGAGAGTGCTGTGGGGAAAGAGGTCCAAAGAATGAGGGAGCGACTTCCACGCGCGGTTCTCAAGTGGCGAAAGGCCATTTATGCCGCGGTCATTCTGCTCTCCATCCTGGCTGCGTGGCTCGCGTCCGGCCTTCAATTCGACAATTCCATCGAAACGTGGTTTCTCGAGGGCGACCCGAACCTGGCCGGGTACAAAGAGTTCCTGGAGCGATTCGGGGCTGACGAACTCACCGTCGTGGCCCTTTTTGCCCCTGATGTCTATGCCCCGGAAGTAGTAGCTGCAATCGACAGGATAACTAAAGGAGCCGAACCTCTTGAGCATGTCTACAGAGTCAGTTCACTCACCAACGTAAGTACCTTTGAGAGAACCGACGGCGCGGTTCGAGTCGCACCGCTGGTGGGCTCGCAGCCTCAGAACGAGGCGGAATCCGAGACGCTTCGAAAGCGGGCGCGGGAGTTGAGCCTGCTTACCGGCACCCTGGTCGCTCCGGACGGGCGGGGCACTGCGATCCTGGTTGAGTTGAAACCTGAGTCCAATAACGTAGAAGACAAAATCGAGTTTATGGATGACCTGCGCAAGCTGGTGGAACCGGAGCGCGGTGCCGGGCTTGAGATACACTTCGCCGGTTCGCCGGCCATTGACGACGCTTTCTTTCAGTACAGCTATCGCGATATGGCAGTACTGCTGCCGGCTTGTGTGCTACTGGTGCTCCTCATCTGTTTCCTTGTCTACCGTTCCGTGACTGCGGCGCTGGTGCCGCTGTCCGTTGTGGTTGTGGCGATGCTGTGGTCCCACGCTGCGATGTACCTCGCCGGCGCGAACATCACGGTCATCTCCGGCGTCATAATGGCGCTCATCCTTACCGTGGGCGTGGCGGATTCCATCCACGTGCTGTCCGAGTACTTGCGCTGTCTGGGCGAGGGCCACGAGAAGTCTCAGGCGGTGAAGGAGACCATGCGCAACCTGTTCGTGCCCTGCCTGTTCACCAGCGCGACGACGGTGGTGGGCTTGCTCGCGCTCCAGGTGAGCAATCTAAGACCTGTGCGGGAGTTCGCGGCCCTGGCTGCTTTCGGCGTAGCCGCTGCGTTCATCCTCAGTTTCACCCTGGTTCCGCCCCTGCTACTGCACGTCCGCATCGCCAAGGTCCTACCCCACGGTGATGGGGGCAGGTTGGTCGGGAAGTTGGTCAGATATCTCGCTCGGCCATCCCGGCGCCAGGCCCGGATCACGGTTGCCCTGGGGGTCGTAATCCTGGTGGCCAGCGGTTTCGCCATGAACCACCTGACTGTCGGCGCCAACGCGCTCAACTACTTCCACAAAGGCGACCCGGTACGAACCAGCATCGAAGAGGTTGACCGCCGGCTGGGAGGCAGCACCACGGTGGAATTCATGATCTCCGGCTCACAGGACCTGCTCAAGGATCCGGACCTGCTCTCCCGGCTGGACAAGTTCTCACGCTGGCTGGAGTCTCTTCCCGGGGTCACCAAGGTGGTTTCAATTGCCGACTTCCTGAAAGAGCTTGACCGCGTCTGGCAGCGGAAGGCGGGCGGCCTGCTACCGGATACTCGCAAACTTGCGGCCCAGTATTATCTCATCATGGAAGGTCAGCAGGATTTCGAGAGCCTGGTGCAGGACAACTACTCCACCGGCAGGCTCACCGGACGCGTCAACCTGTCCGAGGCCGAGAAATTCGTGCACTTGCTGCCGGTGGTTGAAGAGCGCATGGCCAAACTCGCCAGGGACACGGGCGCGACTTTCCGCATGACCGGCTTTGTCAAGCTCATGAGCGACATGGAGAAGTATCTGCTCGACAGCCAGATCTGGAGCCTGATCCTCGCTTTCGTCTCCATCACTGCGCTGATGATGATGCTGCTGCGCACGGTGCGCATAGGGTTGTTCTCCATGATCCCCAACTTCTGCCCAATAATCTTCGGTTTGGCTTTCATGGTGGCCATGGACATCAACCTGGACACCGGTACGGTGATGATCGGCAGCGTGGCGTTGGGCCTCATTGTGGATGACACCATCCATTTTCTGACGCGCTTCACCGCGGCCATTCGCGCGGGGAGTACCGTCGAGGATGCCGTCGCCTCCGCGATGTTTGAAACCGGCCGGCCCATAATTATCACCAGCCTGGTGCTGGCCGGTGGCTTCTTCATCATGTTGCTGGGGAGCTTCGCGCCCAACTCCAACTTCGGCCTAGTCAGTGCGGTTGTGATTCTAGCTGCGCTGGTTGCGGACCTGGTGCTACTGCCTGCGGCGTTGCTGCTCTCGGACGGATGGCTCCTGCGCCGCGCCCCGCGAGACTAATTGTCCCCTACATTCCTGGACAAAGAGCTGATACCAAGGCTCACGACTACACCGATCAGAATTGTCCCAAAAACGACTCCGAGTATCATGGCTGCCCCCACTTGTTGGTTTACTTCGGTGTTCCTACCATCGATTACTGTGGAGGAACCCCACCAAGTCAATGGGAAATTTAGCATTATCCCGCAAACACCTACGGATTCCTCGCATTATCAGTAGATTTTGCTGTTGGGCGGCGCCCCTGAGCAGTGGTTTGCCGCAGCCGAAGGCCACCGGTTTCAGATCGCCTGCCAAGCTGTACGACCCCTGTCGTACCCGCGGGCTCGTACCTTTTCTTTCCTGTTTAACTTGCGCTCGGCCGCAATTTTGTGTATTGGCTTCTACCATGACATCAAAAAGAGCCTTAAATACAAGGGGGTGCATGATGAAGAAGTTACTTTTGGTTCTCCTCGGTCTCGTGTTGGCGGTTGCACTGGTTCAGTGCGGCGCCGAGTCCGGCGAAGAAGAAGCGGTTGCAAAGCCCGAGTCCAACGGTAAGGACGGCAACAAGGCCGACCAGTGGAATCCGGCCAACAACCCGACCTCTTTCCAGATTGACTTTGAGTACAACTACGACGAGTTGAAGCAGTATGCCACGGGCCGTGCGGAGCAGACTCCCTGGCCGTCGGACTACTGGTCCTACTACGAAGACTCAAGCAACGTCCGTTACCACGGCGTGCAGGAGTTGTCCCCGGTGGAGAAGTACGATGTGGCCTTCAACAACTGGACGCCGAACATGGAACTCATGCCCATGGACACCCACATCGACTGCAAGGACGGCCTCATTGCCGATACCCACGACGACTACTACGATCACCTGGGTCCGGCCGCCCGTTGGCAGCACAAGAACAAGGGCAACTGGAAGGCCCGGAACAAGATGGACGACGACGGCGACGGCAAAACCGATGAGTGCGACGAGGACTACGACGGCATCGAGACCTGGTGGGGGCTGTGCCACGCCTGGGTCCCGGCTGCCATCATCGAGCCCGAGCCGCAGCACCCGGTGACCGTAAACGGCGTTGAGTTCAGCACCTCGGACATCAAGGCGCTGATGATCACCATGTACGACCGCTCCTCCGCCCACATGCTTGGCGACCGTTGCAACGATAAGGAAGTTGAGCGTGACGACCAGGGAAGGGCGTTGAACAGCGCCTGCCGGGACACCAACCCGGGCAGCTTCCACGTGGTCATCACCAACATGCTCGGCAAGATGAAGCGTTCCTTTGCCGAAGACCGCACTGAAGGTTACCAGGTGTGGAACCAGCCGATCCTGGGCTATCAGATCCTCAAGGAAGAGGAAGTGACGGAAGAGCAGGCCATGGAGAAGCTGGAGCATCCCGGCAAGAAATTCCACGATGTATTCGACAGCCCGGAAGCAGTGAAGTGGATCTACGTCAAGATGGACGTAGACTACATCACCGAGTCCAGCAACACGGACGAGGGCCCTCTGGCCGGGAACATCGCCAAGTACACGCGCACCGACCACTATGAGTACATCCTCGAAATCGATGCCGACGGCAACATCGTGGGCGGCGAGTGGATGGGTTATACCATGTCCACCCATCCCGACTTCCTGTGGCTGCCTATTCGGCAGTACGGCGGCAACCCCAACATGACCTATGCCAACGTCAAATCGCTGTTGGACTCCTCCATCAAGGATCCGGAGCCGGATCAGCCGGACGAGAACATCAAGACTTTCGGCGGGCCCACTGAGGTCGCTATTCCCGACAACGATGCCACCGGAATCAGCTATTCCACCTCCATCGATGAGGACATCACCATTGGCGGCCTGAAGGTCAGCGTGGATATCACCCACACCTACATCGGCGACCTGAAGGTCGTGCTGGTGCACAACGGCACCGAGGTGAACCTGCACAACCGCACCGGCGGCGGCAACGATGACATCGCTCTGTCCCTGGCCGTGCACGAATTTGACGGCGAGAACGGCAAGGGCGAATGGACGCTGAAGATTTCGGATCACGCGGGCCAGGACCTGGGCACGCTCACCAACTTCCAACTCCACATCTCCGACACCCAGGCTCCGCCGGCCGCCACCAAGACCTTCTCCAACGACAATTCCGTGGAGATCCCCGACGACGATGCCACGGGCATCGAGTCGTTGATCAGCATCCCCGACGAAGGGATCATCCGGAGCTTTGAAGTGACCGTGGCTATCGAGCACACCTACATCGGCGACCTGACGGTGAAGCTCACCAACGGCACCCAGGTGCAGACCCTTCACGACCGTGAGGGCGGCAGCGCAGACGACATCTCCAAGACCTATCCGCTGAATTCCTTCAACGGCGCTACCATCAAGGGCGATTGGACACTCTCCATCGTCGACAGCGCCGGCATGGACGAAGGCCAGTTGGTATCCTGGGAAATCGAAGCCGAACTCGAGTAGTACCTTTCCGAGCCATCCCACCCGAAGAGGAATCTATGCCCCACCGTGTAGTTGTGATCCTGTGCCTGCCGTTGCTGCTTGCCTTCTCGACCACTGCAGCCGCTCAATCGTGGCGGGGCGAAGATGATGAGCCCGAGCATGCACCCTTCGAGCTGATGCTGGGCGCGGGCGTGAACATGTGCATCGATAGTGGTGACCGGGATTGCGACGACATCGGAATGCACGTATTGGGGTTCCTTTCTCCGGGAGTACGGTTGAGCAATCTGGTGAGCGTCGCTCTAGATGTGAGCGTGGGGATGTTGACCCCGACTGAAGCCGACGAGGGGTATATCGTCACAACCACCATCATGCCGACGCTGCGTCTCTTCCACGTCTTCGACGACGGGGAGTTTTATGGCGGCATCGGGGCGGGATATTCCCGCTTGGACGTGGACTGGTCAGCCAGCGGGACGGAATCCAGCCCCGGTTACTACAATTCCTGGTTGACGACCTCGAATTTCCACTGGTCTGGATTCACCAACGTGAAGCTTACCACCGGTGTCCACTGGGAGTTTGTGGAGGGCCGATTCGCCGGCTTCAACTTGGATCTCATCTACAACACAGATGAATCCGGTGAGATATGCGACGATGACGGCTGCACTGATCGTGATGCGGCCAACCTCGACTACTTCCAGCCGACTTTCGTACTGAAGTGGCAGTTCTGAGAATCATGACCGAAGGCCACCAGGTATTCATCTCATTCAAGAACACCGACGGCCAAGGCAAACCGACTATAGACAGCAAGCACGCCGCCCGGATACACAAGCGTCTCGTGGCCGAAGGGCTCACTGTGTTCTTCAGCAATGTTACGTTGGAGGAGCAGGGGGCCTCGGAATACCGCCACAAGATCTTTCAGGCTCTCGATACAGCCACAGTCCTGATTGTGGTCGGCTCATCTGCCGAGAACCTGTCTTCAAGATGGGTGCAGGAGGAATGGGACACGTTCCTCAACGAAATCGTGGAGGGCCGCAAGCCGGCGGGCGCGCTATTTGTCTATGCAGACGGTCCGGGCCCGGCTGAACTTCCCGTACAATTGCGCAAACGCCAGGTTTTTTCCCACGGTCCGACTGCCACCGACAGTCTGGTACGCTATGTCGTCAACGCCCTGGGCGGGGACCCCGCCCCACAGACTCCCACCCCGGCTCCTCAGCCGCCGCTGTGGCGCCGTCCGGCAGTGGTAACGGCCGCCGCCCTTCTGGTGTGCGTCCTGCTGGCAGGCTGGTACTTCTTCCAGCGGCCGTCTTCCTCCCGTGACTTTCGGGTCAATACCACCGTTTCGGGGCAACAACTCTATCCCTCACTGGCTGCTGCCGACAACGGCAATTTTCTGGTTGCCTGGGGCAGCGACCACTCCAGTGCTGCGGGCTACGACGTATACGCCCGAGTCTTCGGAAACACACTGGAAGATGGCGGTCCTGAAATACTCATCAACCAGTACACTCCGGGTGACCAGGCCATGCCGGTTGTTGCCGGGTACGGTAAAGGGCAATATGCTGTGCTGTGGAACAGCGAAGGCCAGGACGGCGACGGATGGGGAATCTATGGCCAACTGCTGCAAACCGACGGAACTCTCGAGGGTAGTGAGTTTCTGGTCAACACCAACTGGCAGAAAGGCCACCAGCAACTCACCGCTGCGGCGACTCTTGACAAGCGCGGGTTTATCGTCGTTTGGCACGGGACTGGAGAGTTGTGTCCGGACACAGTCTTCGCACAACGTTTTGCCGCCACCGGCCGCCGCGTCGGACCGGTGCTCCAGCCTGGCTCCCCACAATGCAATCGCAGGCGATTCCCGGCTGTCTCTCCCCTTCCGGGAGGCGGCTTCTGCATCGTCTGGGAAGAAGAGTCGGTCCATGAGCGTGAACCGTTCGGCATATTTGCGCGCTTCTTCGACGCGCAGAGTACTCCGGTCACCGAGCCGTTCGTAGTCAACACTCACGTGAGGAACCGCCAGCGCTACCCTGCGGTCGCGTCCTCGGCCGACCAGGTTCTGGTAACCTGGACCAGCGAGGAGCAGGACGGTTCCGGTCGCGGCGTTTACGGACAGTTCCTCAGACCTTCCGGCGAGCGGGTAGGGGAGGAATTCCGCGTCAATGCCAACACAACCGGGCACCAGTGGCTGGCAAGGGTCACCACTACACCTTCCGGTTTCGTGGTCGCCTGGATCGACCAGGGGCAGGAAGGAGCGGGCAGCTCGGTGATGACCAGCATGTTTGCAGGCGACGGGACGCGAATCGGGACAGAACGCATGCTCAACTTCGATGTCGCGGGCGACCACACGGTGCGTGGCCTTATTCCCCTCGGTGGTGGGGGAGTTGCTTTGGTGTGGGAAGGCGCCGGCGTTCAGGGCGACCGGAGAGACGTGTTTGCCCGGATTCTGGACACAACCAACTTCAACTAGAAGACGCTACGGGATCAGTCGGTGCACTGCGGTGGAAAGCAGGGCAGGCTCACCGGGTCATCGAGCACACCCAACCGCGGAAACTCGTCATAGTTGGCAATCATCTCCGACGATTCCAGCGCTACGCAACTGGGCGGGGAACAGGTTTCGGCCGAAAGTGCGTTAGCGTAATTGTCGACGATCTTCGCAGCAGGAACTTCGGCCCCTTCCTCAGCCTGCACCACGATACCGTACTGGCCACCGTCCACCCGGTTGTTGCCAACAAAAACCGCACCCGCATCCGGATCGTCCAGGATTACGCCGGAGCGAACGTTATCCAGGATCTTGTTGTGCTGAACAGTCACCTTTGAATCGAAGAAGACTCCTACTCCGTCTCCGATCTCCACGGTCGCACCACCAATCACCGTCTGCAACGCGAAGGTCTCAAAAATAAGGTTGAACTTCTCCTCACCGCCACTGCCGATAACCGCGTCGGAGCCTTCCGTCAGGCCGATCCCCACCAGTGCGTTCCTGCCGATAGTGTTGGAAACCATGGACTTCACGCTCGACTGGCCCTGTATCCACACTCCCCTTCCACTGTTCTCCTCGACGATGTTGTTCACAAACAGCTCAATGCGGCTGCCTCCGCTCACCAGCACGCCGGCTCGCACGGAACCGGCGATCACGTTGCCCTCACCTTGCCCCGTATTACCTCCCAGCCATACTCTTGACGTACGCGCTCCAACCGCCTCAGACCTGGAGACCAGCACCCCGTCCGCGATGCCCTCAACGTCCCCTTCCGCCACGCGCGTATCGAGGATGTCGTTACCCTCGATCACCGCGATTGAGCTAAGCACGTTGACGCCGCACATGGCGTTGAGATCAACGCTGTTGCCGATAATCTCCACCGGCGTCACGTCATCGTCACTCGTCGTCGCATCCACCGGCGGGCAGTTGGTGACGCGGATGCCCTGTCCGTTCCAGGAAACCCGGTTGTCCTTCACCTGCACAACCGAATCCTGGGCCAGCACACCCACCGCCGCGCTCTTCTCCACCAGATTCTCAGACAGAAGTACGCCTGTGCTGCCCGCAACGGAAATGCCGTGTCCGAACAACCCGGCCGAGTCTGCCTGGGCAAACTCAACATGGTTGTTGCTGATCTCGAGATCGGTGGCATCGTGCACACTGATCCCAGCCACCGTGGGGTCCTTGATGGTAAGACCCCGAATGGTTACATCCGCGGCTGACTGCACCGACAAGGCGGCAGAGTCTTCGACAACGATGATTGTCTTGTCTACAAAACCACCCGCCGCGGCATTGAAATGCCCCATGCCGGCCAGAGTCAACGACTTCTTGATGACAAGCGGCTG
>CAZVFX010000117.1:0-2862 GCA_964626565.1 uncultured Myxococcales bacterium
CTGATGTTGAGAAGCCGCGGCTTGAATCCTACCGCCCCCCTGCTGGTTTGGGGCATCAGGTCGGTCCCACCGGCCAGAACGGTGGTTTCCCCCTGCGCCAGAAGGCGAACCGCGTCGTCGACGCCCGTGGGTGCAAAGTAGTGTTGGATAGCGCTCATATCAATCAAACCTGATCGGTTCCTGGAACCGGCCGAACACCTTGACCAGCCGATCCGTTATTTCGCCAACAGTGGCATACGCCTTGACCGCATCTACGATGGAAGGCATGACGTTGTTGCCCGCGCCGGCGTCCTCAAGGATGCGGTCGAGCGCGGCGCTCACTTTGGCTCCGTCACGCTCGTTGCGCACCATTTCCAGCTTCTCAATCTGCGCCCGGCAGTCATCGTCGCGATAGGGATGCAATTCCACGTCCTCCTGCTCCTCCTCCTCCGCCCGATAACAGTTGACGCCGACTTTTCGTATTTCCCCCGCTTCGATGCGCCTGAACTCCTCGTAAGCCTGCCTCGATACCGCGCTCTGTACGTGGCCCTCGGCAATGGCCTTGACGATTCCCCCTTGCCCGTCCACCTCGGCCATGATCTCGGAGATCTTCTTCTCCATTTCGTTGGTCAGGGTCTCCACGTAGTAGGAGCCGGCCAAGGGATCGACGGTGTCGCACAAGCCCATCTCTTCGATGAGGATCTGCATGGTGCGCAGCGACAGCCGGGCGGCCCGCTCCGACGGAATGGTGTAAGCCTCGTCATATGAACACAACGCCATGGTCTGGGTGCCCGACAACGCCGAGATAAGGGCATAATAGGCGCCCCGCACGATGTTGTTCTCCGGCTGCTCGATGGTGAGCCCGCCGCCGCCGCCCCCGGCAATCATCCTAAGCCACATGGACTTCGGGTTTTTCGCACCGTAACGTTCTTTTACGTTCTTCGCCCACAACCGTCTTCCCGCCCGGAACTTGGCCACCTGCTCGAAGAGATTGCCGTGGATATCGAAGTTGAAGGAGAGACGGGAAGCGAATCGGTCGATGTCCATACCGCGTTCAAGGACGTGGTCGATGTAGGCGTTGGCAATGCAGAATGCATATGCCATTTCCTGCACCGGGTTGGCTCCCGATTCCCGGATGTGATAGCCGCACACGCTCACCGGGCTGTACAGCGGCACGTGCCGGGCGCAATAAGTTATGGTGTCGCCCACCAGCCCGACCGAGGAGTCGACTGGGAAAATCCAGGTGCCCCGCCCCACGAACTCCTTAAGTATGTCGTTCTGGGCCGTGCCCCGTAGCCGGGTCAGGTCGTAGCCGCGCTTTTCCGCCTGGGCGAAATACATGGCCATCAGCACCGCGGCGGAACCGTTGATGGTGAGGGAGACGGTGATCTTCTCGAGGTCGATACCGTCGAACGCGATCTCGAAATCCCTTAGCGAGTCCACCGACATACCGACGCGTCCCACCTCTCCCCGGGCAAGCT
This sequence comes from uncultured Myxococcales bacterium, assembly GCA_964626565.1. Lineage (GTDB taxonomy): Bacteria > Myxococcota_A > UBA9042 > CAIXZC01 > CAIXZC01 > CAZVFX01. The sequence goes on from CAZVFX010000117.1 coordinate 1,461, forward strand.
CAGCGTCGGAATCGAGGCCCACCTGGGTAGGCAGGTCGAAGGCCACGTTGAGGCCGGTCTGGCCATGTCCGATAAGATAATGGAACCGCTTGTTGGTTTCCTCAGGCGTGCCGAATCCGGCGTACTGGCGCATGGTGAACGGGCGCTTGCGGTACATGTGCTTGTGGATACCTCGGGTAAACGGATACTCCCCCGGTTCTTCGAGCTCAACGGCACTGTCGGCGGATCTCAACTGATCGGCTGTGTAGATGGGTTCAATTTCGATACCGGATTCATTGACAACTGGTTTCAGGTCGTCTTTCACCTATGACATCTCCCTGGCGATGAGCAGCTTCAAGATCTCGCTGGTGCCACCGCCGTAAAGGGTGAACCGGATGTCCCGGAAATAACGCTGCACCGGGTATTCCATGGCAAAGCCGTAAGATGCAAAAACCCTGGTGGCCTGGTCGCATATGTCGGTAGCGGCCTCGGTCGCAAACAGCTTGGCCATGGCCGACTCTTTCATGGGCGTCTTGCCTGAGTCGATGAGCCAGGCCGCGTAGCTCACCAGGTGGATGGCGGCCTCCAGTTGGGTGCCCATTTCCGCAAGGCGGCTCTGGACCGCCTGGAACCGGTTAATAGGCCTTCCAAACTGCTTGCGCTCCGCGGCGTATTGGATGGAATCGTCCAGCGCGGCCCGCCCGACGCCCAGGGCCAGCGCCCCGGTCATCACCCTGATCCGGGCCAACAGCTTTCGAAGCTCTGCTTCGCCGTCGCCCTCTTCCCCCAGCCGGTGGGTATCGGGCACGAAGCAGTCATCCAACGCCAGCTCCGAGGTGGGCGCGGCTCTTACCCCCATCTTCTCAATTGTTTTTCCCACCTCCAGACCATCAGAGCCCTTCTCGACAAGGAAGATGGTGAGTTTCTTCTCCTCTCCGGTGCGGGCGAATACGGTGAAGAAGTCGGCGACGGTGGCCGCAGTCACCCACATCTTCTGACCGTTTATGAGATAGCCCCCTTCCACTTTGCGGGCGTGAGTCGCGATGGACGAAAGGTCGCTGCCCGCGTTGGGCTCGGTAATGCAGATGGCCCCCAGTTTCTTCCCAGCAAGGGCGGGTTTGAACAGGCGTTCTTTCAGTTCAGCGCCACCTAGTTGCTGCAGAAAGTTGGTGCCCATCAGCGACTGCATGGCCGCACATGCGGCGAGGGACAGCGAGCCCCTTGCGATCTCCCCGATAGCGAGGCAGTAAGTGTTAAAATCGAGGCCGGAGCCGCCATCGGATTCAGGGTAACGCAGGCCGAAGAAACCCAGCTCTCCCAGTTGCAACATCAGGTCGTGGGGATACTCGTGCGCCTCATCCAGCGCGGCGGCGACGGGCTTGATCTTCTCGTCGCTGAAGCGACGGAAGGTGTCACGAATCAG